>NZ_MODU01000004.1:2508287-3135359 GCF_001885075.1 Alteromonas sp. V450
CGCTTGTGGTGCTGCCGCCGACAGCAGTGTAGCCAGCCACCTGCGTCGCCTCTGCATATGAAAGATAGAGCGTACGCGAGGCATTGATCTCTGTTTGGGTAAGCCAACTGATATCACCCACAAAAGACAGTCGGTCGTCGTCGCGATTCGTATCGTCAAACGCCCCACCTAAGCGAATGGTAAGCGATTCATTGCTGTTCAACTGCGTGCGATACTCGGGCACTAGGCTTATTTTGTAGTAGTCGCGAGAGGTGAAATTATTCTCTAGCGTAGTTGATGTAATGTCGTCTGCAGTAAGCTGTGCTGCGTAGTTGATTCCGAATTCTTGCGATACATTATGAGTACCTGAAAACGCCAATGACGTCACTTGGGTTTCGTGAAACGCCTGAAACGCTTCAGGGTTTTCACGTGAGAACACGTAATGGTCGTCATTCTCTCTGTAGTAAGCAGAAACCTCAAAGGTATTTTTCATACCCTCTTCGCCGTAGCGCTGTTTGTGATTTAGCATGACCAAACGGGTTTGAATGTCTTCCGTTTCGTTCACGTTAAAAGGCGTGTACAAGTTAGGCCAGCCAAAAAACTTTTGCTGAAAGCCATAAAACACGTCGGTTTGTGAGTCATTACTTGCAAGCTGAATACGCCCCGACGCGCGTTCGAAATTATGATCGCCATTAGCAATAGTGCCATCACTTTCAGAGCGAGAATACTCCCCTTCAACCCCAACAGTCCAACCGGGTAAATCACCAAGCGCGTGCTTTACTGCACCGTGTACACGCTGCAGATTGAAGTTATTATTGCCCACACCTAGTGACACACTGCCTGCTGTTTGGATAGGGCGCCAGCCGTAAGACACCGTACCTACTGAGCTATTTACGCCGTAAAGCGCGTTATCGACGCCCGTGAAAATACGCGGTTTCGTCAGCATTTCTGGTGCAATGGGAATTTCAGCGAAATAGTGCCCTGTTTGCGGGTCAATAAGCGTTGCGCTTCCTATGCGAAACCCCGTGTTTTCGAATATACCGCCGCGAATGGTGACGTCAGCCTGCGCTTCTGCCATGTTCCTTGATTGCAAATCGACACGTGGGTCGTACTCTAAATTTGAAATAGGTGAATTAAACGTGCCTACTGGTTTGTTATTCGCCGTCGCCGCCCCTTCAATGGTAATTTTTTCTAGCTTAAGTATATCGCCTGTTGTTTTAGATGTTTGCTCACTTTGGCGAACTTCTAGCGGAGTCTTCTCCTGACGACTTTCAACAGCAGAGTTTTCTGACTTTGCTTCAGCGAAAACAGGGTTAAAAGTAAGTGCTGTAAAAACGAGAGGGACAGTGTTTCGATAAGTTATATACATGAGTACCGCTAAGAATTTGAAGTTAACGAGCGCGATTGTATATTAAAAATAGTAAATTGCATTAACACGCGATGTGTTTAGACCAGTAAAAAGCCCCGCTAGAAGCGGGGCTAAAATTAAAGTAAATATCTGCTAAATTGTACTAGCCCTTACAAACTCTCTAAATCAAACGCGCCTTGCTTAGATAGTTTATCATTCAACGGTTTCACTTCCTCACCAAACAAGGTTTCTAGCTGCACTTTATACTGCTGCCACTTTGACTCTAAGTCTTCCAACCGTTTTAGTGCACCAGCTTGTGCAGGCGCGCCCGTTCTGTCGAAGTTATCCATCAAGAAACGGACTTGTCTGTCGAGCATATTGGGCCAGTTAATGTCATCCTCAAAAGTTTGATGTTTGGGCTGAATAACCAACGCTTCCCAGTCATCGATGGCACTAATAATGCGCTCGATTGAAGCCGACACATCGCTTGCCAGCATTACGTTATCTTCAGACACACCGTTTAATTGTGCTCGCACATCACGGGCTTTTTGCAGGTGTGCAAACAAATCATTCAGTAAGGTTTCCGTAGCCTGAATGCTCTTTTCAACCACTTGAAGCTGCGCTTTATCAGCTTCTTCTCTTGGGTCTGGAAGTACTTTAAACGCGCGGGTTTGCGCCTGTTCACCTACTGTGATTTTCGCTTTGTAGTCTCCAGGCATAACACGGGCGCCGTTCCAACCGCCAAACAGTTTTACATTCTCGATGCAGTTCAACGGCTCACGGCGAAGATCCCAGACAAATTCGTTGTAGCCCGCTTTCGTTGGAGGGTGCTTGAATTTAACAGGGCTGCGAACATCTTCGTTACCTTTCGCACACTTTTCAAATTCACTCGGTGCAGATGACAGTGTGCGAACAAGCTCGTTATCGGCATTGAATATATCAATGCGCAGCGTTTGCTCTTCTTCTAGCGCGTCTTTGAGGTAATAACGGAAGGTAGCGCCACGTGGCGGGTTTTTCGCTTGAGGCTGGTCAGTCATGCCACCGCCAGATAGCAAGCGAACGCCATCTACAGGTTCAAACTGAAACAGCGTTTCTTCAGCCAGTGATTTATGCACTTCACGCAGCGGCGCTATGTCGTCCAAGATCCAAAAGCCTCGACCTTGCGTGGCAACAACCAGATCATCACCTTTAACCTGCATATCGGTAATCGCCACAGGCGGCAGGTTTAAGTCTAATTCTTGCCAATGCTTACCGTCGTCGAAGCTAATAAACATACCGCTTTCTGTACCCGCGAACAGCATGCCCTCGCGCTCTGTATCTTCACGCACTACTCGAACAAAGGCGTCCTCTGGTAGGCCTTCGTCAATACGCTTCCAGCGCTTGCCGTAGTTATCGGTTTTGTAAATGTATGGCGTATAGTCATTTAATTTATAGCCTGCTACCGCAACGTAAGCTCTGCCTTGTGCATGAGGGCTTAGTTCTATGGCATTGACCTGCGCTTCTTTTTTATGAGGGGTAATATCTTTCCAGTTTTTGCCCTCATCACGGGTTATGTGAAGCTTACCATCATCAGCACCAACCCAAAGCTCGCCTTTGTTAACTGCCGATTCGGCAATATAGAAAACCGTATTGTAGTATTCAGCCCCGGCTTGTTCGTTAGTGATCGGCCCGCCGTTCAGCCCCTGCTTTTCAGGCTCGTTACGGGTTAAGTCTGGACTAATTTCTTGCCAGTTCACACCGCGATCTGTGGTTTTTAAGATCATCTGCGTGCCGTAGTAAACGGTGTCAGGATCATGCTTTGACACTATTACCGGAGCATTCCAGTTGGTGCGGTACTTTTGATCACGTGCATTTCTACCAAACACATATTCAGGGTAAGGCATAATAGGGCGTGTAAGTCCACTATCGCGATTATATTCCGTGAGTGTTCCATTGATGGTCGTGGCGTAAATAAGGGTTGGATCATCCGGATTAAACGCAATATGCGCACTTTCACCACCGCCCACAGCAAATTGGTCCTCAATGCCTATACCGCTGCTCCAGGTTTCAGACGGCGTTGCCATGGTCGAGTTATCTTGCTGTCCGCCATAAACATAGTACGGGTTTAAGTTATCGGTAATAACACGGTAGAACTGCGCTGTAGGCTGATTGTAAATACTAGACCACGACTCTCCGCCATCGAAGGTAATGGTTGCGCCACCGTCATTAGCGTTGATCATGTTTAAGCTGTTTTCTGGGTTTATCCACATATCGTGGGTATCACCGTGGGGCAGAGATTTAATTTCGAAGGTTTTACCGCCATCAATGGATTTATGCAGCTGCACATTCATTACATACAGGGTATTTTCGTCATTAGGGTCAACTTTGATGTGGTTGTAGTACCACGCGCGGGCTTTAAGAATATTGTCGCCGTTCATTAACGACCAGGACTTGCCCGCATCATCACTGCGATAAAGGCCGCCTTCATCAGCCTCGATAATGGCATACAGGCGCTTAGGGTTAGACGCGGAAATATCAATGCCCACTTTACCAATAAGCGCAGGCAACCCTTTTTCTAACTTGTCCCAGCTTTCACCACCGTCTGTTGACTTATAAAGGCCGCCGCCTTCACCGCCTGACTTGATAAACCAAGGCGTTCTTCCGTGATGCCACATACTCGCGTAAAGAATTCTGGGGTTAGTGGGGTCGATAGCTAAGTCGGCAGCGCCAGTATCGGCATTCACTTTCAACACATGCTGCCATGTTTTACCACCGTCTGTTGTTTTGTAGATACCGCGCTCTTCATTAGGCCCCCAAATATTGCCCTGCACCGCAGCCCACGCTATGTCGGGATTAGTTGGGTGTATGCGAATTTTAGGGATTTGGCCACGTTTATCTAACCCTGCCAGCTCCCATGTTTCACCGCCGTCTGTAGATTTGTAAACGCCCTTGCCGTGGCTTGTGGTTACGCCTCGAATAGGACCTTCACCTGTGCCTACATAAATAACATTGGGATCTGAAGGAGCAACAGCAATAGCGCCTATGCTGCCAACAGCAAAATCTTTGTCCGAGATTGCTTTCCAAGACAACCCTGCATTTTCAGTCTTCCAAACACCGCCACCTGCAGTTCCCATAAAATAGACGTTGCTGTTACCCTCAATACCCGAAACAGCAACCGAGCGCCCACCTCTATATGGCCCAATAAACCGGTATTCCATTTTTTCGAAAAGTTTTGGTTCAACGATTTCGCTCAGCGCAGAAACCGGAAATGTCGTGCTAATAAATGTGCCAATAGACAACGCAAACGCAGCGATTTTTATCCTTGAAATCATTGATTGAATGCCTTTTTTTGTAGTAATTGATTGGTAGTTTTGCGTACAGAGCCTGAGTGCATTAGGTAAAAACTATAATGTAGCAAGAATTAGCTCAGCTATCATAATGCAATTTTTTTTCTCACATTAGCAAGAGACGTCATGCGCGACTATCCATAGTCAAACAAAAAAAGCCCACGATTTGTGAGCTTTCTGCCTAAGTCCGCTTCTTTTTACTTAATTTAAAGGTTCAATAGGGTTAGCATTCACATCTAATAAAACCGGCTCTCCATAGCCGAATTCTTTCATTCGCGCTAATTGAGTCTTCGCATCACCAACAACTACATAGAACATATTCTGCTCTTTCAAGTGAGTATTGATCGTGTTGTGTACGTCCTCTAATGTGACGGTTGTCACATATTCTTGGCGCTCGCTAATGTAATCGTCCGACCAACCATAACGGCTAATATTTTCTAACACATTAAGCTGCTGACCTAACGTTTCGAATTTTCTCGCGTTTCCTTTTACAATCATATTTTTAGTGACATCTAAATCGTCTTCACTATATGTTGATTGATAGTTGTCAATAAGATCTTTAAAGATATCCAATGACTCTAGCGTTACATTGGTACGCACTTGTGACGACGCTATAAACGGCGATTGGTAACTTGCTCCGCGAATATAAGAATACGCCCCGTAGGTATACCCCTTTTGAATGCGCAATGTCTGAGCTAGGCGAGCACTCATGCCACCACCTAAGCGGTTATTTGCCACAACGATAGGATAAAAGTCAGGGTGTTGAGCAGGAACCACTGCTTTGCCCACCATAATTACTGACTGCTTGGCATCCGGTAAATCGATAAAATACAAGGATGGTTTTTCGCGTGTAACCACTTGAGGTTGAACGGGAAGTGTAAGATCTTCTCCTTTCCAATCTTTCAATACAGAAAGCGCGCTTACCACCTGCTGCTGACTCACATCGCCAGCCACTTGGAAAGAGGCTAGCTTCGGCGACATATTCTTGATGTAGTAAGCCTTGAGG
Source organism: Alteromonas sp. V450 (assembly GCF_001885075.1). Lineage (NCBI taxonomy): Bacteria > Pseudomonadati > Pseudomonadota > Gammaproteobacteria > Alteromonadales > Alteromonadaceae > Alteromonas > Alteromonas sp. V450. Next base: position 2,513,947 of record NZ_MODU01000004.1, read on the forward strand.
TCATCAAGTGAAATAGCATTTACTGTTTCTTCCGTGCCACCTAAAGGGCTACCCGCAGCATGATTTTCTGGATATAACAGCTTAAAATACGCATTTCGTGCAATTGATTGTGCATCACCTTTTGCTTGTTTAATCGATGTTAGCTGGGTTTGCTTAAGGCGTTCAAATTCACTAGGATCCCAACGCGGCTCCAACAGCATTTCTCCCAATAAGCCAACAGTCTTATCGAAATTCTTGACCAATGAACGACCTCTTACTGTGATCGATTCGCGATCGCTCATTACGCGTAAAGACGCCCCAAGTAGTCCGATAGCTTCTTCCAACTCTTTAGGCGTTTTAGACTTGGTGCCTTCATTCATCATTAACGCAACCAAGTTTGCTGTGCCGAGCTTCTCACTATCATCAAGAAGCTGACCACCTTGAATGGTTAAGCTGAAATTAACGATAGGTAGTTCATTTTGTTCAATGCCCAAAATAGTGAGGCCATTAGCCTGTTCAGTCTGCCATACTTGGGGCGCTGTTAAGGTTGGTAATTCACTCAGTGGTGGCTCACTGCGATCGTGTTTAGTCTGGGTCTTAGTAAATTGAATAGCATCGTTTTCTACAAATTCTTCTTCTGCACCCTGCTCTACCACTTCTTCAACGATGTCTGCTTTTTTAGAACCTGAAACCGCCAGCGAAACCTCACCTTTTGGCACAAAGCTCGTAACAATATGGTGTTTATCTTTAATATATTTATTAAAAACGTTTTTTACATCTTCAGCGGTAACAGCAGTAATATTGTTGATGTCTTGCTTAATAAAATCAGGTGAACCGGCAAATTCATTGTACTCGCCAAGTTTTTGTGCTTTTCCGAGAACGCTCTCTATTTCATAAAAAAATGAAGTTTCTTGTTCTGCTTTTATCTTGGTAAGTTGGCTTTCACTAAAGCCGTTTTTCTCAAATTCATCGAATGAAGCCTGAATAGCGGCATAGATATCATTCAGGTTAGTACCTGGGTTACCGCGAACCAAAATGGTGAAAGTGCCCGCAATTTCTTCGGCGCGATGCCATGAATACGCACCTGGCGCCAGCTTTTGCTTTTCAACAATATTTACGTACAAAGGCGCTTGCTTGCCTGACGACAAAATTTCGCCTAAAGCATCGAGGGCGTATGCGTCCTTATGAAAACTTTCTACTGTTGGGAACGTTAACCTGATTTCTGGTAACTTTGCGAAGTTATCTTCGTGATAAAGCTTCTTGGTTTCACTTAATGTTACTGGCTGCGCTTCCATCGACGCAACTTCAGGGCCCGATTTAATCTCACCAAACCAAAGCTTCACTTTTTCTTTCGTCGCGGCAAGGTCAATATCACCTGCAATCACCATTGTTGCGTTAGATGGAACGTAATACTTGTCGTAAAACTCCCTTACATCATCTAATGTGGCTGCTTGTAAATCTTCTAAATCGCCAATTACCGTCCAGTTGTACGGGTGATCTTTTGGATACAGTGCCTTTTTAATTACGTGACCTGCATGGCCATAAGGGCGATTATCCACTCGCTGGCGCTTTTCATTTTTAACAACTTGCTTTTCCCGCTCTAACGTCCCTTTATCTACGGTATTTATCATAAAACCCAAACGGTCAGAATCTATCCAGAGCAGCTTGTCAAAAGCGTCTTTCGGCACAACCTCATAGTAAATCGTCCCGTCACTCCAAGTCCCCCCATTTCTCTCTCCGCCAAGTTCAGGGATCATTTTGCGATTTGCTCCCTTTGGCACGTTTTCAGAGTCGTTAAACGACATATGCTCGAAGAAATGTGCAAAGCCTGTTCGTCCAGGCTTTTCACGACTCGACCCCACATGAACAATCGTAGAAATAGCCACAATAGGGTCAGAAGTATCTTGATGAAGAATGACTTTAAGGCCGTTATCTAAGGTAAACGATTCGTAAGGTAGGTCAAAGCCACTGTTATCGGTTTTATCTTGTACTTGTGACGATGTATTCATCTCATTTTTCACGTCACTTTTACCACATCCGGTTAATGTAAGCGCAGCGCCTAGCATCATCCCCATTGTTATTCGATTGACTGTCGTTTTGACCTTTCTTATTGAAGCCATGCTCTTTCCTAGGATCTTATTTATATTTTTAGAATAGACTTGTCGCCATAAAGGCTGACGTTGAACCGTAAAGGGTTATACCACTGTTGCTTTAGTGGTGAATTCCAAGATACTTAATTCGCACCGTATGCGCTACTAAATACATAATTACTTACAAGTCTTAATGTGCTGTTCTGCTTATATTTCGCGATCGCTTAAGGCGCAAATAACGTATGGAAAGGGTGAGTTCTGTCGTGTTAGATATAAGTAGAATGAATTGCCGGATAACAAGTGACAAGAAAGGCAGTGTTACAATCGAAAGCCATCTAAACTATCAAAATAATGACTAGATATTGTTAGGCATCTATTGTTTACTCCGCATTTACCTAACCCTATCCGAGAGATAAAAGTATGAAATCGATAGCTTTACTCTTAGTTACTCTTTTTATAAGTAGCTGTGCAACCCTGTCTCAATTCTCTGTTTATTCAGTAACAGAGGCAGATATTGAACAAGCGCTTGACGCACAATTGATGAACCTTCAAAAAAAGGCGTCGTTGGCCGGTATTCCACTTCAGCTCGCTGTCGAAGATTTGTCGGTAACCGTGGGGCCTGACGGGAGGGATGTAGTTAGATTAAGCACGCGTTCGACAGCGCGAGTGGGTGCATTTGGTCTAACGTACCCGCTTAAAGTGAGTCTAGCAATAGAAGGCACGCCCTATTATGATACTGAGGATAAAGCGATATATGTACGCTCTCTGTCGCTACTAGACAGCACTATTGATGCCGGCGCCTACAAAGGAAACATTGCACCTATTAGTGCAGAATTTATGATGCTGTTAAACGGCTTTTTGTCTACCAACCCCGTATATAAGTTAAATGACAACAACAAAGCAGTAGCGTTGCTTTCAACTGTACCTTTACTAATGAGCGTAGAACAAGGCAAGTTAGCCCTACGCCCCAAGCCGTAATTGTCATTACGGCTCAGAATAATGACGACACACTAACACTTGTATAATACACATCATCATAACCCTATAACCAAGTATGATAACGCCATATGCCAAATGTTAACGCGCCAATAGAATCTATAGAAGACTTTGCCCAATGTATCGACTACTCGTTAATACATGCTCTTACGCCTGATCCTCACGCTAGTAATGATGGCTTGGATCACGAGCCAAGACAGGTTTTCTCAGGCCATTACGTGCCCGTCACTCCTACGCCACTTTCATCCCCCGTGTATATTGCGCACAGCCAAACACTGTTTGATGAATTAGGCTTACACGAAGATTTCGCTTCTCATCCGCATTTTGTACGTTTATTTTCTGGTGATATGTCGGGCCTTCCTAAGCCTATGCTGCCTCATGGATGGGCCACGGGCTATGCCCTTTCCATATACGGAACTGAATATACGCAACAGTGCCCTTTTGGAACCGGAAATGGCTATGGTGATGGACGCGCTATCTCTATTGTTGAAGGAGTGTTTAACGGCCGGCGCTGGGAGATGCAGCTAAAAGGGTCCGGCCGAACACCGTACTGCAGAGGTGCAGACGGCCGCGCTGTATTGCGTTCTAGTGTACGAGAATTTCTAGCGCAAGAACATATGCACGCGCTTGGCGTACCTACATCTCGGTCACTGAGTTTAATCATGTCGGCATCCGATACGGTCGATAGACCTTGGTATCGCGAGAATTCGACTTCGTACGAACCTGAAATCATGGTGGAGAACATAGCGGCCATTTCCACCCGCGTCGCCCCTTCATTTTTGCGTGTAGGGCAACTGGAACTTTTTGCCAGACGAGCGCGTTGTAATGAACACAGTGAAGCGTTAAATGAGCTCAAAGCCATTGTTAACCACCTTATTGAGCGTGAATACTCAAGTGAAATAAACACTACCATGGCATTTAATGAACAAGTGGTTGCATTAGCTGGACGATTTCGAGACCGCTTGACTCGCCTTGTTTCTAATTGGGTTCGCGTCGGTTATTGTCAGGGTAATTTTAACAGTGATAATTGCGCAGCTGGCGGCTTCACACTAGATTATGGTCCGTTTGGTTTTTGTGAATTTTTTGAAGCTGACTATCAGCCATGGACGGGTGGCGGAAGACATTTTTCATTTCTAAACCAACCTATTGCGGCACAAAAAAATTTCGACATGTTCTGTCGCTCACTTGTCCCTCTTATTGAAAACGACGAAAGGCAGCTGGCTCAACTAAACCATATTAATGACGGTTTTTCAGAGGCCATGGAAAGCGCGATGCAGAGCATGTGGGCAAGTAAGCTCGGACTACAAAATTACGACCATGACCTACTTATCAGTTTGCTGCAGTTGATGTTGCGCACAGGGGTCGATTATTCCCTATTTTTCCGCGAATTATGTGCAATACCAAAAAGCGTGGATAGCTTAACAAAAAGCTTTTATGGGCAAGCCAAAGCGCCACTTCTGGACGAATGGAAATTGTGGCTTGATAAGTGGCGCAACCACGTGTTGAAACAAAGTGATAGCGTGGAAATAATGGAGGAAATTTCGATAAAAATGCGCAGCACTAATCCAAAGTACACGTGGCGCGAATGGCTTATATCACCGGCATACAAAGCAGCAGAAGAAGGAAATTTTACGCATATCCATGAGCTGCAACAGGTACTTACAGCCCCTTATGACGAACAAACCGAAGCGGTTGAAAAAAAATACTACCAACGCCGTCCACTCGAATTCTTCAACGCCGGTGGCGTTTCTCACTATAGCTGCTCTTCATAGCGTCAAACGCTATACAATCCGCAGAGATCATTACCCACTCAGCGAGCGTTTAAATGTTCGTAATCACGACGTGTTACTGCAGGTATAGTGGTTCTACATCAAGGTGACACAACAAAGAGTATGGACGTTTTAAACTCACCCTCCGAGAAGAGTGGGCAAATATCTATGCGAATTGGTAATAAACGGTTTTAATAATAAGAGAGGGGCGATTAAACGCCCCTCTTTTACATGTGCAACAAAAGACAAACAGTCTTGTGCTTTTACATTTGATAGTTAATGCTTAAATACACGGCTCTACCTAATGTTTGATAGTTAAATACCGTCTCGTATTCTTCGTCAAATAAATTGTGAAGCTTCAACTTGCCCGAAACGACATCGCTGAAGCGGTGATTAACACTTACATCGACAATCTGATAGCTCTCCAGTGTTGTCCCTTGATCAACTCTGTCGCCTTTGTATTCGTAGTTAAAGAGGAAGTCTGTGGTATCAAAACTAGCCATAAATTGATAGCTGAACTGATTTTTCGCCCTTCTTGCTAAGCGCGTATCGTTTCTTGCATCAATCGCGTCAAGATACCCGTAATTTACCGTATGTCGCCCACCAAAGCCGCTGTAGCTTGCGATGATATCGACACCGCTAATCTCGGCCTGTGCAATATTACGAGGTTGCCAAATATTGTCAGCATCCGGCGCCCATTCAATCAAGTTTTCAATATCAGTGGTGTAATAGCTTAATGAGGCGTCAACGGTGTTCGTTTGATAAGTTATCGATACTTCTTCGGTTTCTGATGTTTCAGATAATAATTCTGCATTACCACCAAATGGGAAGTAGAGATCGTTGAATGTAGGGGCTTTAAAACCGGTTCCCTTCGCCACTGACACAAGCAACGCATCTGTTATATTGAAACCTACACCTGCATTATAGGTAGATTCACTATCCACGTTCTCAACATCGTCATATCGCAAGGCAAGCTCAGCAGTAAATCTCCCAATATCTACCAATCCGTGGCCGAAATAACCTTCGATTCGACGCTCGGTTTGTGCAAAGTCAGTAGACGAAACAAGCTCTTCTTCGTATTGGTCGGTACCGACCACCAACGAAAACGCCTCGTTAAATTGCGTGGTATTTGACAACGTTAGCTGATCGCGACGTGTTTCGAATAAATCACCGTCTTTTTTATCTCTACCGTTGCCAAAGCTTAAATTTTTATCTTTTGTCGCGCCAACGGATAGGCTTGACGTATTGCTTACGCCACCGACGTGCCAATTATAGGCACCTCCAATTTGCCATTCTTGTGTTTCATCCTCGCTCTTGTTTAAGTAGGTTGAATCAAAATCGGTGTCTTGTTGCGCTGATTTAAACAGCCAGTTTAACGCAATGCGCTCAGAAATTGATTGCGCACCGTTTACGGTGAAACTGACGTTATCGTATCCGTCTTCATCTGGCTCTGAGGTCTTTAAAACATCTAAGCCATCACTGCGTTCCTTCGTCACCGCGATAGTTGTCGCACCGTCGCCGTGCCCGACGCTTCCCCCAAGATAGTAAGCTTGAGTATTGTTCGTTCCATACTTGGCATTAACGGTCACGCTACCAGGCGATTGGGTTCGTGTAATGATATTAATTACACCACCAATCGCATCAGAGCCCCATACGGCTGCGCGTGGCCCTTTTACAATTTCGATACGCTCAATTAAATCAACAGACATGGTGTACCACGTGGCTGCGCCGCTACTTGCAGTATTAACGCGAAGACCATTGACTAACACCAGCGTCTGATCTGAGCTCGCCCCACGCATAAAAACAGAAGACACCTGTCGGCCAGCACCGTTTTGCGCCACATCGATTCCTGCAAAGCGTGATAGTAATTCCGGCACTGTTTCTGCCTGGGCTAGCTCAATATCTGCGCGCTCAAGCGTGACCTGTGTCGCCAGTGTCGATAAAGACTGATTAACGGCTCGAGTTGCAGTCACCGTTATGGTTTCAACTTGCTCATCGGCGTATGACAGCGGAGATACCGCAGCACTTATAGCCATGATCAATAATTGTTTTTTCACTTGTGTGTTTCCTCAATCTAAATAGGGGACGATTGAAGGAGGGAAGGAGAATGTTGACGAGCGAAAAGCTCACATGATAGTTACTATCAATATGCTACGTATACATCCCAATGAAGCCCTCCGCTTCATTCGTACTTGCTGTCTTCGCTCGCGTTTTTCTGCCTTTCGGCCGGTGGTCGGTTGATGAGCGTGTTTATTCAGGCCGGTGTCGGGCTTGCACTTTGTGCTTTACCGTTGCGGGGGCAGCAATGGAATTGATACATTTCACTGTGAAATTCATATCTCACCATATTTCCCGTTTACCCTAACCAGAACAACGATTGCGTTGCTCGTTAGGCACCTGAGACAGTGGCGCGAACCTTATCCAGTTGACCATTTTTTGTCAAATAATTAATTAAACGTAACCCTCGCTTTGTGTACGTTTTCACAAAGCAATGCCACTTCGTCTAACATGCGTGTTGTCATTCTATGGGTTTTATCCGCATCAGGATGGAAGATGAAGCCATGCTTTACCGCAGGAATTTGGGGCCACTTCTGCCAGTTCAGCGCATCGCTATTTTCAACAGAGTGTGGCGTAGGCTGAATGACGATTTGAGGGTTACTCGCTAACACTTTCTCTAAACTAACTAAAGGATAATCTTCGTTCAACGAAGCAAATGGATTAAGTACACCACAAACCTCAAGCTGCTTTTGTAACCATGCATCGTTCGCCACTGTGCGTAAGGGTCGGGCCCATAGTTCATAGAACCCCTTCACCGGTATTGCTTTAGCGTATTTCTTTTTCAACTCAGAAAGCCGTTTTTTGTAATCACGGGCTAGCGCTCTAGCCTGCTCTTCTTTCCCTACTATTTCACCTAAAAAAAGTAAGTCATCCGCAATGCTCTCAAGCGAAGTTGGATTTGAGTACACAACCTTAATCCCATATTTACGTAAGCGCGTTAGGTCATCTTCTGGATTTCCAGTACGCCAAGCTATCACCACATCAGGCTTAAGCTGAACGATTTTTTCTATTTGGAGTCGCGCATAATTGCCTACACGCGGGATGCGCTTCGCTTGCTCGGGGTAGTCAGAATGCGCCATGGTGGCAATAATTTGATCACCCGCTCCTAGCGTAAAAAGTGACTCAACAACATGAGGTGCAAGCGCCACAATTCGCAGCGATTGTTCTGTTGCGTAGTCACTTTTAGAACCTGACGCATGCAGTGGTACACAAAGTAAGCACCACATTCCAATAAAAAAAATAGTGAGCCTCACCAATCAATTCCCTCTTGGGCCTTTATTCCGCTATCGAATGCGTGTTTTATGGGTTTCACCTCACTAATGGTATCAGCAATATCCATAAGTGAACGATGACAAGCTCTACCTGTTACCACTACGTTTTGCATCGCCGGTCGCCCTTTAATGGCGGCAACCACCTCATTTACGTCCAAGTATTTAAAACTCAGCATGTACGTTATTTCATCGAGCAACAGCAAATCGATACTAGCATCTTGGAGCCAGAGCTTAGTTTGCTCCCAAGCACTTTTTGCCGCAGCAATATCAGTGGCCTTATCTTGAGTTTCCCAAGTAAAGCCCGTGCCCATAACGTGAAAAGGGACACCATGTGCTTGTAATAATTCGCGCTCTCCACATGGCCAAGTTCCCTTCACATATTGCACAACAGCGGCTTTTTTACCATGACCTACCGCGCGTGCTACGGTGCCAAAACCCGATGTAGATTTCCCTTTTCCATTGCCGGTGATCACAATGAGGATACCTTTCTCTTGCTGCGCTTGTGCTACACGTTCGTCAACTTTGGCCTTGTATTCTTTCATTCTGGCCTTGTGCTTTTTGTCGGCGTTGGAAAGCGATTGTTCATTGTTATTGTCGTCACTCATACATCTACAAACCTTTTTAATATGCTTAAGAAAATGCTATACGCGCTAGCTGCGCTGACGGATGGCTATAAAGAAAAATATACTTCCAATAGCCGACGTGATTATGCCAATAGGTATTTCTTGTCCAACCAACGCGGTGCGCGCTACGATATCAACAAGTACCATAAACGTGCCCCCTAAGAGTACACAGCCAAGCAACAAAGTTCGCGTAGTAACTCCAACCCAATGTCTGACAATATGCGGGATCATTAAACCTACAAAGCCTATGCCTCCGCAATAAGAAACAATACAAGCGGTTAATGCTGCACATATACCAAGGGAAAGCATTCTCATAAAACGCGTATTCACGCCCAATGTTTTGGCCGTGTCATCTCCTAATAGCATAGCGTCTAAGTGGCGACCGAATAGCAACAATACGGCTACGCTTGATACAACAACCGGCAACATAACCCATGCATACCAGACTTCCGCCCTGGCCAAACTTCCCATTAACCAAAATACAACTTTATTCGCCGCAAAGGGCTCAGCGATAAACAAAAGAAAGTGTGAAAACGCGCCAAGCATGAAAGATACAGCTACACCCGCTAATAAAAGGTGTTCAGTGCGTCGGCCAAGGGCACTTGCCACTAGCACTTGTACTAAGCTCACAGCAAATAGCGCACCTAAAAACGCAGCGGCGGGAAGTGCAATAGAAAACGACATGCCATTTGTTAACGACGAAATGCCCAGCTCAGCAGCTACGCTGTTACTGAAGAGCAAAGTTGCTACGCTTGCTCCCAATCCCGCGCCAGCCACTACACCGAATAGATATGGATCTGTCAGGCTATTGCGTGTAACGTTTTGCAACGTTGCGCCAGCCACAGATAAGCCTACGCCCACCAAAAAGCCTATAGCTACTCGTGGAAAGCGAATTTCCCAAAAAATTAATTCATCTGTTGTATTTTTGCAGCCTTGAAAGACACATTGTCCTACCTGCGCAATCGAAAGATCTGCTGCACCGTAAAACAAAGACAGTACGCACGCTAACAGCGCACTCGCCACAAGTGCCGCCCACTTTAACGCCATATTCATTTTCGCCACCGGCGCAAATCTAACACATGCTCACGGTCGGGTTTAAAGGTAATATTTGGCCGTGTATCTCGCGTGTCGACATGGCACGGAATGCGAAATACTTGTGTCAGACGATGTGATTGCAATACATCTGTCGCGTGACCAAAGGCAACTAATTTACCTGAATTCAACAATGCTAATTTATCGCAGTATTGCGCAGCAAGGTTCATGTCGTGCAAACTCATAATAATGGTCAAGTTTAGTTGCTTGGCCATATCGTGAAGCAACTGTAAAATTTGATGTTGGTAAAAAACGTCCAGATGGTTTACCGGCTCGTCTAATATCAACAGCGACGACTGCTGCACCAACGCTCGCGCTATCAAGGCTCGCTGTTGCTCACCACCTGATAGGCGGCTGTAAACTTGGCGAAATTTATGGGTAAGCCCCACAGCTTCAATGGCGTTTGCAATGAGCATAGTATCGCTTTCTGTCTGGCGGGAAAAAAGCGTTTTATTTGGCAGTAATCCCATGCGAACCACGTGCTCAACCGTAAGCGAAAATACAATATCGTTAATCTGACTTACTACAGCAATTTGCTGTGCCAAACCCTGTACAGAAAAATCTTTAATGTCTTTTCCGCCCCACAGAACGCGACCATCTCCTAACAGTTGGCCCGCCAACATCTTTAACAAACTTGTTTTTCCCGCTCCGTTTGGACCAAGAAGCCCAATTACTTCCCCTTTACCGACAGTGAAGTTAATGTCGTCGATAATAAGCGTATTATCTAACGTTAGAGATAAATGTTGCACATCTAAGCATGACATTTCAGGTGAAGGGTCCCTATTTAAACCATGTAATTAAGAAAACGTTTTATAACGCTTGCTTCCAAGCATTTTCAGGCAAAAGATAAAGCCCACTTTTGCTTTGTGAGCCGTGTTCGACGATATGTCCAACGCCTGCGGCCATAACTGCCAGCGTTACATCAAAGGCATTTATACTGTCGCCGTAGCCAGCGGTAAGATTGAACATAGAGCCATCAGCTAACAAAAAGATCGTTTTACCGTTAATTTGATAGGCATTTACATAGGGCATGGGCAAACTTTCTACCGCATTCTGCTTCAAATAGGGTACATCAATTTCTTGCGCAACATGACCCACATTTAAAATGAACGTGCCATCTTTCATGGCATCAAAATGCTGAACGCCAATCACACCGTAGGCACCGGTTGCTGTAGCCACCACATCGGCGGTTTTTACGGCTTCTGCTAATTCAACTACGGGCCACCCGTCATACTTTGCTTGAAGCGCTCTCGCGGGATCTACCTCTGCAACTTGCACCTGTGCGCCAAAAGCTTTCGCTGAAGCTGCTACTCCTTGCCCTACTAACCCATAACCTATCACCACAACCACTTTTTCATGCAGTGTTAAATGGGTAGTTTGAAAAAAGGTTTGCCATGCACTTAAACCCACCATATGGCGATTGTGAAGCCCTTCTTTGACAGGCAAATCATCCCAATTAAAAATCGGATAGCGAGGTGCCATACCGTTAAGTCGATTAATACCAGAGCCCGTTGCCTCAAGACCCGCTACGATATCTGGAACAGGTACACCTTGCGCTAAATTTTGATGTAAGCGCGTGGTGAGGTCTGCGCCCATTTCACAAAGGTGTGTGGGCTCCCACGCCAAAGCCTTATCGAATGAGTCGCTCCACGCTTCATCAGACATATCTCTCCACGCGTGCGCTTCTGCCCCCTTACTTACTAAATAGTCAACCACTTCGTTTTGCACGGTAGTTGGATTGCATGTAGTAAGAAAAATATTGCATCCTCGCTCTAATAAGCCCTCTACAAGTGGCGCCATTTTCAAGTCAAGATGCATGTTACACGCCAGTTTAACGCCGCCTAAGTCGGGAAGCGCCTCTAGCGCTTTGCGGGTACGAGGCATATGAAGGGTAGCCCATGACAGTTCGGCTTGGAAATTTTGATACATGTAAAAAGCTCTGCGTCTAAAACCAGATATCATACGTGAGATTTGCGTGTTATAAAATGTATCTGAATTTGCTGATATGAAGCTTGAGTAACAGAAAATCTTTAATCACTTGTGCTTTTAGCTTATTACATATTATTTTGCTTTACCGTCTAATTTCTCTTTCTTAAATTCGCCAGGCAATGTGCTTAATCTGTCGTATTGCGGTATCGTCTACCTAACGGACGCAATCAAGTTTCATTAAATTTATTGCAAATTTTCGGCGTTTATTCATAAAGTTAGTGAAATGAATACTAAATTTGGCATACTGATGTTTAGATTTATTCAGTGCATTAGTTATCACCTAGATGGACTTAGAAAAACACGCAATGACGCCAGAATTGCCAAATGAAATTCAATTTAACGGCTGGGTACTCAAACCGAAGTCGAACTATATTAGTTTTGAATCAAATACAGTCGACTTAGAACCGTTATTGTTTGATTTGTTGGTTTACTTCGCACTGCATCAGGGCGAGATCATCACTCGACAAGATTTGATAACCTATGTCTGGAAACAAAAGTTTGTTGACGATAACTCAATAAATCGCGCTATGTCTGCATTGCGCAAAGTGTTAAAAACAAGCGGTGACAGTGCGCAAGCAATCAAAACACACTACAAAAAAGGCTACAGCTTTACGCCAGACGTCATCATAGTAAACGCACCACAATCGGATACCCCCCCTACGTTAGAAGAAAAGTCTACATCGCCCGCGTATAGCGAGATAAAAACAGCAGACTCTGTGTTAAAAGCGATGCAGGAAAAGACAGAAAAATCTGATGCACAGCAACACACACAATCATTCTTAACGCGCACCATTTTAACGAAGAAAGGCGCATTCACTGCGTTTTTCAGCGCAATATTAGTCGTTGCTTCGCTGTATGTATTCAACGCTCAACGCAACAGCTTACCGTCGCCTTTCTTGGAAAAGGCGAGCACTACACGCAACGTTGAGAAGACCAACGCAATGGCCAGCAGAACGAACTTGTTAAATCAGCGAGGCTTGGTGTTTGCGCCGAAAGTGAACCGAGATAAAACACTGCTCGCCTATAGTTTTATGGCTGAAGACAAAGAAAGGCTAGCCATTAATGTCAAAAATTTAAAAAGCCAAAGAACTTATGTCATTGCCGAAAAAGACGGAGATCTCTTCCCGATCACCTGGTTTCGAAACGAGCGACTTATTTATCAACTTATCAACGTGTCGCAGGGAGAGCTATTTTGTGAAGTTTGGAGCGCTCAATTAGCAGATGATCTGCTTGTGCACTCTGATGAAAAACTGTTTGATTGCGACTATCAATCAACCATCAATGGAAGTTTGATAGAGGGAGGAAAAACGCTCGTATATACAAAATATAATTACAGAGGAGCGCCTGTGTCCTCTGCTTTATTTGCTAGAAACCTTGAGACCAACAAAGAATATCAAATCACTTCCCCTCATATTGCAGGTCACGGCGATTATTACGTAACGGTTTCCCACGATGAAAAACAAATAGCTTATGCCCGCTCTCATCGAGGCGGTACAAGTATAATGATTAGTGATATTGATGGTAGTGAGCAAGAACAGCTCATCGATGTCGATTACATGGTCACATCGATATCGTGGAACGCCGAAAATAATGCAATTTCTTGGTTTGATCCGGTTCGATGGGAATTAAACACGCTAAACCTACACAATAACAAGCAGCTATCCTATGCACTCAACTTCAGCTACGCAATTAATCAATGGCTGGGCGTAGAAGTCATCGACAAATCGCGCTTTATATTTGCCAATCGCACTACAGACGCTGATATTATTGCAATAGATTTAGTAAAGACTAACGGCAAAGAAGCACGCCTCGACGTAGCGGTTTCAGGATCTTTTGAACAAGGTTTTGCATCGACGGGGGAAGAACTGAACGGCTATTATTTGGTATATGGAGAAAATGTCAGCGTTTGGCGCTATGTGGATGGCATCCATGTAAAGGTTAAAGATCTATCAGTACAAAGGCCTGCGAGCTTATCTGTTTCACCTGATAAGCAGCGTATCTTAGTTGCCGACAGTGATAGCGTCATGACTTACGACCTCAACTTTGAATTAATCAGCCACTTGAAGCTCGAGAAACAGGTCAGCCACGTGCAATGGCTAAGTAATGAAGAGTTAATTGCCATTTACGGCGAATATCGTTCATCTAAACCAGCAATAATCAGCCTTAGTACTGGCAAAGTAAATGAAGTAGGCGATTTGCTAGCCATAAATATTAGTAGAGTAGACAACAATACGATTGCAGTATTGGATTCAACGATGAACGTAAGCATGATAGATGTGCGTTCGAAGAACGTTTTACAAAAACAATTTTTAGAAAGCAGTACTGCGGAACATTTCGCCGCGGATACTACATTTATCTACTTTACAAAAAGTGTTAATGAAGTATATCGAAGACCTTGGAATGGTTCAGGCGAAAACGATGAGTTTATTATATCGACTTCAGCAGCCAACATTAGAGACTTAAACATAAGTACCGAGCCAGAAGCATCAACTGTCTTTTTGACGGTTGCTAAAATGACACCTAATACACTCTACGATGTTCAACTGGCGCAACAATAGATAATCGTTGTAACAAAGGTGCATGCGTAGGTTTTCTGCTATTTGCTTAGCGTACTGAGTACGGGTGTTAGGTAAGAATACTAAAAACTCTTCTCCGCCCCAGCGAAAGGTGATATCCGAGCCCCTAACCTGCCCTTTGATTTCTTCTGCCACTTTTTGCAGCACCTTGTCGCCCATGTCATGACCATACTTATCGTTAACTTCTTTAAACCAGTCGATATCGATAAGCATAACTGACATAAACTTATTGCTGCGCTTTCCCAGCTCCCAAACAGAGTATACCAAATCTCCAAAAGCGCGTCGGTTATACAACGAAGTGAGTGGGTCGAGCCTTGCATCACGCTCTGCGTTTCTGTGTGCTTGCTGAACTTGCTTGTAATTAAACGCCAGTGAAATAGACAGTAGAGACATTTCCAATACCATGCCAATTTCAATCCCCCTGAACGCCCACTTTGAATAGGGAATAAGTTCCCACGTGGCCAAACTCGACACTGTTGGGCCACCCGTTCCACACAAAATAGCGGGGAGGAAAAACTTAGCTAGGGTGTCGCCATTGCGATAGGCGAATAAGGGTTCAGATGCAGGGTCGACAATAGAAAAGGTAAACCCTTGTTAACATACAAATTAAGTTACGCTAATCAACAAAGATTGTGAATAAGTTTATTGGTTAGAATATTACGTAAGCACTTTTTCTTTGAGGTATTACCAATTTACTTTATGCATAAGAACAGAAAGTTGGCATACTATGCCCCTTACTGCCTATTTACAAAGCAGTAATCCATTGTTCTGTAAATACACTCAAAGGCGTTAGTTATTTCTTATGCTTAGCTTTATAACCAGCACGCTTATTCCTGTATTGATCCTTCTTTTAATGGGTTGGCTGTTTTTTCGGATTAAGTGGCTTAATGAAGGGTTTATCGAAGCTGGCTCTAAGCTGGTGTTTAACGTTGCGCTCCCTGCTCTACTGTTCTTATCAATCGCGAGAGCTGACTTTTCCAAAGCCGCGAATCTATCTCTTATGAGCGTGGGAGTGATAGGTACACTCATTGTATTTGCTGTGCTTATGATTATCTCTCACCTGACAGTACACCCGTATAAAGCCAGAGGTGTAGTTGTTCAGGGCGGTTTTCGAGCCAATATGGGTATTATCGGCTTAGCCTATTGCGCTAACACCTATGGGCAAGAGGGTCTAGCTGTAGCGTCTGTATACATGGGGTGTATTACCATCTTATTTAATGTACTGTCAGTGTTTGTTCTTAACTTTTACCAAGGTACGTCGCGCTCTTTAACGGGCCAAGTTACCGGCATGGCGAAAAACCCGTTGATCTTATCAATTGCCGCAGCCTTGCCTTTTTCATACTTCGAATGGCAACTTCCAGATACCCTAGTGCAAACAGGGGAATACTTCGCACAGCTTACCCTGCCACTTGCCCTTATATGCACCGGCGCCTCACTACAGTTCCGCTCTTTTTCCAGTGACTGGTTTAACATTGTACTTAGTACTACCAGTAAATGCGTAGTCTACCCCTTTGTATTGGTTGTTCTTGCCTACGCTCTAGGTTTTAAAGGAATGGAACTAGGCATTGTTCTCCTCTTAGCTATCTCACCTACTGCTGCTGCAAGCTATGTAATGGTTAGAAACCTAGGCGGGGATTATCGCTTAGCGGCAAGCATAATCGCAGTAAGCACATTGGTGTCTCTACCGATTACCGCCCTAGCTTTTGGAATACTTAGCAAATTGCAGCTTGTGTGATGAATAAGCGTTGGCACTAATTCACAAGCTCTATTTAACAGTAGTCTTTTTCATACTTGTTGACGCAATAGAGAAGCCTTTATTCTAACGTGTTAATTGCACCCAAAATATATCTAACCAATTAAGAAATTAAATTTACCAAAACAACCAATTGGTCTGATCCATTCTTCTTTAACTTCTGTTATTGTGTTTATTACAAATTGTCATTTTTAAATAACAACATTTTTACCCTACATCCGTTGTTGCCTGTTTTCACCAATGGCTATTTGACAACAAGGAAATAAATACAATGAACATCAAGAAATTTAGCCTTACTATGCTAGCTGTTGGTATCGGCCTATCGTCTTTTGCCAGCGAAGCAAAAGGTCACCCTAGCCTTATCCTTACCGAACCTGGCGTAGAAAGGATGAGAGACAACTTGGGTGAAGTTCCTCTGTTTGATAAAAGTTTGGCAACCGTTAAGCAAGAAGTAGATGCCGAAATTGCGATGGGTATCGATACGCCTATTCCAAAGGATTTCTCAGGTGGTTATACCCACCAGCGCCATAAACAAAACTTTTTTATTGCGCAAAAAGCTGGCGTTCTTTATCAAGTGTTAGAAGATGAAAAGTACGCCAAATATATTCGTGACATGTTGTTTCAATATGAAGCCATGTACAAAGACTTACCCCTTCACCCGCAAGAGCGCTCATATTCGCGGGGTAAACTATTCTGGCAATGCCTAAACGACAGCAACTGGCTGGTTTACATGAGCCAAGCTTATGATGCTATTTACGACTATTTGTCTGCTGATGAACGCAAAACACTAGAGGACAATCTCTTCCGTCCGTTTGCCGATTTTATTTCATTAGAAAACCCACAATTTTTTAACCGCGTGCATAACCACAGTACCTGGGGCATTGCTGCTGTAGGCATGATTGGTCTGGTTATGAACGATGAAGAGCTTATTCAACGTGCCCTTTACGGTATTGAAGACGATGGCTTAGAAGTGGGCGGTAAAGACAACGATGGCGGTACTATTAAAGTAGAAGGTCAGCGTAAGGGCTTTTTCGCAAATTTAGAAGAGCCCTTCTCTCCTGATGGCTACTATACCGAAGGCCCTTACTATCAGCGCTATGCAATGTACCCTTTCCTAATACTCGCGCTGGCTATGGAAAATAATCGTCCAGACTTAAAAGTGTTACAGCACAAAGATAATGTATTGTTAAAAGGTATTGATGCACTGCTCAACCTGTCTGACGCTGATGGTGAATTCTTCCCCCTTAATGATGCTCAAAAAGGCATGTCTTATAAGAAAGCCTCTTTAGTTACCGCTGTGGATCTCGCGTACTTTTACGGAGAGAAAGATCCTCGCTTGTTAAGCGTGGTAGAAAAGCAAGGTGAAGTACTACTACAAGAGTCAGGACTTGAAGCTGCTATTGATATTCGAGATGGCAAAGCGGTTCCCTTTGTAAAGTCCTCCGTTAATTTAAGTGATGGCCCGAACGGTGACCAAGGCGGCGTAGGGATTTTGCGATACGGCAATGAAGATCTAACCCTAGTGTTTAAATATGCCGCGCAGGGTCTGAGTCACGGTCATTACGATAAGTTATCGTTCTCCTTATACGAAAAAGGCGAAGAAGTTCTGCAAGATTATGGCCTAGTTCGCTTTGTAAATATCGGTCAAAAAGGCGGTGGTAACTATCTAAAAGAAAATACCACGTGGGCTAAGACAACCATTGCACATAATACTTTATCAATAAATGGCACAAAGCATTTTGATGGTGAGTACGACGTTGCCAGCCAGCATCACTCAGAACTTTTCACTTTTAACGCAGAAGATGACAACGTAAAAGTGGTTAGCGCAACAGAAGAAAATGCTTACCCGGGCACGTTAATGCACCGCACCATGGCGGTAATCAAAGACGAAAACTTCGAAAAGCCATTTGTATTAGACATACTACGAGTTGACACTGACAAGAAGAATCAATATGACCTGCCCTTCTATTACATGGGGCAGATAATTGATAAGAACTTTACTCACGAGTCACCTACCACGTTATCACCATTTGGTGAAGACAACGGCTATCAACATTTATTCGTAGAGGGTAAGGGTAACGCGAGTGAAGGTAACACTAAGTTCCAGTGGCTTCAGCATGGCAAGTATTATACGCTGACCACTGTTACCAACGCTGAAGACGAGGTGTATTTGACTCGCATCGGCGCAAACGATCCAGACTTTAACCTACGCCGCGACGCAGCTATTACGATAAGACGAAACGATACCCAAGACACTTTATTTGTTTCTGTAGTAGAGCCTCATGGTTCATACA
Organism: Alteromonas sp. V450; assembly: GCF_001885075.1. Classification (NCBI taxonomy): domain Bacteria; kingdom Pseudomonadati; phylum Pseudomonadota; class Gammaproteobacteria; order Alteromonadales; family Alteromonadaceae; genus Alteromonas; species Alteromonas sp. V450. Next base: position 2,532,437 of record NZ_MODU01000004.1, read on the forward strand.
GCCCAGTGAGTGAATCGTCGATTAACTCAAGAAGCAGTATCAAAAACCTTGAAGTCGTTTTAGATAGCGACGCGTATACTGGTGTACGTATTACCGACGTAAAGGGTGATACACAGCTATTTATTATTGCTACTAGTAATAATGATAACGGTGCAAGACACCAAGTTAGCCTAGGCGATGAGAGTTATAGTTGGATAGGACCTTACTTCTATATGTAAAAAGCTTTTCAGTACTTTTGTTGAATAACCTGCAAATAAGCCTCGTAGAGGCTTACTTGATTATAAACCTAGTACTTGTTTGCCATGTAGGCTTTGGCTTTGTAATGCTAGCGTGTGGGTCGAGTAAGTGCTTTTATTACATCAAACGTAGGTCTGTACTACTTTCAATACATCTCAAAATTTACGAATTAATAGTCTAAAACAAAGCACATTCGCTGATATACCTAACATCACTTATCAGTAAAACTTGTTTGATAACGCGCTACGTTTTCAATTAGCCAGTGTGTAAATGCTTGGAAGCGAGCTTGAGAATGGGTCTCTTTGTGCGTAGCTAACCAAAACGTGCGTTTGATGTGAATCTCGTTTTCAATTAGCCGAACCAAGCCTGGTTGTTTTTCAGCCATAAACTTGGGCAAAATGCCGACGCCAGCACCATTAATAAGCATTTGATATTGCGCATTAATACTGGTGCTGCGCAGCGCGCTTAACTGTGACAGTGCCGTTTCCTCAATGAACTTCAATTGAGGCGCATACACTAAATCGGGAACATAACTCACTAAATTGAATGAGGTAAGATCTTGTAATGTTTGCGGTTTTTTATCGTCGATAAGAGACTGATGGGTATAAAGATAAAGGTTATAGTCAGTCAGTTTTTGTGTAACCAATAAGCCTTTACTAGGCTTTTCTAACAAGATAGCCATATCGGCTTCCCGTTTATTCAGGTTTAGAAAACCGCTTGTAGCAACTAGCTCAATACTTATTCCCGGGTACTGCTTCTTGAAGTCGGCCAGTAGAGGTGCCAAAAACCAACTGCCAAAACCTTCAGAAACGCTCACCCTAATCGTACCGGCCAAGTGCGAACGTTCATCGCCTAACTCATTTTGCGCTTCCAAAAAGTAATGCTCTGCTTTTTCAATGTACGTGACTAGCTCACTACCATGGGTGGTAAGTACATAGCCCTTTTTAGTTAGCTCAAATAGTTTGCAATTTAATGAGTCTTCCAGCTTTTTTACACGCCGAATTAACGTCGTAGGGTCTACCTTTAAACCTTTAGCAGCAATAGCTACACGACCATTTCTTGCCAGTCCAAGAAACAAACGCATGTCGTCCCAATTCACTCAAACACCTGTATTTTTACAGCACTATACTGCAAGTATATGTATTGCCTTTGCAAACACAAGGTTTCAATATTGTTAAAAATTACAGGAGCTATGTCATGAGAAAGATTGTTCACTTTATCGCAGGAAAAGATTTTGAGGATAGCAGCGAAAATACTGCGTCGGTATTTGCGCCTAATACAGGTGAAGTACAGGCTGAAGTCAGCTTAGCGAACACTTCGACCCTAGCCTATGCAATTGAAACCGCTCAAGCTGCACAGGTTGAGTGGGCAGCAACAAACCCTCAACGACGCGCTCGTGTTATGTTTAAGTTCAAAGAGCTTGTTGAGGCAAATCGTGACCGCTTAGCGGCACTGTTATCGAGCGAGCACGGCAAAGTGTTAGTTGATGCGCAGGGTGATATTCAGCGCGGCCTTGAAGTTATTGAATTTGCCTGTGGTATTCCTCATGCGCAAAAAGGGGAATATACCGAAGGTGCAGGACCGGGGATCGATGTTTATTCCATGCGTCAAGCCCTCGGTGTAGTGGCGGGTATTACGCCTTTTAACTTCCCGGCCATGATCCCAATGTGGATGTTCGGAGTGGCAATAGCCTGCGGTAACGCGTTCATTTTAAAGCCATCAGAACGCGATCCGTCAGTACCTGTTGAACTGGCAAAGCTTATGATTGAAGCAGGCCTTCCTGCTGGTGTACTTAATGTCGTGCACGGTAACAAAGAAGTGGTTGATGGTATTTTAGATCATCAAACTATTAAGGCGGTGAGCTTTGTAGGCTCTTCTGATATCGCTAACTATGTATATGAGCGTGGCGCACGCGCTGGCAAGCGCGTTCAAGCCATGGGCGGCGCGAAGAATCACGGCATCGTGATGCCTGATGCAGACCTGGATCAAGTAGTAACCGACCTAGTAGGTGCTGCATACGGCAGTGCCGGTGAACGTTGTATGGCGCTACCGGTTGTCGTGCCTGTGGGCGATGAAACCGCTGAGAAACTTAAAGCCAAGCTTATACCAGCTATTAAAGACATTATGGTAAGCCATAGTGAAGATCCTAATGCCCACTATGGCCCTGTAGTTACCGCTGCTCACAAAGAGCGCGTTGAAGGCTATATCGACCTTTGCATAGAAGAAGGTGCTGAGCTTGTTTACGACGGCAGAACCAGTCAGATCCCAGACGACAGTCAAGGCTACTTTATCGGCCCAACGTTCTTCGACCATGTGACCAAAAACATGCGCTCATACCAAGAGGAAATTTTTGGTCCGGTACTTCAAATGGTGCGCGCTAAAGATTTCAACGAAGCGGTTAACTTGGCAAGTGACCATCAATACGGAAACGGTGTCGCGATGTACACCCGTAACGGCCATGCGGCACGCGAATTTGCGCAGCGTGTAAACGTGGGCATGGTTGGGATCAACGTACCTATTCCTGTGCCGGTAGCCTACCATACTTTTGGGGGCTGGAAGCGCTCTGCGTTTGGCGATACCAATCAACATGGTATGGAAGGAGTGAAGTTCTGGACCAAGGTTAAAACCATTACGCAACGCTGGCCTGATGGCTCAGATACAAACGACAACGCCTTTGTTATTCCAACCATGGGCTAAACCGGGAGACAATTATGACTACAGTTGCATTTATTGGCCTAGGTAATATGGGCTCTGGGATGGCAGATAACCTGGTTAAGAGCGATTACAAGGTATTGGCGTTTGACTTAAGCGAAGCGGCGCTGACCAAAGCCAAAGAAGCAGGCTGCACTATTGCAAAAAGTACAGAGCAAGCTGTTTCTGAAGCGGACATCGTAATCACTATGTTACCGGCGGGCAAGCACGTACTGGATATCTATTCAAATCAGATCCTGGCTTCGGTCCAAGAAGGCACCTTGCTTATTGACTGCTCTACTATTGACGTTGAAACAGCAAAGCGTGTGTCAGAACTGGCTGAGAAAAAAGGGCTACAGATGCTAGACGCGCCAGTATCTGGTGGTGTTGCGGCTGCGGCAGGCGGCACACTCACGTTTATGGTAGGTGGCGACGCAGATGCCTTTGACAAAGCCCATGGCGTGCTTAGCGCAATGGGCAAAAAAATTGTTCATGCGGGTGGCCATGGTGCGGGGCAAGCCGCAAAAATCTGCAATAACATGCTGCTTGGCGCCACCATGATTGCGACGTGCGAAAGCTTTCAGCTGGCACAAAAACTTGGCTTGGATGCGCAAGTGTTCTTCGATATCGCGTCAAATGCTTCGGGACAGACATGGTCAATGACCACCTATTGCCCCGTTAAAGGTGTGGGGCCACAAAGCTCTGCTGATAATGATTTTGCTGGCGGTTTCGCTTCTGCGCTTATGCTCAAAGACTTGGGGCTGGCCATGCAGGGCGCGAAGGGCGTTAACGCGCAAGTACCTATGGGGGAGCTTGCCGCAAAGTGGTTTGAAATGCATTGCGAAGAAGGCAATGCAGGAATGGATTTCTCTTCAATAATCAACCGATTAGCATAAAAGAAAAGCCATCATTGCTCCGACGGCTACTTTCCCTCTGAAAGGTAGCCTTCTTACTGAGCGAGTAAAGGATTTTACTCGCTCTTTTTTTATTATCTTACAGTCCGTATTTTTCTAATGATGACCACCGCAACACCCACCATCGTGCTCAGCCCAATTCTTGAGCTTGGTGGTCTTGCCTATGCCTGGGTTAAAGCTATTGGTCGGGTCAAGTTCGCGATAGAAATTCTTAAGCGCATCTTTGGCAAAGTACTCATGACCCACATTATGCTCTGCTGGATACTCAGCGCTTCTTGCATCAAAGGTCTCTAGAATTTTGCCTTTTAGCTGTTTAGCGTCTGCGCCTTTTTTCAATACATAATTCTGGTGCATAACGTGGCAAAACAAATGACCGTAATATAATTTAGTATCAATTTGATCATCTATTTCTTTTGGTAGTACTTCAAACCAGTCAGGGTCGTTGCGGCGAAGCGCAACGTCGATGGTCATCATGGCGCCCACCTCTTTGCTGTGCATTATGTGATAGCGACCTATCGCTCCACCCGCAACGAAGCGATGTAATATCGCTTTGTCAGCTTCTTCTTCTGTACACTCAAAATAGCCGCCTTCGTTGGTTTTAAAGAACTCATCTAAATAGGCTTTAGCTTCGTCCACCCCGTCGTTACTCATTTCCAATATCCAATGATGCTGGTATTTATCTCTGTATTCTTCCATGCGCTTTGGCAGATGGTTAGGAAAAATATAGCTCATGTACTGCATCACACGATCTGACATTTTGTTGGGTAAAAAACCTAACTTGTCGGTAAATGCGTCGAACTTTCGCTTAAACGCAAACAGCTTTGGTATAAACTTAGCGCCGAGTTTACTGATAACAATAAACATGTCTTTGCCGTATTTCTTAGACACGTCGTAGCAATCTCGATGAAGGTATTCGCCGGAATCAGGCAAATTTTTAAAGTTAGAAAGAATGTCACGACGCACTTTTGTAAATACAGCTGCGTCATTAGAGCCCACATAGAATACTTGTTTTTTTTCAGGAATTGGAAATGTGTCTAGTCTTACTGCAAATACAGCAAGTTTCCCTGCACAGCCTGAGGCCTCATAAAGTCGTCTGCCGTCATTATTGAAGCGTGAAGGGGTGTCTGAATCAACGTCTCGAACCCGTTCATCATACTCGTTGTCTGATGCACGAGCTTCAGGGTGCTGAACGTCAGACGTCGAATATTGTTTGTTCTCAAGATTATTCAGAATTTCTTCTGGCTCGTCACCTAGGTTGATACCAAGGTTGTTCACCAAAGCAAGATTGCCATTACCGTCTATTTGCGCGAAAAGTGCAAGTTCAGTGTAGGCTGGGCCACGTTTGACCAAAGCGCCACCTGAATTATTGCATATCCCTCCCACGATGGATGCGCCGATGCACGAAGAACCAATAACCGAATGAGGCTCACGACCGTAAGGCGCAAGCGTCTCCTCCAACCCAAATAGAGTACTCCCAGCTAAGCCAACAATTTGCTTTCCATTATCAACCAGCTGAATATCATCGATACGCATGGTACTTATAATTACTAAGGGCCTGTCGTAGTCTTTTCCGTCTGGCGTAGAGCCGCCCGTTAAACCGGTATTAGCCGCTTGCATGATTACTGCGACATCGGCTTCAACACATAGCTTTAACACACGCCAAATCTCAACCAACGTGCCCGGCCTCACTACCGCGAGAGCTTCGCCCGCACCAAAGCGAAACCCCTTAGTATATGGCTGCTTTTTTGCTTTATCTGTTAACAAATAGGCTTGCCCTACTACATCTCGCATAGATGCAATCAAAGACTGAGTGTCAACGTTTACGGTCATGGCTCTCTCTATGTTGAAGTGCTGGAAGGATGAACTTGGTGATGAACTATACACTAACGTCATTTTTTACAAAGGGGGCAGACGTTTTTTATAGAGATAATTTACTTATATTTAATTCGCTTTCAGGTCCAAGATTAGTGTGTGCTACTTGAGCGCATATTCTTTTATTATGATCGACTACGGATTTTGTTCTGCTGTATCGACTACTTCTCGAAACATATCTAGCTTCCCTTTATTTTTTGGTATTACCAATAAGGCATCATAAATTTCACCAAAATACGTCCAGAGGACTTATTCAGCCAATGAAGAAACTTCCTAACCTGATATCCATTTCTAACCCCATATTAATACAAGCCAAAAACAGGTAGACCAATTTAATTATATAACCTAATATTGGCATTACAATTTGTAATACATTAAGGCATATCGTTATGACAAAGAAAGTAGCACTGGTAACTGGAGCAACAGGCGGCATCGGATTTGAAGTTGCAAAAAGACTTGGCCAAGACGGTTTCATTGTTGTTTTAAATGGCATTGAAGACGAAAAAGGCGCAGAGCGCGTTAATGAACTGAGCGAATTGGGTATTGAAGCGCAGTACTATGGCTTTGACGTTACCAGCGATGAAGCGGTTGATAAAAACGTAAAAGCAATTGGCGACAAATACGGTAAGATCGACGCCGTCATTAATAACGCCGGTGGTCTTGGCGGGCGCAGCCCAATGGAAGAAATGACAACGGAGTTTTACCGTTTTGTTATGGCACTAAACCTCGATAGTGCATTCTTTGTGTCTCGAGCAGCTATTCCTTACTTAAAGAAATCTGACGGTGGCGCTATTGTAAATTATACCTCTAATGCAGGCTGGAATGCTGGGGGTCCCGGCGCAGGTATTTATGGTGTTTCTAAGGGCGCAGTACATACGTTGACGCGTGCTCTCGCTAAAGAATTAGCACCAGCCGGTATTCGTGTAAACGCAGTGTCTCCGGGCACAATTGACACGCCTTTCCATGCCCAAATTAAAGCAACAAAACCAGAAGTATTTGCTTCTTGGAAGGACAACATCATGCTTGGTCGCCTAGGCCAGCCAGAAGAGGTCGCTTCTGTGGTGTCATTCTTGGTAAGTGAAGATGCATCATTTATTACCGCAGAAACCGTTCAAATTGGTGGCGGCCAAGCGCTAGGGATTTAATCGTTCTCATGTTTCCTGATAAACCACTTACAGAAGACGCCCTGAAAACATTATCGAATACACTGGTTAACGCGCGCAAGCAGGCCAGTGTATTAGACACTTTTCCAGGTGATGTTCCGTCAACACTTGAAGCAGCTTACCGCGTACAGGACATGTCGCTTGCTCAATGGAACGACGACATAACAGGCTGGAAAGTAGGAATGGTGGTCCCTGAACTTCGCGAGCAAATGGGCGCGGAGCGGTTAATGGGTCCAATTTTCAAAAAGGTTTCCCATTTCATTGGTCGCCCGCATGCAGACGATGAATGTGTAGAACTCGAAGTTTACGCGGGAGGTATGGTTGCAGTTGAAGCCGAATTGGTTTTTGAACTGGGAAAAGCGATCCCCCCAGGCTCCGTCAACACAAAAGGGCCGCTCAAACAGCTTATAAAAAATGTTTACGCCGGCGTAGAAATAGCAAGTAGTCCTGTTATAGACCTTAACAGTTACGGCCCCACTGCAATTATAAGCGATTTTGGTGTAAACCAAGGGATGGTTATAGGGGCAGCAATCGATAATTGGGAAGAATCCATTGAAAAAATAGACACATCAGTTTTCATTAATGGGCAACACATCAACAGCGCACCGGCAAATAGTGTATTACGCGGACCTATGGCTGCGATCGCTTATTTGATAGACCAAGCATCAATCAGAAACATCACCTTGCCGAAAGGCTGTATGATATGCTCAGGTGCCATTACTGGTGTGCATGACACGGTCGCGGGAGCCCATTCTACGGTTTCCTTTGAAGGCTTTGGAAATATCAATATGAAGCTGGTAGCACTCCCCTCCTTAAGCTAGTGCCACCCGATGCGTTAACATTGAAGATTAAGCGGCAAATGCAGGTGTTTAAGTGCCGCTAAATTTTCGATGTGATATGGTACATTGGACATGTATTAATAACGTTATCAATAATATGCACATTTTAAATTTTTCAAGACTGTTCAACTTCGTTGCAAATCTTTCCGGCCTCATCAAGAAAGCCACCATCATAATGCTACCTGTGCTTGTCGTAGGGTGTAAAAGTACGTCTTTGAATAATGACTTTACGTATACTGCTTCAACGTCTCCCTTAACTGATGTATTGGAAGCAAAAGAACGTGCTTTAGCTACAAATAAGCTACTGCTAGTCGTTCTAGGTGCGCAGTGGTGTCATGACAGCACTGGGCTTGCTGATCAGTTCAACACTGAGCAAATGCAGTTAATTCTAGGCGCCCATTATGAAACTATTTTTGTTGACGTAGGGACCCTCAATGACAAACGACGCATCACTGAATTATTCGACTATCCCATATATTACGCTACACCGACGGTAATGATAGTCGAGCCATCAACAAATACATTATTAAACAGAACAAGTATGACGATGTGGGGTCATGCGGATAGTATTTCTTTGTCTGCATATGTAGAGTATTTTTCTCAGTTTCCAGCGTTGACTAAAAATCAAAAGCAATTACTCACAACTTGGAGCGCTTCGGCAGAAGAAGCCCAGTACAATCGTGAAATGGCGGGGCGTTTGCAGAACGCCTATCAAAAACTAGGGCCCTTGCTCGCCGAAGATATTAAGGGTAATACGCCGCCATCATTTATTGATTTATGGAAAGAAGTAAAAGGTTTTAGAACTGCCTTGCAAAAAAACCTAGAGAAAAGAGCCGTACTCAAGCTTGAAAGTCACGACAAAAGCGACGCAAGCCCTACGCCCGCGCTTCGCCATTATCCCCCATTTTCATGGGAGCAACACTAGACAACATTGCCCAATCAGGCGCCATTGCGTTGGCGCCGCGGCTTTTTGCTTTCCACTCGTTGCCCACTGCCATGTCGGTTTTTACGTTGAGCGCTGTTCTTTTTATTGTTTTCTGATTTATCAGATTTGTTACTGTTCCCCCCTTCTCGAGCGTTACTTTTTTGACTTTGACTCGTTTTGGGCTTTTTGGGTTTTTTGGGCTTTTTCGGTTTAGATAATACGGTTTCTGGCACCGCTTGCTGCGGTTCAAACCCTTCCAGTGTTTCTCGTGGTAACAGAGTTTGAATAAGCGTTTCAATGTCTTTTAAATTCTGTAATTCGTCTGCACAAACGAATGACCACGCTTGTCCAGAGGAACCTGCTCGGCCCGTCCGACCGATTCGGTGTACATAATCTGCTGCAGTATTTGGGAGATCTAAGTTAACGACAACCGGAAGTTCACTGATGTCAATGCCTCTTGCTGCGATATCAGTTGCTACTAATACCTTTATACTTCCGTCTTTAAATGCAGCTAACGCTTTCGTTCTTGCACCTTGACTTTTGTTTCCATGAATAGCTGCACTCGGAATTTTTGAACGAGTGAGCTTTTCCGCGATCCTATTGGCGCCATGCTTAGTTCTACTAAAAACTAATACTTGCTGCCAACTTTTTTGTTTGATCAGACATATCAATGCCGTTGTCTTTTTAGACTTATCGATGGTTATTAAGTGTTGTTCTACTGCGTCTACTGTTGTATTTGCAGGCGCTGTAGAAATACTGATTGGATCGTTTGTAATCGTTTTAGCCAACGCGGTTATATCATCAGAAAAGGTAGCGGAGAAAAGTAAGCTTTGGCGTTTTTTTGGCAGGAGTTTCAATACGCGTTTTATATCATGTATAAACCCCATATCCAGCATTCGGTCGGCCTCATCTAAAACCAGCACTTCTAATTGGCTAAACGTAACCGCATTTTGTTGATACAAATCGAGCAGCCGACCCGGCGTCGCGATAAGCACATCAACCCCTTTTCGTAACTTCATCATCTGCGGATTAATGCCGACGCCGCCGAATACTACCGCCGTTGAAAGCGGCAAAAACTCACTGAATGCGCGAATACTTTCTTCTACTTGTGCGGCCAGTTCTCTAGTGGGTGTTAAAATTAAGGCTCTTACATTGTTCGCCGTGACCTTCTTTCCCGTCATCAACCGCTGTAAGATAGGCAAGCCAAACCCCGCAGTTTTTCCGGTACCTGTTTGCGCTGCCGCCAGTACATCTTTACCCTGTAATACAATAGGAATTGCCTTTTCTTGGATTGGGGATGGCGTTGAGAAACCACGCTTTTCAATTGCTTTTAAAAGCGGTTCAGCAAGTCCTAATTGGGTAAAAGACATTTATTAACTCTCTCTTTACAAATATTATCGGTGGTAACACCCGTTAAGGCATATTCTGACGAAGTTGTACAAATCGCGGTGGGGCTGAGATTACTGAGGAAATCTAAGGGAAAACGCCATAGCTAAATTGCGCGCGGAGTCTACCATTAAAAGCGCGCGCCCACCAGCACAATAAATAGCCAGCAACCGGTTTAAACCGTACTTTTAAATTAAACGCTACGGAAACTTATAACTGTAAATGCAAGGGGCACCAACAGGGTGTAGTTAAATCAAAAAACGTAGAAAGAAAGCGTGTTTGCTTAATCGCCAATACTAGAAAGCGATGTCGCGGCATGGTGTGTTTGTAAATACTCCATCAACTCCACTAAGCTTAACGGTTTGGTAAAAAAGAAGCCTTGCATTGCTTTTGCGCCAATGCTTTTTGCAAAAGCAACTTGTTCCTCGCTCTCTAGCCCTTCTAATGTACATGGCATGCCAAGTCGATTACACAGCCACACCACATTTTCTATAATCAACGCCCGGCGTTTTTCACCCTTTGTTTTCAGTGGGAAGGCGGGCAGAAGTGAGCGGTCAATTTTAATCGCATCGTAAGCATCATCAGCGAGTTCTGAGATGCACGAAAAGCCAGTACCAAAATCATCTATAGATATTGTTACCCCTAAACGTTTAATGGCATTGAGTACATCCCTGGCTTTCTCGCTTTGTAGCGTTGACTCGGTTATTTCGACAACAATCCGACTCGGTGCAATATCGTGAAACAAAAATCGTTCAGCAAATAATTCCGTAACACCAGGGTTTTGCAGCTGTACCGCAGACATGTTGAGGTTAAATCGCACATCATTAAACCCCCATTCAGTCAATTTTTTTAGCGCAAAACACACTTCATCTAGCATTAACAAACCAATATCATGAATATGCTTAGTACGCTCAGCTATGGGTATAAATTTATCTGGGCTAATAGCCCCATGGCTAGGAATGTGCCAACGCGCGAGCGCTTCTATGGCAGCTATCTCGCCATTTGCGCTAATAATGGGCTGAAAATGGGCCAATATTTGCTTACTTTTAATCGCTCCCTTAAGGGCTTGCTGAATAAACAAACGATATTCTATGTTTTTTGACAAACTATCATTGAAAACAACAACGTTACTTTTGCCGCCTTGCTTTGCTGAAAACATTGCAATATCAGCATGTTTCAGTAGGTCGGTTGCCGTCATCGTTTCAGTAGAAGTGGCGACGCCTATGCTTGCCGTAATTTGAAAAGCGCCAGACGAGGTAGTGAACTCTCGTTTAAACGATTGCGACAACCTTGCTGTCATTTTATTAAGAAGCTTCTCACTCGACGTATTGGTGACGATAACAAATTCGTCACCACCGAAGCGAATAACGCTGTCGTCTTCCCTTACCGCTGCTTTGAAACGACTAGCGCAAGAACGGAGAATCTCATCTCCTACTTCGTGCCCATGGGTATCATTGATCAACTTAAATTCATCAATATCAATGAAAATAATAGAGCAAGGCTCGCAAGATTCACTGAAGTTTTCTACAACGTTGTTTAGATAGTTACGATTCCCGGCACCGGTAAGCGCATCAGTAAACGCTAAGTATTTTAACTGGCTCTCTGAAGACTTAAGCTCGGTGACATCGGTGAGAATAGCAACAAAATTCGCTTCCTGGCTATCGTTGAGGAACGATGTAATAGACATTACCAAATGGTATCTTCGGCCATTACTTACAATCGTAAGGTCAGTTCTCATTCCGTCAATAAGGTAATCGGGCCTCGGGTCATACTTCCTTTCCTTCGGAAACACATTATTTATCGACTTATTAAGAAGCAGCTCAGGTGTGGCACCAAGCATTTTACACAGCGATGCGTTTACTTTAGAAATGATGCCCTTTTCATCACAAACTAACACGCCTTCTTGAATTTCACTGACAATCTTATCTGCAATACCAAGGCTGGACTGCGCATGTTGCAAAACCGAAATATCTTGTATTGCGCCAATTTGAATACAGTCATCGCTCAAAATAACGTCGGATAACACTACTTGATACCATTGCGGCGCTTGCCCTTGCGCTTTTATCTGTAATGTCGTTACGTAATTAGATTTTTGTTTTAGTGCATTAGATAACTCAGCCCGCTTTTCAATTGGAAATAAAGAAAGAAAACTGTCTATAGACATCTGCTGAGGGAAATCGAATAAGTTCTCTACACTTTTAATCACAATAGAATGAGATAGCGGGTCGACCTCTAAGATACCAAGTTTGGCCATTTTTGATGCCATTTCAAAACGCTTATTCGATGAGGCGAGCTCATATTCTATGCGTTTCCTCTCTAGAGCAACTTGTATCGTTGTGGTTAGCGATAAGCTTCCGTAGGGTTTAACTAAATAACCATACGGTGATACTTCCAATGCATTTGCTATCGTTGAATCATCGCAATAGGATGTAGTGAACACAATCGGTATTTGATATTCCTTAGCCACTAGTCTTGCAAGGTCAATTCCAGATTCAGCTGCTCCCAAATTGATATCCATAAGGATAAGGCTTGGTACCTCCTGCTTAAGCAAGCTGAAGAGTTGTTTTGAACTAGACGCAACACCAATCACTTGCATGCCCGCACTTTTAAGATTCTTCTGAATATTGAGTGATTCAATAAGACTATCTTCAACAATGATTATTTTGGGTACGGGCTGCGTTTGCATGTGCTACACCTCAAATCCAAAAGATTGAATTGTCGTCTTTAAAAGTTCAGTGTCGACAGGTTTAGTCAGTACAGACACATGACCAAGTTCTTCCGGCAGCTCTATCGCAGCCCCGTACCCGGTAATAAAGACAAAAGGAATACCTTGCTTTTGAATTTCCAAGCCCAGTTGGAACGTATTTTCATGACCTAAGTGGACATCTAAAAACATCATTGAAGGTTTGTGTTTTGCCAAAGCGGCCCTTGCAGAGGCGATGTTTCCAAATATTTCGGTCTTATTAAAGCCAATTTGGTTAAGGTGCTTTTTTAAGTCTAAGGAAATAAGAAGATTATCTTCTACAATAAACGCGCTCGAGAGCAATTTAGGTTCATGCACTTTAATGTTATGGGCGTTGGCTTCCGTTTTTGCCTCTTTCTCAACGTCACTGTTTTCAAATTCAAGCTCTACGTATTTTTTAGGAATAAAAAACTTAGCAGTCAAACCTGTTACCTTACTTTGCAGCTCCACCTTGCCTTTAAGTTCATGAGGTATAACCGATTTTATAACGGTCATTCCAAAACTCTCTTCTCCTAAACCTTCTAAAGGCGGCCCACCCAATTCCTCCCAGTAAATAGTACACCCCGTAGTTTCGTCAAAATCCCAAGTGATCGATACTCTGCCATCATTACTCGTCGCGCTAAGTGCGCCATATTTAGCCGCATTGGTGATCATTTCGTGAAACACCAACACAATAGGCGTTATCGCGTAAGGCGTAAGTTTGATATCGGGGCCTTTAATCGTAAATGCTGACTCATTTACCATGTATGCTTTTAACTCGTTAAGCAGCAAATCATTAAACCGAATACTGTCGTATGAAGCATGAGTGAGTTGATCATGTCCTAGTGCCAGAGCAGATATTCGCGAAGAAAGCGAAGAAACAAATTCGTCAATATTTTTCTTGTACAGAGATGTTTGACCTATTATCGCACTGACCAAATTAAGGATATTTCTTACCCGATGATTAAGTTCGCCAATCAATAGCTCAAGGCGTTTTTTTGCCTCTCTTTGAAGTAGTTCTTTCTCGTGGAGGTGGCGAATGGTTAGCTCCATCACACCAAGTCGAATCGATTTTGCTCTCTCAAGATCTAAGGTCGTCCAAGGCGTAGATTTGGCGTCATTACTTTCAATCCACTTTTCAAAACTTCTGCGAGGAGTGAGTATGTCTCTACCCTGACTTTTCTCTACTCGTTTGCTCGGGTTTCCTGCCCACACGACTTGCTCTACCACTGAGTTTCTGAAAAGAAAAATATAATCCATAGGCTGGCTTGAAATCTTTAACGCTAATACACCTGCGACCTTCCCGTCAGACAAGCTTGGATCCGCGGCAGCCAAGTTATCAAATTGATAGATTTCTTCAGGCGGCAACTCCTTTAAAATTGACGTTAGGCGCGCTATTTTTTGCTCACTCAACGCGTCGCCGTTCTTAGTGTACTCATCACCGAAAATACATCCCACGCCATCAATATCAATTAAGCGCTTCAACAGCTGCAATTGTTCAACTATGGCATTGGAAAGCGAAGAACCTAAAGACAAATTACTTAACACTCTTGCAAAGGTACTGTTCGCTTCTTCACTTACTCTTATCCGCTCATTCACCAGCCGTCTCGACAGCTCTAGTGAAAACATTTCGGCGAATAGCTCTAGCTGAGCGACTAATCGCCCCGGAATGACTTTCGCATCATTGTGGTGGCACGCGATAAGCCCCCATAGTTGCCCGTTCACAATTAGCGATATGGACATTGATGCAGCAACACCCATATTCTTTAAATATTGAATATGGACCTCTGAAACAGCTCTTAAGCGTGAGAATGAGAGATCAATGGATGTTGTTGCATCATTATTTTTATCTACGATTAAATGGTTTTTTCCACTTACGTCAGAAATATTTCTTACAAGGTTTTTTTTATAAAGCTCGCGTGCTTGGCGCGGAATATCTGAAGCGGGGTAACGCAACCCTAGAAAAGGCGGCATATCGCTTGACATTGACTCAGCAACGACTTCACCGGCACCATCACTCAAAAATTGATACAGCATTACCCTATCAAACCCTGTCGCCGTTCTGACGCTTTCAACGGCCCCAGTGTAAAGTTCATCCATTTCTGAGAATATTGCTATTTGACTCATAAGTGCAGTCATAACACCATCAAATTTACCTCGGCCTACAACACGCTCAAATTCCAGCACGAGTTGCTCAGCGCTCTGGTGAATACAAAGGTCGAACTTATCCTCAGAAAAAGGCAGCGATAGCCCATTGAGGTATGTCGCTTTACCAAGGATCATTGCTTGGCTCTGTGCGCCACGGATAGCGTGAACCTGCTCTTTATCTAGCCAATGCCAGAAGGTACTGCCGATTAGTTGACTTATTGAGCTATCAAGAAACTCCCCTATGTTTTCAGACACATGGCTGACAACACCTTCCCTGTCTAAGACAATCATAAACCCGTGATCTTGTACTTTACCTAGAAGATGGATGGGCTCTTTGTCACATTGAGTTACTAATGATGTTAACTCTATAGAATCGCTATGCATGTGAATAAACCACTATGAAAGTAGGAAATGTATGAAAGTAAGGGCGCTTAATTTAATGCGCTTTCGACACTATTGGCATCTTAATGCAAGTTACTTTCAGTTTGTTAAGCATGTATAAACTATGTATGTAGATAATGTATAGTCTATTGGCGTTCAAAAAAACACCTATTATGCGTTTTTTATAATATTAGTCTGTAAATTGTCGAGACATAGAAACTAAAAAGCCGACTATGTAATAGTCGGCCAATTAATACTCTCAGCGAGTAGCATTGACTACCGTAACGCGTCCTTGCATGCTGTAGTGATGTTTTGCCAATGCTTGTCTGCCACCCATTGAGGCTTTGAGATCCACGTTCCACCTGCTGCAAATACGTTTGGAAGCGACGTATACTCGTTGAAGTTAGCTTGCGACACACCGCCTGTTGGGCAAAAAGAGGTGTCTTTGAACAACCCAGCAACGGCTTTCAAAAAAGCCGTTCCACCTGATAAAGACGCTGGAAACAACTTCATTTCGCGATATCCGTGTTCACGTGCCAAAATAATTTCGGCAACGTTCGACACTCCAGGTAAAACGGGTAGGTTCGTGTTTCCCAACATAGCAAGCAATCGCTCAGTGACGGCTGGTGTAACGATAAAATCGGCCCCCGCATCGACAGCAGCATCAAGTGAAACTTGATCAATAACAGTTCCTGCGCACACTGTCATATTAGGAAGCGCAGACTTAATAGCTGCTATTGCATGTGCAGATCTTTCAGATCTGAGAACAACTTCTACTGTATTTAGACCTGCATCACTCATGGCGAGAGCTATTGACACACCATCTTCTTCATTTTCAACTTGTATTATGGGCAGCAGTTTTTGGCCATCCATTAGTTCTGAGATTTTTTTCATTTTTGTCTCTTGAATATTTATTACAACGATTGTCTGACAAATAATCTATAAGTATTCGCGTCTACAATTGCACCTGGGTGTTGAATTACAAAACCAGCACATTTTGACGCTTTAATAACACTCTCGTAAGCATTATTACTTTTTAAATAGGCGCCTAAAAAAACACCGTTAAACGCATCTCCTGCCGATGTCGTATCTACCACATTACTCACTGGAGTAAGCGTCACTTGTGAAGTATTCCCTTGTTCATCTACAAGTGTTACCGCTTCACTACCATTCTTAATTACAAGCTGTTTAAATTTAAAAGGAGCGAGAAACCTAACTACTTCCTGTACTGTGCTAAAACCATAAAGAAAATTAAAATCTTCCACGCCAGGAAGGGTAATATCTGCTAGGTCAAACGCCCTTTCGTAAATAGCAAGTACATCGTCTCGCCCCTTCCATAAGGCCGGCCTATGGTTAATATCAAAAACGATAGTCGCTCCTGACTCTTTCAATCTATTAACCAGTGAAAAGAACTCATTTAGCTCATATTGATGCAGCACAGCCAATGTTATGCCTGAGAACAGAATGGCATCCAGGTCTTCCAATGAAGAAATGTCGTCGGGCTTCAGCAATGACATAAAACATTTAGCTGCAGAATCGTTCCGCCAGTATGTAAAAGAACGTTCTCCCTGATCATCCGTGTATATTCTGTAAAGGCCTAGATGCTTTTCGGGGTGGGTAAACAAGAAACGCGCGTCGATTGATTCAGACCGAGTAAACGCCACCATTTCTTGGGAAAGCACGTCTGCCCCAACGGCACTGATAAAATAACTTTCAAACTCAGGAAACGTTCTCTTTAAATAAACCGCGGAATTAAATGTATCACCCGCAAACCCTTCGCTTAAAACACCGTCCACCTTCTTCAGTTCGGCCATACATTCACCGATAAAACCAATTCTCATATTCGTCTCGCTTTAATACATACAAATTCAGATAAAAGAGAGTAGTCACTACTGACAGCCACATTCAGCTCCTTGAGATAGGAAATCGATAACTTTAGGGTCTGGTGTATTTTCAAAAAGATTTTTAACGATAGATGTCTTTGGTTCGCCCACAGTATGCTCAATCACAACCTTGGCACTGCTCTTAATATCGTTACTTTTTAAAAGCGCCTGTTGAACACCATGAAGAAAAATACTCGCTTTACTCTTATTGCGCTTTCCAAGCCCAACCCTCTCAAGTTGGTTTTTGAAAAATGTGACTTTAGGCCCGAATGTGCTTTCGTCTGTACCGCCTCGATATATTAGCGCTAATGCTCCGTCAACCTGCTCGATATGATTATTGGAAAAGTTGAGTACTTCCACATTGTAGATACCGAGGTCGTCTCTTTCCTTGTCAAATAGGAGTATGTTTCCAGTAATATTCGAAAACTCGCTATTTTCAATATTAACCGATGTCGCAAAGCTTCGTGCTCCTGCGGCAAAGAAGTGATAGCTGTGGTTAATATTTAGATTCAACACCGACACGTTACGCATGTCGAAACGATAATTAGTCATCATTCCCCATTTCTGTGTTCTCAAGAGAGTATTTCCGGCAGCATCAGGCGCGTCTTCACCAGACAAGGACAGAAACGCCAGTTTAAGATTGCCATTATCAATAATTTCGAACAGTGCCGTGCGCTGCGGCAATAAAACAACGTTTTCTTGACTCACACCTTTAATTGACAATGTTTTGTCGATCACTACTGTTTTCTCTTCGCTGTAATTGCCTTTTTGTAATATCAACGTATCGCCGTCACTTGCTTTAGCTACCGCATTAAAAAGCGTGTTTACGCCAGGCTCGACAACTATCTCTCTGCCAGAATCAAAAGGGACTTCGTATTGCTTTTTCGCGTACCAAGATGGGCCAACATCATCTCTACTTAGTGTCACAATGTCGGGAGAAGCCCCAACTTTTCCCACCTCTTGGTCTTCCGATAGCGTTTGCCCAATATTGCTGATCTTTGAGAAACCCTCTTGAACAGTACTTTCGACACTATAGTTTGCAACATTGTCAGCAAACTTAATTCCTTTTATGTCATCGAAGAAACTCATGGTTATTGGCGCATTTTGTGAAAGTAAAAGATTATTTGTGAACTTGCTATTTATAGGTGGGGCCGAACGTTCTTCATCAGCGCCGGCAGCGAACTGAATATGCTCAACATCGATAAAAGTATTGTGGTGAATATTGGCACCATCTACTTGATGGTAACGATTTTGCGGCGAATTAGGCACGCCGTTCATTACAGTAAAACCACTTCCAAACCGGTAACCTGTGAGGGATTTAAATAAGTTGTTTGCTACCTCTTGGTTTGCATTTATAACTCGTACTCCCCCCGTATTGTGTACGCCATTACCTAAAAATACGTTGTTTGTTACCACGTTGTTGTTACCGTGGCGAAGCGTTAACGTTCCTCTAGATTCGATAAATGTATTGCCATGGATGATATTGCCGCCTGATTTAACACTGATTATTTCTACCTCGCCGTTACAACGCTCAAAAACATTGTTTTCAACATGTGTAAAAGAGTTCTCGAGCGAATAATGGCTTGTACCTATTCTCAGCGTTTCACCACCGTTAGAGCCAAGTTCGGGTCGATAGCCGAAATAATTGTGATCAATGAGGTGATGGTTTTCTATACTGCTTTTTGAATTTAAGCGAACTGCCAATGTGACGCCACGATTTCGTTTACCCGCTAAATAGGAATGGTCTAATCGATTGTGTTTTCCGTAAAGCGCGACCCAATAATCGTTTTCAAATTTGTCTGGCTTCGAATAATCTTCAATAACAACTTCCGTTACGCGGGAGTGGTTAGCAATTTCATTTTTATTTATGCGATAGCTTATTACAGCGCCAGAGGGCGAATAGCCATCTTTGAAAATTAACCCAGATACGACAAGGTGTGCACCGCCCAACGATAAGCTTGATTGCCCTGTTAACAGTACTTTACCTTTTTCCTCGGCACGTAAAACAATCGGTTTTCCTTCACTGCCTTTTGCACTAAAAATAATTTCAAAGTCTTTATACACGCCGTTTTTCAGCACTATTTCGTCGCCCGGTTCAACCGTTGCCAGCGCTTTTTCTAACGATGCTTTACTGTCGATGAAGAAGTCTTCTGCCTTGACGAGCGCGCTACACAATAAAAAAATAGCCCCAACAAGTAATCTGAACTCTATCACACGAACCCTCATTCACTTCTCCATTACACCTGTAAACAAACGCGAAGTTTTGCCGTTTACGTCCACAAACTTTGCAAATTAGCAACTATGCTGTTATTAATTTGTTACCGACCATTGAAATCTAACCAATAGTAAGACCAAAAACAACCTATTTATTTTACCAAATATAATAAATAGGTATTACCAGTGGTTATTTTGGCGTGAGAATGCGATAAAAAAGCGCTGTGCGACAATGGCTTTGCGCTTAAAATAAGTTCGATATACAATCGTAAGATAAAAAGATATGACCAATTCCGTTTTCAGCATCGGCATTTAAACAGGCAAACAAGGGCAGTATTTATGAAGACTCGTCGTCTTTTCTGGGGCATAGTTGAAAAGTTAGAAGCACTTATCGACCAAGGTATCTATCCGGAAGGAAGCCGCCTACCCGCCGAGCGCGAACTCGCAGAGACCTACAACGTAAGTCGACCGACCATCAGAGAAGCCATAATAGCACTAGAGGTAAGAGAGCGCGTAGAGGTCAAAACCGGCTCAGGCGTTTACGTATTGCGCCAAAAAAAATCCGTCAATCCTGCACAACCTATTAGCGCATTCGAACTCACTCAAGCAAGAGCGTTAATCGAAGGAGAGGCCGCAGCGCTTGCGGCAGCGACAATTTCAGATGAAGAGCTCGACGCATTAAAACAAACGCTAGAAGCAATGCAAACACCAAGTAAGGCTGACGAGGCTGACCAACGGTTTCATCAAATTATTTCCCAAGCCACGAGAAATAACGCAATATTAATTTCAGTTGAGAACTTGTGGAATTTGCGCCGGACAGTACCGCAAGTTATCGCCGCTTACAGTGACGTTTGCTCTCAAGGCGATGAACAACGATTACGAGAACACACGCTTATTTATGACGCCATTGCAAACAAGGACTCTGCGGGAGCACGTCGTGCCATGCATCAACATTTCAACCGCCTTATCAACGCCCTTTTTGATGCAAGCGAGGCAAAGGCTCTGGAAGAAATAAAGCGCAAAACCGACGAAACGCGCGGCTTATACTCAATAACACACCTACGTCAGTAGTCGATTTTTTATCCCACTAAAAAAAACAGGCTTCTTGAAAGAAGCCTGTTTGCTTTGCGTAGGGTACTCTTTGAGTAACTGTTTTTATTCTATGCTTCAATGTGTGGGCACACCGTTTAACGTTTCAATTAGACTGTTCAGATGCTAAACAAAACGAATCGCAGGTACACCCAACACGGTCGATAAGCCTGTCAACTCTGCTTAAGTAAGCAGCAGAAAACGTCTTAATACTACAACCTGGCCTTACACAATGTCAACCAATTAAACTTACCAATTTTTACGTGTAACGATATTTACTCATTCATACGACAAATTTTTTGATTCTAAAATTCACAATAACATACTGCTTTTAGAAACAAGGCAATTTTAAAAATAAGAATAAAATCAATTAAATCAATAATATAAATTCAGATCGAGTATTAATCTCTATTACTACTTATCCAAGCATCAAAAAATATTTCTTTCTGAGATGGCTATTTTGGTTTTACCAATATCAAAATATAGAAATCAAGTAACAGTGCCATTAGAAATTGCTTTACGAAGTTTGTTATAAAAGATACAAAGCGCTCAGCTTTAACAATACTGTTTTTAGTATCTACGCTATACCTGCGTAATTAAATTAGTGAATAAAACATGAATGTTGATCATTTAAACAACCAGTTTCAAGAAAAGTTAGCGCTTATTAAAGCATCGGTAATATCAGATAGTTTCGTTATACAACTGATAACCATTGCAACCATTTATTGCATTGCTTTTATTCTTTCGAGACAAGTGAAAAAACCATTTAAGTTCACTCGAGAGAAACCCCAGCAAGGTGCTCACACACTACATGGTTTTTTATATAATCTGGGAGAAGCGCTTTTTCCTTTGATTACAATCAGCATGTTAAAGCTCACCACTGTACTTGGTGCACAGTTTCAATTTGACGCTTGGTTACTAGAAATTGCGGTAGTTGTTGCTTTAATGCTGTTTGTAAACTCTCTCATTCTCGGGTTTGTTGAAAACAAGACAATAGCATCTTGTATGCGGTGGATTGGCTTACCTATTCTCTTTCTCCACTTAATTGACTTTCTTCCGCTTATCACGACTTCACTGGAATCGATAGCGATATCGGTAGGCAATGTTGAGATCTCTGCCTATGGCGTAACAAGAGTCATTCTATTTGGTGGTTTGTTATTTTGGCTGGGCAGAAGCTCTAATGCTATCGGACAAGACATTATTAGAAACCATAAGTCACTCGATGTATCAACAAAAGAGGTGTTCGCAAAGCTGTTTGAAGTTGCACTTTTCTGTGTAGTATTCCTTTTGCTATTAAACGTAATGGGTATCAACCTTACAGCACTCGCTGTATTTGGCGGTGCAGTAGGTGTAGGCTTGGGTTTAGGCTTACAGTCAATAGCTTCAAATTTTATTTCAGGCATTATCATTTTACTCGACAAATCTTTAACGGTGGGAGACTTCGTCGAACTAGAAGACGGACAAAAAGGCATCGTGAGAGAGTTTAAAATGCGATATGCCGTTTTGGAGACTTACGACGGTAAAGATATCTTGGTACCCAACGAAAAATTCATTAGCTCATTGCTGGTAAATTGGACGCATAAGGACCCCAAACAGCGCTACAGAATCGATTTTTCAGTAGCTTACAAAACTGATATTCGCGCCATGGTTGAAATAGTAAAAGAGGCAGTTTCCCAGCACCCTCAAGTCATTAGCGGTGAGGGAGTACCGTTTGAAGAATTGCCGGACTGCGAGATCGATAGCTTTGGGGACTCTGGTGTTAACATGTTTGTCGAGTTTTGGATGGAAGGCGTAGACGATGGAAAGAATCGAGTGGGTGGAGACCTATTATTAACCGTGTTTGAAACACTTCGTGAACACAATATTGAAATCCCCTTCCCTCAAAGAGAGGTGCGTGTACTCAATGACGGAATTTCTGTAAGAAACACGACGCCCTAACAACTTTTCACTATTAAGTGCTTGTAAACACATGTGCAAGCACTCACTTTTCGCAAGGCTAAAATCGAGCGCGAAGGGTGTCCCATTGCCACTGAGGGCAGTCAAGTGCTAATGCGCTCAGAAACTTTTGGTAGTCCCGATACCCCATCGCGGATGCAACCGTTTTTAGCTGAGATTTTGCGCGAATGGCCTTCGTTTGAAGTAACTCTAAGCGCTTATCTGCATCACTTTCAAAATTGTCGTCAATAATTAATTTTGCTTTGTTCGATGCCTGCCATGCTGTTGTCACAAAGCCGAGTAATTTAATGTAAACCTTAACCATTCCCTTTTTTTCAAACACGCCCTCAAATGATGAACCCTGAAGCATAGTCTTAAAGCTTGCTTCAGTTTCATGTTCAATAAGCGCATTAAAACCATTTAACGATGTTAAAAAATCGCGAAGTAGCAGCAAATGTTTATCATCTTGCAAATCATTGTGAGCTAGCGACAGTATATCATCGCTAAGTATTTCCAAATTGATAAGAGCACGCTGCGTTGAAGCCATAATGTTTGTCGACAATAACGTTAGAGTAAACTCGAAGTCTACCTAAACAAGAACAGTTTTTCGATGACATAAAAAACGAGGGCAAAAAGCCCTCGTTTTATGTTTTTAGTCTAGCGACTTAATCTAGCATTTACTTTGCTAACTGAGCGTTTAGATCATGTCGTAAATCAAATCGATCAAGCGTCATAACTTTTGTCCATGCATCAACAAAGTCTTGGACAAAGCGCGCCTTAGCATTATCGTAAGCGTATACCTCTGCTATTGCGCGTAACTCGCTATTTGACCCGAAGACTAAATCTACCGGTGTCCCCGTGTATATCACTTCATTTGTCTTGCGGTTAACGCCTTCGTATATAGCAGGGTTATCAGTTTTACGCCACTTGGTCCCCATGTCTAAAAGGTTAACAAAAAAGTCATTACTTAATGCGTTAGTGTCATCAGTAAACACACCATGTTTCACGCCATCAACGTTAGCACCAAGTGAACGCATACCTCCTAAAAGAGCAGTCATCTCTGGTACTGTAAGATTAAGTTGGTCAGCTTTATCTACCAACATATCAGTAGGAGAGCGATAGCTCTTGTCAGGGTTGTAATAGTTCCTAAATGCGTCAGCTGTTGGCTCTAACAAAGAAAACGAGTTCACGTCCGTTTGCTCTTGTGTGGCATCTGTGCGCCCTACAACTACAGGTACATCAATGTTTACACCAGCATTAGACGCCGCTTTCTCAATAGCCGCAGCGCCACCGATAACAATTAAGTCTGCGAGTGATACTTTCTTTTTCGAGAACATGCGCGAATTGTAATCTTCTTGGAGCGCTTTAAGTTTGGTGACGACTGTCTGCACTGTTTCTGGTTCGTTTACATCCCAACTCATTTGAGGCTCTAGGGCGATACGAGCGCCGTTTGCACCGCCGCGCAAATCTGATGCTCTAAAACTAGACGCAGCTGCCCATGCTGTCTTAACCAATTGTTGCAACGTTAAACCAGTATCAAGGATGTCTTTTTTAAGTTTCGCTACGTCTTTGCTAGAGATATGCTTGTAGTCCGCCTTAGGAACCGGATCTTGCCAAATAAAGCTTTCCTCTGGAACATCAGCCCCTAAGTAACGAGCTTTGGGTCCCATGTCTCTGTGAGTTAACTTAAACCACGCTTTCGCAAATGCAGTTTGATACTCTTTGGGGTCTGCCAAAAAGCGTTCTGCAATTTTGCGGTACTCAGGATCGTACTTAAGCGCTAAATCTGCAGTTGTCATTACTGGAGGATTCTTCTTACCCTCAATATGGGCATCAGGTACGGATTTGTGCAGTGATTCATCTGTAGGGATCCATTGTATAGCACCTGCAGGACTGCGTGTCTGTTTCCACTCAAAACCAAGTAAGTTTTGAAGATATAAGCTGGTCCATTTCGTAGGAAGCTGCGTCCAAGCCCCTTCAAGACCACTGGTTACTGTGTCTTCCGCATTGCCTTTGCCGCAATTGTTCTTCCAACCTAAACCTTGCTCTTCCAAGCCTGCACCACCTGGCTCTGCTTCCAGACAATCAGACGGTTTATGCGCGCCATGCATTTTGCCAAACGTGTGGCCACCTGCGATAAGGGCTACGGTTTCTTCATCATTCATTGCCATGCGACCAAACGCTGTACGAATGTTCTTTGCTGAACCTACTGGGTCAGGTACCCCTTTAGGGCCTTCAGGATTAACATAGATTAACCCCATATGCGTTGCGCCAAGCGGTCGCTGCAATTTTCCGTCTCGTTCTTCGCGATCGCTCGCTAGCATTTCTACTTCTGGACCCCAATAAACCATATCAGGCTCCCAATCGTCAGTACGACCACCAGCAAATCCGTAAGTATCAAACCCCATATTTTCCATACCTACGGTTCCCGCAAGTATCATTAAGTCGCCCCACGATAAACTCTCACCATATTTTTGCTTAATTGGCCAAAGTAAACGCCGCGCTTTGTCGAGATTTCCATTATCAGGCCAGCTATTTAGGGGGTCAAAACGCATTTGACCGCCATCACCACCGCCGCGCCCATCAAGTGTGCGATACGTGCCAGCGCTGTGCCATGAAAGTCGAATAAAGAAAGGTCCGTAGTTACCAAAATCTGCTGGCCACCAATCTTGAGACGTAGTAAGTAGCGTGTTGATGTCTTGCTTTACTTGCGCTAGGTCGAGCTTTGAAAACGCGTCTGCATAGCTGAAATCCTCACCTAACGGATTAGAGCGTTTGTCATGGTCGCGCAATGGTGAAAGATCAAGCTGATCTGGCCACCAAAACTGGTTGCTTTTAGCTTGAAATGCTTTGCTCATACCGGTGCCCTTTGCACCCGCAGGCTTTGATATTTGATCGTTAGCCCAAGCGCCAGAAGTGCTCAGCGCAACAGCAATAACAGCAGACAATGTGGTTTTTCTCAACCCGTTCTTAATCATGATCGTATCCTGTTCTATCAGCTAAATGTGTAGAAAACGTCCACCTGACGCCTTTTAACACTTTGTTTACTTAATACTGCTTTAAGAAGATAGTCAGAGTCGGTCAAGATTTACAGCCAATAAAATGAATTCAAGCGATAGAATTTTTCTATTGACCTGAATTGATTTTCAAGTTTTTCGATTACGGCGACTGAAAGGTTCAAACCATCTTCATTACAAGTGTGACACTCTGCAGCTCTTTCACGGGGGCTGAAAATATTGCATGAAGCCATTCACCAAATTTGGTTTAGCGCCAACATTTTGTTTAAAATTCAAACACTTCTCATTAAAGAATGAAAGTCTTTCACGCTTTTCCTCACGATTCTGAAATATCTACCATGGCATAACATTTGTTAGAAATAAGTCGGACACTTCGCACAACTTTGGCTAGCATGCGAGTAGTAAGTCCACGCAATATCAAAGGAAACGTTAAAAGGACGGACTAATGAAAAACACATTCAAAGCTATTACCGGTTTATCAGCAATTGCCGCAATATTTTCAATGGCCAGCATCAGTGCACATGCACAGACAAACACAATTGATGCACAAGATAGTGGCTTCTACATTGGCGGTAACTACGGCTATCTCAAGGTAGAAGGTGAAGACGATTTCGATGATGACAAGGACGTTTGGCAGGGTGTCGCCGGCTATAAATTTAATGAGTGGATTGCTATTGAAGGTAGCTACATTGACTTTGGTGATTACGGTAATGAAATCGCTGGAGCCGAGACCGATGGATACACAGCCGCTATAAAAGGCATGCTTCCTCTGACAGAACGCTTTTCTCTATACGCCAAGGCAGGTCAACTATGGTCAGAAACAGACTATAGAATCGCAGGTATATCAACAAATGACGACGATGAGAGTTTATTTGTCGGCGCTGGCTTAAGTTACGCGTTAACCAGCAATTTTCTATTGAATGCAGAATACACTGTGTATGACACTGAGCTGGACGCAGATGAAGCGTTTAACGATATCGACGACACCAACTTTGAAACTGACTTAAAGCAAGCGAGTATTGGCGTCGAATATAGATTTTAAAACTCGCTAACGTCAACACATTACGGCGTTAAGTGCCCCTCTTACCAGCAAAAAAAGGGGCACTATGCCGTGGCTATCCGTCGATACGTTGGATGAGCTGTGCTAATTCTTCAATCTTCGCAACAGTCGTTTTCACCAAATTATCTATTTCATTTGAAGACGACTGCGAGTTCCCCGCTAGCGTCCTCACCTCGTCAGCGACCACTGCAAACCCTCTCCCCATCTCACCGGCTCGGGCAGCTTCAATTGCAGCATTAAGTGCAAGTAGATTAGTTTGTTCGGAAATTGAATTAATTGTACCGACAATCGTGCTAATGGTTTGACTCGTTGTTAGTAGTTCCTGCATGGCCCCTTGAGTGTCGTTCACGGCTTGCTTTCTGGACGATATATTTACTGCGAAAAATACAAAACGAGTAATTTGGCCATTGAAGTTTTTCAAGGCACTTATTCTTGCATCGAACGCTAAATAATTATCTTCTACATTAAATTCCAGTATTTTTGAAACGAAGCCTGAAGACTCAAGCTTTGATTTATCTTCTGGCGTTAACCTATTCATTACTTCTAAAGCAAATGCCGGAGTGTCCATTACTCCCTTCAATGTATCCCGCAGCAATTTATTCGCCTCGATTACCTTACCAGTAGGCTCAATCTCTAAAAGAACCAACGCGCTGCCTATTGCTTTAAGTTTATTAGTAAAATCTAACGCCATCTGTTTA
This sequence comes from Alteromonas sp. V450, assembly GCF_001885075.1. Lineage (NCBI taxonomy): Bacteria > Pseudomonadati > Pseudomonadota > Gammaproteobacteria > Alteromonadales > Alteromonadaceae > Alteromonas > Alteromonas sp. V450. Next base: position 2,559,611 of record NZ_MODU01000004.1, read on the forward strand.
ACGCGAGTAATGTCAGCTTGAACGGCAATAAAATTCACCAATTCCCCCTCTTTGAAAACAGGGTTAATTGAAAGAGACGTCCAGTACGGTGTGCCTTCTTTTCGATAGTTGAGAATTTCATCGTAGAAAGCTTCACGATTTTTTAGCTTTTGACGGATCACATCTACGGTACGTGGATCGGTTTCTTCACCTTGTAAAAAGGAGCCTGGCTTTTTACCTTTTACTTCATCTAGCTCCCAACCGGTCAGTCTAAAGAAACCGTTATTGACATATTCGATTAGCCCATTTGCATCTGAAATAATTACTGCATTATCTGTTTCGTTGGCAACTAACGACAGCATACGCTGCACCTCTCTTTGCTCAACTTCTTCTGTTACATCTTTGATGAACGCAGTATAAAGGGTCCTGTCAGCCAGCCTCACTTTTGACAGCGATAGCCGCCCCCATAAACTCTTTCCGTCTTTGCGTTCCACCTTCACTTCTCGGCTAGTACCAACAATTTTATCCTGACCCGTTTCTCTGTTTGCATTCACATAGTTATCGTGATTTGCTTGGATCTCTTGAGGGACTAACATTTTCACATTTTGGCCAAGCACTTCGTTGCGTTCGTAGCCCCACAGTTTTTCTGCTGACGCATTAAATAGTGTTACATTGTTATTTTCGTCTATGCACACAACCGCATCGAGCGCTTGTTCCAGCGTTTGCTCTACAATTTCACGAGATTCACGCTCTTCGGTAACGTCTCTGACAAACGCAGTATAGTGTTTTTTGCCGCCCACAATGACTTGTGATAAAGCGAGCTGTACCCAAATACGCTCGCCAGCCTTTGTTTCTAATTCAACTTCACGCGCACTACCAACAATTTTGTTGATGTTGGTCGCGCGATGAGTGTTCACATAGCTATCGTGATTAGCCTGATGCTCATGGGGTACAAGCATTTTGATGTTTTTTCCCAATACCTCCTGTGGTGTATAGCCCCATAGTTTTTGTGCAGCATTGTTATAAAACGTCACGTTGTTATTTTCATCGATGGTAACAACGGCCAATATTGATTGTGCGAGTGCCTGCTCTGCTGCATTTTCTTTGGAAAAAAACTTCATCGCGCCCCCCCAGATGGATATAGTCAAAAGTCTATATAGATGACAATCAAAGATTTTTCCAGCAGTGAAACAGAAATACGCTGCGCCGTGAAAAACTTACACGGCGTTTTATACTGCGGTTACTGCCCCAACAATAAAAGTAAAAAAAACCACTAAGTTTCAGAATGATAGCTAAATTAAAACACCACGAAGAAAGGTATAAAACCTGCATTAGACACAAGAGTTCGTAAAAAATCAGGTGGATAAAATGCAATCAACAAAACATATTTTTCAACCAGGAGAAAATTGTTGGGTCGAAAACAAAGCGCGCTTCGCGACGCCATTGATTGATTGCGGTAATTATTATAAAGCGCTTCACAACGCTATTAAAAAAGCTAAACACAGTATTTTTATTGTTGGTTGGGATATTGACAGCCGCATACGTCTATTACGTGGCGAGGATGAAAAAAACAGCGAAGCTCCTAGCGTTATAAGCGATCTTCTGAAATGGAAGGCAAACCAAGAGCCTGACATACAAATTTATCTTTTACGCTGGGATTCATCACTTGCTTTTTTTGCACAACGGGAAATGTGGGCTAAGGAAGTCTGGGAAGAGAAAACACCTGATAATGTTAAGACGGAGCTCGACGACACTATTCCTATGGGAGGAAGTCAACATCAAAAAATTGTGGTTATTGATGATGAAGTTGTCTTCTCTGGGGGTATGGATGTTTCGACAAACCGCTGGGATACGAGAGACCACCCAGTAGTATCGAAAGAGCGCAACGGGCCTGATGGAGAGTACGGGCCTTTACATGACGTTCAAATGGTGTCTAGCGGCCCCGTTGTCAATGACTTTGCAAAGTTGGTTCGATGGCGTTGGCAGCGTGTTGCAAACAGTACACCTATTGATATAAGGAGTAGTGCACAAACAGGAGAAGATGCGCCACTGCCAAAGTCGTGGCCTGATGAATATCCACCTCTTTTTGAAAATGTGCCTTGCGCATTGGCGCGAACTATACCCTTTATGGATGAAGTTGAACCCGCACAAGAAGTTCGTCACATGTTGCTTGACTTGATCAGTGAGGCAGAGTCCCTGATCTATATCGAGAATCAGTTTACAACACGCCAAGAGGTTGCAGAAGCGCTAAACAAACAGCTCAAGGCCAAGCCTAATTTATCAGTAATTATCGTCAGTTCTTATGAGCCAAAAGGTAAATTTGAATGCGAAGCATTTTGGGCCAGCCGTATCGAATTCAAAGCTATTCTAGAAAAAGACATCGACCCTAAAAGGGTAAGGTTAACCTACTCATCTATTGAAGATATGCAGGGTAGGAAAGCATACAAACGTATCCACTCAAAAGTAATGACAATCGATGATAAATATCTGGTTATTGGTTCATCCAATATTAGTAATCGTTCAATGACCCTTGATACTGAGATTGATACCGTGTTGTTTGGAAACAACAGTGAAAACCAGGCCCGTATTGCACAGGTGAGAAACGATCTCCTCGCTGAACACACCGGAAGAGCTTTGGACGACATGCCAGCTCTTTTAGATACTCGTTACCCTGTTAAATCGTTGATGCAAAATCAAATTGCTCATGGTTATGTACTAACAGAGGTACGTGATGAAGTCTTCACAGAACATTCAGTTAACAATCTTTTTAGAAGCCTCTCCGATCCTGAAGAACCACTATTATCCGTTCCAACTCTGGATGGCGCTGCGCTTCCGGCGCGAAACCCACGTCGCAGAAGTGTGATGATTCTATTGGGGTTGACGATTATCGCGATTCTAGGTGGATTAATGTTCTGGGCAAGCCAGTCTATATCTTGGTTGAGTTCAGACAGTATCAATGCATTTTTGGAGAAGAGTCGCGGTACTTACTTTGCACTTCCAACTGTACTGCTCGTTTACGTGGTTGGCGGTGTTTTGTTTTTCCCTGTAACGGTATTGTCCCTAGCAGTGGCCGCTATATTCGGTCCTATATGGGGCCCGATTTATGGAATAATGGGCGCATTGCTGAGCTCTGCCATTCTATTTGGAATAGGCAAACTTTCAGGTAACGCCGGACTCAGGAAAGTAGGAGGTCCCAAGGTCGCCGCAGTAGATAACAAACTAAAGAAAAGTGGCATTGTTGGAGTTGCAGCAATACGCATGTTGCCCGTGGCTCCGTTCAGCTTGGTCAACTTGGTAGCAGGAATATCATCTATTGGATTAATTCAATTTTTAATAGGTACGTTTCTTGGAATGTTTCCCCCTATGATTGCAAAAGGCTTGGTGGGAGACTCTATTGCTCAAATTTGGCAGAATCCATCACCGGAAACCATTGGTTATTTAGCTGCTGGCATCGTTTTATGGGGCTTAATGATTTTCGGTTCTCAGAAGTTTGCAAGATGGTATCAAGAACAGAAATCTCAGCGAAGTACCGACGAAAAAACGGAGGCTGAAAAGTGTGCCGCGTAATAACGTATAATATCCATAGTGGCGTAGGCCGTGATAATAGACAAGATTACAAGCGTATTGGGCAATTTTTGGCTGCGAGTGGTGCTGATATCGTATTGCTTCAAGAAATGGATACGAGACCGAGCCATAGAGATACAGCCAAGGATATCAATGACATTTGCGCAGACAATGTTTTTCGCTTGGTCCCTTCTCCAGCTATTAGGGAGGCCCATGGATGGTATGGCAATGCGATACTGACGCGCTTTGACATTAGAGCTCAAGAAACGCTTGATGTAAGTCAGGCTAATCGTCAGCCAAGGAACGTTCAGATTGTAGAACTCCAAACTGAAAAGGGCCCGTTCTGTGTGGTTAACACACACAAGGGATTGAAAAAATACGAACGTCATGCTCAAGTTTCCATGATCCATGAGTATTTGTCGAACCGATTAAGCAAAACGAAAATGCCACTTTTACTTGCGGGCGACTTCAACGAATGGCAATTTTTCTCTCGTGCTTTTAGTGCGCTGAATCGCCTGCTTGTTCAGCATAAAGTTGGCCCAACTTTTCCTAGTCAATTTCCTGTGTTTTCATTAGACCGAATGTGGACAACGAGCGATATCCACGTAAAAAAGTGTAAGAAAATAAAGAATGGGCAGACAAAAAAATATTCTGATCACTTGCCAATAATGGCAGATCTCATTTTGCCCGAGTAGCGGGCAAAAAGTACGTTTTCATTTTCGATAAACGTTTGGACCTTACCTTCTTGTATTTAAAGGCCTATGTATGGATTGTCACAGCTATACTTAGCGCGTTAAACACATCAACGCATTTCAATGTCCGAAAAGCACATCAATGGTTAACGCATTTCCTTAAACTAAAATCTAATAAGCACAAAAGTCACTTTTGTCATACACTAATTTTTAGCGCGCTATTACACGTTTAGACGAATTACTAAGGTAAAAAGCGTAATAAATTTGCAGCAGATTGTTGCAGTAACGTCAAAGTTGCACATACTTTATGAAAAGGCGAAATTATTAACCGCCTTGCTAGGAGGCTGTACATGTCAATTTCTGTTTTGGTTGCAGATGATTCTAAACTATCTCGACGAAGCGTAATTCGTTCACTTCCTCAAGATTTAGAATACGAAATAACTGAAGCTACCAATGGCCAAGAAGCCATTAATGCGCTAGCAGAAAGTTCATTTGGGCTAGTGTTATTAGATTTAACAATGCCAGAGGTGGACGGAGTTGGAGTATTAGAATACCTTCACGAGAGATCAGACAGCCCAAACGTTATTGTCATCAGTGCTGACTTTCAGCCTGAAAAACAAAAGATTGTCATGTCATTAGGTGCCAAGCGGTTTCTGCGTAAGCCATTAGACAAAGAAGAGTTGGCAATGGTGTTGTTTGAATTGGGGTATCTATGAGTATTGTATTACCGTTAGATGAAGAGCAAAGAGACGCGCTTCAGGAACTCTTGAATATATCGATGGGCCAAGCAGCAAACTCTTTGGCCCAACTTATTGAAACAAAGATCGATATTTCTATCCCTAAAATCTCAGCTGTTACACCCACACAGCTATACAGTTTACTGTTCGAAACTGAAGACGCTTTCTACACTCGTCAGTCTTTTCTTGGCGATGTGCACGGCGAGGTAATGTCGGTACTTTCGCGTTCTGGACTAAAGGAAGTGGCGACATTGATGGATTATGACGAGCCATTGTCCAACGAAGATATCCAAGAAATCATTCTGGAGCTATGCAATATATTAGCAGGAGCTTGTTTAGCGGGTTTGTCTGAACAACTAGAACTTACAACAAACTTGAACATGCCTACGCTTTTTCAGCCTGATAAATCGAACTTTGACGAATTAAAATGGCAACACAGTCTTGTAATGGAAGTTCAGTTTGTCATTGCTATATCGTCGTTCAGCATGCGTGTCGTGTTTTGTTTAGATGATGAATCGTTAGCGCGAATGAAAGACACTTTGGATGAGCTACTCGCATAATGTTTGAACAACTGGTAGGTAAATTACCTGTCGGAATTGGAATTGTGGATGAGTCGTTTAACGTAGTTTATCTGAACGACTTTTTTCTAGATAGGCTTCCTCATGAGTTACGTGACTCCTTCAAAGGAGAGCCTGTTACTACGTTATTTCAGGGACAAGGTAAATTTCTTAAGCGCAGGCTAAAGTCGGTGTTCGTTCTACAACATCCGAGTTTCAGCTATTGGGAACAGCGCCCTCATATTTTTCCCTTTAAAAGTTCGCGCCCTATCACTGGTGAAGAAACCCAAATGTATCAAAATATGGAAATTCTTCCAATCAAGGATAAGGAAACTGGACAGAAGTTAGCATGCATATTTCTTCAAGATGTCACCGCACAAGCGAGTTACTTCAGAGCCCAACAAAAACTATCCGAGGCATTGAAGAAAGAGCACGAAGCTCAAAAAAAACTCATCCGTAAATTAGACACAGCACAAAGCCAGTTGATTCAAGCTGAAAAAATGGCGTCCACAGGGCAACTAGCAGCTGGAATTGCTCACGAAATAAACAATCCAATTGGTTTTGTTAACGCAAACCTCAATACGCTAGGTCAGTATGCGAATCATCTAATCTCAATATGCAATGGCGTACAAGATAATATAGAGGCATTTAGTGAAGAACTTAGAGAACAAATAGACGCCCTTTTTCAAGCAAATCACTACGAGCTTCTTAAAGAAGACATTACAGAGTTAATCGACGAATCAACTGACGGCCTAACGAGAGTGAAAGACATCGTCGAAAATCTTAAGAACTTTTCTTTAGAAACCAGCGAGGGCGTGCAAATTGTAGATATCTGCACAGTGTGTAAACAACTGATCACTCTTATTTCAGCGCAATACACTACCCCTAATTACAAACTTGAATGTGATTTTGAAAAAGTTGAAGTAATGGGAAATCCTGGCCCGCTAAAACAAGCATTAATGAATGTGATGATTAATGCTGCACAGGCTATAAATAATCAAGGTTTTGTGAAGTTAAGCGTGTTGGATAAGGGAGCATCTGTCTCCATCAAAATTCTTGATTCAGGGTGTGGTATACCGGCAAAGCATTTACAACGTATATTCGAACCTTTTTTTACCACTAAACCTGAGGGGCAAGGCCAAGGGCTAGGTCTTTCTGTGGCTTACACCGCTATAGAGCAACACCAGGGTAAAATATCAATTAGCAGTAAAGAAGGAAAAGGGACCGTTGTAGAAATAACTATTCCTAAACAGCCAACTAACGCGGCCTTGTCTGACGAAGAGAGTGAAAAGGAAGATTCTCAAGTAATCTAAAACGCAAATAGCTGATGAAAAGGCAACAAACTGTTTATTGGCTTGATGAATTCTATCTGCGCTAGCAAGCCAGCTTCTTTTCTTCACAGGCTTTAAATGTATATACACCCTTGCTGTTTAACGTCCGCGAAATAGCTCCTTCATTAAGCAAGTAATTCAGGTGAGACAAACACTCTGCTACTGCAAAGACCATGTTTCGGCTCGAGAGCTTGCGCTTAAACATAACCGGTAATAGTTCTACGACCGTTTGAGGTTGCTCGCACGCATTTAACAGCGCCTTAAGGTGCTCGTGATGATGAGCAATAAGCGAATCCACTCGCTCATGTAGGCCGATAAAGGGGAGCTTGTGGGCCGGTAACACAGTCGTATCTTTCGGCAAGCTTTTGAATTGCGGCAACGTGCTAAGGTAGTCACCTAAAGTATTAGCATCAGGCTCTGTTGAGTAAGCGCCAATGTTAGGCGTGATAATCGGCAAAATATGATCGCCTGAAATGAGAATATTTTTTTGTGCACTATAAAGGCACGCGTGCTCGGGAGAGTGGCCACGCCCAATGATGACTTGCCATTCGTTACCGCCAAGCGGCAGTGTCATACCATGTTTTAGACGGGTGTAGCTAATGGGGAGTGGTGAAACGACGCTGCTGTAGCCATTGCCCTCGCCAGAAGTAAGCGTTGCGACCATGGAGTTGTCTAAACCTGCTCGCTGGTAATATTGCACATCCCGCTCGTTCGTTGCGCCATTTCTTCCAGCTGCAAACGCTCGAGCAGTAAAATACTCAGTCTGAGACATATAAAAGGGAACGTTATGCGCGTCGGCTATCCAACCCGCTAACCCCACATGATCAGGATGTAAGTGCGTAACAACAACACCAACTATTGGCCCGTCTAATTGCTTGAATATACGCTCCCACAAAGCTTTAGTGGTGGACGTACCTATGCCAGTATCAATGACTATCCAGCCGCCCTCAGCGCGCAGAAGATACAAATTAATATGGTCAAGTTCAAACGGAAGCGGCATTGTTAGCCAAAGTACACCATCAGCCACTTCTATTAGCTCGCCCGGCTCTACCTGTTTATCGAACAGATATTCCATATCGCCCTCACCTTTTCTATCGTGTACAGCGTAACTTACACAAAAAACTTTACGATTTCGTTTTAACTCGCGCTGCTTACAAAAACAAACATATCTGTCGAATAGAGATCTATAGGAGTCGGTGATAACAAACGTTATACTAAGCCCACTGCCCTTTCTTGTGCACTGTGTTAGCGCTTTTTTATTGCGCCTTTGTGCCTGCAGTTCAGTAGATAAGTAAATAATGCGAGTTTATAAAACGTACACGCCCATAAGGCTATTTAAAGAAATTAACGTCAACAAAGCCGGTTAGTAAATCAGATTCATGTCAGCCTCAACAATACAACAAGGGTTCATACTCAACAAAAGTACGTTTACCCGGCGAGGCAAGGTGTATGTTGAGCTATGGGTAAAGACGCCTAGTAGCACCGCTAAGTTAATTTCTTCACCCCAATACCCCACATGCTTTGTATCTGTTGAGCACACAAATGATTTGCGCAATATCGCCGAGCGTATTTCAGCAAAGATCAGTATTTCAGATGACGGGTTTCACACGCTGGAACAAGTTCCTGTTGCGACGGTAAAAACCGCAACCGAATCACATATGCATCAGCTCCGCCAGCATGCGCAGGAATGCAGTATTGTATTGTACGAAGCCGATATTCGCGTTGCCGATCGCTACTTAATGGAGCGCTTTGTGTATGGCGCGGTGGAATTTTTGGCCCCGCAAGATTTCAACGATACGTCACAGACCGTTATAGAAAATGCGCAAATCAGACCATGTCAATTCAGAACCACATTTACATCACTTAGCATAGACATTGAATGCAATGAGAATGAAGAGCTCTTTAGCATTGCGTTAGCCGGTGAAGGACTCAACGTTGTGCTGCTTCTATGCCCGCCACGTTTTGTCGGGCAAACATTGCAAGGACAAGAAGCCAGCGCGTACGAGCTTATTACCGTTGGATCAGAAAAAGCACTGCTTGAAGCATTTTTTTCATATGTTACATCTTACGACCCAGATATCCTTTTAGGCTGGAATGTTAAACAGTTCGATATGGCGGTACTTGAACGCCGCGCTAGGGCTAACTCGCTAAAGTATGCTATCGGCCGCCATGGCCGAGAGGCTTCTGTAAGACAATGGGAAGATCAAACCCTCGTTGATGTGCCAGGACGATGCGTTATTGATGGTATCGAAGCACTAAAAACAATGACTTATCAATTCGAGTCGTTCTCGCTCGATCACGTTTCTGAAGAACTGCTTGGCGAAAATAAGCTTATTCAGGCTGCCGACAAGCTTGAAGCGATAAAGCGTCTTTATCATAGCGACCCTGTTGCACTAGCTAACTATAACTTTAAAGACACGGAGCTGGTCAATCGCATTCAGGATAAAACCCAATTTATCGATTTTCTGGCGCTGCGCAGTATTCTTACCGGCCTAGATATGAGTCGCCCCGGCGGCTCAGTGGCCGCGTTTTTAAATGTGTACTTGCCTAAGCTTCACCGCAAATCTTATGTCGCGGGAGTAAGACCTGAAAATGGAGGCTTGGCTAGTCCGGGTGGTTATGTCATGCGTTCGCAACCAGGTTTATATAAGGACGTTTTAGTCCTTGATTTTAAGAGCCTTTACCCTTCAATTATCCGCACATTTAAAATCGACCCGTTGGGACTTGCAGAAGGGCTTAAATCTCCAGACACGGCGATAGAAGGTTTTAAAGGCGCAGTATTTAGCCGCGAATCTCATTTTCTACCTTCCATCATTGAAAACCTATGGCTTCAGCGCGACGAAGCCAAAAAACAGAAAGACGCACCGCGCTCTCAGGCCATCAAAATATTAATGAACTCCTTCTATGGTGTGCTTGGTAGTGGCGGCTGTCCCTTCTACGATCCTCGCCTGGCTAGTTCTATTACTCTGCGGGGTCACGAGATCATGCAAACCACTGCGGGTTGGATTGAAGAACTGGGCTATACGGTTATTTACGGTGATACCGACTCAACATTTGTTCATGTAGAAGGGAATGATGCACTGGGTTCGCCGTCCGAAACCGGACTTGAGCTAGCTAGCATTATTAATCGAAAGTGGACTGAGTTACTAAAAAATGAATTCGACATTGAATGCCACTTAGAAATTGAGTTTGAATCTCACTTTTCTACGTTTTTTATGCCAACGATCCGAGGTTCTTCTGAAGGCAGTAAAAAACGTTACGCAGGAATGAAGGGCGGTGAACTTGTCTTTAAAGGCTTAGAGAATGTCCGCTCTGATTGGACGGTACTTGCTAAAACCTTCCAGTACGAGCTGTACAAAAAAGTGTTCACCGGACAGCCTGTCGAAGACTACATAAATAGCACCATAGCCGCGATAAAAACCGGCGAAATGGACCACGCTTTAGTTTATAAAAAGCGGCTTCGAAAGCCTTTATCGTCGTATACAAAGTCGCTGCCTCCTCACGTAAAGGCTGCGCGATTAGCGGACGAGTACTATAAAGAACAGGGGTTGCCACTTCGCTATCAGTTTAATACTACCATTGCCTATGTCATCACAGTACAGGGCCCTCAAACCGTAGAAACCGCCACGGCCCCCCTTCAATATGACCACTATATTGAAAAGCAAATCCAGCCCATTGCCGATAGTATCTTGCCTCTTATCGGCCTTAATTTTGAGACAATAGCGAACGATCAACTCTCGCTGTTTTAATTTCTTTAATGGGGTTCTATCTATATCTGAGATCAGCTTAAGTTTGACGTATGAAGATCTTGCAAACACTGCGACAATTTAACCTAGCAATAACATTGATTTTGTTACCTAAGCTTTTAATTAATTGAAAATTCAATTGGTTATGCATTGGCACATTCAATGAATAACAAACTATGAAAGTCATTAGCGGTGTTAGGTTGCGACTTACATTCAACCGGCACCTATATTGAGATCTGTAGACCTAGTGGTACGGGCAATTGAGCGCCCGAGTTCACTGTAAAAGCCAGAAGGAATTTGATTATGAAGATCACAAAACTAAGTATGATTACCAGTGCTGTTATTGCTGCAACACTATCTGCTTCAGTAGTAGCAGGCCACCACGAAGAGAAGATTTCGATGGGATTTAACGCTATGGATAAAGATGGAAACGGCTATATTGTCGGTTCTGAGTCTTCTGGCGTTATCGACAGTGAACTTCGTGCAAAAATGGATACTGACGGCGACAGCATGATTAGCCGTGTTGAATTCAACAAGTTTGTTGATGAAAAACCTTCGATGTTTAGCGACGACATTATCACCCAGGTGAAAACGGAAGGCACTAATGACGCTTTACTATCCGAAAAGGGCAATCCTGAATTATTCTCTGAAACAGACGGTGAAATGATATCAGAGAAGAACAAGGAGCTTCGCACTGAGATGTCAGCAACTGCCGATAACAAGTTTACTAAAATTGATATAGACAGTGACGGTAAACTTACAGCCGAGGAGTTAAAGGTTGCGCATGTTGAAGGGGATTTTGAGATGATGGATGAAGATGGCGATTCTTACGTTACCCGTATGGAATATCGAGCTTACTTTGAAGAAATTGAGTCTGAATAAACTCTCCCCCCTCGTTAGGTAAAAATTTTTAGGAAGCCTCCTTCGTCGGAGGCTTTTTTGTTTCTTTGAATCGAGACAATTGTCTTTAGACATCAGATATATTGTCACTTTAAGCTATTACTCTCCTTTCGGCGTGTAAGATGAGTCACATAAATTCATCGTCGAATAACGCCATATAAGACTAACATCTTGTCGACAAAACCCAATTGCAACAATATTGTTAATAAAGCTTGAATTATTTGTTTTATTCGTTGCGTATTCAGTATTTACAACAGCGGTTGCCATTAGATATTTGGAACACAAAGTCGAAACAGCCAACTTTATTATTTAATTATAAATCAGATGCATATGTATATGGAGGCAAGATATGATGGGATCAAAACTTAAACCAAACTCACTACTCCCTCTTCAAAAAAGTGAGTTTACTGGCTCTGATGACGCTGAGCTGACGTCGCTCACTATCGGGCAGTATTTCAAAAATGTTGTCGACAATTATGGCGATAACCCTGCGATTATTGTAAAACATCAAGACGTTAGCTGGACCTATCAGCAGTATTGGTATGAAGTAGAACGTGTTGCTTGCGGCTTAATTGCAAACGGTGTAGTACCCGGAGACCGAGTAGGTATATGGTCTCCAAACAATATCGAATGGTCAATCGTACAGATGGCCACTGCGCGGATTGGGGCGATCATGGTATGCCTGAACCCCGCTTATCGTCCTGATGAATTAGCGTTTGCCATTAATAACGTTGCCGTAAAATACTTAGTCATGGCACAGTCATTCAAGCAGTCAAATTACGTCGCCATGTTGAAAGAGCTTGCGCCAGAAATAGACAGCCAAGATAAGGAAACACCCAGGCATCCCCTAACGCTTGCTAAGCTGCCTTCACTTAAATATGTATACACTATTGGCGATAAGCCTGTAGAAGGATTACAGGCTTTTTCTGCATTGCAGATAGAACCAACACAAGCGCTTAAATCTCAGTTGGAGGCCGTTGAATCGAACCTTAGCGCGGATCATAACATCAATATTCAGTTTACCTCTGGCACGACGGGAAACCCGAAAGGCGCAACGTTAACGCACCGAAACATTCTAAATAACGGTTTGTTAGTGTCACAAGCAATGAGGTTCACACACGAAGACAAACTTTGTATTCCCGTACCGCTTTACCATTGCTTTGGAATGGTATTAGGAAACTTAGTTTGCTTAGCATCGGGGGCATGCGCCGTATTCCCCGGGGAGTCATTCGACCCTGAGACAACACTCCGTACAGTAGAAGAAGAAAAGTGTACGGGATTACATGGCGTACCCACCATGTTTATTGCCGAGTTGGAACTTCCCAACTTTAAGAGCTTTGATCTATCGACACTAAGAACCGGCGTTATGGCGGGTAGCACCTGTCCAGAGGAACTCATGCGAAAGGTTCATAGTGAATTTCATATGACAGAAGTCGTCATAGGTTATGGTCAGACAGAGTGTAGCCCTATCAATCATATTACTGACATTGACTCGCCATTTGAAAAGCAGGTCAAAACAGTAGGACGCGCTATGCCCCATACAGAGGTGAAGATCATAGATCCCCAAGGTAATACTGTACCTATTGGAGAACCTGGCGAAATCTGCGCGAGAGGCTACTGTGTAATGAAAGGTTATTGGGGTGATGAGGTTAAGACGAAAGCCACCATAGACAATGAAGGTTGGCTCCATTCTGGCGATCTCGGAGAAATGGATGAAGAAGGCTACGTCACAATAGTTGGTAGAATAAAGGACATGATTATTCGCGGCGGCGAGAACATTTATCCACGAGAAATTGAAGAAGTCTTGTATCAACATGAGGATGTGTCAGACGCCGCTGTCTTTGGTATTCCTGACAACAAATATGGCGAGCAAGTCTGCCTATGGATTAAGGCAAAGGAAAATCGACATATAGACGAAGACCAGATACGCGACTACCTGAAATCCAAACTAGCCTACTTTAAAGTACCCAAATACATCAGCGTAGTGAAAGAGTACCCCATGACAGTAACAGGGAAGCTTCAGAAGTTTAAAATGCGCGAATACATGATAGAAACACTGAAGAAGCAAGCCCTACAAACCGAAGCATAACCCCATTATTTCTGTTTTCCAAACGCAAAAAACCCGCCGTAAGGCGGGTTCTTCTTAATGGGACCTGGCAGTGTCATACTCTCACATGAGGAAGCCCCACACTATCCCTGCGCCGGTCACCGGTCGGCGAAAATAAGTTTCCACTCTAGCCTTTGACTACCGCCAACTTTAGCGAGTAGAAAAACCGTCAGGAAGGTCCCCTTCCGGTTAAGCGGCTTTTTCACGACCACTTGCGAAGCAAGTGCAGGTGAATGGTAGGCTTGGGCAGACTTGAACTGCCGACCTCACCCTTATCAGGGGTGCGCTCTAACCAGCTGAGCTACAAGCCTTCAGTTTACTGTACTTAAACGTTGTTCAAGCTCAGATTCAAGTAGATGGTGGAGCTAAGCAGGATCGAACTGCTGACTTACATCGTTTATTTTCGATGTCAACCATGTTTTTAAACTTTTTATTTGATTTAAAACTTGGTTTCGCACTTGTTACTAAGTTGGCTTTGTTTCTCTCGAAGCCCCCTCAGAACGTGGAGCGCATTATAGATACCTCTTGTGAAAGATCAACACTTAAATTGGTTTTTTTTGCTTTTTAAGCCACTTTTGGTGTTAACCGCTCATTTCTACATCATTTCAAGCTACTCAATCCATCTTTAGACTAGTTTTTTCACATTTTATTGTTCAATTTGTTACAAATGAGTAAACTATGAGCAGCCTCCAACACCATAATAAACAATAGAAAGGTAGGTATATGAAAGTAGGCTTTATTCAATGCGCTGTTATTAGCGCTATTTTTGCAATTGCAGGTTACTTGTTATTTTCTTATGCTAGTTTAAACGTCCATGTCCCACTGACCGTCTCAGCTGCTCTGCTGATAAGCGGTATCGTTACTCCTATGCTAGCGTCTCTTATTCAAAGTCCATCTTCCTCAGATGCCAGAGCACATTCTAATGACGGATCAGTAGAAACGTTATATGTGGGTAATTTGCCTTACAGAGCAAACGAGAACGCAGTAAAGGAATACTTCAGTAGCTTTATTGAAGTACAGTCGGTTCGCTTAATGAAGGATCGTAAAACGGGAAAAAGAAAAGGATACGGTTTTATCGAAGTTGTAACTAACGATTTAAACAGTGTTATCGACAAAACTAACGATTCAATCTTCCAAGAACGTACACTAAAAGTTCGTCCTGCAAAGGACAAAGTCGAACACGCATGATTTTGTGACCGGGGTTTATAGGCTATAAAAAAGCCCGGTTAGCTATCGCTACCGGGCTTTTATATTAATCGATAGTTAGTTACTCACTTTTCACATCAGGTTGAGGAAGTCCATTAAGTAACGTTTGATTAAAAGCGTGAAACCTATTTATAGCAGATACAAGATCTGGCACCTGTACATCTTTCATCTCACTGATCAAACCACCTATTAGCGTATTGTAATCTTCGTTACTAGATAGTTTACTCTCAGCATTAGCAAAGGTATCCATCATCTTTTCAAGATATTGCGCAACAGGGCTGACTACATTTCCATACTGAGCATTATCACTTTTGTCTTCGTTATAATGCTGAATGTTCTCATATGTCTTTAGCACTTCGGTCTGCGTTGTTCTGTTTAACTGTAACGCGTAGCCAACCAGCTCTTTGTCGTCAAAGCCTAAACTTAATGCTTCTTCAAACGCTTTGTCGATATCACCGTTATAGAAAGTGTCAGCGAGATCCTGTACTTGACCAACCAAATCAGCTATCGACTCTAACTCATCCTCATCAAGTTCGCCTTTTAAAGAAAAACTAATACCGCTTCGCTCGTAGAACTGAAGTGAAGTTTGTTGTTGGTATGACGCTGAAAAATTGTTTTCACCTTGCTCATTACTACCGCCTGATTGCTCCTGAGATGCCTGAGTCTGGAAGTTAAGTTGTTGCGACGCTTGGAACGATCTAAAACTCTCAAAACTAAAGGTCACCTCATCACCATCTTTGGTTCGGATCAGTAAACTACCGCTTCTCTCATCCGATGCAGCAACAGCATTTAATGATGAAAGTGTGACTCCATTAGGTTGCTGGCGACCAAATATATCGGTTTCTAGATCATTTATTCCCGTATCAATGAGATCGCGGCTTTTTACCATTCCTTGTTCAATCTCTTCATTCATGAAACCTGCAAGATCTTTTTCAGCCATTGCAAAACCGCGACTTACACCTTCTCTCGCTTGGCTAAATAAACCATTTAGCTTTTCTTCGCTGGCACCACCGTTTGCAGCCCCTCTAATAACGCCACCTACGAATTTAAGTACGTTTCTGGCGACTTTTTCAAAGTCGAACAAGCTGCTTGACTTCTTTTCAATATCTTTATCTTTCGTTTCTTGCGGCTTTTGGCCACCTATTTCTAGTGCTTGGTTAAGACTACTACTTACCACACGTACGCCGATGCTAGTTTGGCTGCTTGAAACAGATACTGATGCCGCTTGTTGTTTGGAAAACTCAGCAGCTTGCTGCAATCCATCTTGCTGCAATTGCTTTTTCAATGCTTCATTCGGGTGGACAGATGCCTTTTGATCTGCTTTTTGATCAACCTTTTGATCGCCCATGAAAGCCTTAATTTGACCCACGTTCATAATTTGATCCTCACTATCCTCTTTCTTATTATCGGCAAAGAATCAGTATTGTTTAATTTTAATACAGCTTTTTTACTATAAATTCTTTAATAATGCTTCCATAGTGATAGTAGTGCATAAGTAGCTAGCGCTTGTTGCAGTTATTTTTTAAGGGGCTACAATTCGCGACCTTATTCTACGATGGAGATTTTTATGACCGCGACCGAACAACAACGCTATCAAGCCCAGTTGGACGAAAAAGTAGAACGCCTTACTGCGTTACTTTCTCCGTTCAATGCGCCTAGCTTGTCCGTATTTCCATCGCAACCAACGCACTACCGTATGCGCGCAGAATTTAGAGTATGGCATGAGGGCGATGATTTATTTCACATCATGTTCAACCAGGAAACGAAAGAAAAGTATCGCGTAGATAGATTCCCTCCTGCTTGTAAAACAATAAACGATGCTATGGCTTTACTGCTTGGAGAAGTAAGACCAAATGAGCCGCTTAGAAAGAAGCTTTTTCAAATCGATTACCTTTCTGCACTATCTGGCGAACTTGTCATCAGCCTTTTATACCATCGTCAACTAGATGAAAAGTGGCAAGAGGCCGCACAAGAATTAAAGACAAAACTCGAGACTCACTTTCCAAAAGTAAACATCATCGGCCGAGCGAGAAAACAAAAGCTTATTATCGACAACGATTTTGTAATTGAGCGCTTACCCGTTAATGGCAAAGAGTTCATATTTAAGCATATAGAAAATAGCTTCACTCAGCCCAATGCCGAAGTGAACTGTAGCATGATTGAATGGGCACTAGATTGCGTAAAGCCGCTCTCTGGCGATTTACTGGAGATGTATTGCGGTGCAGGTAACTTCTCTTTGCCGCTAGCGCTTCACTTCGATAATGTAGTGGGTACCGAAATAGCGAAGCCTTCCGTGCAAGCTGCGCAGTTTAATATCGAGCAGAATAAACTTAACAACGTAAAAATCGTTAGATTGGCTGCTGAGGAATTTACTCAAGCTATGAAGGGTGAGCGCACGTTTAGTCGCTTAGAAGGCATTGATCTAAGTGCATATAATTTCACGACTGTATTGGTAGACCCACCAAGAGCTGGGTTGGATGAAGACTCGCTAAGAATGATTCAGGATTACGATAATATCGTGTATATCTCGTGTAATCCTGAAACCTTAGCTCAAAACCTTGAGCTTTTAAGTGAAACTCACAACGTTGCTCAATCGGCGCTATTCGATCAATTCCCGTTTACTCATCACATTGAAGCAGGTGTACTACTTACACGTAAAGCCTAGTTTTGGTATAAGTTAACCAGGCCTTTGGAGACACAAAGGCCTATGGGGCTGCATAATATAGGGCGAGTATTTAATCGCGCGCGCAATTTGCGCCTCAAGTCTTTAAAGCCGACGATTCTATTAAGAGATTTTTTGCGTTGCGCCTAATTGAACAAAGCGGAGTTGCGCTTTTACTTTCTCCCCAATTTCTCGGCGAAGTTTATCGTCTGCTTCAAGCGCCTCAGCTCCAGCACTAAATACGAGTCTTACCATGGCATCAGCTTGAAGCTGCGCGCACGTGTATTCCACACTCTGCTGCTCAATAATGTAGTCGGTCAACTCGTCGATAAAATGTTGAATTTCTCTAAATACCGCCAGTCGATAAGCCGACGACGTACCAGTGTGCTCGCGGAGCAAAAGGCGAAATACGTTTGTGTTAGCCGCGATGAACTCCATAAAGGTTTCAACAGAAGTATGGATTACGCCCCCCCCAGAGGCGATGCGTCGCCTTGCTTGGCGCATTAGCTGACGCAACGCTAAACCAGCTTCATCCACCAGCGTTAAACCCAATTCGTCCATATCTTTGAAGTGCCTATAGAAAGATGTTGGTGCAATACCAGCCTCTCGAGCAACCTCGCGTAAGCTAATTGCCGATAAACTGCGGTTTTCGTCTAACAATGAAAACGCAGCATGAATAATATTTTGACGGGTTTTTAATTTCTGTTCTTGTCGACTCACATTCACACCATAGGTTGATTGGCTCTTAACAGCCTGACGATTTCTAGCCCAAAGAGTTTAAGCTCTTACGTCATATTTATAGCCATCAACGCAATCGAACTTCCTACATCAAAGACTAGCATACATAGTTTATCGCAACACACATCAGTGGGGAAAGAGAAACAGAATCATCTCTTTTATAAACAAATAGTAAGCAGAAAAAGCCACAATTAACGAGCGCTTTAACGTAACTCTTCTATAATTAAACTTTACACATGTAAGCAGAACTATTCGGGGTTTTGCTTGCCTGAAGCCTCGTAAAACGATAAATTAGCGAACAGTTGTAAGCCAAGTTGTATAAAATGAAAAAACCTCCTCTTATCCTTACTAATGTGCTGGTATTTATTATATCTGGTGCAGTTGCGTTTATTGGTGTGCCGCTCTGGGTGGCATATCAAGGCATCGATTGGGCAGAAATCGGTGCAGCTATATTCTTATTTTACTTTACCGGTATGTCCATCACTGCCGGCTATCACCGCCTATGGTCTCATAAGACTTACGACGCCAATGTAGTTGTCCGCGTTGTACTTGCTATCGGTGGTGCGATGGCGCTACAAAATAGTATATTGCACTGGTCGTCAGATCATCGCATTCATCATCGTCATGTTGATGACAACGACAAAGACCCCTACTCTGCCAAGAAGGGGCTTTGGTTTGCGCATATCGGTTGGATGTTGCGTGAGTATCAAGCCAAGCGTTACGATGACTATAGCAATTGCAAAGATCTTCAAAAAGACAAAGTAGTAATGTGGCAGCACAATTATTATTTGCCCATCGTGCTGGCCGCTAACTTTGGTATCACGGGTCTGCTGGGCTATTTAAATGGTGACGTTGTAGGCATGATCTTGGTAGCCGGTGTTCTTCGCCTGGTGCTAGTGCATCACGTAACCTTCTTCATCAATTCTCTTGCTCATTTTTGGGGTAGTCAGCCATACACCGACAAGAACACAGCACGTGATAACGGTATCCTTGCTTTCTTCACCTTTGGCGAGGGCTACCACAATTACCATCACATTTTCGAGTACGACTATCGCAATGGTATTCGCTGGTATCAGTTTGACCCTACAAAATGGCTTATTAAAAGCCTATCATTGGTGGGACTCACTACTAATCTTCGTAAGGTACCAGAAGAGCGCATCGAAAAAGCATTAGCGGCAATGCAGCTTCAAAGAGCAAGTGAAAAAGTATCGCTACTGCCTAATGCTGAAGAGATGATGCACACCATTCAAGAAGAATACGACTTGTTAATGCAGCGCATGAGTGAATACTACGCCACGAAAAAACGTGTTATGCGCGTTAAACAACGCACCCTAAAACGCAGTATCGAAGGGCTTGAGCTTGCATATAAGTACAAAGAGTTGAAACACGCCTTTGCGGTACAGAAAGAGAAATGGACACAGCTACAGAGTTTGTCTTTCCAAATGGCGTAAAGTAACGCAATCTCTTATACGTTTTAACGCTAAAAACCACATAAGTACCTGCTTATGTGGTTTTTTTTATTCTATAGTTGGAATTGTAAGGTAGGTAATACCATATATCGTATAGGGTAGTTATACTAAAACCAGCATCAATTATTTTGTATGAAGGTCAACTTTTTACGTGACGTCGAAATACAAAAGTAACAACATGGGAAAGTAAGATGGCAACGAAGCAAAAAACCAAAGCCCCGTCGTATCATTACGACGCTATCGTTATTGGCACAGGTCCAGGTGGTGAAGGTGTTGCAATGCAACTTGCCAAAGCAGGTAAAAGAGTAGCGGTTGTTGAGCGCTATGAGGCCGTCGGGGGCGGTTGTACCCATTGGGGTACCATTCCATCAAAAGCGCTTCGTCACTCAGTCAGTCGTCTCATTGAATATAACTCCTCTCCCTTGTTCGCCGATAACCACTTAAGTAAGAGCCTTACATTTTCAGACATTATGCGCCATGCTAGTGGGGTAGTTAAAAGCCAAACTCGACTTCGCTCTTCCTTCTACGACAGGAACCGCGTAACGTTATTTCACGGAGAAGCCAGTTTCGTAGATGCACATACGTTAGAGATAACCCGTAAAGATGGCTCGAAAGATATCGTCACTGCGGGTCAGATTGCGATTGCTACAGGCTCTCGACCTTATTGTCCTAATGATATCGACTTCAATCACCCTCGTATTTATAACTCGGACACTATTTTATCTTTAAATCACGATCCTAAATCTATAATAATCTATGGTGCAGGGGTAATTGGCTCTGAATATGCCAGTATTTTCCGAGGCCTTGGCGTAAAAGTTGACCTCGTTAACATGCGTGATCGCTTGTTGTCTTTCCTTGATGACGAAATATCGGACGCATTAAGTTACCATTTGTGGAATAACGGCGTGCTTATTCGCCATAACGAAACTTACTCTTCAGTTGAAGCTAACGATGATTCAGTAATTTTAAACCTTGAATCGGGCAAGCGCATGCGTGCAGATTGTTTGTTGTTCGCCAATGGACGTACGGGTAACACTGACACACTTAAGCTTGAAAATATTGGTTTAAAAGCCGATGGTAGAGGCCAACTTAGCGTTAATGAAAATTATCAAACGGACATAGATAACGTATTTGCTGTTGGGGATGTGATTGGCTATCCAAGCTTAGCATCAGCAGCATATAACCAGGGTCGTTTTGCCGCTGAAGCTATGCTGGGCATTAAAACGCACTCGGCATTAGTAGAAGATATTCCATCAGGCATATACACCATTCCAGAAATTAGTTCTGTAGGTAAAACTGAGCAAGAGCTGACCGCAGCAAAAGTGCCTTATGAAGTAGGAAGAGCTCAATTCAAACACTTGGCCAGAGCGCAGATTGCATCAACTCAGACAGGTAGTCTAAAAATCTTGTTCCATCGCGAAACAAAAGAAATATTAGGGATCCATTGCTTCGGTGAACGTGCCTCTGAGATTGTTCATATCGGTCAAGCGATCATGCAGCAAAAGGGCGAAGGCAATACCATAGATTACTTTGTTAACACCACGTTCAACTATCCGACCATGGCCGAGGCTTACCGTGTCGCAGCCATTAACGGGCTAAATAGGATTTTCTAAAGGATACAAAAAAGCCGGCGAAGTTGTCGCCGGCTTTATATGCGTTAACTAAGAAATTAGTTACGGTTCGCAGCAAGCGCGTTAAGCGAATCTTTGTGAGCTACGATATCGATATGCATATTTTCTTGATCGAACGTCATTGTTGCAATGGCGTAGTCACCCTGACTTTCGCTTGCAATGTCGATCAGCTTTGTTTGTGCATCACGGAAACGAATGTTATTGCCGATTTTATCAGACATACATTGGTTATTCATTTCGAATGTTTTTGCATCCATGCAATCGAAAAGCTGGTTATCACCAGATTCCGCATGCGCAATACCAAAGGCTGCTGTTAGAGCTAGTGTTAGTACTACTTTACGCATGTTTCTTCTCCTGTGTTACAGTCTACTACTGTCACCATTAAACATACTGTATATACATTAGATAGTCAAACTCAGATCATACAATTGTGACAAAAGTATTACAGAGAGAAATATTTGGAGAAAAATTTGAAAAGGCACAACGCATTGGTGGTTAATGCAAGGAATTGCAGGCTATGTGCCCCTTTTCTGCCACACGAACCCAACCCTATTTTTAACACTGCGCCATCAGCCAAGATACTCATAGTTGGCCAAGCTCCAGGGCTAAAAGCGCATCAAAGAGACACAGCGTTCGATGATCCTAGCGGGGATCGTCTACGCGATTGGATGTCAATCTCGAAAGAGACCTTTTATACCCCGCACTTAGTCTCAGTAATGCCGATGGCCTTTTGCTTTCCTGGGTATAAAAATGGCGCCGATGCCCCACCTAGAAAAGAGTGTGCACCTGCTTGGCACAAACAATTTCTTTCCTTTCTACAACCCAAGGTCACACTTTATGTGGGGCGCTACGCGCAACAATACTATCTTCCACAATTTAGAACGCTAACTGAAGCTGTTCAAAAACCATCGGAGTCACATTTTGTATTGCCTCATCCATCTGGTAGAAACAATAGATGGCTGGCTAAAAACCCTTGGTTTGAATTAGATATCCTTCCCGCCCTAAAGCGAACTATTGTTTCTGTCTTATCAGTCTAGTCTTGCTCTTCTAGGAAACCTAGGAGTGCATCAAATGGCATCGGCTTCGCGTACAAATATCCCTGAGCTTCGTCGCATCCCAACTTTATCATGTAACTCGCCTGCTCTCTTTTTTCCACGCCTTCGGCAATAGTGAGTAAGCCTAGCTTATTTCCAAGAGTCACTATGGTTTCAGCAAGAACAGCACTCGCGCCCGGTTTAATATCTTTTACAAAGGAACGGTCAACCTTCAACCTATCTAACGGTAATTGCTGCAAATAGCTCATGGAAGAAAAACCTGTACCGAAGTCATCAATAGCTATTTGCACACCAAACTCTTTTAAAGATCGCAGGGCGTCTATGACAATTTGAGGCTCGTCCATTACAACGCTTTCTGTAATTTCTAGCTCTAGCAGACTAGGATCACAATTGGCGTTTGAAAGTGCTTGTTTTACTTTCTCAACAAATAATCTATCTCGAAACTGTGGAATTGAAATATTTACCGCAACCCGAAGGTGCCCAAACCCTTTTTCTCTTAACTGCTGTAAGCGGTGGCACGCTTCTTCTAATACCCATTGACCAATATCTACAATGAGCCCAGAATATTCAGCAAGCGGAACAAAGACAGCGGGAGAAACATAACCGCCATCGCCGTCTGGCCAGCGGAGTAATGCTTCCATCCCAACCACTTTTTCGTTAAGTAAATCTACTTGCGGTTGAAACCAAAGCTGTAGCTTTCTCGCAGCAAAATCACTGCGAAGTTTACGGATCATATCCAAACGCCACGTGGTTTGGT
The DNA here is from genome assembly GCF_001885075.1 of Alteromonas sp. V450. NCBI lineage: Bacteria > Pseudomonadati > Pseudomonadota > Gammaproteobacteria > Alteromonadales > Alteromonadaceae > Alteromonas > Alteromonas sp. V450. Next base: position 2,582,742 of record NZ_MODU01000004.1, read on the forward strand.
CCTCGATATCTTTGGCGTAATATTCAAAGTTATCTGTCAAATTCTTCTTCGCGCGGTTCAACGCGATATTAGTACGCTTTAAAATCTCAATGCCAATGTGGCGGTTATTATCGAGCTTGCAAAGCCCAAGAGTAATATTCACCGGTAACGTGTGATCTCCAACTTGAAAGGATGACTGAAAAATAGCATTTATAGCTTTAGGACAAACAAGTTCATCAGGGCCTATCAAGCCGAACACATCGGCACCTATGCGGCCTTTTCTTACACTAGCATCCAATGAAGATTGAAAGCGTTCGCTTATTGCTCGTAAGAGCTCGTTGCCCACTTCTTGGCCTAATCCATCGTTGATATCAGAGAAGTGGTTCACATCGATGAGTGCAACGGTGTAATTTTCACCCGCAAATAAATGAGGCTTATCTAGCATATTGATAAACTCGTTACGGTTAGGCAAACGTGTTAGCCAATCCCTAAATGCAGCATTTCTCAATTCATGAAACAGATTAACGTTTTCATAGCCCACAGAAATACTTGAGAGAAAAACTTCTAAGAGGTTTTTATCTAACTCGCTTATTGCATGCGTTTGGCGAACGTAAACCGCGGCTTCAAAACCAGCTCTGCTAATGAAAAGTACCGAGCAAGTTGACTCAAAAACATGCTTTTTTAGACGCAAACACCTGCTTATATTCTCTTCAATCTCACTGTTGTTTACATCGACGACCGGGAGGTTAATATATTTAGCGTACTCACCCGCTGCGCCAAGAACGTAAACCTCTTCATCATCCCTGTCTAAAAGTGACCCTGCCCTGGCACATAACAAGCCTTCAGAATCAAGCCCAATAAGTGAGCTGATCTGCGTGACAACACCTTCACAAAATTCTTTTACTGAATGCTCTTCAAATAGGTTAGCCGAAGACGTGATTATCTTTTCTAATCCCGCACGGCTTTGACTAATCGTCATAATCTGCTGGTAAGAGCGGAGCGAAGAAATAATGGTAGTGAGCAATTTAGCTCGGGTAAGTTCAGTTTTGGTTTTGTAGTCGTTGATGTCGTAAACTTTAATCACCTGCTCTTCTGGAGCATAGCCAGGTTGCCCTGTCCGCAGTATTATACGAGGCTCGAATAGCTTCATATCTTCGCGGATATATTTTACAACGTCGAATCCAGCATCATCTGTTTCCATCACTACATCAAGTAGGATAATGGCTATGCTGTTGTTAAATTCGTGGAGTTTTTCTTTTGCTTGCTTCGCAGAATAAGCATGAATGAAATTTAATTTTCGGTCATTAACCGTCAGATCAGAGAGAGCAAGCCGCGTAACGGTATGAATTTCTTCATCGTCATCGACAATAAGTATATTCCAGTCTTTGCCCAAGAGAACCTGTTCTTCTATTGAGCCATCGTCGTCTAAAAATATTAACTCGTCGTTATCGTAATCCATTGCCGACATTACCGCTCTCTTCCCCAAACATTCAAATCTAGAATGTGTTGCTGCTCATAATATTAAAAATACGATTACATTGATAATTAGGTTACGCAATGCAATAGTGTTTTCATGTTACCTGCTAGTTTACATTCAATTATTAAACCAATATGAAGATTACTCCACAGCCTTTTTCTACTGAAATAAAAAACATTCAGGGCAAGGAAGTAAGCAATGACAAACCTGTCCCTGCCCCACCAGCTAATGAAAAAATAGCGAGCAATACACAATCTAATACAAGCCAGCAACGCATGCTGTCTTGGTTCGCTCGAGTCGGGATTAGCCCTTCTATGTTGTCTCCCGACCCTAAAAAACAAAAACATGCACTAGAACGAAGAAAACAAATTCTAGAAACGCAAAAAGCGAGCAATCTTCAAGCTGTTTTAAATATAGCACTAAATGTATCAATCAACGAACAAACTAGTGATAATCTTGACCCAGACTGGTTTTTTGCATTTAGTACTATGGCCGAAGAGATTTACAGCCCACCAATGCAAGAATTGTGGGGAAAGATTTTTGCGGTGGAAGTCGCGCGTCCAGGCAGTTTTTCTCTTCGTACTTTACAATTACTCAAAACGCTAACTCACAGAGATGCGAAAATATTTAATAAAGCAGTCAATGTGGCGAGCCGAAAAAACAGTGATACCGTTCCGCGCATATTGGTCGGTTATCACAAGCGCAAAGGCCTTTTTTCGTTTCTTAAAAAGCCCCTGCCAGAACAAGTAAATTTGGCATCCGTTGGACTCAGTTACCCTGATTTATTATCGCTGCAAGAAATGAAATTAATTTATGCAAGTGAAATCGAAAGCGGAGAGTACGCTGAAGGGCAGCAGGTTACTTGGCGATGCGTGAATGAAAATATAACACTTACTTGTAAGACAGCGGGCGTTGCGTTGGTGTATTACAAGTTTACTCCAGTGGGCAGTGAACTTTATAAACTGGTGACTAAGTCTTCTAACGAGGCGTATCTTCAAGCGCTAAAGCAGGTCTTAGGCGAGGTATTCAACATAAGTTAAATACCATCACCAAACTCGTGTAATCCGCATTCGCGCTTTAATCCAAAGAAACGTGTGTCTTGTTCACTCATTCCTTCTTGTAAAGATTGGGTTGTATGCCAGTCACCAATTGAAACGTAACCTTGCTCCCACAATGGATGATAAGACAGATCGTTGTCTTTCAGGTAATAGTGGAGGTCTTTATTGCTCCAGTCGATAATCGGGTACAGCTTGAACTGCTGACCTACTTTTTGTAACACCGGTAGCTTGCCACGGGTATCAGATTGGCTTCTGCGCAACCCAGCGAACCACGTACCGGCCTTTAAATCGCCTAAAGCGCGCTGCATAGGCTCAACTTTGTTCATCTTATTGTATTTTTCAATACCTTCAATGCCCTGTTCCCACAGTCTACCAAAGCGCGCTTCTTGCCATGCAGAAGACAGCTCAGCACTGTACACATGTAAGTTTAAATTGAGCTTTTCAACCAATTCATCGATAAACTTATACGTTTCCGGAAACAAATACCCTGTATCGGTAAGCACAACAGGAATATCCGGCTGTGCTTGGGTAAGCATATGCAGCATAACTGCCGATTGCGCTCCAAAGCTCGAAGACACAATATGAGCATCAGGTAAGTTATCCAGCGCCCAAGCAACCCGCTCTTGCGCCGTCATTTTTTCCAACATATCGTTGATATCAGCAAGGGCGTCCTTGCTGATATCAAGCGTAAGTGTCTGCTGCTTTTCTGCTGTATTATTCGTCATAGAAATCCCGTGCGGAGTCTACTACTGGTTTTACAACACCAGCGCGAACAACATAATCACCAAACGCTTCACCAGCTTCACGTTCTTTGGCCCATTGACCAAGCAACGTGTCTAATTCAGCCATGATTTCCTGTTCGCTAATGTTTTCTCGATACATACGTGGAATACGCGTACCTTCTCGGTTTCCGCCTAGGTGCAAGTTGTACTTGCCTGGGCCCTTACCTACTAAGCCAATTTCAGATAACATGGCGCGACCACAGCCATTCGGACAGCCAGTTACGCGGAAGATAACACTGTCGTCTTCCAGCCCGTGCTTGGCAAGCAAGCCTTCTAGTTCAGTAACAGCATCTGGCAGGTAACGTTCAGCTTCAGCCATCGCTAGCGGACAAGTTGGTAGTGCAACACAGGCCATTGAATCTAAGCGCTGGTTAGATACACTTGGCGCGATAAGACCATGCTCACGAGCCAAAGCTTCTATTTTGTCTTTGTCCTGTGGTGGAACACCAGCAATAATCAAGTTCTGGTTTGCGGTTAAACGGAAATCCCCTTTGTGGATCTTCGCAATTTCTGCACAGCCTGTTTTCAGCGTTTTGCCTGGATAGTCTAATATACGGCCGTTTTCGATAAACACGGTAAGGTGGTATTTTCCGTCAATGCCTTCAACCCAGCCAAAGCGGTCACCACGGTCGGTAAACTCATAAGGGCGGCTTTCCTGGAAAGTTACGCCTGCGCGCTTTTCAACTTCAGCTTTAAAATTGTCTACCCCTACACGCTCTAGGGTATATTTTGTCTTCGCATTTTTACGATTAACACGGTTACCCCAGTCACGCTGGGTTGTTACCACCGCAGCAGCTACGTCTAGCGTATTTTCAAGCGGAATAAATCCGAAGTCAGAGGCTTTACGCGGGTACGTGCTCTTGTCGCCGTGAGTCATAGCAAGACCACCACCAACAAGTACGTTAAAGCCAACTAGCTGTCCATTTTCAGCAATCGCAACAAAGTTGAGATCGTTCGCGTGAACATCTACATCGTTTTGCGGAGGAATAACCACCGTCGTTTTAAACTTACGCGGTAAATAGTTATCACCCAAAATAGGCTCTACAGGCTTTTCAGTCGTTTCGACTTTTTCACCGTCTAGCCAAATTTCAGCATACGCGCGAGTCTTAGGAAGTAAGTGTTCACTTATCTTTTTCGCCCATTCAAACGCTTGAAGGTGAAGCTCAGACTCAACAGGATTAGAGGTACACAGAACATTTCGGTTTACGTCCCCTGCTGTCGCGATAGAGTCGATACCGGCTTTGTTCAGCATTTGGTGCATAGATTTAATTTTAGGCTTTAACACACCGTGAAATTGAAACGTTTGACGGGTAGTTAAGCGAATGCTGCCGTACATAGTGTGGTCAGCGGCAAACTTATCTATAGCTAGCCATTGGTCTGGCGTGATAACGCCGCCCGGTAAACGTGCGCGCAACATCACATTGTGAAGTGGCTCTAGTTTCTGCTTTGCTCGCTCAGCACGAATATCACGGTCGTCTTGTTGGTACATACCGTGGAAACGAATAAGCTGGAAGTTATCAGCCGTGAAGCCACCGGTAAGATCATCTTTAAGATCGGTAGTGATGGTACCGCGCAAATTATTACTTTCACGCTTTAGGCGCTCGTTGTCAGCCAGTTTGCCCTCAACGATAAATGGTGATTTTTCGTTACTCATTAATAGACATCCTTCTGATAACGTTTCGCTTTTCGTAACTCTACTACATAGGCTTTTGCATCGGCTTCAGACTTTCCGCCGTGCTCTTGCACAATACTAATAAGGGCGTTTTCAACATCTTTCGCCATGTGCATTGCATCGCCACACACATAGAAGTGTGCGCCCTGCTCTAGCCATTCGTACACCTCTTTACCGTTTTCTAGTAAACGGTGCTGAACATATACTTTTTCTTCTTGGTCACGAGAGAATGCCAGCGTGATTTTGTCTAGCAGGCCATCTTTAACGTAGCCTTGCCATTCCACTTGGTATAGAAAATCTTGCGTGAAGTGAGGGTTGCCAAAGAATAGCCAGTTTTTGCCTTCTGCGCCTTGCACGTCACGCTCTTGCATAAACGATCTAAACGGTGCAATACCCGTACCCGGGCCAACCATGATCACCGGCGTATTGGGGTCGGCTGGCAAACGGAAGTTATCGTTACTTTCTACGAATACTTCTACGTCGCCATTTTCTTCTAAATATTCACACAAAAAGCCAGATGCACCGCCTTGATGACGATGCCCAAACGCTTCATAGTCAACGTGGGCTACGGTTAGATGTACTTCTTCTTCCACCTCGGCTTGACTTGATGCTATCGAGTACAAACGAGGGGTGAGAGGACGCAATGCGTCTACAAGTTGTTGTTCAGACAACTTACCCGGATGGTCACGCACGATATCGATGATTTGGCGCTCAGCCATGTAGGTTCGCAGCTGTGCTTTGTCTTCCATCAAGGCAGCCAATGATTCAGAACCTGTCGCCGCCTGATACGACTTGATAAAATTAGGGTAGCTAAGCGTTAACTCAAGCTTAGACGTTAACGCTTCGGTTAACGGCATAGTCGCATCACCAACCGATACGTTGGCATTGCCGTCGAGTGATAAAATGCTGATAAGCTCAGAAACTAACGATGCTGCGTTTTTAAACCACACGCCCAACGCATCGCCAGGCTGATAGGTAATACCGCTATCTTCAAGGCTAATCTCGATATGGCGAATATCTTTAACTGAATCACGGCCAGTGATCTTTTGAGCATCAATTAAGGTCGCTTTAAACGGCGCCTTTTTGGTGTAAGTTTGCGCTGCTACACCCTGCACTGCCGCGCCAGTTTGCGCCGCTACGGCAGTCTGTGGAGCTGCACTAAAATCGTCTTTTAACGAATCGATAAGCTTGTTCAGCCATGCCTCAGCTTCTGCTTCGTAATCAACGTCACAGTCAAGACGCTCCACGATAGCTTTACCGCCTAGCTTACCTAAACGCTCATCAAAATCTTTACCCGTTTGGCAGAAAAACTCATAGCTGCTGTCACCTAAACCTAAAACAGCGTATTTGGTGCTAGCAAGCTTAGGTGCTTTTTTACCTGCCAAGAATTCGTGAAGCTCAATGGCATCATCAGGTGCATCGCCTTCACCGTGAGTACTTACAAATACCGCAACGTGTGTTTCTGCTTTCAAGTTACGCGGCTTGTAATCTGCCATGCTAACAAGCTTACTATTGAAGCCTGCTTCTTCTGCTTTAGCCTGGCACTGCGCAGCCACACCTTTTGCATTACCCGTTTGCGAGCCATATAAAATTGTTAGTGTTGGCGCGTCACCCGCTACTGCCGGAGCACTCTGTAACGCTGGGGCAATAGAACCGCCTTGTGCAGCAGCCATGCCCGCAGCATAACCACTTACCCAAGTAAGTTGATCACGATTTAACCCTGCAATGGCCTGCGTAATTGCATTCCACTGCTGTTCGTTTAATACCGCGCCTGGCGCTGAGTTCGAATTAGAATCTTGTGACATAGTCTTTTAGCCTTTTATCAATGGCGCTAAGGCTAACGGCTTTCTGCAAGAAGAGAAAAGAATAAATGAAACTTTTTTATTACTGAAAGTGCTAATGACTGTGTGAATAGGTAATAACACCTCCACGTGTTACCGTTGAGCAATAAAAAAGGCGTGAGCCGCATAAGCAGTCACGCCTTTAAAAATCCGCTGTTAGCACTTAAAAGTGAAGCTCTAATCCAGCAAATACGCCATCAAATTCCATATCAGCGTAAACATCGTCGAGGTCTTCAATATCAACCGTTACGTTTCTGTAACCTACTTGAAGCGTCATATCGATAGCCAAACTCTCAATAAACGAGTATTGAACCGCTGCTTGATAGTCACTGAGCTCGTGATCATCAAATGACAGGTAGCTACCTTCAAAATACGCAGATAACCCTGTAAATGGCAGGCCCAACTGCACTTTTGAATACGCCATTGGCACAATGCCCGAAAACTCAGCAGAACCACTCGTGTCGCTAGCTGCATCGACAACAAACAGCTCACCATCAATATGTTTTGCGTTTATTCCAAGGTCAAAACTTACTAAATCGTTATCAAACAACTCGTAATACAAGATGAAATCAGTGGAATTGATTTCAACGTCTGTATTGACTCTGCTTTGCGCCGTGTAGAGTCTATTGTCGAAGGTAAAGTTGCTATCAAGTACCGTTGAACCAGAATTTTCAAGCGTACTATAGTTAAGCTTTACATTGGGTAAAAAAGGAACTGGATGTTCGAAGGCTATATATACCGCGGTATTTGAATCGTCATCAAAATTAAACTCTGCAGTATTTTCGCTATCTGCGAAGCCACCCGAAGTGTCAGTCTGCCAGACCTGGGCACCAACGTACACGCCGGCGATGGTGTCTGCATGTGACGCCCCTGAAAACAATGCCCATCCCAAAGCAGCAGCTATAAGACCCTTTTTCATTAATTATCCTTGATTGAGAAGTTCTGAAAGTTCAATTAAAGCAGCGTTTGCTCTAGAAATATAGTTTGCCATGACTAGCGAGTGATTTGCCATCATGCCAAAGCCACTTCCATTTAGTATCATTGGGCTATATACCGTCTGCTGAGTCGCTTCAAGCTCTCGAATTATCTGCTGTAAGCTCACCAATGCATTTTTATCTTTTAACACGTCATAAAACTCAATCTCTGCCGCTTTTAGGAAGTGCAAAAGCGCCCACGTTGCACCTCGCGCCTCGTAAAAATTATCATCTAACTTCCACCAGCTTGTTTGTATAACACGCTGCGACGACACAGGAGTAGATTGCTTAGCGTTGGCATCACCTGCTAAGTCTGTGTTTAGTCTTGCCGAACCCACGCTGGCGCTTAAACGCTGTGAATAACTTCCTAACCTTTTTTCAACCTGTTTAAGATATTCACGAAGATTGTCGGCTCTGGTATAAAATTGACTGTCGGCGTTACGCGTATTGGCCAATTCATCTCTATATTTTTTTAGGAGTTCAATGCCCTCAGCATAGCTTGACTCTGAAGACGGTAATGCCCAGGTTTTGTGATCCATGTTAAACTTCGGGTGGGCTTTGGTAAGGTAAGGATTCTCAATAGACTGAGATTGAGAACGACTGAAGTCTTTGCGCATAGAAAGCGCCAGATCTCGAACCATTTCGAGCGCACCAAACTCCCACGAAGGCATGTTATCTAAAAATATCCCTGGGGGCGTAATGTCATTAGATAAGTAGCCACCCGGTTTCTCGAGTAGAGTCTCAGAAACATCGATCATGGTACTCGTAAGCGTATATCCAGCAATGTTCGTAGGGTTTTCTACTGAAGAGTTTTGCTCTAGTCGCTTATGTATATCGAATGTGTCAGGTGACAAACTCCAATACCATCCAATTAACCAAAAAAGAACAATAAAAACTACGGCGGCAATCGCTATCCGTTTTGAGTTAATTGACTGTCTCATATTAACACCAACCTTCCTTTTAAATGACAAATAGCTGACTCCAGTCAGCTATTTGTAAAATGTTTTACTTCAAAAATGCGAAACCTTTATGACGGTTGCCTATATATGAGCATTTTTTCCTATCCGAACACAACTTAAATTCGCTTATGTTTGTCATAAAGTATGATGCATGTTCTGCTCATTTTGTTGCTTGTAGGCTACAGAATTGCGTTTTTTCAATGCATATAGAACAACGGCTATAACAATCACAGGCCAAAATGCACCGATCCCTACGGCCAGTAAAGCGATAAATCCCGCACCGAATGCTAAGAAAAGGGTTCCTACAACGCTCAAAGCTACGACAAACCCCACAATGACCAAGAGAACCGCAACAATTGACAATACAGCCATAGTTTCAATAGGGCCAAGTGAATGGTCCGACAATATAAGATTGATACCAAACCAACTATCTACCAAACTACCCAATCCATTCACCAAAACGATAGCAATAACGACAGCCAGCAGAAAGTTCTTCATTACACTAACCTCGGCAATAATATTACCGCTGCAATATAAGCCAAAAGCGTTATGGGCGTTGCAACAAATAGGCTTACAATGGCGACGGCTCTCACCCATACCGCGTCCACGTCGAAATATCGTGCAAGACCGGCGCATACTCCAGAGATCATTCCAGATTCTAAATCTCTATAAATACGTTTTTGTGTTGGCATTTTCATAATTATCTCCGCTATTCCACGCTATACTTTTTCGATGAAGGGTAAGGCAGCTTATGCCACCTTTTGTTTTTTTAACTCGGCAAGTTCTTTTTCAATTGCTTCATCAGCTTGCATTGCCTCAAACTCTGCCTCCAGAGACACGGCATCACTCGTTCTTGTAATATCATAAGCGTCCACTTGGGCCTCAAGGTGGTCAATTCGTTGCTCATAATTTTCAAAGCGTGCCATTGCGTCATCAATCTTACTTTCGTGATTAGCTTGCTTCACTTTCAGGCGCGTGTGTGCAGCATTTTTTCTTTGCACCAGCGTTTTCTGCTTTGCTTTAGCTTCTGCTAGCTTACTGTTCAACCGCCCGGTATCACCTTGAATTTTTTCAATAGTTTCAGAAAGGTGTGCTTGCTGGTCCTCCAAAGACGCTAACTTCGCTACATACTTCTGTTTTTCTATCAGCGCTGCCTTAGCCAACGTTTCCTTGTCGTTATTCATGGCTATTTGCGCTTTTTGTTGCCATCCTTCTACTTCTTTAGCCGTCGAATCAATATGGCGTGCTAATGTTTTTTGTTGAGCGATGTAGCGCGCTGCATCAGTCCTCACTTCAACCAGTGTTTCTTCCATTTCCTGAATGATTAATCGAATGATTTTTTCAGGATCTTCAGCTTTATCTAGCATTGCATTAATATTTGCCTGAACAATATCGTTAATTCGTGAAAACATACCCATCACTTTTCTCCATAAGTAGTAAGATGTGGCGGCTCAGGTTTAGCTATTCAAAGTGTGATTACGCTAAGCTGCCGTTATTTCTGCACGTTGTGTTTCATTAGGGTTTTACCTTAACAAGATTAATTCAATCTATATGCCAACAATGTAAAGCATTGTTTTAACTGAACTTATTATTATTTTTACCTAAGTGTTATAGTTTTAGGAAAATACGAAAAACAATAATTTAGTCAGTTTGACTACGCACTTTGTCTTTTTGACCAACTCGGTTTATTTGTATCTTTACTGCACTAACACAAACTGAGTTGAACCCAATGACGTACAAAAAAAGCGCCCTAAGGCGCTTCATTAATACAGCTGAAATAAATGTGTGCTATTCAACACTTTCGTTTTGGTCTTCATCGGCTTGTTCTGACGCCCGCACGAGTTCCGTTACGCTGACTTTACCCGAAGACTTCACTTCATCTGCTGAAAGCTCAAAATGATAAGAAGTACTTGCGACGGCTTGATAGACATCCGCTTGCAATTCCTGTGTCGTCACCGCTACCGCGTTTGAAACCATGTTGGTAAGTAATGACTGAAGCACTGACTCTTGCGCATTTGCTACGCCGCTTGTCATGCTTGCTGTAAGTAAAGTTGCTGCAATAATAGAAGTTTTCATAATGTCCCTCGAATGTAGTCAGTGCAACCACACGTTGTCGTTGCGATACTTATGAAATAGCGAGAGACGTGCCAACTACAATAAATTTCGTAAGCACATGATTTATATAGAATAAAAAAAGGCTTGATGAAAACCAAACCTTTATCGAAATGTATAAATATTAAACTTTAGTCAATTAGACTAAATTATTAGTACTTTTGACTACTTCTCAACTTCATTGCTTTTTTGAAATTGGCTTACCTCGCGCTGCGCACTTTCTACCGCGTCGAGTGCGTTTAAAAGCAAATTAGGATCCGGATTTTTTCCCGTACCATTCTGACTCAAATACCTTCGCCAAATTCGGCCACCCGCTTGCCCTTGATAGAGTCCTAAAATATGGCGTGCTGCGTGCCAAGGCTTAAAATATGGATCATCTTGTCGCTCTATATATTGTTGCATTTGAATCACAATTTCGCGGCGCGAAAGGCTCTGTGCATTGGAATCTCCAAATACGTCCTTATCTACGCAAGACATGATGTATGGATTAGCATAGACCTCTCTGCCTACCATTACGCCGTCAACATATTGCAACTGACGTTGTGTATCTGCCAGCGTTTTTATCCCGCCATTAATGCTTATTGATAACTCAGGGCGCGCCTGCTTCAACTTGTGGACCCGGGGATAATTCAAAGGTGGTATTTCACGATTTTCTTTCGGGCTTAGTCCCTGTAGCCAGGCTTTTCTGGCATGAACAATAAAAGTATCACACCCCGCATCTGCAACTATATCGATGAAGCGAGCAAAGTCCTCATCTTCGTCCATATCGTCAATCCCAATTCGGCACTTCACGGTGACAGGAATATCTACCGAAGCCTGCATGGCTTTAACGCAACGTGCTACCACTTCTGGCTGTGCCATCAAACATGCACCAAAGCTGCCGTTCTTAACCCTATCACTGGGGCAACCTACGTTAATGTTCACTTCATCATAACCGCGTGCTTGAGATAACTCTGCACACTTTGCCATGTCAGTAGGATCACTCCCACCCAGCTGAACCGCTACAGGGTGTTCCTCTTGGTTAAAACCTAAATAGTCACCTTTACCATATATAATCGCGCCGGTCGTCACCATTTCCGTATAGAGAAGCGTATGCTTAGACATTAATCGCAAAAAATAACGACAGTGCCTGTCTGTCCAATCCAGCATTGGTGCCACCGAGAAGCGCCTGTCGATAGCGGGCTTAACAGAACTCTCATTTAAAACTTTAATATCAGGCACTTACAGCATTCCTCAAAATAATCACTAATGCCAAAAGCATTATACTTTTCACGGTTTTTAGTCCCCATTAAGGGAACGCGGTGCCCAAATGGTGGAACATTTCCCGCTTTGGCGCACCCTCTACAATGGGTTAGATAAGATGGCTAATATTAACATAACTAAGGGGACGAGAAAAAATGGAGTTTCCTATACTGCAAGAGGTAGACAGAGATTAGACCGATAGTACACCTATACTCTCTCAACGCCGTCATCGAACGTAGCTTTATACAATGCTTCTTCTCTGTCGTTATAAATATAATAGATATCTGAAAAAGAAGTTGGTGTTCCATTCGCTATAGAAGCTTTTTCTCTTAAAAATGCTATTGCCAGCTCTAGTTGTTCAAATTCAGCAATAAAATAATCGTTATGATCATATTGATCATACCCCAATACTCGATACTTTCCTGATGTTGCTTTCCTTGTATACCGGTCGATCACATCGGCATTGCTTTCCTTATTAGGAATCAATTTTTCCTCATACGTTGAAACACAAAGCCAACAATTCTCATGCATTTTATGTTACTAACAACTATATATTTGATAAAAAACGTAGTTAACAGAAGATGGATTGATAGGTGAAAAATTTTTTTGGTAAATACTTTGCAGTCGCCCTACCTAGACTAATACATAGAGAATTTTGGCTGAAGCACTAATTGCGTTTTTAATTTTCTAAAAACGGCTTCATGTAGTCATGGCAACGCTTCATTACTTCAGCGCCAATCGTCGACAGTTCACCCTGTTCCTTTATGATCTGATAACCATGCTTGTAAGCCTCAATATTATCTTTACACGCTTGGTTCGCATAGCGGCGACTTGCTTGATCTAATTTTGGATAAGCCAATAACAGCTGCATTGCGAGAAACATGCGAGCAGTTACAAATGTTGCATGATAGATGCCCTCCATGGGCCGCGGATCCGGCCTCAATGGGGAGCTGTAAGCCGCTTGTTCATCGTTAAGCGTTAACCTACCTTCAGACGCGTAACCGAATAAGAGCATGTGTGCCGATTCATGTGCCAACACTTCTATAATTTGTGCTTGTGTCTCGTATGATTTGACACTAATAAAGAGGCCCCCCCACATCATATACGAAGATCCTCCCTCAAACTCCACGTCTGTTCCTTCGACGGATTCAACCAGAATAATTTGCGAAACTAACGAGTAAAATTCATTGGATAATTCGGGCATTACCTTTTCCATGGTAAGCAATACATCTTTAAGGCGCTGCTCAAAATGCACACTGGTTTCAACGTCAGGCGTTTTGATCAAAAACGCAGTGCCATCTTCAATATTCATGAGAGAGGACAGCCGCTCGCCTTCTCCCATAAAACAAGGAGCTTCTAGGGTGACAATTTGGGGCATGTCTAATGCTATGGGACGCTGCCTCCCTAAAAGGGCAAACAGGTCTTCAGTTTTTTCTTCGGATTGCCCAGTTAATGCAAATACTAGGTAAGTATATAGTGCGAAGGTTAACGCAGAGAATTTCTGCCCAGATTTAAGCGCCTCAATAAGTGTTTGAATGCTTTTTTCGTGCTCTCCCATCTCATTGGAAGTTTGCGTATAAATGTATTGCAAGCTTGTTGCTAGATTCCCTCTCATAATGCGGTCTAGCGAATCGCCGCGCTGAGAACAAGGCAAAAAACTACAATCCATATCGGCACCCAAAAACAAAAAAGCAACCGAATGGTTGCCTTTGATAAGAACAAGAAAAAAACAATAATTATTGTGGTTTAACTAACTTGATCCCCAGCTTAGGAGAAGCAGCTGTAGACACTTTTACTTGTTTTTTGTCTGATGACAAGTTGAAGCCATACAATTTAGATACATCCAATTTAACAACGTTCTTTTTCATAATTCCCTCTTTACTTGCGTTTTTGATAATGAATGCTTTACACCTTATTAAGCTTCAATAGGATTATCACTTACAAAAGTGTCCGTCAATAATTTTATAGCCGTTTTTGTCGTCGCGTTTAGGTCATTTAGCATGTCAATGTTGTGATTAATCACGCGAACCTGTTTTACTCTTTTAAACGGAATACCTGTCTCTAAGAAGTCGGCCGTTTGAATAACCACAATCATGGCTTCTACGTCTGTATTAGCAAAGAGTGCTGTACAATGCTCATGTAAAGTCTTCGCGGTGCTACGATATTGCTCGCCCTTTTCATCCAAGATACACGAATGGTTCGTAAGGAATACGCGGCTCAATTTTCTTGTCTCTTCATGAAATTTAATGGCTTGCTGCCATGCTTGATCATCACCAATAAAAACGTAAATCGGTAATTGGGAATCTATTAGGCCCAAAGAATCTAGGTACTTATAGTGATAATCATTGGCGTAAGGCATAGCCACATTACCAAGGTGTTGAGAAAAGTTAACTTCGTTTATCTTGGCTCCATTTTCATACCAAGGTACGGTAATATCTTTCGTTAAAAGATCAATGCCCACCGAATGGAGTCTGCATAATTTACGAACTCGTTGAGCTAGTCTAATATTCTCGGGGTGAATAGATTGAGTGAAACTTTCTATGACGCCTCCATCGGCAATACTCTGGATAGCTCGCAAAGGAACACGCTCCCCCTCTTTGGGGATACTGTCCATTTCAAAACCCGCCAAACGAATATATTTCAAGGCTTCACTATCCTTCGGGAAAGGTCTCAATCTCAACCAAGGAGCTTTGGCGCTTTCAGTCTTGTTTGCTAAATCAATGAGTTCGGATATGGTGAGTGTTCCGTCACCTTCTATTGATTTGGGCATTCGTTTGCTTACCAGCAACAGTTCATCACCGGCAAGCGCTACGCGGTGAACAAAACCTTCTAGATGCTCTTCAATAAGAATATTGTTAGAAAAAGTTTTAGCCTTAACATATGCGTCAACCAGTGACTGTTTATCAGTAATATTTGTAGTCACCCCCTCGCTTCGCTCCCTGTCTGCAGGCTTTATGACGACTGGAAAACCGATAATATTCGCCTTCGTGAGAAGGTCTGCCTCACTATTAACAATTAAATGTTTGGGTACTGGCAAATGGGCCGAGCTCAAAAGTTTTGATGTTTGTAGTTTGTTCCTGGTTAATATAGAACCTAAAGCGGAATCTTGTTCTACAGCAGAACTTTGCACTAACGTTGCATGTCTTCCCCACCCCAACTGATAGGTTTTTTGAGCAACACACTGAAAAGGAACATCCTGAATATAGGCTTTATGCAATATTGGAATGTTTGAGTCGGCACTACCGTATATTTTTTTTACAGGCTTAAGCAGATTATCGTGAACGGCGTCTAGTAATTTTGCAAGTTGCTGTTCGTTTTGAAACATTATTAAGTGCAAAATGTTGGCGGCAACAGTATAAAACTGGTTGCGAACCTCTGAAGCCACAAATGGCAAATCTGGAATAAGACAACAACAAACAATTTTTTCTGGATCCTTTTTACGTTTTTCCACCTCGAATTTAAGTAACTTACCAGAGTCGAAAACCGGCAGACCAGCAGATCTGTGAAGCGCACTTGCCAACGTTAAAAATCGCTCGACCAAGGCTTCGTGAAAAGGGCTTGTAGCGTTCAATTCAAACGTGTCAGTCACACCGAATTTTTTAACCAGCGTATTATCCAGACCAGCTACATCCACTTTGCTATTACATATTATGGTAAATTCAGCCTCTACCACTGGTTGTTTTAGACTCGGCACATATCCTTTATTTAAATAGCGTGTAGACATAATCCAGTATCCTTTGGTCCGCAGATAATCCGCTCAATGATTAACTTTTCCATTCACCAAGTCTTCTAATACAATGGAAAACTTGTTAGCGCAAGTTCTTACAACCATCTGAAAAAAATGAATATTTCATTTTCAATAAAATAGAAAACTTTACACTTAAAGCGTATTTCAAAGTCGATGAATTATCGCTATTGTATTACAAGCGAGTCTTGATAAAGCAAACGGTACCTTCCGGAGAAACGTTATGGCGAATAAAAAGCCAAAGGAACAGCACGAAGAAAATAACGATAGTTCAGCCCAAGAAACACAAGCAACGGATGAATTATCACAATTAAAAGAGATTTTGTTCGGTCAATCTAACCGTTCTTTTCGCGCAGATTTGGCCGCACTCGAAGCCAAGGTTAACGAAAATTTTTCATCGCTAAATGCCCACTTAGATAATCAGTTTAGCGATATAAGAAAGATGATTGACCAGCAAATTAATGCACTTTCCGAGCAACTTGCTAGGGCCAACGACAGTCACAGTAATGTACAAGAGCAGCTGCAACACACCACGGATAAGCTACAAAGTGAGTTAGAAATTGCCGAAACTACGGCCAAAAATGACAACGATTCGCTAGAAGCTCATGTAGTAAAAGAATTGGAGTCTCTCGACAATTTATTTAGCAAGCGACATCAAGAGTTGTTAGAAAAACTTCAACAGGTTACCAGTGAGCTTTCAGAAAGTAAGACCGACAGAAAAACATTGGCAAACTTACTTTCAACCATGGCTACAAATCTTGCTACCGACCATTAATCGATGACTGATAAGGTGCCGCCGTCTGAGTCCTCGGACAACTCTCTGGATAAAGTCAGAAAGTTGCTCATTGGGCAAGACGACAAATTCATTCAAGAGAAGCTTCAGCATAATGCGAAGGGCTTAGTGAGTAATGTTGTATCTGAAGCATTGTTTGAACGAGAATCTAAAGACGGTTCGGTCAACAAAGTGCTGGTTCCGCTCGTGGAAAGATCCTTGCATCGCTCTATCGAGGCCAATAGCGAAAAGATTGTTGGCACGCTATACCCATTGGTGGGTGCACTCGTAAGGAAGGCAGTATCTTCATTTCTTGTAGAGTTTGTTGAGCGTACCAACGCACTTATTGAAAATAGTTTTAGCCCCAAAAGTGTGTCGTGGCGCTTCAAGGCGTGGCAGTCTGGCGTCAGTTATTCTGAATATGTTGCGTCTCAAATTTATCAATACCAAGTCCAGCAAATACTCGTTATTCACCGAGAAACAGGCACCCTGCTTCACAGCATCTCGTCAGACCCCGAAAAAGAGAAAGATGCCGACCTCATTTCTTCTATGCTTGTGGCCATCAATGACTTTGTGGCGGATGCGTTTGGCGTTACTAGCAACGAATCAGAGAACGAACTTGGTGAGATAAAAACCGACGACTTTACGCTCTTAATTAAAATAGGGCCCCAAGCACTTTTAGTAGCAGCAGTTACTGGTAGTATTCCTCCAGAGGTACGAGGAACACTTCAAAAGGCACTGGAAGAGTTCCATCAGTTTTATCAGCAACCTTTAGTGAATTACGATGGTGACAATGCCCCGTTTGAAGGGTGTGAAACAATTCTTTCTGACTGCTTGGTTAGTGAAAGAAAAGAAGGCGAAGGCAAAAGGTCGAAAAGAATTGTAGGTACAGTCGTGTTGGTAGCTATTTTTGCCTCGCTACTGATATTGTCTTTTATGCGTGTGTCACTCAGTATCTTAAAAAGTGACTTGCATGAGCTTACCCCACCTCCGGGGGTGATTGTTACCGACGTCTTTATCTCTAATGGTCGCGTGCATGCTAAGGTACTGCGCGATCCCGTCGCCACGAATATAGAACAGTGGCTAGTCGAAAATGAAATAAATGTAGACAAAGTCACTGTCGATGAAGAGCCTTTTGTCTCCCTCAACCCAAGCTTGGTTGAGCAAAAGCTAGAGAAACTGATCAACAATTATCCACTGAGCGAATCTGAAAGTGTAACAATGGATAAAGGGGAAAATCGTAGTTACCTCATTTCCGGAACCGTCTTTACACCTTCGGCAATAAACCTCGATCAACAGATAAATGCCATCCCCGGTATTGAAGCGCTTATCGTAGATACTAGCTTACTTAGTGTAAAAGCGGCCTACGAAATTAACGATTCTGTGTTTCAAAAAGCAACGTTAAACCGGCTCGTTAATAAAGTTTCTTCGCAAAATGTACTTTTTGCTACTAACCAAGAAGCCCTTTCTGAAGTACAGTTAGCAACATTAGAAGAGCTGGCTAGTGACATAAAGCAATTACTAAAGCTAGCTGACAGCACCAATACCATTGTAAATATTGTTGTAATGGGTGCTAGTGATAATTCAGGCTCTAGTGCACGTAATCGCACGTTGAGCCAAAAACGAGCAGAGAATGTTGTGAACTCATTAATTTCACTCGGTGTTGAAAGTGATATTCTTATACCCATCAGCTTAGGAGAGCTGCCGTTGCGTAATGCATCAATGGGGCGTTTAGTAATGTTAAACGTGTTAATATCTAGTGAGCAATAGTAAGGAAGCTATGCTGTGATACAGAAAAAAGTTTGTATTTTGGGCCCCACTGGTGTTGGCAAAACAAGTCTGGTCAAGCAATTCGTAGAAGGTATTTTTTCTGAAAAGTACCAAACGACAATTGGCGTAAAAATCGACAAAAAGCAAGTTAATAAAGACGGGCGAGGCGTTCAGCTTCTACTTTGGGACTTGGAGGGAATTGACAGATACTGTGGTTTTAATCCTCGCTATCTACGCGGAGCGAGCGCTTATATCATTGTTGTCGACCAAACTCGCTCTCAATCATTACTTGAAGGGATGGAAATATTAGAGCTTGCTCAAACCCATTATCCCGATATACCGGCATTTTTTGTTGTAAATAAAATAGATCTCCCCTCAAGCTGGCATTGGGGCGAAGACGAACTCAGTTCATACGCCAAAAAATTCTCATCCGTCATAAAAACAAGCGCCAAAACTGGTGAAAATGTGGAAACCTTATTTAGCGATATCGCCTTTAGATAGGAAAGGAGACGGAAATGGACATCCACTTACTCAATGCACTTGGTATCACGAGCTGTGCAATTTTTAAAATTGATGCGAGTCACGAGCTCGAATGCCTCACCCCTGACATATCATGGTTGAAAGTCGTAGCTTCGATAGACAAAAACAAAAACCTTCAAAAGCACAACGTTCACTCTGAATTTCTTGTGGACTTTTTTATCGATGCCGAGGAAGTGTGGAAAGGCGATGCATCTTTTACCCTTTCATCTGGATTCTGGTCAGAGCAACGTGAAACACAAACTTTCAGATTTGAGGCGCTAGCGATTAACAGCGGAAACGACACCCGCTACTTAGTGATAAAAAATGTAGAAACACAGTTCAACGAAAAGCAACAAACACTTCAGGTTGCACGGGAACTCCTGCTAAGCCACCACGAAATAGTAAGCCAACACGAATACATCAGGCATAAATTGTCGCATGTATTACGCAAGAACACGCGACTGCAAACTCTGGTTCCACCAATTCAACACGCCATTCATAATTTAGAAACCGGCGTTGTAATTCTAGACGACCGTGACAACCTCGTTCTAGATAATCAAGCATCTCAACGCTTGCTTCTGTGCAATCGTATTACGCCGAGCTCTACTCGCGTTAAGGCGTTGCTCAGCGACATTGGCGTCTCATCCGCATTCCTGCCTTCATTAGTCTCGAAAAATACACCTTGGCAGGGTGAACTTTATTGGCAACCTTGCGATGACCATGGTGTATGGCTTCAAGTGACCATTCACCCAGTATTACAAGACGATAAATTAACCCATTGGGTTTATTTGCTAACTGATATCACCCATATTCACACCAAAGAAGAGCACATTATCTCAACGAGTGGGTTGGACTCATTAACCAAAATATCTAATCGAAATTCATTTACAAATACAGTTAGAAAATTTGTTAAAGAGGATGCTGCCTTTCACTTATTCATTATTGATATTTGTGAATTTAAGAAAATAAATGAAATGTTGAGCTACCAATCGGGCGATGAAATTCTGCGGTCATTTGCTTATCGACTTCAAACATTTGTAGGTAACGCTGGATTTGTAGCGCGCATTGGAAGTAATGAATTTGCACTTATCAAACGAATAGATTCATTTAAAACGCAGACCTGTGAGCAATTCACAGCACAACTGATTCAGAAGCTTACGCGAACCTACACCGTACTGAGTGGCAGTGAAGCTAACCTTGGTATAAATATAGGGCTCGCACAATACCCCGGCGACAGCTCAACAGTAGAAGTGCTGCTAAAGAATACAGATATTGCGCTGCAAGCGGCTAAATATGAAGGCAAGAACATCTTTCTCGCTTACACCGCAGAACTGTATGAAAAGTTTAAGTCCTTTAATCAATTAGAGGCACAATTGAAAAAGGCAATTGACGACAACGCGCTACAACTATTTTTGCAGCCAATTATCGACTTAAATACCGGCGAGATCGTAAAATGTGAGGCCCTTTCTCGCTGGGTTACTGCCGACGGTGAATTTATCTCTCCGGACGTGTTTATTCCTCTAGCAGAAAAAAGCGAGCTAATTTTTAGGTTTGGGGAATGGCTTGTTGCACAGGCATGTGCGTCGATAGAACAGCTTAAGGCTGCGGGTATTGATATACGCCTGGCGATTAACATTTCTGGTAGACAAGTGTGCGATCTCACTTTGCTTCACCAAATAAAAAATGCACTTGAAGAATATAACTTGTCAGCAGCTAACCTATCGATAGAACTAACCGAAAGTGTTTTTATTGAAAGTTTAGAAACTGTTTCTATTCTGTTGGATGAGCTCAGAAATATGGGAGTGACGGTATCAATCGACGACTTTGGTACAGGGTTTAGTTCGCTCGTCTATCTAAAGAAACTTCCCATTGATGAGTTAAAAATCGACCGTTCATTTGTTAGTGAACTAGAACAAAACAGCGATGACAAAGCCATTATTCAAGCGATAATAAATTTGGCCAAAAACCTGAACATAAAAATTATCGCAGAAGGCATAGAAACCGACAGCCAACATCAATTTTTACAAGATAACGAATGTAGTTTTGGACAGGGCTATCTTTACCATCGCCCTGTCGCTGTGTCCGAATTTATAGCTTTTGCGAAGCGAGCAATCGACTCAAATTAAGCCCATATGACCTGCGTGAAACTCTAA
The DNA here is from genome assembly GCF_001885075.1 of Alteromonas sp. V450. Lineage (NCBI taxonomy): Bacteria > Pseudomonadati > Pseudomonadota > Gammaproteobacteria > Alteromonadales > Alteromonadaceae > Alteromonas > Alteromonas sp. V450. The sequence continues at coordinate 2,603,797 of NZ_MODU01000004.1, forward strand.
GTGCTCTTCGATAAATGAGGCAATAAAGTAGTAGCTGTGGTCGTAGCCCTCATGCATATTCAGCGTGAGCTGCGTGTCAGATTGCTGAGCAGCGTGAACTAACGTTTGCGGCATCAAATGCTCATGCAAAAACTCGTCCTTTGTCCCCTGTTCAACTAACATGGGAATATAGTGAGTTTCATTCGCTAACAACGTTGATGCGTCATATTTCTCCCATGATGATTTATCGTTACCCAAGTACTGTGAAAATGCTTTTTGTCCCCACGGACAGTTAGAAGGGTTAGAAATTGGGCTGAACGCAGACACCGAAACATATTTATTTTGGTTGCTCATACCTATAACCAAAGCACCATGCCCTCCCATAGAATGTCCGCTTATCGCTTTTTCCTTGGTAACAGGAAACGCTTCTTCTATAAGAGATGGTAGCTCTTCCGTGATGTAACTGTACATTTGATAATTCTTATCCCAAGGCGGCTGTGTTGCATCAACATAAAAACCTGCCCCTAAACCAAAGTCATACGCGTTGTTTTCATCGTCGGGAACACCTTCTCCCCGTGGTGATGTGTCAGGTGCGACGATAGCCATACCCAGTTCAGCAGCAAGCTTCATTGCCCCTGCTTTTTGCATAAAATTTTGGTCGGTACACGTTAAACCAGACAGCCAATATAGCACCGGCACGGGTTTGTCCGCAGACGCAAATGGAGGTAGAAAAATAGCGAATGTCATGTCGCACTGGGTCGTTTTGGCTTTATGCGTGTATCGAAGGTGTTTACCTCCAAACGCTTTGTTTTCGCCAATAAGTTCCATTTCGACTCCTTAATTAAAAAAATACAACCTTTATTAAACAATCAGTAAAGGCTCTATCGGATTTTAGATCAAGTTCGTTTACACTAAGTGCCTAATTTTTGAGGTAAGTATAATGATAAAAGCACTGCTACATAATATTGTAGGCACCATATCGGTTATAGTTTATTTTCTGAACACCGTTTTATGGTCAACGCCTATTTTCATTTTAGCCATTTTTAAATTGATTCCTGTTGCAATATGGCGCCGTTTTATATCATATCTTTTAGATGCTTGTGCTACTGCCTGGATAGGCGTCAACAACCTCAATCAACGAATCAGCGGCCGCACCAATTGGCAAGTAAATGGTTTGGACAAACTTACCCGCGATGATTGGTATTTAGTCATTGCTAACCATCAGTCATGGGTTGATATTCTGGTACTTCAACGCGTATTTAATCGAAAAATCCCATTTTTAAAGTTCTTCTTAAAAAAAGAGCTTATCTATGTCCCTATTTTGGGTTTGGCATGGTGGGCTCTGGACTTTCCATTTATGCGCCGTTATTCAAAGTCTTTTCTCGCAAAGCACCCTCACCTTAAAGGTAAGGACATGGAGACCACGCGTAAAGCCTGTGAAAAGTTTAGAAATAAACCGGTTAGCATTATGAATTTCGTAGAAGGTACAAGGTTCACCAAGAGTAAACATGAAAAGCAAGATTCTCCTTTTACTCATTTGCTTAAACCGAAAGCGGGCGGTGTCGCGTTCGTGCTTTCAGCAATGGGAGATAACTTACATAAGCTAATAGATGTCACTATTGACTATCCACAAGGAGTGCCTTCGTTTTGGGACTTCGTGTGTGGGAAAGTACGCAATATTCGTGTGAATATTAGCGTTACGCCAATAAAGGAAATTATTGAAAATGGTATTTTCAATGACAACTATTTTGACGACCCACAAGTCCGTGTGCGTTTTCAAAACTGGCTAAACGATCGTTGGCAAAATAAAGATGCCCTTCTTGACTCTCTTAACGCAACACAGAAACCATTATGATCCGTGCAGTACTCGCTCCTATTATTTTTGTTATTCACACAACGCTTCAAATTCTCAACCTTGCATTTTGGGGTGGCCTTATTATTATTTTGGGCTTAGTAAAGCTTCTGCTCCCTAACGGCAAAGTGAAAAAAGCCTGGAATAGCGTGATGCACGGCTTGATGTTTAGCTTTGGCCGGATCAGCGTTCTACTTATACGCTTATTTAATAATGTTGAAATAAGCTACAATGTTCACGGTAACCTCGCAAAGGATGCGTGGTACCTAATCATCTCAAATCACCTTAGCTATCTTGATATTATCCTTCTCATTGAGTTTGCTACGTACCGTATACCCGCACCTAAGTTCTTCTTGAAAAAAGAGTTAATTTGGCTGCCCTTTGTGGGACTAGGGGCCTGGGCATTAGACATGCCATTCATGCACCGATATACACGTGCCTATTTAGAAAAACACCCTGAGAAAAAAGGTAAAGACTTAGCAACAACTAAAGCTTACTGTGAGAAATTCAGAACAACACCTACAACCGTTATTAACTTTGTCGAAGGGACACGTTTTACCACAGCAAAACATCAGCTGAAAAATAGTCCTTACACTCACCTTTTGCAGCCCAAAGCAGGCGGGGTATCATTCACACTCGCAGCGATGGGGGAATTGTTCACTAATGTACTGGACATTTCATTGCTGTATCCAGAAAACAAACGCCATCCGATGATGGCTATGCTGAGTGGACGAATGACCAAAATAATCATTGATGTCAATGTAACGCCAGTACCGGAGTTGCAGCAGCAATCCAATCGCAGTGAATCTGAATTTCGTCTTTATTTCCAAAATTGGCTCAATGAACTGTGGGAAAATAAAGACCGTCGAATAAAAAACTTATTGGAGTCATAATTCATGGAATTAGGTACCTCAGCAAGGGGTTTGTTTGTTGAGCTAATAAACAACGTATTTCCTTCTGTGTCAGCACAAGAGCCGCTTTACAACGTACTTGCACTGGGTACTATTCTCGTCACGTCTGCAATACTGTACATTGCTGCCCGTTTATTGATTAGGCCACAACTTACTAAATTGGTATATAAGTCTAATCACCGGTGGGACGACGCTCTTCAAAATCATGGCTTTTTCCGGCGCTTATTTCATCTTTTCCCTGCCATATTCATCTACATTGCCACCCCTGTACTTATAAAAGATGAAGCGGTGATGCATGGCGCTGTCATTAAAGGTGCTCAGCTCTACATGCTGTATTGCGGCCTACTGGCCATTTACGCATTACTAAGCACTATTGAAGATGTGTATAACGCGTCAGCTTTAGCGCGACGAGCCCCCATAACAGGCTTTATTCAAGTTACAAAGCTGGTTGTTGCTATCATTGTAATCATACTCAGTATTTCACTTGTTGTAGGTAAAAGCCCGTTGTTACTCGTTTCAGGGCTTACGGCTATTGCAGCTGTACTACTACTTATCTTTAGGGATACCATTTTAGGATTTGTGGCTGGCATTCAAATTGCGGCAAACAGAATGTTTAACACTGGCGATTGGATTTCGATGCCTAAATACGATGTTGACGGAGAAATTCTTGAGATCGGGCTTACTAATGTAAAAGTACAAAATTGGGACAACACCATATCTACATTGCCTACATACAGCCTTACCACAGAAGCTGTGAGAAACTGGCGAGGTATGCAGGAGTCAGGCGGTCGCCGAATTAAGCGCGCAATATACATTGATATCCATTCAATAAAACTATGCGACAATGAGATGCTAGATCGCTTTTCACAAGTTCGCTACATAAACGAATACATCGAAAAGAAAAAAGTAGAATTACAAACCTATCACAGAGACTTTTCCATTGATGAGTCCGACTTACTCAACAGCAGGCGACTCACCAACATCGGCACCTTTCGCGCTTATTTAGAAGCCTATTTACGTAAGCATCCGAATATCAATCAAGAACTTACCTTAATGGTAAGGCAGCTCGCACCTAATGAACTCGGGCTTCCCCTAGAAGTTTATTGCTTCAGTGCGCAAAAAGCGTGGGTTCAGTATGAAAAGGTGCAAGCGGATATCTTTGACCACGTTATGGCCATGTTGAATATCTTCGATTTACGTGCCTTTCAGCGAGATGGTCATTTGGGTCTCTTAAGTCAAACTGACGCCAAGCTGGGGCTATCTAATACGGTAAATGTCGCTTCATCGGGTAACAACACCCAATAGCGGTATTGAGGACAGTGTGCGCATAACTCAAATAAGGTGAACATAAAAAAACCGGCTGATATTTTTACTCATCAGCCGGTCTTTTATATAGCTACGCAGTGTTATGCTAGACCGTATGCCATCAGTGCGCAAAGCACAATACCGGTCACCCCGAAGAAGCCATACTCAATTTTTTCTTGCATGCCCTCTGCACCTGCCTTTGCAGTCATAAACCCCATAATGATGCTGCTAAATCCTAATGTGAAGGCAATTAGCGCAACACCAAACATAATTGCATTAATCCAATCAGCCATTGTATACACCTTAAAAAAATTTCTGGCGGTATTATGCATCAATAAAATATGTTTGAACATGGCTACACCGGTTAAAAGTGACCTGTTCCCTACTAATTTATGAGTGATTTTTGATCTTAGTCAAAATCACCATATTGTTAGCATTCTGACTACTATGTTTTAGCTCTATTAATTTAACATTCCCCTCAAAAAGCCCAAGACATTGATTTTAAACAATTAAAAATATTGGCAAGTACATTGCTAACACTTAATCATTGTTAGTTGGGCTCTAACGACCTCGGTTAACAGCCTTTGTATTAAATTAAACGGATGGTTACTTGATAGAAACGAGTTCGTAACTCACTCAGGTATCTAAACGAACTGTTGCGTGAAGATAGCGCGCTGATTAAGGAAAACACTATGACTTTCAGAATTTTGCTACCCATTGCTATGAGCAGCTTATTTATCGGCGGTCAGGCTCTCGCCCATGACACGCATTTTCAAAACAACAGTTGTGATATTGAATTAGACGGTCATATTCAATATTACCAAGGCGACTTAACTGTCAAGATGGATAATGGCGCGGTAATGCATATCGATGCAGACCGCAACTTATCTCTTAATGGTGAGCCAGTATCATTGAACAACGAACAGCAGCGTTGGGTTACTGATTATTACAATCAAATTGATATGGCAATACCCATGACACTGTCAATTGCCAGTGAAGGTTTAGAGATCGCACATGTCGCCGTGACAGAAGTATTTACAGAACTCCTTGGCGGAGACAATCAACTAAATGAAGATTTCCAAGCAATCTTTACAACACTCGATCAAAAGCTACTTACGTCATTTTATGATGAAGCTGGTAACATTCGCGTCGATTCTACAAAATTCGAAGAGCCAGGTTGGTTTGACGAAACATGGGAAGCTGAATTTGAATCCCAATTAGAATCGTTAATTAGTGAGTCTATGGGCAGAATTTTAATTGCCATTGGTACCCAAATGCTGTGGGAAGGTGGCGACATGTCTGAATTCGAGCAGAAAATGGAACGCTGGGGAGAAGATCTCGAATATCGCTTGGAAAGCCAAGCAGCTTCATTGGAAGAAAAAGGCGAAGCGCTATGCGAAGTATTGAAAAAAGCGGATTACGCAGAGGGCAAGATGCAAGCTTCAATCAAAGGCCTAAATAGGTTGAACTTACTTGATATTGAAACCGACGCAGAAATGAAAATGTAACCGCCGCGCAGTTTAATGTGGTTAATGTGATTGAAGCCGAGCACGTAAATATGTAGCTCGGCTTTTTCTTGTGTATACCGTTCGATATACTATCGTATTAAAGAACAAAACGCGTTTTAGGGAAATGAAACCAATTAACGGGAACCACTATGTCCAATAAACTGGTGATAAGTGGCTATGGCTGGCTAGCCGGCTATTTGGATCGTGCCTTATCTTCTGACTTTCAGCTAACTGCAACAAGCCGCAGTGAAGATAAATTGTCTGAATTAAGTAAGCGCGATGTTCGGGGCATTAAATATGCATTAGGCGACGATACTTCTTCATTATGTCAGGCAGTAGAAGGCGCTACGTTCATCCTCAACATACCACCTGGTAGGAAGAACACAGCGCTAGATGAATTTACCCATAATATGTTGTCATTGATTGATGATGTCGTGAATGCTAACGCAAAGCACATTATTTTTGTGAGTACAACATCTGTTTATGGTGACACCACAGACGCCGAAATATCAGAAACAACGGCTACGTCGCCAGAAACTGCTTCTGCTCGAGCACATGTTGCTATTGAAACACATTTAAACTCGTCGCACTCGCATGTTCCGTATACGATTGTGCGGCTCGCAGGCTTAGTCGGCCCAGACCGGCATCCCGTTCGCTCTCTTAGCGGACGCACTTTAGATGCCGGTAACAAACGAGTAAACCTAGTTCACGTTGCCGATGTAGTTAAAGCACTTGAGGTTATCACTGTAAAGGGCGGCAAAAACGCAACATATCACCTCTGCAGTGACTTGCATCCAAAACGCGGCGAATATTATGTGAATGCAGCAAAAGCTATTGGTGTTACACCACCGCATTTTAGTGATACAGAAAAGCCGCCAGTAGGGAAATATGTAAATGCCCGAAACAGTTGGTCAGAACTAAACATAACACCCGCTTATTCGGATCCTCATCTGATGTACTAAGTGCTTTATCATATCAATCCGCATAGATAATGGTGCGTTTATCTACGAAAAAACGGCGCTCAATGAGCACCGTTTTTTATTTTAGAACCACGCTTTCAACATCTTTTCTGTGTGCTGTAAGCGAATTAATATAGTGGCCCTTTTTTATCCAATAAGACTTACACCAAAATATTTCAGAGCAACCGTATTTACGAATATTGCGAACAAAATAAGTGGAATAAAAGATTTTAAAGACACATCTACGTATTTTTCAAACCAACTGCCTTTATATCCATCGCTTCCCTCTTCTAAAGCGGCATTAAAGTTCGCGCTTTTCCATCGGTAGATAACAAATAAACAGATCAAAAGGCCATTAAGTGGCAAAATGGTGTCATAAAATACGTCGTAAATAACGTCGAACAACGATTTATCAACACCTGCGTAATGCACAAGCGAGGAAAGAAACTCTACCTTCCCAAACGAGAGAGCGCTCAATATCGCGAGCACAATCATTATGCTACCCAATGAGCCCAATGCCCATTTGCGGCTTACACCTTTTTCGTCCATTAACGCGGCAACAGGTACCTCGAAAATAGACACTAATGACGTTATCGCCGCAAAGAACACGAGTAAGAAGAACAAACTGGCCACAGTCGAGGCGCCGACGTAACCAATAGAATCCTGAAGCGCCAGAAAAATGTTCGGTAAATAAGTAAATATCATACCTACAGATGACTCGCTTAGCTCGTCAGGATTGATATCAGGATTGAAGGAAAAAATGGCGGGTAAAATCATTAGGCCCGCGGTGAACGCAACAGCAGTATCGGTTAGTGCAACCAGCTTGGCTGAATTTGGAACATCGGCGCGTTTATCTATGTAACTACCGTAGGTTATAAGGATCCCCATACCCAACGATAAAGAGAAAAAAGCTTGCGAGAGTGCTCCACTGACAACATCCGCCGTCAGTTTTGAAAAGTCAGGCACAATGTAAAACTTAACGCCCGCCATCGCATTGTCGCGGGTAAGTACAAACACGACAAGCCCAATTAGCATCACAAACAAAGCAGGCATCAAAAGTTTGGCCGCCTTTTCGATCCCCTCTTTAACGCCGCCCTGTAAAATAAGGTAAACAACGCCTACCACTACTGCCATGTATGCAAATATGGCTTCGGAATTGATAAATAACCCAAAAGTTTCTTCGTTAGCAAGCAAGTCGAGATTACCGCTCACTGCTTCAAACAGGTAGCCAAAAATCCAAACCGTGATCACCATATAAAAAACGGCAATCATGAAAGGGGTTGCAACAGCTAGCCACCCTGCAAATTTCCATTTCCGTTCATCATTACTGATTGCACTGTATGCGCCAAGTGGATCTTTTTTAGCGTGCCGGCCTACGGTCATTTCAGCCAACATAACGGGTAAGCAAATAGCAAACACAAAGATGGCGTACATAAGCAAAAATGCGCCGCCCCCATTTTTCGCTGCTCCCACTGGAAAGCCAACTAAATTACCGATACCAACGGCAGAACCTGCTGCTGCTAGTATAAAACCAATGCGCGATCCGAACTGTTCTCTGGCCCCGCTCATATCCCTTCCTCTTGTTGAGTTATTGTTATTTATTATCAGGATGGCGAACTAAATATGACTCACATGTGGCGTCAACGCGTTGTATTGCAGTCTTCATAGGACATATCAATACGCTGTACCATTCCCAAAACAGCATGGTAACAGCAGTCAAATAAAAAGTCTTGATGTTGGACTCACACAAACTCTGTTCAGCCGTATTACCAAGTTACCACATCGCCTTTATAGTCGATAAAGTGGCAAAGTTGGTCGCGATCAAGCAAGGATAGCTGCTTAAGCAATTGGCTAGCGGTGTATTCAGGGGTAAAGAGTTTTTTAGCAGCAACATTTTTCTGAAAAGGCTTTGATAGCCCTGTATCTACTGTACCAGGGTGATAACTCACCAGCATTGCGTCTTTCAACCGCCGCTTGTATTCTACTGATGCTGTTTTAACAGTCATATTGAGCGCGGCTTTAGAGGCTCGGTACCCGTACCACCCGCCCAGTTTGTTATCGGAAATGCTTCCTACTCGAGCACTTAAACAAGCGACTGTTGCATCGTGTTTATCCATTACTCTAACTAAATGCTTTAGCCACAGCGCTGGCGTAATTGTATTTACGGCGAAGTATTCAGCCATAGCCTCGCTGCTTAAATCCTCCAGCCGTTTTTCTGGATGGATGTTTAACGCCTCGTTATGCAAAAAGCCAGTGGTAATAATGGCAGTGTTAATCACCACACCCTTTTCTTGCAGTTGCTTGATGAAAACGTCGATAGCATTGTCATCTTGCGGATTGACAGTGTAATAGTGAACAGTGTCGGTACGCGCATCTTCATCTTGCTCGCGCCTGCTAACGCAAATCACTTCATCGCCTCTTTTTTCACACAGTGTTGCTAGAGCTGATGCAATGCCCCCTGATGCACCTACGATAAGTGTTTTACTTGTCATGTTTCTCTCCTGGTACACAGCGCGCGCATTCACGTTTCTTACCCGTCAGTAAAAACGAAATGGTATAACGATGTTTCGCAAAAACGTTATATAGCGCATCTGCAAAAAACCGTATTACAGGCCAGCGTAAAGGGGCATAAAGCCAGCCCACTCCCACCGCTTTCCATGCTTGATGAGTGACATCCAGGCCCGTAATTAATGTTCCATCCTCTTTTAACCCGTGGATCCTTGCGTTCAAGTCGTCCCAATTAAGCGACGGATACCGTTCGCTAAAGTCAGGGGCCTGAATATCTACTAGCGTCAATTTGTTATGCTTATCTCGTTTTCTTAAATGCTTCATTTCTGCTAAACACAAAGGACAGTAACTGTCGTAAAAAATGATCACCCCGATACCTCTAACGATAAATTAAACAAGACTATGACTGCTTTTCGTCGCTATTTTTGAGCAGCTTAAAAACTATTTGATATGCGTTTATACGATAAAAAAACACGCTTGGATGACTTGAGTTAGTGCGCTGTTGTACCCACACTAATGCCATTGAGGAAAAAAGGTGTTAACAATGGCAAATTTACAAGTCGCTACCCTTGCCGGTGGTTGTTTTTGGTGTATTGAATCAGCCTTCAATAGTGTGGAAGGTATCGTTAAAGCCATTTCCGGATATGCCGGTGGTGAAAAGCCAGAGCCAACATATGAGGAAGTATGTTCAGGTAACACGGGGCACGCTGAGGTGGTACAAGTTACCTTTGATGCCAACATTATTTCTTATCGAGAAGTGCTTGAAATCTTCTTTGCACTGCACAACCCAACGCAACTCAACCGCCAGGGGAATGACGTAGGAACACAATATCGCAGTGCTATTTTCTATCATGACGATACACAAAAAGCAGAGGCGGAGAAAATTATCGCTGAAATTACAGAAGATGCTATTTGGCCAGACCCAGTCGTTACAGAAATAGTAGAAGTTAACAACTACTATCAAGCTGAAGATTATCATCAGGATTATTTTAAAAATAATCCTCAGAATCAGTATTGCTCTATGGTTGTGGCACCCAAGTTGGCGAAATTTAAGAAAACATTTGCGTCACGACTTCGCAGTGACACATAAAAAAAGGGGCGTATCGCCCCTTTTTTGATTAGGTTTGACCCATCCTAAATAGCGTTGACACTTTTCAAACTTATTTTGGAGAGTGTAATGAAATCAAATAGCAGAAGAACTCAACGTGATTATTCCCTCGCTTTTAAATTGGCTGTTGTAGACCAAGTTGAAAAAGGCGAGTTCACCTACAGGCAGGCTCAAGATCACTACGGAATACAAGGTTGCTCAACTGTTTTAGTTTGGCTTCGTAAGCACGGTCGTTTAGATTGGACGGATGGAACACCGAAGTTTCTAACGCGAGGCCACGTCGTGGATAAACCCAAAGCAGAACTCACCCCCGAACAGCGAATTAAAGCGCTAGAGAAAGAGCTTGCTGATACAAAAATGAAAGCTGATTTCTTTGAAGCCGTTGTAAATGTCCTTGAAAGTGACTATGGAGTAAGCGTTGTAAAAAAGCGCAAAAGAAAGTCATCCAAGAAAAAGTGATAGGCGGAGTGTCCGTTGCCAAAGCCTGTCGTTACCTGAAGATTTCTCGTCAGGCTTACTACCAATACTGCGCTCGCTCACTCAAGCGCGAAGCGCTTGAAGGTCAAGTCATTCAGTTCGTCCGTCAGGAGCGAATGATGCAACCTCGCATCGGCACTCGGAAACTACAGTATCTGCTTGCGCTCGAAAAAATGGATATCGGGAGAGACCATCTCTTTAATTTACTGAGAGAAAAGCGGCTATTGGTGCCGACAAAGCGCGCGTATCACAAAACAACCAACAGCCATCATCGGTTCCGTCGTCACCCTAATCTCATTAAAGCGGGTTTCAAAGCAGAGAAGCCCAATCAGCTTTGGGTAGCGGATATCACGTACTTACCGACGCGAAGTGGAGAGAGTTATGTAAGTCTCATTACAGATGCTTATTCGCGGAAGATTGTGGGCTATCAGGTTGACGATAACATGCGAACGCAGTCAGTAAAGCAAGCATTTACTCGAGCGCTTAAACAAAAAAGTACAAAAGAAAAGCTCGTGCATCACTCAGACAGAGGTATACAGTATTGTTCAGAAGAGTATCAAAAACTCCATAGAAAACATGATGTACAGTGCTCGATGACAGATGGCTACGACTGCTATCAAAACGCCCTTGCAGAGCGAATAAACGGTATTCTTAAAAATGAATACTTACTCCATAAGCCACGAGATTTAGAAGAAGCGAGAAAGATGGTTGCAGAGTCAATAGCAATCTATAATGGTAGGCGGCCACATCAGGCCCTTAAATACAAAACGCCCGATGAAATACATCGGGCGTTTTAACCGAAATAAGTGTCAACCTATTTCAGGACTAGTCAGTTTCAAACCAACTTTCACTCAGTGGTAATGGGAACAACAAAGGCGCTAAATCTTCGTAGTGCCTTCTGTGTGCTTCACACGTCACGTTTTTCAAATAGTTTTTTTCCCATGGATCGTTAATGATCCAGAGTGTTGTTCCATGGATTACTAGCCCTTCCATCGAAGCGTTATCCATGGTGTATTCTTCACAATTTTCACTTCCCTGTACGTTAAAAATAACTGGAATGCGCTTTGTTGGTAACGTTCCTGCAGTGTCAATTATCCAAAGTTCATTGTCATTTCGAGCCGCCGCCAGCAAGTAAGATTTGCCATTCTTTGCTGTGTGCAGAGCCAAACCATTTATCGGATGATTACCGGCGCTAAACTCTGGCAGACGTAGTTTAGGCTCATAAACCGTTGCAAAATCACTTGTTGACCAAAACGACGTATCAATATCAAGCGCAAATATACGAGGCTGCCCCGCTTTATCTTTTTCCAGGCCCAAGTACAAGGTACCGTCAGATGACATTGTTAGTCCTTCAATACCGTCATTTGGAAAATTACCCACGTTGAAAGTATCTGGGAACTGTATGGGTCGAACACTCGACATTTCTACATTGTTGTCGTCTAATTTTGTTAATTTAACCAATAGTGAGGGGTAGTCAGTAGAGCCTGTTTTTTCGTATTTGCTTTCACAACGTGTGCTCAATGCTCCCGTGCGCGTAGCATCTTCTGTTACGGTGTAAATTACATTTGGGTTACGCGGGTCAACGGCCAGCGCTTCAAGGTCTGGTTGATCGTTCAAGTAATCAAAGAAGCAACTTCGTCTCACTTCCCGAGAAAAAGAAAACCGATCACTTGAGTGGGCTAGCTTGAACGTTGAAGGATTAATAGTATGCAGTTTCAGTTGCTGTGTGATATCTGCACTAGCGTCTGCAATGGTTATTAATTGTCCCTCCAATACCACTAAACCGGAAGTCTGAGGGTCAAACATAACCTTGCCAGAATCGTCAGTAATCCACTGCCCCACCGTGGTAACGGTCAAATCTTGTGCTTCAGGAATTATAACGATGTCTTGTTGCTGATTACAGGCGCTCAATAATAGCAACCCACTTATTAGCGCTAGGGTTTTTCTTAGCATTCTCTCTGTTTTCCTTTGTGCTCACTCATCAAATAGAAAAGTGGCTTAATAAATTGTAAGGGAGTATATCCAGCATACCGTTTAGACACAAAAAAGAGTAAAGTACGAACATGCTTGTTAAATAAGTAAACGCCAATATTGCCATTGCATTCACGGAGAACATTATTTCTACGCAACAACTTCCTCAAGTCATAGCAGGTCCAATTGTACGTAAAGTTACGTCTACGCAGGTGTTTATATGGCTTGTTACCCGCGCCCCCAATGCGCCAATCATCGCGTTAGAGCAAGCCGGTAAACCATTAACTGGCGAGGCGAATAATGATACGGTACAGGTAGGCTCGCACGCGTTCATTCATCTGTTGTCTTTTTCTGCCTTTGAAGAATTTAGACAACAAAAACGCGTGCAATACACGCTAACGTTTACAGAAAGCAGCGCTCAACAGGAATGGGTGAATGAGCAACCAACCTTGCGCTATGACAGACAAGATACATTTAGTTTTCACGTCAACAATACACCTTCTACAATTTTGCACGGGTCATGCCGGAAACCGCATTTTGACGGCAAAGACGCATTAACTCAGGTCGACACACTTCATCAGAAAGCCTTCGATGGAAAAAGTGAATTCCCCGATTTACTGCTGATGACTGGGGATCAGATTTACGCCGACGATGTAGCAGGCCCGATGCTCAAAGCAATACACGCTACCATAGACTTACTTGGACTCTTTCACGAGTCTCTTGATGGCGCTGTGGTCTCATCTACGCAACAGCTTGCTACCCACCAGCATGGCTTTTATGAGCGGGAGCAGTTGTTACCACAGATAGAAACGAATACTGTTCTATCGTCCATTTTCTTTGGCGCAAAGAAAAAGCCCGTATTCACCTCGGTGAATGCTCAAAATCACTTAATTGGTTTTGCTGAGATTATCGCCATGTATTTGTTGGTCTGGTCCGATGCGCTTTGGCCATTCATCAAGATAGATAAATCATATGTAGGTGAAAAATACAGCGCGCTTTTTGACAAAGAGCGGGATACTATTTCTGCGTTTGTTGCAGACTTACCAAAAGTTCGCCGTGCCATGGCACATATTCCAACCTACATGATTTTTGACGATCACGATGTGACTGATGACTGGAACCTAACGCGAGGCTGGGAACAAGAAGTCTATGGAAACCCCCTGTCTAAACGTATGATAGGCAACGCACTTTTGGGGTACTTGCTGTGTCAGGGATGGGGAAATGCACCAAGCAATGTCACACCTTTAATCGAAAAGCTTCAAAAAAACATATCAGAAAAAGGGCTTAATGAGCACGATGAACTTATAGATACCCTGTTGGATTTTGACCAATGGCACTATCGTTTAGATACATCACCACCGATAGAGGTATTAGATACTCGAACACAACGCTGGCGCTCAGAGTCAAATATGAATAAACCTTCAGGCCTTATGGACTGGGAGGCACTATGCGATTTTCAACACTCTATCATTGGGAAAGAGGCTGTCATTGTTGTTTCCGCCGCGCCAATTTATGGTGTTAAAGTCATAGAAGCAATACAGAAAGTATTCACATTTTTCGGTAAAGCACTCACCGTAGATGCAGAAAACTGGATGGCGCATAAAGGCACGGCAAATGTAATGCTTAATATTTTTCGACATTATAAGACGCCACCGGAATTCATCATTCTTTCTGGAGACGTGCACTATTCGTTTGTATACGACGTTAGATTGCGTTTTAGGCGCAATAGCCCGCATATCACGCAATTTACATGTAGCGGTCTTAAGAATGCATTCCCAGACGGTTTAATTAAATGGCTTGATAGATTTAATCGTGTTTTGTATCGAACTACTTCGCCACTTAACTTGTTTACACGACGCAGAAATATGTCGATTAAGGCGCGTCAACCAAGCGACGGATACGGCGAATTATTCAATGGATGCGCACTGGGTGTATTAAAAATTTCACATAATAGTACAGAAGTAGAATGCAAAGCTTTGTTGAGTAACGGTAAACAGGTAGAATTCCCACCCGCAACGCATGATTGATTAGCTACGAGGTAAAGTAATGAGCGAAGGTACACTGTCTATTGGATTGTTTTACGGCTCAACAACCTGTTACACCGAAATGGCAGCAGAAAAAATTCAAGCTCAGCTAAACCAGCTTTTTGAGGCTGACATAGTACAACTTCACAATATAAAAGACGTTAGTCTCTCACGCACTGCGGATTACGACATAATTATCTTCGGCATTTCAACCTGGGATTTTGGCGAATTACAGGAAGATTGGGAATCGCACTGGGAAGACGTGCACGGCTTAGACCTGAACGGAAAAACCATTGCTTTGTTTGGTTTAGGCGATCAATTAGGCTACGGTGAATGGTTTCAAGATGCGCTTGGTATGCTACACGACGCCATTCTGCCATCAGGATGTAAGCTTGTAGGTTACTGGCCTAACAACGGCTATGAATTTACGGCATCTAAAGCACTTACTGAAGATAAGTCATTTTTCGTCGGTTTATCATTAGATGATGAAAATCAATACGATAAAACAGACGAACGCATTGCATTGTGGTGCGAGTCTATCCTTTCCGACATGCTCTAATAAATAAAACATACTGATATTATTCCCGCGTGTAGGCTTTTTCAGATAATTTATGAGCGATCAAGGTAGGTTACATCAGCATTTTTATCGAAATGGCCCAAGTCATAGAGATGGCGCCGATGTATCTTTTCAAGATATTCGAAAACTTTTTAATTTTGCCACGATCACGATCGGACGGTGGGTCACACCACAAGAACAACAGATCGCAGCAAACCTTTTTTTTGATGCGCTTTATGATCTCGTCGAAATTTTAAATATAAATGAACAGGTACTCTCTCTAAACGGCTCTCTTTCATTGGCCTTTGGCAGCGGGGGCCAAAAACACAGCAGCGCGCATTACAACAGCGCGAAAAGACAGTTAGCTCTAGCCAAAAATGCAGGTGCAGGCGCCCTCGCGCACGAGTGGTTTCACGCATTTGATCACTACATTGCCCCGCGTATGTTTGACGGCGTAAGCCCAGGCAGTTTCGCTACACAAGCTTGGCTTGACAATGCACCGATGCATGCGCACCCATTGAATCAAAAGTTGAGTGATTGTTTTGCCCTTTTATTCCTCAACGATCAAAAAAGGCCAAATGACTACTTTGTGCGATCCGTTGAAGCTGATCGCGCGCTCAAAATGTATTATTATGCTATGCCTCAGGAGATGGCTGCCCGCGCCTTTGAAGCCTGTATTCAAGATCACGAGATAAAAAATGCGTTCTTGGTACAAGGTACAAAAAAGTCGACGGAAGCTAGACTTGGCATTTATCCTCGTGGTAACTTGCGTGCATCACTCAATAGAGCACTGATGTTGTATTTTTACCAATTAGGTGTCGCTATTTCACACAAGCAGTCCTAGATTGTTGTTTTATTACTGTGAAACTGAGTATTTTTTCAACAACAAGTATCGAAGAGCACGCTGTTTTACACAAAAAGCCTGTATATTTTTGTAACAAGCAGTATACTAAAGCGCTCGAACGTAACAGAAGAAAGAAGACGAGATGAAAAGAAAGAAGCATACCTCGGCTGATGACGAGGCTCAGATTGATATGACCCCCATGTTGGACATCGTGTTCATCATGTTGATTTTCTTCATCGTAACGACCTCGTTTGTAAAAGAGAAAGGTTTAGACGTTAATCGTCCAGAAGATAATCAAGCTAAAAACGACAAACCTTCTAAAGCATTGTCTATTCGTATAGACGCAGATGGAACCATTATGATGGGTGGTCGTGAAGTTGACATTCGCCGTGTTGTAGCTAACGCGCAGACATACTTAGCAGAAAACAATACAGATACAGCAGCAATCCAAGCACACGAAGATAGTGAGCACGGAACTGTAGTTGAAGTTATGAACCAGGTTAAAATTGCCGGAATCGATAAGGTTTCTGTACTGGTTAAGAAAAGCTAGGAACAACGCATAACAAAAAAGCCACCCTAGGGTGGCTTTTTTTTGTTTAATTCTCGCTAGTTTCTACTAGTTTGAGAGCCACCTTGGTGGGTTTATGCTTTCGAAACAACTTGGCATGTTCGTAAACATTTAACGGGACTCTTGCGTCAATCGCCTTTTGAAACGTTTGCTCTAACTCTGAGAAACACGCTGTTAACGGTACATTATTGACCAGTTTCATAGCTAACACTCCCTATTATTGAACAATAAGTGTACTCACTACCGCTGCAAGTAAAAATTACTGATGCCATACCTAATAATGGGAAATGATACGTGAGTCGACTATTTGTTACTATTGAACTTTAGTTTCCAAGCAATCGTTAATTGCTACGCGAGAGTCTCAGGCTGATTTAGACGAACGAAGTTTAATAATGATGCTCAGCAGATTACTCAGATTAAAAACGGTACCAAAAATACTGCCTACAGAAACAGCATAAATTAAGCCTAACCCCTCGGCTATAACGAATACTTTTCGGATGGTGTGAACATCTCTAATTACCAATGAACCGATGGTAAAGATAAGTGATGACATGTAGGCAATAAAGATGATCCAATCATGATTTAACACAAACCATTCGTAGGATAAAAAAGCCAAGTTAACGGCAATAAAGAAAAATAGCACTGCCTTGCTTCTGTATTTCAACGCAATTACGTTACGGCAGCTTGCCAGTAACGTACCTACGCCCGCCGCCATTGCATCAAGTAAAAAGAAATGTGCGCTTAACGCTGCTAGTGCAAAAGCAGATATCAGTAGATAACGGTCAATATTGAGCTGACGATAACCAATAAAGTTTAAGACTACAGCAACTGCTCCAAACGCCTCAGCGATTATAATCATTTAATTTTTAACTCTAGAAATTAAGATAATACTCGCTACAGAGTGCCCTGTAGTCATCAGTATAAGTACCATCGCTATTTTTTATAATGAGACGAGATAACTGACATGATTCTGCCCGTGTTACAGCGCCATCATTGTTCAGTCGCTGAAAACGAAACACGTTTAAATAAGGATCACTTGTCAGGTTATGTTTAACCTCGACAATCACCGTTGCCTCAAGCTCTGATAAACGTGCACAGTCGAGAATATTTTGACGCACTTGAAAAGGGTAGACGCACCAAAATACGCCGTTTTTATTCAAATACTTTCGCGCAAACGCGCTCAGCACGCTGGGCGAAAGTGCACCTGTTTGTCTTGCGATAAATCTCGAAGCATTTTGTAGCTTATACGCGTTTGTAGTTTTATCTGGCGTGTCGAAGTAAGGCGGGTTGGCAATGATTAGGTCATAACAGGTGTCAGGGGCATATGCTGTAATATCAAGCGGTAAAACGTGTAGGCGCTCTCGCCACGCCGATTTAATAAAATTTTCTGAGGCCTGTTTTGCAGCGGTTATATCAAGTTCAACCGCGTCCACCCTCGTATCTAATGATGATTGCTGGGCCATCATTAGAGCCAAAATACCCGTCCCGGTGCCGATATCGAGAATACGCATGGCATTTTTTGCGTCTGCGCCTGCATAACTTCCTAGAATCAAGCTGTCTGTATTCACTTTCATCGCACATTTGTCCTGTGCAACAGAAAACTTTTTACAATGAAACATAATATCTAGCGCGATATGTAAAAGGTGGCGTAGTTTACACTAATGAATTTTCCACTACCATTTCTGCAATGACATCATATTTCTTGCGACATCGACGGCGTGCACGGGACGATATTTTTTTAACGGCCCTTTCATTATGCTTTGCCAAATGGGTGCCGTTTTCTGCGCTATATCTTCAAGTGTTCGAGATTCATTGCGTTCACCGAGTAATAACGAAGGACGTACTGCAGAAGCATGAGGTAACTGAGGCATCCGCATAATTGCGTTTTCTAGCTCGCCTTTTACCCGCAAATAAAAGTTGCTGCTTTTAGCATCAGCACCAACCGAAGATATCCATACAAAGCTGTCTGCGCGCTGAGCACGAGTTAACTGCGCCGCTACATGAACGTACTCGAAGTCAACGCGACGAAATGCTTGTTTAGAGCCGGCTTTTTTCAGCGTGGTCCCTAGGCAACAGTACACATGGTTTACGCTGAAGTAACCTTGGTAGTCCTGCAGATTTTCGAAGTCGATAACGACTGGTTTTAATCGATTGTGCGGGTCGTTAAACAAGCTGGAAGAAAGTGGTTTTCTGACCAGGCAAGTTACCTCGTCGTACCTTCTGTCTTGTAACAGTATATTTACAAGCGTTCGTCCCACTAAACCTGTCGCTCCTAGCACCATTGCGGATTTCATATGTCGCACCTTGTATCATAAATTGATATAACTACAATCAAACCTTCGACAGTCAAATATGCAGATAAAAATGAAAAAAGCCCTTTTAATTGGAGCCGCTATGCTCTCTACTGCTTTAAACGCTGAAACGCTCACTATTGAGCGCATTTTCTCTTCTCCTTCACTAGATGGCAACGCCCCCCGTTCGTTAAAAGTATCACCTGACGGTCAACGCGTTACATTTCTTAAAGGCAAACAAACTGACTATGAACGCTTAGATCTATGGGAATACCATATTGAAAGTGGCCAAACTCGCATGCTTTTCGACTCAAACGACCTACAAAGCGGCGAAGAAGTGCTTTCTGATGAAGAGAAAGCGCGACGCGAGCGCATGCGTTTATCTGGCAGCGGTATTGTAAGCTACCAGTGGTCTGACGACGGTAAAGCGTTGTTATTCCCGCTAGGCGGCGATGTGTTTTACCACAAGCTCGGCGAAAAAGGGGCAAAGCAACTTTTAGATACTGACGCTTTTGAAACTGATATTAAATTATCACCAAAAGGTAACTATATTTCTTTTATTCGCGACCAGAACCTTTATGTAAAACATATCGAGTCAGGTAAAGAAACGGCGATTACTAAAGAAGGTGGCGACAACATCAAATTTGGTATGGCCGAATTTGTAGCGCAAGAAGAAATGGGCCGCATGACCGGATACTGGTGGTCGCCAGATGAAACTAAAATTGCTTTTACCAAGGTTGATGAAAGCCCGGTAGACGTGATCACGCGTTCTGAAATCTATGCTGACGACATCAAGCTTATCGAACAGAAATACCCAAAAGCGGGGACGCCAAACGTATTGGTTGAACTTGCTATTCAAGACATCAACTCTGGCGATCGTACTTGGGTTGATTTAGGTAAAGACAAAGACATTTATTTTGCCCGCGGTAAGTGGATGCCAAATAGCACTACCTTTACCTACCAGTGGCAAACGCGTGACCAGCAAACCTTAGAGCTGCGCGCGTTCGACCTTAACAGCAAAAAAGAAAACATATTGCTTACAGAAACTAGCGATACCTGGGTAAACCTGCACAACGACCTTTACTTCCTAAAAGAAAAAGGCCAATTCATCTGGGCATCTGAGCGCGACGGTTTTAAACACCTTTACCTATTCGACAACAGCGGCAAGCTGGTTAAGCAATTAACCAAAGGTGATTGGGTAGTTGATAGCGTTGAAGCCATTGATACCGCAAATAACCGCTTGTATTTCTCTGGTCGCAAAGACACACCACTAGAAAGTCATGTTTACAGCGTGCCTTTAGATGGCGGCGAAATTTCGCGTATCACTGAATTAGGCGCATACCATAGCGCGGCATTTAGCAAAGATGCGTCTATTTTTATTGACCGTTTCTCAACGATTAACTCGCCCGCACAAGTTAGCCTAAATAGTGCCACCGGCCAGCGGATTACCTGGCTTGAAGAAAACAAAGTTGAAGAAGGCCACCCTCTGCACGCTTATATGGATAGCTGGACAGCACCTGAGTTTGGTGACATCACCACAAAGGATGGCGCTACCCTTAAGTATAGAATTTACACGCCTGACAGTGCCAAGCAAAACCCAAAACAGAAGCACCCGGTTATTGTTTACCTTTACGGTGGTCCGCACGCACAAGTGGTAACAAACAGCTGGGCGGGTAACCGAGGTTTGCTTTTCCAACACTGGGTTGACCAAGGCTATGTGGTATTTACGCTAGATAACCGTGGCTCTAACTATCGCGGTAAAGGCTTTGAAGATCCTATTTATAAAAAAATGGGCTTTATTGAAGTAGACGATCAGGTTGCTGGCGTAGAGTTCTTGCGCACACTTCCTTTCGTTGATGCTGAGCGTATTGGTGTTCATGGTCACAGCTATGGCGGCTACATGACGCTGATGACCATGTTCAAAGCGGGCGATTATTTTGCAGCGGGTGTGTCAGGTGCGCCGGTAACTGACTGGCGCTTATACGATACCCACTACACTGAACGCTACATGGGCAACCCAAATACAGATGACGATGCTTACACTGCGTCTTCAGTATTCCCTTACGCAAAAGACCTGAAAGGCGACCTTTTGATTTACCACGGCATGGCAGATGACAACGTGTTGTTTACCCATTCAACGATGCTATACAAGCATCTTCAAGACTTGGCAATTCCATTTGAAACTATGGATTACCCGGGCAAGAAGCACAGCATCCGTGGTAAGCAAACGGGCATTCACTTATACAAAACTATTACTAACTTCTTTAACCGTAACTTGAAAGACTAATACGGTTAGAGCCTGGGGCCTGTTGATCTCTCCTGTACATCTAAGCTCAACAAGACCTAGAAATGAGTGAAAAGCAAAAAGCGATGCTTATGAAGGCATCGCTTTTTTGTTTGCTCTGTTTGATTAAAAGCTTATTTTGTGCATGTTTGCGTTGTAGCACTTTCTGCACTTGCAGGGTGATTAGACTTTCTTCACTTGCTACTTACAAGCATCAATCAAATATTGCAAATGCAGGAACTAGCTAAACATCTGGGTTGCTAGGTTTTGCTGTACCGCCTGAGCAGACGATGCACTTAGTTCAATCTCGATAGGATCGGCTTTCCCCGACAACCAGATTTTAAGCTCAGCGTCAGTATCAAAATGCCCTGCCGTCTCAACGATAAACTGCGTAATCGATTTGTAGGGTATAGAGTGGTAGTTCACTTTGCGCCCGGTAAGGCCTTGCTTATCAATGAGGATCAGGCGTTTGTTGGTGAATACACTTAAATCGCGTACTAACTTAAACGCAGAGGTAACGGTCTCGTTAACAGCGAGTATAGGCGTAAGCTCTTCTTGTACGTCTGATGCACTTGTCTCACTCGCATTACCCATGATGGTATCAAATAAACCCATAACATTTCCTTTTTAGGCAGAGGCAAGTTTAACTCGCCATTGAACTCTGTGCGCCAGCGGCTTAGGTTTATCTAAAGCAAAACCCTGACCAAAATCCACTTTGAGCTCTCGTAAAACCTCAGCGGTCGCGTTATCGACCACAAATTCGGCCACAGTCTGCTTACCCATGCTGTGCGCGATATTATTTATCGCTGTTACTGTAGCATGATCGATAGGATCGTGAACGATATTTCGCACAAACGAGCCATCAATCTTAACGTAATCAACATCGAGGTTTTTAAGATAGGTGAACGAGGACATACCTGCACCAAAGTCATCTAAGGCGAAGCTACATCCCAAATCGCGTAGCGTAGATATAAAGTGTTTTGCAGCGCTTAAATTGGTTACCGCGGTAGTCTCAGTAATCTCAAAACAAATTTTTTCAGCAGGTACAGAAGTGCTTTTCATGCGCTGAGCAATGTTGTGCAGCGCCATTTCATCACCCAATGTAATGCCTGATAAATTGATTGCAACTTTGCCCACGTTATCAATGTGAGCAGGGTTACTTTCTAGGGTTTTAAGGGTGTTATCTACCACCCATATATCCACTTTGTTCATCAGGCCATGGCGCTCTGCCAGTGGAATAAAAAGCCCGGGGCTTATAAGGCCGCTTTCCTTCGCGTTTAATCGCAGAAGAATCTCATAATGCTGTAGCTGAGCGGCTTTCTGATGGCTCGGTACGTTAAGCGGCATGATAGCTTGGCTGTACAACTCAAAACCATCGTTTTGTAACGCGTGGTGTAAGGCGTGTAATACCTGGTTTTCACTGTCATCAATAACCATTTGAGAATCGCTGTCGCGAAACACAAAATAACGGTTTCGGCCCAGGTGTTTGGCTTTGTAACACGCGTTGTCAGCCGCTTTGATTAATGCTTCTGCACTTTGTGTACCTTCGTTTATTTCAATAACGCCAATACTTGCCCCCACAAAGAACAACTTGTCATCATAGACAAAACGGTAGTTTGAAATTGCCACTAACAATTTATCTAGGCGCTTTGTTACCTCATCTAAACTTTGATTGCGAAATATTATACAGAACTCGTCACCCCCGATTCTCGCAAGCAAGTCTTGTCCATTTACGTATTGCCTAAAAATGGTGGAGATCTCTTTTAGCAACTTATCACCGGCTGGGTGACCACAGCTGTCGTTAACTAATTTGAACCTATCCATATCGATAAAGCACATCACGCTTTGCTTGTGGTAAGCGCGAGGCGAACTAATGTTTGCCACGTTTTCAAAGTCAACGTGGTTTAATGCCTTCCTATTGTCGTGCTGATCAGTCTCTTTTTGGGTTTCATTAAGAATTGCTCGCAGTTTTTCATCAAACGCGTAGCGATTAAACAGCCCGGTTAACTGGTCATGATTAGCCTGAAAATATACTTCTTCCTGTAACGCTAGCTCTTTCGTCACATCGCGTGCTATGCCTTCAACGGCAACCAATGATCCTTGCTCATCGATAATGGGTGTATCTGAAAATTCAATCGCCAGCGGCTCTTGGCCGTTATTTTGATAATGCACAATATACGGCGCTGGCTTTTCACCACGGGCGATAGTTTGGCGTATATCGCAAGTCTCCTCGGGCACTTGACGAAGATATGTCGACTCGTTTGCGCAGAATTCATTTGCGCTAACCCCTAAAATTTTTTCAATACCTGCGCTCACGTACATAAAATTGTGCTCGACAGTTTTGGTATAAACAAAGTGGCGGTGCATACCGTCAACGAGCCGACGATATTTTTCTTCGCTGCGCTTCAAATCCTGCTGCGCCCGAAAACGTTCTGTCACATCCCTTACAGTAACGGCAATATTATCCCCTGCTTTTACTACTTGAATTTTGACCCATTCAGGCGCGACTTTGTCGCTCTTTATCGCTATGTGTGCTTCGTAAGGTACACCGTTCGCTGCGACATTTTGCACGCGTTTAAATTCATCTTGCATCCCGAGATATCGAGTTTGTTCTGCCAAGCTCATTGAACCTAAGACATCACATGCTCCTCGGAATAAGTAGCGACTGTATGAGTTAGCTTCCACAAGTGAAAAGTCATTGTCCATAGGTTGATATATAAGTAGAGCATCAAGGGAGGCTTCGCTGGCAGTTAGGTAGCGCTGGTGACTTACAGATAAGCTCACAGCGCCTTTGAGTTGTTTGTGTAACACGTAGCTCACCAAAGCCGACATTAGCAGCCCAATCATGATAATTAAAAAACCCGCATTGTAAGGGCCTTGCTGAGACTGCATAGAGAGAAAAAACTGTCTCTCTAGGAATGTGAAAGGCGCAAGTGATACAACAGTGCCGTCGTTAATTAAGTCACCGCTCTTAAACAACGTTTCGTCATCTGCTTGTAGTTGAAAATTAAATTGTGGACCTACAAGCTCTCCTAACATGACCGTAAAAATAGTGTGCACATCGAAGCCAGCCACTAGAAAACCATGTTCAGGCTCCTGTGGACTTATGGCCCTTCCCACTACGATAAAATGATGTTCTGCAGTGGTTGAATACAAGAGTGTACTTTCAAGATCTTCAGAGTAACTCGAGATCTCTAGGCCCAGTGCCTCAATGGGCTGACCTATTAAGCTGTTGTCTATACGCGTTTTTATACCGGAGTTGGGGGTCGTCACCCACGCAATCTCGCTTTTTTCATCAACGAAAACCAGTGATGAAAAGCCCTGCTGCATGCCCATCAATGATAGCGCTTGTGCATTAAACCAATCTACTTGGTTCGGTTCAAAAGTAGGCCAGTTTTGCATTAGATTATGCAGCGCTTGTATGCGCTCGTTTGAGAAAACCTCCAGACTAATTTTGACCTGTTCGGCTACTGATTGCGCCTTAGAAATGCGCGCTGCGCGCTC
This sequence comes from Alteromonas sp. V450, assembly GCF_001885075.1. Lineage (NCBI taxonomy): Bacteria > Pseudomonadati > Pseudomonadota > Gammaproteobacteria > Alteromonadales > Alteromonadaceae > Alteromonas > Alteromonas sp. V450. Next base: position 2,628,446 of record NZ_MODU01000004.1, read on the forward strand.
ATCGTTCTGAATAAAAATACCAGCAAAAACAAATAACAAAGTAAGGAAAAGAAACAAAACCGTGGGTAGGGCATAGATACGGTGGTTTAACTTTCTTAACATGTCTTGTCTCCGGTGATTATCGCCGAAATCCTAAAGTAAAATTGTGAAATAAATATGAATTGCCTTATCAACAATGTGGTGTAGTCTCTGGCGTAAAGAGACAGTATCTGGCAATGTAAAGCACTAGATTTGCTTTTGGCGCAATAAGCCGTCTGATAGCTAGAGAACATAAAAAACATACTTAGAAGAGCGCTACCCAATGAACACTTCCCCCAGTTTCGAAGATATAAAACAAGCATTTGGACGAATAAAGGACGACATAAAGAAGACGCCGATTGTAGAGTCTTCGTTGCTTAACAAGTGGATGGGCAATCGCATTTTGTTTAAAGCCGAATGCTTACAAACCATTGGGGCATTCAAAATTCGCGGCGCTATGAATTTTTTAGCCCGCTTGAAAGAGGAAGGTAGTTTACCAAAGCATGTGGTCGCCAATAGTTCCGGGAATCATGCGCAGGCAGTAGCGTATGCTGCAGCTCATTTTGGTATTAAGGCCACTATTTTCGCAAGCGAGACCATATCACCGATTAAAGCCGCAGCTACACAAAGCTATGGTGCTGAATTAAAGCTATTCCCTACCCGACCAGAAGCAGATGCTGCTGTCGAGCAAGCATCAAAAGCGCCAGACACTGTCTGGATCCCGCCGTTTAACCACAAAGATATTGTGGCAGGACAAGGCACAGCAACGTTAGAAGCGCTTAATGAAATTGGGGAAGTGGATGCTGTCTTTGCACCGTGTGGTGGCGGTGGTTTGTTGTCGGGCGCACTGCTTGCCACCCGCGCTCTCCAGCCAAATGCATTGGTGATTGGCGCTGAGCCAGCCGAGGCAAATGATGCGTCTATGTCGTTGCAAGCTGGGGAGATAATTGCTTTAGATTATACACCAAATACCTTAGCAGACGGTGCAGCCACGCCTTCTGTTGGCGATGTAACGTTTCCTATACTGCAAGAAATAGATGATTTCTATGAAGTAGATGAGCTACAGATTGCTTATTGGACGCAATGGTTACATCATTTGCTAAAACTTCACATTGAGCCAACGTGTGCGATGACCATGGCTGCAGTAGCGGCTTGGGCTGCTAATACGCCACCCGGGCAAACCGCTCTTGTTATATTGAGTGGTGGCAACATTAGCCAGTCGAGTATGGCTAAGATTTGGGAGAGAGATTTTTTGCTGCAACCTCCCATCCTCGAGTTTGATAACGAAGACGAATTAGAAGTTACCGAGCGTGTTGAAGCATAGCGTTGTGTTAGCGCGCAGCCATTGAAACTGGAGCAATTCTTGATGTTTAGGCTGCATGGGCAACTTGGTATAAAAGACTAAAAAACAAAGAAAAAAGCAGAAATAAAAAAGGCAGAAACTCACTATGAACTCTACATTGTTCAAACTGACATTTAAAAAGCGCTCGCTTTCAAAATTACTCACCTCAACGTTTGCAACAGCGGCAACGTTAGGCGCTATGACCGCCACGTTTACAGTAGATGCAGCAACGCTAGTCGAGAACGTAAAAGGCTATACGTTAAATGAAAGTGGCAAACTCATTACGTTTAAAAACCTTGTCATTGATGAAGGCAAAGTGGTTGCGCTAGATATCGATAAAGGCAACACGCCTGTCGATAGTACTATTGATGGCAAAGGCAAAGTCATGCTACCCGGGCTTATCGACGCGCACGGGCATTTGCTGGGCTTAGGCGCAAACTTGCTAGAAGTCGATTTGCGAGAAAGTAGCAGTGCTCAAGACGCGGCAAAGACAGTTGCCGAATACGCCTTTGCAAATGGACAACAATCTTGGATTACCGGGCGCGGTTGGAACCAAGAATTGTGGTCTGACAGAGCGTTTCCAACAGCGGCTGACCTGGATAAAGTAATTTCTGACCGCCCCGTGGCATTAGCACGCGTAGACAGCCACGCTACCTGGGTAAACAGTAAAGCGATGGAAATTGCTGGTATCACTAAAGACACCCCATCGCCCGCAGGGGGCGAAATCATTAAAGACGCTAACGGTAATCCTACCGGTGTTTTCATTGATAATGCATCGCAATTAATTGAAGCGCATTTACCCAAAGCAAGCAGCGCTATTTACGAGCAACAATTACATGCCGCAGGTGAGCACTTACTAGCAAATGGCATTACGTCAATGCACGATGCTGGCATAGACAGAGACGTTTACGATTTCTATTTAAAAGAAGCGGTAGAAGGTGACTTGCCCGTACGTATTTACGCTATGGTGAGTGCTACAGACCCTGATCTCAGCACCATGCTAGGCAACGGCACCATTCGCGACAAAGACGATTTCTTATATATTCGTTCGGTTAAAGCCTATGGCGATGGCGCACTAGGTAGCCGAGGCGCTGCATTGCTTGAACCTTATTCAGACGCGCCACATCAACATGGTTTGCTGTTAACTCAACCAGAAGATATGACCCAACTTTTTACTGCGGTCATTGGCGCAGGCTTCCAGCTTAACTACCATGCCATTGGTGATAAGGCTAACCATGTTGCACTTAATGAGTTTGAAGCAACGTTTAAGAGTATTGGCGGCAGCGAACTGCGCAACCGCATTGAGCATGCGCAAGTTGTTGCGCCTGACGATCTAGCTCGCTTTGCTTCGCTAAACGTTTTACCTTCCATGCAGCCAACTCACGCTACTAGCGATAAAAACATGGCCGAAGATCGTTTAGGCAAAGAACGTATGAAAGGCGCCTACGCATGGAAAACGCTACTCGATTCAGGTATTGCACTGCCTTTAGGCTCGGATTTCCCTGTTGAACTTGCTAACCCATTTTACGGCCTTCACGCTGCGGTTACGCGCCAAGACAGAAACAATCAACCCGTAAAAGGCTGGTATGCCCACGAAGCGTTAACCATTGAACAAGCCTTTAAAGGGTTTACTTTAGATGCTGCCTACGCAGGGCACATGGAAGATACCTTAGGCACACTAACCCCAGGAAAATGGGCAGACTTTATCTTGGTCGACCAAGATATTTTTACCATTGATGCCAAAGACATTTGGAAAACCGAAGTACACGCTACTTATGTGGCTGGAGAAGAAGTTTTTTCTAAATGAGTAACGAAAACAACAGCCTGTTAACCAAAGGAATTGGCGGCATTGGCGCTGCCCTTTTGGTGTTAAATGGCCTTATTGGGGCAGGCATTTTTGCTCTGCCCGCTAAAATGGCCGCTGAACTTGGCGCTTTCAGCCCTTACATCTTTTTGATCTTTGGCGCGCTAATGCTCGCAATTGTATGGTGTTTCGGGCAGCTAGCGGCGCTGTACCAAGAAACCGGTGGCCCTGTGGTGTATGCCCAGAAAGGCTTTGGCGACGCGGCCGCCTTTCAAACTGGCTTTATTTATTACTTAGCTCGCGCAACCGCGATTGCCGCCAACATGCACGTATTATTGCTGTACGCCGGCTATGTATGGCCCGAACTGAATGCGGGAATAGGCAAGTCATTCGCTATTATCGCGCTTACCACAGCACTAATCGTAGTGAATATTGTCGGCCTTAAGGCCGCCATGCGTTCGCTTGATACTATCTCAGTGCTAAAACTGCTTCCCTTTGTGGCGCTTATTGCGGTTGGCTACTGGCAACTCGACTTTTCTACTGCGTTAACAAGCGCTTCGGAAGCCGTTGTGCCTGCATTTGACACCATATCGGCCGGTGCTCTGCTTACGCTTTATGCTTTTATTGGTTTTGAAACGGTAGTGGTAACGAGCGGCGAGACGAGCGCGCCTAAAAAAACCATACCTCGTGCATTAATGCTTACGGTTTCAGGTATTGCCATATTTTACTTTTGCGTGCAGTGGCTTTATTGGCACACCGTAGGGCCTGCAAAGCCTGATAGTGCACCGCTTATTGCACTCGCCAATAAGATATTTGGTGAAACCGGGGCGCTGGTAATGACGCTTACCGCCGTGGTCTCGGTTGCCGGCAACTTACTGGCAAATATGATATCTACTTCTCGGCTGACTTTTTCAATGGCAAGACAGTCACTTATTCCAGGTAAGCTAGGCAGCGTCCTGGGTAGAGTCCATACCGCCTTTGCTACCCCCTATTTTTCCATACTAGTACTAGGGCTATTCGCCGGTGCTATGGCGCTAAGCGGCAGCTTTGTGTGGTTAGCTATTTCTAGTGTACTTGCTCGGCTAGTGGTTTACGCCGTGTGTGTAGTGGTGCTGATGAAAGCTCAGAGGGCTTCGTCACAAAGCAGCTTGCAGCCGATTACGTCTGAGAGAGATGCTTATCCTGAGGAGGCAACAGACACACCCGCAAGCCCTGTAAAGCTGATAAGACGTTTGATACCCTTTGTCGCACTAGCGGTTTGCGCATGGTCTATTGCACAGTCGTCAACCAACGCATGGCTATTTTTACTGGGTGAATTGGTAATTGGCGCACTGCTTTATTTTTTTTATTTCGCTCAAAGCAACAAAATATCAAAAGGTTAAACCGTGGAAATTCAAGTTATACCCGTCACGCCCTTTGCTCAAAACTGTTCTTTAATTTGGGACTCATCCACTAACAAAGGCGCGTTTGTCGACCCGGGCGGCGACATTGAAAAGTTGATTGAAGCTGCATCGAATAAAGGCGTGAGTATAGAGAAAATTATACTCACTCATGGGCACTTAGATCATGTAGGCGGCACTGTCGCCATTGCTGAACATTACGGTGTACCTATTGTTGGGCCGCATATTGGCGATAAATTCTGGCTAGATGCACTTATGCAGCAAAGCCAGATGTTTGGCTTTCCACCTGCCCAGCCATTTGCTCCTAATGAGTGGTTAAACGACAACGACACCATTTCCTTGGGCAATTTAACGCTAGAAGTATTGCATTGCCCGGGCCATACGCCTGGGCATGTGGTATTAGTAGAACGCTCAAGCAATCGGGTTATTGTGGGGGATGTTATTTTCGCAGGGTCAATCGGCAGAACTGATTTCCCACAAGGTAATCACCAGCAATTGATCGACTCGATTAAGCAGAAAATTATGGTGCTACCCGATGACATGACGATTTACCCGGGGCATGGGCCAACTACTACTGTTGCCACCGAAAAGACCTCAAACCCTTATGTTTCGGGTCAATTCGGATAAAACCTCAAGTTTTACATGGGGTTAAGGAACAAAAAGGCGAGGTACGTTGAACAAGCTTTTGCTTGTTTCGCCCTCGCCGTTCGCTTATTTAACGCTTGCTATGCATTCGCTTAGCGCAATGTCTATAAAGCGTTCTTAACTTACCCTTATTCGTATGCACCGCTAGCATAATGCAATTCATAGCTGTGGCTATAAATTTCAAGGATGTTGCCAAACGGGTCTTCCATGTAAATCATGCGGTAAGGCTTTTCACCCGGATAGTAATAACGCGGCGCCTTCATTCGCTTCTTACCACCAGCAGCGACAATTTTTTCAGCCAAGCCTTCTACGTCTGGGTCTTGAACACAGAAATGGAAGATACCGGTTTTCCAGTATTCAAAGTTGTTTTCTGGGTTTTCTTGATTGCTGAACTCGAAAATTTCAACGCCAACACGATCACCTGTTGAAAGGTGCGCAATGCGGAATTTACCCCAACCTGGCCCAAAAACATCAGTACACATTTCACCAATGGCCGAGTCATCTTCAACAATCTCGGTTGGCTTCATGATGAGGTACCAGCCAAGTACTTCGGTATAAAATTTCACGGCAGCTTCTAAGTCAGGTACCGAAATACCGATGTGAGAAAACGTACGTGGATACGGTGTTTTTACTGCTTCAGTCATTACTTACTCCTTTATAGTGCAAGTTGTCAATATGGCTTAAGGGGCCGTTTAGTCGGCTGTGTCGATGCCCCGATTAATTCGAGTGAGTGCAATTTTAATGCAGGTTCAATAACACATTTGATATCAATGTTATTACCAAGCCATTCATTAAAAAGCCCAACGCGAATACCGCTTAAGTAAATGTGTATACATAGTAGCTAGACAAAGATGAAACATGAAATTATGATATTTTCTAAATGTGATAAATTTAAGTTATACCTAAATGATAAACCCTATCTGGCTAGACACCTTCATTACTTTAGTAGAAACGGGTAACTTTACGCGCACTGCAGAGCAACGATTTATGACGCAGCCGGGCGTTAGCCAGCACCTTAAGAAACTGGAAGAGACATGCCAGTGTGAACTGGTGGTTCGTTTGAGCAAAGGGATCCAGCTTACGGAACAGGGCCAGCGTGTGTATCAATATGCCAAAGAGCAGCAGGAAAAAGAGCAAGATTTTATTGCTAGCTTAAAGTTCGACGCCCCTTTTGAAGGAAAATGTGTAGTAGCTTGTTCAGGCGCTATCGCTCAGCGTATTTATCCAGCCCTGCTAGCACTACAAAAACAGTACAGCGCGCTTAATATTCATGTTGAAGTGGCGCCTCGGCGCACAATTCTATCGGGCATAGCGAATAATACCCTTGAACTTGGCATTGTAACTAACCAGCCAGAGAGTGAAGATATACACAGCGAGTACTTAGGCGAAGAAGCGTTGGGGCTTATTCTGCCGCGTGGCCTGCATGATGCTAAAGATATATCTACAACTGCAACGCATAAAACAGAAGACGCAAATGCGTTGAAAGATATCATCAAGCATTTAGGGCTTATTAATCACCCTGACGCCATGCACTACTTGCAGCGCTACTTTAACGATTGCGGAGAGCCTGAATTAGCCAAGGTTAATCCAAATAAGCTGCCCCATGCCGGCTACATCAATCAACTTTCGCAAATTTTGCTACCGGTAAGTGAAGGGTTAGGTTACACCGTGCTGCCCATTAGCACGCTAGACTTTGTATCATTTGCCGACAAACTTACTGTTTACGAAGCAAAAAACGAGGTAACAGAGCCCTTATACAGCGTTCAAACACCCCACAGCGCACTACCCGCCCGCTACCAAGCGGTAAAACAAGCCATCATACAAGTATTGGGTTAAAGTTGGGGTCAGAGTACATTATTAGGCTGGTTTAACGACTAAGGGTAGAGCTTCATGAGATCGGAGTCATTAAAATTACTCTGCCCCCACAATTCGTGATTAGTCGTGAAGCGAAGGGTCGGGCGCTACCATTTCGGCTTCTTTTTTATGTTCAGGTACATCCACTTTCCCCGAGGCAATAACCTCTCCCTCTTGCCATAGCTTCCACTCGCCCCGTTCGTAGATATCCCACTGTTCATCGTTGGTTAGCGGTTCTGTAGCAATAATGCTTACCACATCCTTTGGTGTGGTTTCAGCGGCAAAATCAATTTCTACTTCAACATCACTTAAACAAGCCGGGCCAAAAGGCGCTCTACGAGTAATGCTGGCTAGCTTTGTACTACAGAAGGTAAACAGCCAGTCGCCATTGCTCAGCAAGCAATTGAATACACCTTGCTGTGCATACGCTTGTGCAAGTGCCACCAGTGTTTCAGCTAACTGTTCAGGCATCGCGTCTCGTGAAAGGTTTTGCCTAACATTGTTCATGATGTCACAGAAAAGCTCTTCGCTATCGGTATCCCCAACCGCCTCATAAATACCTGCGCGACGTGAGAAGTTAGGCAACTGCCCATTATGTGCAAACACCCAATAGCGCCCCCAAAGCTCACGGGTGAAGGGGTGCGTGTTCGCTAAGTTGATGTTACCAACATTAGCTTGCCGGATATGACAAATGGCGTTTTTACTTTTGATAGGTAGTTTGGAAACGAAGTCAGCGATGGGTGACGTAGCGCAAGGTTCGGGATCGTGAAACATACGAACGCCCTTACCTTCATAAAAGGCAACGCCCCAGCCGTCTTTATGCGGCCCGGTTTCACCACCGCGGCGAGTCAGCCCGGTAAAACTGAAACATAGGTCAGTAGGAGTGTTCGCACTCATGCCTAAAAGTTCACACACAGCGTTTATTACCTTTAGCAGTTATTTCATTAAGTACGTTGAGAATACGCAAGCTTTTGGATGGAATCAATTCGACATAAGGTAGGAGTATCACATTCTGCCTGAGGTTCCATATTTGCCTTACTACTCGACGGAGATTGGGGTTAGCGTACTTTTTGAGGGAATGTACTCTGACCCCAATATTTTTCGCTGCTGACCAGATAAACGTAGGTATTTTAATACTTACAGTTTTTATTCGGCAGTTAAGAAGTTAACCTTTTGCAAGCCATCACCATCAGCGACGTTCGCTGACGCTGTCATAGACTTATATCTCGCGCTGTGCAGTGAAGGCTTCAAGTTCCCTGAAAAGCAACGAAGGGTTATCTACGCTTAGGTATAACATTGATATACTCTCATTTAATAAAGCCATTCCAGAATAATATGCTTGGGGCCTATTGAAAGTAAGTTTGACGTTAGCTACTCCCCTTCCAAAGTGAAAGTCCTCTTTGGTTAAACTTCTACTCCACTCGCCAATTTCCATGCTTTCTATATTCGCCTTTGGAATTACTACCATTCCCCACCACGAGTTGTTCACTACAACCTTATCCTGCCAAACATAGCAACTGTAATTTTTGCTCACCCGATAGTTCGCAACAAACATGATCACTAGATAGAACACCAAGGTGGCAACCACTAAAGCAATAGTTTCACTGAATTGCGATAGCAATACATATGAGGCATAGGTTGTGACACTCAAAGCAATGAGTACGCCCAGTAAATGCCACCACTTACCAGAGAGTAACTTCAGGTGCACTGCGTTTTTCACATGCTTTTTACTGAAGCTAGGTATAGCGTAATACCAACTTGCCGGTTCATGAGCCAACATTAAAGCAAGCTCTAGTTGCTTAGCCTCTTTACTACTTTTTTCCGGCGCCTCTTCTCTTTCGTATTTTTCAAGCATGTGAATACGCGGGTCGCCACTTAGTTTACGTGCGTCCCAAAGTGCTTTTACGATAGTTACTAATAGCACGACTTCAATGACCATCAACACAGCAATGATGGGGTATTTTAGGTAGCTAATAAAAGCAAAATAATGCGCAAGCTGCTCCGGATAGTTATAGCGAGCTATCAAGCTACTTAACGAAAATATTAGCAGTACTTTCCAAAGAGCTTGTTCGCCAATACGGATAACCCAGAAGTAATACAACACCGGCAGCACAAGGAAATAAACCAACGAAACAACCGCCGTATTACGCCAACTTGGCTCTGAAATGATATTGCTAAAGGTAAGCGTAATGTCTGGCAAGGTACTCGGTAAAAACCATGTGCCTACATAAAAACAAACCGCAGCAACAATTAAAAAAGCAATTCTGTATTTGACGGGTTTACGCATATTTCATCCCTGATGCGTTGAAGATAAGAAGCAGCTAAGAAGCTAAATTGTTGATACACAATACGAAAAAATGGGGTCAGAGTACATTAATTTGATGGCGGAGGTCGTCTAACGTTGGCGAAATGTACTCTGCCCCCAAATCTTACGGGGGTCAGAGTATATTAGTTTGGTGGCAGGGTCGTCTGACTTTGGTGAAATGTATTATGACCCCGTTACTTTTATGCGGCTTTTACTTTGGTGGTTGTTTCAGGTTGTGAAACGTTAGTTTCTAGTTGGGGGGCGACGCTACTTGGCTCGCCATGAGTTTGGCTATCGCGAACATTCTTTTGAACCGTTATGGCGGCAAATAAGCTTAAAGTAAACGCCATTCCAAAAAAGCCTTTTTCACTTAATAAGAGTTCGGCGTTCAGTAACCCAATAACTAACAGTACAATGGCTGAGGCAGTAGCAACAGCGGATGCTAACAAGTACGCCTTGGTAGTAGGCACGCCTTCCATTTTATCGCGTACCGTTTTTTGTAAGCTCACCACAGAAAACAAACCAAATAGCATAATAGTGAAGTAATAACCTTTTTCGTTAAGGGCCATAGGCGCGTTATACAAACCTATGAAATAAGCACCAACGCCTACAATGAGTGCTGCTAGTGACGCGATACGAAACGCTTTAGTGGGTTTATTCATGTTTTGCATAGTAAAGCTCCTAAATATTTTCTATTTGACCCGAGTGGGTAAACGTAACGGCCTTGTTTGTTAAATTGTACTTCTGCATATAGCGAGCAAGGCTTCCGAAAGTGGTGGTTTCTATCTTGCGACCGTGATCTGATAGGGTTACGCCATCACTGAATATACTTGCCAAGCCAAGTTTTGCGCGGCTCATGTTTACTTTTTGCGGTACAAAATGTGCTTTTGCATTTACCTTTAGCTGCGCAATATCAGTAGTTGAGTAGATTGCAGCGTTCAAAACATCAAGGGTGTATTCTGTGCAGTTCTGGCGTTCGCTATTAAACGGGTTGGCCACTACCGAATAGCGAGGGTTGTGAAGCAGCTTAGCTTTGTCATCGCGATAAAGATTCACTAACGCTTGCTGCACTTCTGCTGAAGGAATAATAATTCCTGCTTCAAGCGCATACGCGCCCCAGAAGAAATCTACAGGATAGTCGGTAATCAAATGACTTTTTCCCTGCGCTTCAGCATCTTGATACAAATTGTGTATGGCATAACCTTTCGCCGTATTGCCATTGGTCAGCTGAACAGTTGAGTAAATAGCAACGGCGGTATGAGTAAAGCGAATGCCTTTCGGCATATCCTCAATAGGTCTGCCACGTCTAGCAATGATAAAAGCTCTCGCCCCTTCACTTGCCGCATACTTTTCCACATTTTTTGAAAAAGTCGCAATCGCTTCTGGCGTAAAAGTGGGCTTACCATGCTGCTGGCTACCCGCGTATACGACATGAATACTAGACATCAACAATACAAAAGCGAACCCGATTGAAGTTAAGTAGGCTTTCATGTTTCACCTATCGCTGAGTATTAGTTGTAGTTGTGATCACTTTAGTTTTGGTAGTAACCACTTGGTTTGGAGCGGGGTCGGCGGTAATAATGGTTTCAGTTATTACCAAAGGCTGGTTGTGCGCTACTGACAATTGATGGCTAGCCTGATGAAGGTTACGAGCGCTTTCGTTCACCGCGCTTTCTACCACCGCGCTTCCGGCTACAACCACACTTCCGGTCACTACTACCGGCACTGCCACGACCGCACTGGCTACCGAAGCGGTTGTCGCCAAGCCTTCAGAAGCCGCTAAAACACTGTGCTTACTGGCCTTGCCGCTATGGTCAAAAGAATCATCCGCCATTGCAGAATGAGTAAGAAGCGCACTACCAAGTAGTGCAGTTAACATCAATGTTGAACGTGTATTTTTCATATCACTTGCTCCTAGTTTGTTAAGACAAGATGTGCCTGAACACTTTCTACACTAGAACCAAGAATAAATTTCGTAAACCAAAATGATTAATGTAGTATTAAATTACACCACAAGTATAAAAAAGTAATACCATGAGCCAGATTAGTCTTGTTTACGACACTTTGAAGCAATGCTTACGGGAACAGCGACTTACCTATAAGCGGCTTGCAGAAGCGCTAAATGTGAGTGAAGCGAGTGTGAAGCGTAACTTTTCATTGCAGGCGTTCAGCCTTGATAAGTTAGAGCAAATTTGTGAGTGCTTAAATTTGTCATTAAGTGATTTATTTAGCCTTTCACAAAAACAGCAGGAGAAAATTTCGCAACTGTCTGAACAGCAAGAAATGGAACTGCTCGCTAACCCCAAGCTATTACTTGCCGCGGTGTGTGTTCGTGACGGCTGGCGCTTTTCTGAACTCATCGAACATTACGACCTTGATGAAGTAGAAGGTATTAAACTAATGACGACCCTCGACAGGCTTAAGCTTATCGAACTGTTGCCGAACAACCGTTATAAGCTACTTATCGCACAGGATTTTCGCTGGATCCCAGGCGGCCCACTAGAGAAATTTATGGAACAGGAAGTTATGGTGAAGTTTATGGACCCAAAGAAAAACGAGCCATGGATGTTCCGTTTCTATTTACGCGGCCGTTATTCTCAGACCTCAGTTTCGATTATTCAGCGCCGTCTTGAACAACTGCGACAAGAAGCAGCAAAACTCAGCAGTGAAGATAATGCCCTACCAATTGAAGAGCGCCAACACATCGGTCTTTTAATGGCGATGCGGCCTTGGGAGCCTTCTCTTTTTGAAAATATGCAGCGAAAATAACCCTGTCGAAGTATATTTGGGGGGGTCAGAGTCCATTTCGTAGAAAAGCACTCCGCCCCCATTGGTTTACTACATAGAAAATTACTCTGATCCCGTTAGTTTACTGCTCAGAAAAGTACTCTGACCCTATTATTGGGAGGCGCTTTTTGCCTCCATGGTGACGGGTATTCTGTTGGAGAGCAGCAGATAAACCATGCTGGCGATGATTAGCCCTACAAACCATGCATAGGCGTAAAGCGTATCGAAAATAGCTGGCACGCTTTCTACAAAACCAGCTGCGTGCAGAAAACCGGGGATATTGGGTAAAATGCCAATAATAAGTGCAGTCACACCCGCCATGTTCCAACCGTTGTTCGCGCCATATTCGCCACTGTGTTGAAATAGCGCATCTATGTTTAAGGTCGATTTTCTTAAGATAAAATAATCGGCAATCAATATACCCGCGATAGGGCCAAGCAGCGCAGAATACCCGGTAAGCCATGTAAATAAATAGCCCCCCGCGGTTTCAAGCAGCTTCCAGGGGAAGATAGCAACGCCGATACCAGCGGTTATATAGCCCCCCATTTTGAAGCTTATTTTCGATGGCGCCATATTCGAAAAGCCATAGGCTGGGGCTACCATATTAGCGGCTAAGTTTGTGGTTAACGTTGCAAGTGCTAATGCTGCAAGCGCTAACACGACTCCCATTCCGCCCATTCGACCGGCAAGTGCAACAGGGTCCCAAATAGCCTCACCATAGATGGTTACAGTCGCAGAGGTAACCGCTACACCAATAAAGGCAAACAGTGCCATAGGTAAGGGTAAGCCAATAGCTTGCCCTAGCATTTGATCTTTTTGTGATTTAGCAAAGCGCGTAAAGTCGGGAATATTTAAAGCCATGGTTGCCCAAAACCCCACCATAGAAGTTAGACCTGCGAAGAAAGCTGTCCAAAACTGCCCTTCTTTAGCGCCGCCTTCAACAAACTGAGACGGCGTTGACAACATTTCGCCGAACCCACCAGCATTAACGTATGCCCAACCAAGAAGCGCTAGCCCCATTAAGATCAAAAATGGTGCAGCAAAAGTCTCAAGCCAACGAATAGATTCAGTGCCGTGCTTTATAAAAACTAAGTGCATCGCCCAAAAGGCAAAGAAGCACAGAGTTTGTGTGATATCGATACCTAAAAACGGTAACGCTTGCCCCACAAATGCGTCGCCGCTGACACTGTTTAAAATAACGTAAATAGCACTGCCGCCTACCCATGTGTTAATTCCAAACCACCCGCATGCTACAAGTCCACGAGCCAGTGCAGGAATCTTCGCGCCTTTGGTGCCAAATGCGCTACGTAACAAAACAGGAAAAGGTAAGCCGTATTTGGCACCCGCATGGCCTATTAACATCATGGGTACGAGCACGATAATGTTTCCCAACAGCACGGTTATTACTGCCTGGTACCAGTTCATACCTTCAGAAACCAAACCTGCTGACAAAAGATAGGTGGGTACACACACCACCATGGCAACCCACAATGCCGCATAGTCTTTCCATATCCACGTTCTAGTTTCCGCGTTGGTTGGCGCTAAATCTTCATTCCATAAATCGCCATCGTAATGGGAAGGTTTTGTCATGGTTTGATTGTTGGTGTTATCCACGATCTATTTCCTTATTGGGTTTGCTGTTGCCCGCTGCGTTGTTTTACACAACATCGTGCTTAGCAAAGCGGTACGTTAAAGAAAGCATCAGTGCTCTCAACGGCATATTGGTTAAGATAGAGGCATACAGCTGAGCTTTACCTCTACTGACAAAAAGAAGCAAAAATACTGCCGTTTCGCGCGCTTTAATACTGCTAAACCTAAATACCGTTTTGCAGAAGCTGATATTTAGGATAGCTATTCAGGTTTAGTCTTAAAAACAGATGAAGCGCTTTATTTCATTAAATAAAGCGCAGCCACTCTACTTAAAAACTACGTCTTAGTGTCACGCCAACCGTTCGTGGCTTGGCATATGAAATTTGCGACGTTCCATAAAACCCAGACACATCGAAGCCTATTAGTTCGTGGTCAGAGTCAAACAGGTTATCTACGTATGCGGCTAGGCTCCATTTGTCTTGCCCATCTACCCACGTTACGCGGGCATCTGCCGTAGCATAGCTGTCAATTTCATGAGCGGTAAAATTACGCGCATTGTGAAACGTTTCAGACTGATAGTTTGCCGACAGTTGAGCTGCCATATTGCCTTCAAAGGCATCCCAGTTGTAGCGTACCATGGCAGACGCTTGATACTCTGGGGTAAATGGCGGCGTTGTATCAGCAAAGTACCCAGAGGCCACCTCTAGGTCTTCAACCACGGCATCGGTATAAGAGAAGTTAACCATTACATCTAAACTGTCTGTCGGGGTTAAGAATACTTCTAGCTCTACCCCGCTAAACGAAGCCTCTTCATTAGTCACCACGCCCGCATTATTCACCCATGAAAACGACTGATAATTGCTGTAATCATAGTAAAATACGTTAGCATTAAATACGCCGCTTCCTTGCATAAAACTATGCTTTAAACCAGCTTCATAAGAAGTGAGCTCTTCAGGTTCATAAAAACTAAAGCCGCCAAATAAAGGCGCATTAAAGCTTCCTGCTTTAACGCCTCGGTTGACTCCTGCGTAATACAAACTATTACCCACGCTGTATTCCAACTGAAGCTTTGCCGACCATAAGTTTTGGTCGTTACTTTGCTCAGTAAATTCTAGCGAAGGGGTGCTGGTGTCAATCTCAATAACTCGGTCGTCGGTGTTCTCGTTCTGATAAACATTACCCACAAAGTCTTTGTCTTCACGGGTATAGCGTAAGCCACCAACCAGAACAAGGTCGTCAGTCAAGCTATAGTCTATTTGCCCAAATACAGAGTAAGACTCGGTTTCAAGAGATACCAAGGTGTTATTTTCTTCACCGCCCAAGAAAAAGGTGGTAGGTGAACCCGCCAAGCCTTGGCTATAGTCTGTATCGATAGACAGATAATAAAGCCCCCCAACCCATTTCAAGTCAGCAGTTTCACCAGAAAAGCGAAACTCTTGGCTAAACTGCTCTATCGTGCTGTTGGACTGGAAAATAAGTTCGGGTGACGCGGTTTGGTCGGAGTCGAGGCCGACCGTACGTTTAAATTCTTTATAATCAGACATGGCGAAGAAATCGAATTCTTCGAAGGCATAGTCTAATGTTGCTGCAAGGCCTTTCGATTTGATTTTGTTTTGATCATCAAAAGCGAAGTCTTTATTTACTTTATTACCCGAACCATCAGGGTCGAAGTTACCATTGAAATCGCCGCCTTGAATGGGACGGAAAGGGTCGCCATTGAAGTTGCCATCTACGCAAACGCCAGCCTGAATAGTGTCACAACCTAGCGGGTCGTCAGCAGCATAAATAACGTCAATTACATTACCGTCGGCATCTTTTACTTCTGTGGTATTGACCACCTGATAAGGGCCTTCACTTTTGGTTGTATCAGACCAGTTACCGCTTAGTAGCAGCGAGCCTTCTTCACCAATATCAAATAGCAGTTGAGCTCGAAACGCTTTGGTATCATCGTTGTACCCGTCTTCACCGCCTCCTACTGAACCCAAGCGCGTATCGGGCGCTGCGCCGTCTTCATAAATATTCTCTAGGATCTCACCTTGCTGATTGGTAAACCCAGAAAAGCGGCCATAAATGCCGTCTGCTAGTTCGCCTGATATCGCCCCTTCGAAGCGGTATTGCTCGAAACGTGCGGCAGTAAACTCAGCATAACCCTCTGTATCGGCAGTAGGCTTGGCGGTAACCGTATTAACCAGTCCGCCTGTGGCATTTCTTCCGAATAATGTTCCCTGTGGACCTTTAAGAATTTCGATGCGAGCTACATCGAATAAACCAAAGGTTTGTGCTTGGGTACTGGCTAAATAGCCACCGTCGACATAAACCGCCACCGGCGCTTCCGCCAAGTCAGCGTAATCGTTTTGCACCACGCCTCGAATATTGAAAATAGCACGCTGACCACCAATATCCCCGGCTAACGATACGCCAGGGGTAAACGCGATAAGCTCAGTGCTGCTTTCAAGGCCAAGCGCCTCTAATTGCTCCCCTGAAAAGGCGGTGATAGCGATACCTACATCGCTTATGTTCTCGTTGCGTTTTTGCGCTGTAACTTCAATACTTTCCCAAACATTCTCTGCAGCAAAGGCCGCTGGCGTACCAAACGCCATAGCTACGGTTAACGCCAGCAGACGCTTGTGTGTGTTTAACGTATGCATGTTTTACTCTCGTTTATAGTTCTTTCTAACAAGCCTTGCGGCGGTGTTGTCCCGATATTTTTTTGTAAGAGTAACGGTCGACGTGAACTGCATATCGATTGCCACTGGGGTGCAAGACAAAGGCAGGACTGGAGAGGAACTGCCAAAGGCTTGCGGTTTTAAATTGTTATTATTGATGGCTCACTGTTAAGCCTAATTTTCTGTTCTTTTACCTGCTGTAAATAGCGAGTTGCCATGAAGGCTGCCTAGCTATTTCGCGGGGGCAAAGTTCTTATGGTCAGTTAAAACCAATACACCAAGGCATTAACTTGGAAATGAAAAGCTCACGCCTTCTCGAACGCCGCTCGAAGGCCAACGCTGAGTAATGGTTTTGCGTTTGGTGTAAAAGCGCACGCCATCTGGGCCGTATGCGTGAAGGTCACCAAAGAGAGAGCGCTTCCACCCACCAAAGCTGTGATAAGACACGGGCACTGGCAGCGGAACGTTTATGCCTACCATGCCCACTTGGATATTGTCTGAGAAGTAACGGGCAGCCTCGCCATCACGGGTGAAAATACAGGTACCATTGCCGTACTCATGGTTGTCAATGAGCTGCATGGCTTGCTGCATACTGTCAACGCGCATGACTTGTAGTACAGGTCCAAAAATTTCAGCCTTGTAGCTGGCCATTTCAGGCGTAACCTTGTCGATAAGTGTTGCACCTAAGAAGAACCCCGTCTCGTAGCCTTCTACGCTAGGGTCTCTGCCATCTACGACCACATCTGCGCCTTGCTCAGCCGCACTGCTAATGTACCCTTCTACTTTCTCTTTGTGCTGAAGGGTAATAAGCGGGCCGAAATCGTTAGTCGCATCGTCAAAAGCCCCTACTTTTAAGCCTTTCATGGCTGATTGCATTTTATCTACAATTTCATCTGCCACTTTATCGCCTACGGCAACCACGACAGACAACGCCATGCAGCGCTCGCCTGACGAGCCAAAAGCAGCACCTAAAAGCTGATTCACTGCGTTATCGATGTCGGCATCAGGCATCACAATAGCGTGGTTTTTAGCGCCACCTAATGCTTGGCAGCGCTTGCCATTAGCATTGGCTTTTGAATAGATGTATTCGGCGATAGGCGTTGAACCTACAAAACTCACTGCTTTAATGCGCTCGTCATCAAGTATTTGATCAACCGCTTCTTTGTCGCCGTTAATAACGTTAAAAACGCCGTCGGGTAGCCCTGCTTCTTTAAGTAGCTTGGCTAGGAAAATGGCGCAGCTTGGATCGCGCTCAGAGGGTTTTAAAACAAAGGTGTTACCGCAAACAATGGCAAGCGGAAACATCCAAAGGGGCACCATGGCCGGAAAGTTAAATGGTGTAATTCCCGCCACCACGCCAAGAGGCTGAAACTCGCTCCAAGAGTCTATACTTGGCCCAACATTTTTACTGTGCTCGCCCTTTAACAACTGGGGTGCACCGCAGGCAAACTCAACATTTTCAATACCGCGCTGTAATTCGCCTGCCGCATCGTGGCTTATCTTGCCGTGCTCCGCACCAATTAATGCAATAATTTCATCGGCATGTTCTTCAAGTAAGCTTTTAAATTTGAACATAACGCGAGCGCGCTTACTTACTGGCGTATTACGCCACTCAACAAACGCATTTTGCGCGCTGACGATAGCGTCGTTTACCGTCGCTTTTGACGCCAGTAAAACCAGTTTTTCTGCCTCGCCCGTCGCCGGGTTATAAACATCTTGCATGCGCCCCTTTGGGGTACAGGTTTCACCGTTAATAAAGTGGCCTACTACTTTCATTATTTGTCTAATCCTTTAGTTATGCGTCTTTACATGCGCTGTGATAGCCGCGCTGATAATATAAAAGCGCGTCGGCTTCTGGGTCTTGCTTGATATCCACCACCTGGCAAAAAATAACGTCGTGAGTGGCCACACTTTTAACGTCTGTAATAATGCAATCGAAGCTGACTGCAGCATCGGCAAGTCTTGGGCAGCCGGTCGTCGATTCCACCCAATCACCAATTTCAAAGCGTTCGTTCATGGGCGCTTTGCCACCAAATGTGTTTGAAATTAACTGATGCTGTGAAGTAAGGGTGTTGATAACCAAATGCGTGCTGTTTTTAAAAACCTGATGTACAGATGCACCGCGATTTAAACAAACCAATAAGGTTGCAGGGTTATCACTTACGCTACATACGGCGGTCGCCGTAAAGCCTGCACGCCCTTCTGGGCCAATGGTTGTAACGACGTTTACCGCTGCCGCTAAACTCGACATACCTTCTCGATAAGCTTCGGGAGTTACCGGGGGAAGCACTTCTGTTACTGCGTTTTTTATTGCTGTAATAGTCATACAAATATCCTTTAAGTTGGCGTTACACGATGTGGCAGGCTTGCTCGAAACTTAAGCGAGGTAAGCGTTTATGTACTTTCTCTTTATCGCCGTAGCCAATGTTCAGTAAGAAATTCACCTTCCACGTGCTATCTGAAAAGAAAGTTTCGTTAAGTAATGTGGGGTTGAAACCAGACATGGCGCCAGCGTCAAGGCCTAGGGCGCGAACGGCGCTTATTAAGTAAGCCCCTTGCATAGAGCTATTGCGCATGGCGGTCTCATAGGCCGCTTCTGGACTTGAAGTAAACCAACTTTTCGCATCTGCATAAGGGAATAACGTAGGAAGCTCTTCGTAGAACTCTTCGTCGTAGGCCACTATAACCGTACAGGGTGCGGTCATGGTTTGTTCAACATTACCGCTTGAAAGGCTAGGTTTGAGCTTTTCTCTCCCTTCA
Source organism: Alteromonas sp. V450 (assembly GCF_001885075.1). Classification (NCBI taxonomy): domain Bacteria; kingdom Pseudomonadati; phylum Pseudomonadota; class Gammaproteobacteria; order Alteromonadales; family Alteromonadaceae; genus Alteromonas; species Alteromonas sp. V450. The sequence continues at coordinate 2,647,617 of NZ_MODU01000004.1, forward strand.
TCTGAGGTAATGAAAACAAATCGCGCTGGGCTGCAATTTGCCGATGTCGAGCCTACTTTTACTAAATCGTACAGCTGTTTCAACACAGCTTCTGAAATAGGTTTGTCGTGCCATTTGGTGTGGGTATGCGCATCGGTAAAGAGTTGGGCTAGTCCAGCCTCGGCAAGCGGGCTAGTTGCTTTAAACTCTGTATTTTGTGTATCAGTCATTTTAAATTCATTCCAGTTTTATCAGATCTTTTAAGCGCTACGCTATGCTCTCGGTTTTTACGCTTAGCGCTTTTTTAGCTATCACGTTATTGAAGCTGTAGCTTTGCAGCTTGTTTACAATGCATACGCCTCATCAGTTGAGAAACACCTCATAGCTTGATGCAGTGTCGTGTTCACGTTAGGCCACTTGCCCTAAATAGCTGCGCAGCAGTTCATTAAACGCAATTGGGTTTGTAATGCTTGATGCATGCCCGCCGTATTCCATGACCGACAATTCGGCGTTGGGCATAGCTTCAGCCAACATCTGTGAACGCTGCCACGGCACCAAGGTATCGTCTTTGTTGGCAAGCGCTAACGTTGGTGTGGTGATGGCGTGCAAACTCTTATCAATATTGAACGTACTAAGGGCACCAATGCGGGCGAGCAGATTTTCTTCGTTAGGGAAATGGTTGAGTAAGTGCGCCTCTTCCTCTGCCAAGTGGGCGGCATTCGCGGCTATCCAATCAGGCGGAAACAGCAGCAGCGCCTGAAGTTGCAAATACATGTCCTTTCTGCCTGCCGCCAATAACGCTTTGCGTATATTAAAGCAGCGCAATGTGTGCGGATTTGGACTGCTCCACGCATTTACCAGCACTAAACTTTGTAAAAGCTTAGGTTTAGACAAAGCAAGCTCAAGCCCCACCAAACCACCCAGCGCGTGACCGACGAAATGGCACGCTTGCACTTCAAGTTTTCTAAGAAGTGCAGCGAGTTCATCCGTCATATTTGAAATGCTGTAATTCGCTGGCAAGTCACCCACACTTTTGTTCGTGCCATAGTGATCGTAAGTAATCACTCTGTAATCTTGGGTAAAGTCAGCCAGTTGAGGCTGCCAAAATTTTGCTGCCCCGCCCAGTCCAGAACTAAACACAATCGTAGGTGCGTCGGGCGACGTTAAACCGTGAATCTCGTAATGTAACTTGTTGCCCACTTCACCGTTCATTTCGCCGCTCATGTGGGCGTAGCCTGCCTGCGCATCAGAATGCATAAAGCTCACCTAAATAAAACCAATGGGCGCAGTTCGCGGGTAGTCCAAACATAACCGTCTACCCAATGTGCGCTACAGATGCGATTTCAATTAAGGCCTCTGGTTTTACCAGCCCAACTTTAATGCAGTAACGCGCCGGTTTTTCACCTGGAAAGTATTCGGCGTACACCTTGTTTACCGCGGCGTAGTCATCCCAATCGGTAATAAAAATTGAGTTGAAAGTGACGTCATCCATAGTGCCGCCCGCTTCTTCGATGACGCTTTTAATGGTTTCTAAAACGTGGCGCGTTTGTGCTTCGGCGTCGCCCACGTGGACTACATCGTTGTTTTCGTCAAACGGTAAGGTACCTGACACATATAGAATATTGTCAGCCATAGAGCCTGGAACAAAAGGAGCTATGGGTGTTGATGTACCTGCTGGAATAATGGCTTTCTTTGGCATGTTCTTATCCTTTTCGTTGCGCTTTCTATACGTTGCTGCCTAGCGCCTATAAATGGTTTATTTCAAATTGTGCAAACTGATTTATCGCGTTGTTTTTGTCTGCGTGGCTACTAGATGCTAAGAAGAAAGCACCTAACTCGTCCCTTCAAATACTTCACAGAACTGCGCGGTGGTAGACACCCACCCGAAAAACGTCTGAATGTTGAAAAGTGAGGCCTCGTGAATGTCTGGCGGGCCAGCTTGATATGCCGCATCGGCCAGCACCACACCAAAATATTCCAGATGGAAGCCATCGCGCAGCGTAGATTCCACACACACATTGGTTGCAATGCCTGTAAACACTAAGTTGCGAATACCGCGTGCGCGCAGCATGCTGTCTAAATTAGTATTGTAAAAACCGCTGTAACGGGTTTTAGGAATAATGATGTCGCCATCTTGAGGCTTTAGCGCATCGACAAGCGCGTAATCCCAAGTACCTTTGGCCAGCAAACTTCCCTTAAGCTCTGGTTGTTTGCGCATGGTTTTAAGGGCATTAGACTTATACCAGTTCGGCGAACCAGGGCCGCCGGCCTCTTTATAGTCGGCATCCCATCCATTTTGTAAGAACACCACAGGCATGCCTGCAGCCCGCGCTGTTTCAAGCACTTTAGTGGTGTTTTCAATGACTGGCGCCGTAGTGGACACATCAAAACCCGCCTTGTCTAAGTAGCCGTTTTTACTGGCATAAGCGTTTTGCAAATCCACCACAATAACGGCAGTTTCCGCAGGGTTTAACGTCAACGGTTCAGGCTTAGCTGGCAGTACGGGCTGCCCTGTTTGACGTGCTTGAAAGCACCCTGAGACCTCAAATATTTCACCGGCTGACATTAGGCGGCTCCCGATGTGCTAAGCAAGTGCTGACGGGATTTCATTAGCGGCTGAATTTTAGTGCCGAAATCATCCATGCCTTTAAGGAAGTCATCGAAGGTCAGCAATACACCTTCACAGCCCGGCACTGTGGCTATTTCATCAAGCATAGAGGCCACCGACTCATAGGAACCCACCAGCGTCCCCATGTTCAGGTTTACTGCTGAGGTTGGGTTGGTCATATCGCGGATATTCGTGTCTTTACCCGATTTCTTATCAGCAGCTCCTTGCGTTGCCATCCAGTCCAACGCGGACTGATCTTTGCCGTCTTTATAGCTTTCCCATTTCGCCATGGCGGCTTCATCCGTCTCATCGGCAATAACCATGATAAGTACCGCTGAACCTACGCTGCGACCGTGTTTTTCAGCCGCTTCAGTTAAGCGCGCTGCGGTTGGTGCAAAAGCGGTAGGTGTATTTACGCCTTTACCAAAGCAGAAATTATAGTCGGCATGACGGGCAGAGAAATCCATGCCTGCTGCGCTTTGACCGGCACAGATAAGTGGAATTTTTCGCTGTGGCTTGGGCAACATTCGGCAATCATCCATTTGGAAATGCTCGCCTTTAAAATCGCTTTTTCCGGTTTCCCATAATTCTTTGACTACCTGAATGTATTCATCCAAATACTCATAGCGGTTACCGAAAAATTCATCGCCCGGCCACATACCCATTTGCGAGTATTCAGGGCGTTGCCAGCCAGTGACTAGGTTTACGCCAAAACGTCCGTTGGAGATAGAGTCGATGGTACTGGCCATGCGCGCCATGATTGCAGGCGGCAAGACTAGTGTGGCAGCCGTGGCATATAGTTGAATTTTTGAGGTAACAGCAGCAAGGCCTGCCATTAACGTAAACGACTCTAAGTTGTAGTCCCAAAATTCGGTTTCACCGCCAAACCCTCGCAGTTTGATCATAGAGAGCGCAAAATCCATATCGTACTTTTCAGCCTTCATTACAATCTCTTTGTTGAGATCGAAGGAAGGTTTGAACTGAGGCGAATTTTTCGAAATTAACCAGCCGTTGTTACCAATTGGAATAAATACACCTATATCCATGTTGTTCCCTCTGCTTGTTTGCGTTTTAAGCGGTTTACCCCGCTTTTTTAAGGTTGCCGAATTCAAAACATTGAAGTGGCGGTATACATAGTGAACAGCATAAAGCAGGCCAATTTATTAAATCTCTAATTTTCAACAACTTAAGAGTTATCGAAATTGAAATTAGACCCTTTGGTTCAATTTGGAACATCCAGTCCAGTGCAACTGAACTTAATTGGTGCATATTTGTGCAAATGGGTTTATAGGTGAGAAAACTGCGCGTAAACTATGCGCTAGATTGTAGAAATCCGGTTAAGAAGAATCGAGTAGTGAGCAAATCTGAAGACCAAGTAAATACAAAAACAGTAAGAGCATTTAGCCCTAAAACCCAAAAGCGGCGAGAAAAGGCGCTTCAAGAAAAGCGCACACGTATTATGGATGCAGCGCTATCTTTGTTTGCAAAAAACGGCGTTAACGGCACAACGGTAGAGCAAGTTTCTGAGTTAGCGAATGTCTCAAAAAGTAATTTATTGTATTACTTTAAAAGTAAAGAGGGTTTGTACTTATCGGTTATTACCCACCTTTTAGATGTGTGGTTAACGCCTCTTCAGAGCTTTTCAGCAGAACAAGACCCTATAGAAACCCTGAGCGACTACATTAAAGTAAAACTTGAAATGTCGAGGGACAATCCCGCTGAATCTAAGCTTTTTTGTATGGAAGTGGTACAAGGTGCCCCTCTTTTAATAAAGGAATTAGAAACGCCGCTCAAAACACTGCTGGACGCGAAAAGCGCCGTCATTATCGAATGGATTGAAGCGGGTAAGCTAAAGCCTGTTGATCCTATACACTTGATATTCAGCATTTGGGCCATTACTCAGCATTACGCCGATTTCAGCGTGCAGATCAAAGCCGTAACTGGTAAAGATTTAAGCGATCCCGCTTTCTTCGAGAGCACGCTAAGCAACATTCAGCACATTATTTTAGGCGGGCTAAAGCCAGCGTAATACTTGATGCATGAGTTGCCATGGGCGTGGAATAAATTTGAGGGAGGGTCTTTTGGCGCTCTCGCATGTGGAGGACATTAACCACTCTTACAATGGTAATAGTGACGAACTTTCTTTCAAAAAACCTTCCAGTCGCTCGACCTGGATAATTGCCACGCCCCCGTAGCGCTTTTCAATCAACTTTAAATCATACAGCTTCGTTAATGATTTATGTGCGGTAAGTACGGTAACGCCCAATCTTTCAGCATAATCGCTTTGCCTTAACGGTATAAAGACGTGCTTAGAGGTAAGATACGATTGATAAATTAGCTTAGCTAACTGGACGTGAGTGGGTAAGCGTCGAATATCATCCAACCTTTCCAGCGCCGAGTGAAGCTTTATTGCCAGTGACCGGGTGATGAATTCAGCAATCGCTGGATGTTGGCTTGTCAGAGAACGAAAAGCAGGTTCAGGTATTTGTAATACCTTACATTCCGTTAGCGCTTCAGCGTGATGCGTTCTTGCAAGTGATGCATACAATGTGAACTCGCCAAACGTATCTCCTCGTTGCAATACAGTAGTAATTTGATAACTGCCGTCCAGGCCATAATTACCAATCTTTACTTCTCCTGATACCACAACAGACAGCCCTTTGTTTTTACTTCCCCTATCGTGAATTGTCGCGGTAGCCGCATAGGTTCTTAGCGTTCCAAAAGGCAAACAAAGCGCGACGTATTCGTCAGGCATAATGGTTTGCTGTTTGCCGTGAATGTAAGACATGACATTCAAATCTATACAAGTATATATTCTTGCATGTTAACGCAATGTAAATTCACTCTCAACAATCTCTTGGTGGGAGTTATTACATGGGTTATCAATGGGCAATTTTAGCGGTTTTTATCACGTTTGCTTTGCTGGAAGCGAAGAACGGTAAGCTATTTAAAAAAGCGACAGAAGTGAGCGATGATGGAAAAGTAGAGCTCATAGGTACGTTACTTTTATTTATTGTAACCCAGCCACTGGTTCTCTTTTGTTCTGCAACAATGATGGCGTTGGCATTTCCTCAACTTCAGGGAATACTTGTAGATTCCCATGTTCTTGCGCACATAGCGCTACTTTTGATTTTCGATGACATGATGCAATATTGGTGGCATAGGCTTTCACATTCCACCCGATTTCTTTACAACTTACATAGAGCCCACCATAACGCTAAGTACATGAGCGTTCGCATTATTTACAGAAATAACTTTTTCTATTACCTGTTTATGCCTTCGCTATGGTTTTCCGGTGCACTGATTTACCTAGGATTGGGTTGGACCTATGCCTTTTACTTGGTGGTTAAACTTACCGTTATCACCGGCGCACACGCAGAGTGGAAATGGGACAAAACACTGTACAGTATTCGGTGGTTACATCCTGTAGCCTGGGTAATTGAGCGCACGATATCAACGCCTTCTACACATAGTGCGCATCATGGATTAAAAGCCGATGACGGCGTGACCAACTACAAAGGTAATTATGGAAATCTGTTGTTCTTCTGGGATGTGCTATTTGGTACCGCTAAGATCACCAGGCAGTATCCTGCACAATACGGTATTGAGGGGATGTTTTACGCCAACTGGAAAGAACAGCTTATTTGGCCGCTTTATAAAACACCGCGAAAGCCTAAAGTAGTGCAAAGTCCTTCAACGAAAGTGAACGATGCTAGCCAACCTTTGATACCGAACACAAAACAAATACCCACGAGTGAAACAATTGAAAGTAAAGCTTAGCGCATTGATACGCAGCAAGTGGGTTCGTGCTAGACTAGGGTCTTAATTTAGAACAAGCAGCGGCACTTTATGAATCAACAACCTAATAATCCCTTACATGGCTTAACGCTAGAGAAAATCGTCACGCAACTTCACGAGCGTTACGGATGGGATGGATTGTATTACCGCATCAAAGTGAACTGCTTTAATAACGATCCTTCGATTAAATCGTCTCTTAAGTTTCTTAGAAAGACCCAGTGGGCGCGAGACAAAGTAGAACAGCTCTATATTCAAACGTTTAGTGATTAGAATAGCGTAGCGTTTTACACTGACCCCATTATTTCTAGCCTAAGCGTCTTTGTAGAGTGTAGTTATCCACTTTTCTTCAGTAATAAAGTTCCAGCTCCAATCAGCCCACTTTTCATCTAAGCCCATCGCTTTAACTTCATCAAGGGTTTTGCCGTCTTGCTTGAGCGTCTTAACATAGTTAAAAGTTTCACTGATCATAGCTAAAAACGCGGTATATTCTTGCTTGTTACTAATGTCGCCGTGACCCGGAATAATAACCGTTTCGTCATTTATTTTTGCCAGCAACTGCTCTACCGATTCCATGTAGCCTTCTACATTGCCACCTGCACCTTGGTCAATGTAGGGAAAACGGCCATTGAAGAATAAGTCGCCCGTGTGCATAACGTTGGGTTGCTCAAACCACACTACACTATCGCCATCAGTGTGACCTACCGCTAAATGCATGACGTGAAGGGTCTCACCATTAAAGTAAATCTTAATTCCATCTTCATAGGTAATGGTTGGCAGCGCTTCCGGTTTTATCTTTTCATCGTTAGCAAGGCGTACACGCACATTCTCATGGGCAAGAATAGTTGCCCCCTTATGACTATGGAAAAATGCATTAGAACCTGTGTGATCGCCGTGATAATGCGTGTTTATCACATATTTAGGCTTATCGCTGCCTAGTTCACCAAGCTGTGCTGCTATTTTTTCAGCCAGTGGCGCAAATTGATCGTCGATGATAAGAACACCGTCTTCACCAGCTGATACGCCAATATTTCCACCTGCGCCTGTAAGCATGTGCACAGAGCCTTTTATCGCGGTTGCCTTTACTTCAACATCGGCGAACCTGTCTTGTGCATTTGCGGGATTAGCCGCTGAATAAATTAAAGGGCTAGTAGCTATAAACGCAGCCATAATGTGGGCGCTAAAACGAGGGGCAGTTTTCATTATTATTTCCTTGTAAGAAGCCTGTTTTAATAAGACCTCTTACACTATGACCTAATTTCACAATTAGATCATTTTTTCATCTTCAGGGATATCACCAACATAAGCAAAACGAGGAAGTGTCTCTCCGTCTTTTTCCACTGACTCTACAAACATACCCAGAGGGCGAACCCATAACGCTTTTTCGCCATAACACGGCCGATATACCACTAGCTTACTTTCGTCTTCTGAATGTGTAGCCACTTCATATACATCGTATAGATTACCTTTGTAGTGCTTATAGCGGCCGGGGGTTTTGAGTTGTTTTGAGTCCATAGTGACCTTCGAGATAAATGTTGCGTCAGAGAATAAGGCGCTAGTGTTAATTAAATCTGCTCAAAAGGCAAAACCAGCTGTTGTGTCGATTGGTCGGCTGCAAGACCAATATGTACGCCTACAAGACGGATGCCACGCCCTGTTGCTCGCTCGAAAGCTTCCTGCATTAGTGTGTGAAAATACGCTTCATTAAGCGCCGCGCTGCGGTGCTCAACAGTCGTTAGCTGAAAGTCGTTAAACTTAAGCTTTACGCCTTGGGTGCGAATACGCACAGGCTTGCCTGTGCGCTTTTTATGGTTTTCCATACGCTGCTGAAGCTTTTCAAACAAATGGGGCAAGAAGTCGATGCATTGCTCGATAGTGTGTATATCTTCATTTAGCGTGCGCTCTACACCTATAGACTTGCGCTCTCGCGATACCGACAATTCACGCTCATCAATACCATGAGCCCGTTCCCACAGTACACTACCGAACTTACCCAGTTCTTTTTGAATGCGCTCAAAAGGATACTGGCGAACATCGTTACAGGTATTAAGCCCCATACGCTGAAGCTTTTGCATAGTAACTTTGCCCACGCCTGGAATTTTCTTTAGCGGCATTTCGCGTACAAAGGCATCGAGATTATCGGGCGTGATCACACAAATGCCGTTGGGCTTGTTTTCGTCACTGGCTACTTTCGCCACGAATTTGCAAGGCGCGACCCCTGCTGAAGCGGTAAGACCTAACTCCCTTTCAATACGAGCGCGTATTTCTTCCGCAATTAACGTGGCACTGCCCCCACAAAACTCACTATTGGTCACGTCCAAATAGGCTTCATCTAATGATAGGGGCTCAATAAGGTCGGTGTAGTCTGCAAAAATCTTACGTATTTTTTGCGACTCGGCAGCGTATACATCCATACGCCCCTTTACGAGGGTTAGATTTGGACAAAGCTTTAAGGCATACGCTGTGGCCATAGCTGAGCGCACACCAAATTTGCGGGCAGGATAGTTGCAGGTAGAAATAACCCCACGACGGTCGGCACTGCCACCAATGGCAATAGGAATATCGCGCAAGGCTGGGTTGTCGCGCATTTCAACTGCGGCATAAAAACAATCCATGTCGACGTGGATAATTTTTCGCATTACCTGCCTTTGCTCTTAACGTGCTCACACGAGACTGTACAAAAAGACAGTATATTATCAATGGCGGTTAATTACACTATTTCGTTTTGAGATATCAATAAAATTAACGGAGTTCTAATTCCTTATAAAAGGCACATATTTAAACAAGTGTATTTTTTCACCGTGTGACCAGAACTAGAAGACCCAAAAAAAACGGCGATACACCAACATTGATGTGTCGCCGCTATACTAAAAAACGCCTCAGAACGGTATCGAAATGAGCGCAGATAGCGCTACTTACTCAGCGCGGCCTAACCAATACATTGCTCTTGTTGTAGCCATTAACACTTCAAGGTTTCCCTCGGACGATTTTCTCGTATGAAGCGAGTATTTGCGCGCAGAACCAATCAACGATGGGCTTTTCCAGATAGAGATCCCTTCAGCTGTCATTTCGCTGAGCTCTGAAACACCGTAATACTCCAAGTAATCATCGTCATTCGCGGAAGTCACGATGAGAGTTTGATTAGCGGAAGTCATCGGATTTGCTACCATGTCGATGATTGTCGTGTTGATACGAACGTCTGATGTTTTAGTCAAACTGGTGTCTGTAACGTCAAACAGAACGAGAGACTGGTTCTGATCGTTATAACAAGCAAGTTCTGTGGCAGCGTCGCTATCAGCGTTTATAAAGGTAAGACGCGTGCAAGAAGTATCAGTGCTGGCCAAAATTGAAAAACCTGATGTTGTTGGCGTAAGTAATTCAGTGATTTCGTCACCTAATGAAAGCGCCACATACACACTGCCATTCATCGCGACAATATCAAAGTCACGAAAGTACTGAGGCATAGTGTACGTAGCCAACATAACTTGATTCTTCACGTCCACCGCTTTTAACGTTCGACCATCAACATATACGGCATCATCGAAACCATCGTTATTAAAGTCGAATGCTTTAATAACTGAAACATCGTTCGAATAACTCCCTGTAATCTCATATTGAATAGAGAAATCATTTAATCGCATTGCAGCAAACGCGCCATCATAGGTTTGTGCAGTAGGTAGGAATAAATCACCGGCACCGTCATTGTTGTAATCGGTAGTTACAGCAATACCAGAGTTATCCCAGTTAGAAGAAACTTCTTCACTGGTGATGTAATTCCCGGTTTTCTCCATAAGTAAAACCTTGGAGCCGTCATAGCCGCTCCCCGTGCTCGGTACGAAGAAAACAGCGCGTTCGTCACCAGGATACAAATCTGCCCACCCAGCTGCATTAAAGCTATCTAGCTGATGCGTAGTCGCAGCGGTTTTAATTGTTGCAGAAGTGGCAGTGACATCAGCCGTTACGAGTAAATCTTCACCAGAATGTGTAGTACCGGTGCCCCATAACAGTTCATTAAGGCCGTCATTATCGGCATCGCCAAGGGTCAGCGAAGCAGAACCATGATCAACCATATCAATGCTAAATACTGAAGTAAGCGAATTATTAGACAACTTCATAGCGTGAATATTGCCCCATTGGCAGTCTCCAACGAGCAATACAGGATTACTATCTACGGTGAGCCTTCCTGCGCTAATGTCGCAAGTGTTAAAATTTTCAATACTCGTAATTTGAGATTTGTTTTGTGCTGAGTACACATAGATGTAAGACCAACTGTCTGCCCCTACAATTTCATCAATACCGTCGCCATTTATATCGGCAACAGCAATATGGCTACTACTGAAACCTGCTCCCAAGAACCATTGATTTTCACCAGTTTCCAAGTCGTAAACCAAACCAGAATTTGTAACGAGCTCTAAGTGAGTGTCGTTATCTACATTACCTAAAGCAATTTCATCTGTTTCTTCCGCGGTGAACGTAAACAATGGAGATTCGGGCGAACTCAGGTCAACCACTGCGATCTGATTGGTTTCGCCATAAGCATATGATGAATATAGGTAGGCTAATTCATCGTCACCATCGTTATCAATATCTCCAAGAACGGCGCTATGTATATAATTGTCGGTGGTAAACAGCGTGGTTGCCGGTACGTCAATGTCGGTAATTACGGATACACTGTTTTCAGATATCACTATAATGTCGGGGTAATCGTCGTTATCAAAATCTGTACTGAGAACTTGCTTTATTGTCCCACCTTGTTCGAGTAAGTAGGGATACATCCAAGTTTGGTTGTAGATGCCGTTTTGATAAGAGAGCAAGAACACGCGATTTGCAGAATCAGTTGAGAGAACTTCATTGTCACCATCGTGGTCAAAATCACCAACTACCATTGAATTGTTCAATTTAGGTACTTCAACTCCCGAACGAGCTAATTCTTGTACGTCATGATTAGTCACTGAGACATGGGTTTTGACGACTTCAGCACCATCTAAGCCTGTCGAAAAACCAAATGCATAAAGCTGAGTTTTAAATAATTGACTTGTCGGTACTTGCCAGTTGATCACCCCTTCATCATTAATGGTCGCCCCAGAAGGCGCAGACACCAATGTGGGAGCCCCTTGATTGTCGCCAAGATCGGGGTCAGACACAGAAGCCTTAAATTCAACATATTCCCCAGGGGAAACAGCTTCAGGTAAATTTTCGAGCACTACTTCTGCCGGGGCGTCCGACAACACAATGGAAGTGCGATCTGATTCTACAGTGTTGGCGCTATCAGAAATAACCATAGACACTTCTAGTACATCGTTAAAGACAGCCCGGTAGGCTGGAAAGGTATCCCCTACAACGTCTTCTACCAAGTTACCGTTGAGATACCAGCGGTAACTGACGGATAAATCTTCGTCCTCTGTATCGCTATCGTAATAATATCCCCCGCTAACGGTTATGGGTGTCGTTGTATTCACTATCTCATCAGGGTAAAAGCCAGGTGCATTTACAATGGGTGGAGCAGACATATCTGCAATGGCGACGAGGTTTCTGCCTGCTAAGTTACCGCTAATTAAATCGTCAGCATCGACCAAAAATGTACCTATGTCATAGTTACCGTCGTTATCTGAATCTTCCAAATAGCGAATAAAACCATCCTCAAACAAAAACGATGAGGTTTTGTTACCCGCTATAATAACTTCTCCCCTGTACATATATGGCGAAAAATATTCAGGGCTATCTGCCTCAATAACAAGTTTACCTTTAGAGCCAACGTAGAAGTCAACTTCAGCATGATTAACGGAGTCATAAGAATATTCAGATATATTGAAATTGCCTTCCAATTTGTACTGCTCAGAGCCAATGGTTAATGCGACGTGTTGGCTTGTGTCCGCTTCATAGCTACCGTTAGTTTGGTTAAACCCTTCATCAACTGAGACAACGCCCGACAAAGTATAAGGCGTACCTTCGTAAGTCCATGTTAGCTTATCGATAAACAAACTGTATTTCACCGCGTTCTCTGACACGCTTTCGATAGCGATAGCCGTTGATCCGGAAATAGCTGCACCGTTGCTATATAACCAACAGTTTTGGTAATTCATGGCGATGATACCGGTGGAGGAATCTGACACCTTACCGTCATAAGCAACGCTACCACCTTGGTCACAAGTGTATGTTTTCTTTATCGCGCCATTAATAACGTCATCAGTGAAGTCCTGCTCTGCCAGTTCTGGCAAAGTCATAACAGAATCATTGAAAAGTAAATTGAACGCCTGTTGAGCTAACGTCAGATCTACTTGTGCATCGGTTGTTTTGCCTTTGTATTGGGCGTTTGCAATTGTTTTTGCTGCGGTGTTGAGACGCGACACATCGTAGTCTTTAGCGTTTTTTATAATGGTAGATGACGAAACCGAGGAGGAACCGCCGTTTGCCGGCCCCGCAGAGTCAGAACCTCCGCCTCCACAAGCGGCTAATGTTAATGCGACTACACTGATAGTCCCGAGGCGTATACTGCGTGCCATAGCTCTTCCTTGATGTGCTGATGTTGATGTTTGTAATTGTTCGAGCGTTAAATTTAGCTTAAATCTGTATGTGGAGCAACGATACAAAAGGTGGGTATATCAAAATCTTAATAAATGAGAGTCTCTCAAATTTTCACTTTTATATAGAGCGACTCATCTCGACTGGTGCCGCACCAGGTTGCCCTAAATCAGCGTCATGTATGCACGTCCGCATAGATACGCAGAATCGTTAAAGCATTGTTTTTACAATATATAGTAAAAAGCGCCGTCGAAGTTCTCAAACAGCGCTTTTTACACTTAAGCAAACAATAGTTTCAGCATTACAAAATTTGGTTTTGCTTCCACTCGTTTAGCTTTTTTTGACGGGCTTCTTCTTTTTCCATACGTGACTTTTTGCGGTCACAAGGTTCAGGGCAGTCACAGGCTTTTTCAATACCTAGTGCACCTAAGCCACCGCAGCTTCCAGAGATTGATTTTTTCTGAAAAAGGTAACCTACGGCCATCGCCAGTACCATTGTTAGAAAGAAACCAAAAGCAAGGATAAATGTAGACATTGCTACCCCCTAATTATGAACTGTGACCAGTTTATCAAATTCTGGCGACGCATACTCTTCAAATCCGTCTTCTGTGCGACGAATGAGAAATACAGCAAGTTGTTCTTGCTCTGCAACTGCTATTGCTTGTCCCCACCCCATCACATTAAACGCTGTTGCCAAGCCATCAGACGTCATCGACGAAGGGTGGACAACGGTGACCGACACCAAGTTGTGTGAAATTGGTTTGCCCGTTGTGGGGTCGATTAGATGCGAATAACGAACGCCGTCTTCTTCGTAATAGTTGCGATAGTCACCTGATGTAGCAACCGCGTTTTCTCCTATTGAGACAACTTTTTGAACAGCACGTTCAGTGGTAACTGGCTTTTCAATGGCAATCAGCCACTCACTGCCGTCGCCACGTTCACCTTTCACACGCATTTCACCACCTATTTCTACAAGGTAGTTTTCAATGTTGTGGTTTTCAAGGATCTCCGCCACTTCATCAACGCCAAAACCTTTTGCAATAGTCGACAGGTCGACATAAAGCATTGGGTGACTTTTCTTTAAGCCTGTAGGCGTGGTTGACAGCTTCTTATAACCCACATATTCGCGAATATCGTCGATGTCTGTCTGGCTTGGTACTTTTTCAGGGCGCTTAGTTGGGCCAAACCCCCACAAATTAACCAATGGGCCAACGGTAACATCAAGTACACCGCCACTAAGATTAGCCAAGCGCAGCGCTTCATTTACCACGGTTAACGTATCTGGCGACACGGCGAAATTGTCGGTGTAGCGATATTGATTGAACCTTGATAGTTCTGACGTTGGGTCGTAAGTAGACATCATCTTGTTAACCTCAACAAGACGGGCATCTATTTCAGCTTGCAAGCCTTCTACCGGCATTTCAGCTACAAGGTATTTTACATTGTAGGTTGTGCCCATTGTCTGCCCTTGCAGGTGTACTACAGGCGTTTTTTCGTCGCTACAGCTTGCGAGTAGTAGAATACCTACCGCAACAAAGGCGAGGAATATTCGAATAGCAAATCGAATCACGATGTTGTCCTTAGCTAATATGCACAAAACGAAACGGGTATTATGTGCATTATGCGTTTTGCTTCAACGAAAAAGGGGCTTACGCCCCTTTTAATATGCTTGAGTTTTTAAGCGAGTAGCTTAGCCACCGAAGTCATCTAGCATGATGTTTTCGTCCTCAACACCTAAATCTTTAAGCATGTTGATTACGGCCGCGTTCATCATAGGTGGTCCACACATGTAGAACTCACAGTCTTCTGGTGCAGGGTGATCTTTCAAGTAGTTCTCAAGAAGTACTTGGTGAATGAACCCTGTGTAACCTTCCCAGTTGTCCTCTGGCTGAGGATCAGAAAGTGCTACGTGCCACTCAAAGTTATCGTTTTCTGCTGCTAACTCATCGAAGTCTTCTGTATAGAACATTTCACGAAGTGAACGTGCACCGTACCAGAAGCTCATCTTACGCTTAGACTTAAGGCGACGAAGCTGATCGAAGATGTGTGAACGCATTGGGGCCATACCAGCACCACCACCTACGAATACCATTTCGTTTTCAGTTTCTTTCGCGAAGAATTCACCGAATGGACCAGAGATAGTCGCTTTGTCACCTTCTTTCAGGCTCCAAATATACGATGACATTTTACCCGCAGGTAGGCTTAGGTTATTAGGTGGCGGCGTAGCAATACGCACGTTCAACATAATAATGCCTTCTTCTTCTGGGTAGTTCGCCATTGAGTAAGCACGAATAGTCTCTTCGTCTACTTTAGACTCGATGTCGAAGAAGCCAAAACGCTCCCAGTCACCGCGGTATTCTTCAGGAATATCGAACTCTTTGTACTTAACGTGGTGCGCTGGCGCTTCAATCTGAATATAACCACCTGCACGGAAAGGTACACTTTCACCATTAGGAATTTTAAGCTTCAGTTCTTTGATGAAGGTTGCTTTGTTATCGTTAGAGATAACTTCACAATCCCACTTCTTAACACCAAATACCGACTCTTCAAGCTCGATCTCCATGTCTTGCTTAATAGCAACCTGACATGAAAGACGGCAGCCTTCGCGTGCTTCACCTTTAGTGATGTGGTCTAGTTCAGTTGGAAGAATTTCACCACCACCTGAGTGTACGTCTACACGACACTGGCCACATGAGCCACCGCCACCACAAGCAGAAGATACGAAGTAACCTGCGTCAGCTAGTGCACCAAGAAGCTTGCCACCCGGTGCTGTTTTGATTGCCTTATCTGGGTCACCATTGATAGTGATAGTAACATCACCGCTTGGTACCAATTTAGACTTGGCAAACATGATAATAAATACCAGCGCTAGAACGATGGCAATGAACATGCCTACGCCTAGATATATTTCTACATTATTCATTTATATGCTCCCGAGCTCTATTACAGCTGAATACCAGTGAATGACTGGAAGCCAAGTGCCATTAGGCCAGCGATCATGAATACAGAACCAAGACCACGAACACCATCAGGCATGTCAGCATACTTCAGCTTTTCACGTACTGCCGCTAGCAACACAATTGCTAGTGCCCAGCCCATACCACTACCAACGCCGTAAACGATGCTTTCAGTGAAGTTGTATTCACGCTGTACCGCAAACGCCACACCACCGAAGATTGCACAGTTAACGGTAATTAGCGGAAGGAAGATACCTAGTGCGTTGTAAAGCGCAGGGAAGAACTTGTCTAAGCTCATCTCTAGAATCTGTACCAACGCCGCGATAACACCGATAAACGTTAGGAAGTTAAGGAAGCTTAGGTCAGCTTCTGGGAAACCTGCCCATGCTAGTGCGCCTGGAGCAAGAATGTTTACATAAATAACTTGGTTAACCGGTACAGAGATACCTAGTACCACGATAACTGCAACACCAAGACCCATAGCAGTTTTAACTTTCTTAGATACCGCTAGGAATGTACACATACCCAAGAAAAGTGATAACGCCATGTTCTCAACGAAAATTGAGCGAACAAATAACGACAAATAATGTTCCATGACTTACTCCTTAGGCTCTACTTGCTCTGGACGGATAGTACGGATAAACCAAATCATACCGCCGATTAAGAAGAATGAGCTGAATGGTAGGATTAACAAACCGTTACCCTGATACCAGCCACCGTTTTGAACCAGTGGAAGGATTTCGAAACCTAAAATAGTACCGAAACCAAATAGCTCTTTAATTGTACCAATAACAATTAGAATGAAAGAGTAACCCAAGCCGTTACCAATACCATCAAGGAAGCTCATCAGAGGTGGGCTCTTCATGGCGTAAGCTTCAGCACGACCCATTACGATACAGTTAGTAATAATCAGACCAACGAATACCGACAGCTGCTTCGATATTTCATACGAATACGCTTTCAGAATTTGGTCAACAACGATTACCAACGATGCAATGATGGTCATCTGGATAATAATTCGAACGCTAGATGGGATCTGGTTACGAATTAGTGAAATAAACAAGTTTGAGAACGCTACAACGCTTGTAAGCGCAAGCGACATTACCAATGCTGTTTCCAGCTTAGTGGTAATTGCCAGTGCTGAACAGATACCCAATACCTGTAGGGCGATCGGGTTGTTGTCCAGGATTGGCCCAAAGAGGGCCTTTTTCATTTCTTTAGTATCTGCCATGAGACTTCCCTTATGAACGCCATGCTTGGTTCTTCAGGAACTGGCCGAAGCCTTGCTCGCCTACCCAGTAACGAATGGTGTTTTCAACACCGTTGCTGGTTAGGGTTGCACCTGAAAGCGCATCGATAGTGTGAGGATTGCTAGGGTTAGCATTTTTCACTACGCGAATAGCAACTTCACCATTCTCGTAAAGCTCTTTGCCGTCCCATTTGTCCTGCCAAGCAGGGTTTTGCACTTCACCACCTAGTCCTGGCGTTTCTTTTTGCTGATAGTAAATGAGCTCGCGAACCGTTTGGCCGTCTGCGTCTACCGCTAAGAAACCGTACATAAGATCCCAAAGGCCGCTGCCGTGTACAGGAAGGATGATACGAGATACATCACCTGCGTCGTCGCGAACTAAGTAAACACTTGCCACGTTAGGGCGGCGTTGGAAACCAACATTGCTGTTAGTTACCTTAGTGCTGTACTCAGTTTCTTTGGCTGCTTTATACATATCGTAATCTGGCTTAGGCGCTTCTACGAAAGTACCCTCGTCAAGATTAACAAAACGCTGTTCTACTCGCTCGCTGTACGTGCTTTCAATTGCGCTATTGCTCATGCCCATTTCATAAAGGCCTGCAGCATTAAGAATGTTGCTCTTTTTATCTAGAGCTGCGTTTGTTTGCTGTAGCGAGCGAAGGCCAACAGCCGCGCCAGAAACAACAATTGAACAAACTAAACATACGGCAACAACAATACCTACCGTCTTGCCTAAAGATTCTTTCTTAGCCGACACGTGCTACCCTCCGCTTGATATTGCTTTGTGCGACGAAATAGTCGAACAGTGGCGCCCACAAGTTAGCAAATAGAATTGCTAGCATTACACCTTCTGGGAAGGCTGGGTTAAGGACGCGGATTAGTACCGTCATAAAACCAATGAAGATACCGTAAGCCCACTTACCTTGGTTTGTGAACGACGCAGATACTGGGTCTGTCGCCATAAAGAACATACCAAAAGCAAGACCACCAACAACAAAGTGCCAATGAGCAGGCATTGCAAACATAGGGTTAGTATCGCTGCCGATTAGGTTTAGCAAGGTTGCGAAGAACGCCACACCAATTGCTACACCAGCAACAATGCGCCAGCTTGCTATACGCATGTACATGATGAACAAGCCACCAAGAATGATAGCAAGGGTAGACACCTCACCCGCTGAACCTGAAATAGTACCGATGAAGCTGTTCATCCACTGATCCATGTTCGCGTAATCAAGGTTGCCAGAAGCCGCTTGGCTTAGAGACGTTGCACCAGAATAGCCATCTGCCGCTACCCATACTTGGTCACCTGAAATTTGTGCAGGATACGCAAAGTAAAGGAATGCACGACCAGACAATGCTGGGTTAAGGAAGTTACGACCTGTACCACCGAATACTTCTTTAGCAATAACAACACCGAAGGTAATACCTAGTGCAACTTGCCATAGAGGAATAGTAGCTGGAAGTGTTAGTGCGAACAGAACTGATGTAACAAAGAAACCTTCGTTAACTTCGTGTTTGCGCACAGACGCAAATAATACTTCCCAGAAACCACCTACCGCAAACGTAACTGCGTAGATTGGCAACCAGAAACATGCGCCGTAGAAGAACAGACCTAGTGTGCCCGCATTTGCCAAGTCACCGCCAAGTGCAGCGAATAGGCCTGCTTGCCACGTATCAGGTAATGTACCTGCACCAGCAGCGATTGCTTCTTGCGCTTGGAAACCAATGTTATACATACCAAAGAACATAGCTGGGAATGTTGCCATCCATACCATGATCATGATGCGCTTAAGGTCAATGCTGTCACGCACGTGCGTGTTAGCTTTGTTTACTTTACCTGGGGTGTAGAAAATGGTCGCCGCAGCTTCGTAAAGCGCATACCACTTTTCATGCTTACCACCTGGTTCGAAGTTTGGTTCGATCTTTTCTAAATACGCTTTTAAACCCATGACTTAACCCTCTTTCTCTATCGTGGTCAAACAGTCGCGTAAGATAGGAGCGTAGTTGTATTTGCCAGGGCATACATAAGTACACAATGCCAAATCTTCTTCGTCCAATTCTAAGCAACCCAACGTCTGAGCACCGTCAGTATCACCAGAAATCAGGTCCCTAAGCAGAAGCGTAGGAATGATATCTAGGGGCATAACGCGTTCGTAATTACCAATTGGAACCATAGAACGTTCAGAACCATTGGTAGTTGTTGTCATATCAAATTTCTTGTTGCCACTTAGGTGACCTAAGTAAGCACGAGTCACTGAGTGCTTATCTGAACCTGGAGTGATCCAGCCAAATAGCTTTTTCTCGCGACCTTCTTTTAGTAGTGAAACTTGGGTGTGGAAACGGCCAAGGAAGCCGTGAACGCCCATCGCTGTTGTACCGCTAAGTACAGAGCCAGAGATAACACGCACTTCACCGTCTACTTGCTCGTTTGCAGTAAGTTCGGTCAAATCTGCGCCTATTACAGTTCGCACTAGGCGTGGATTGGTTGCAGCGGGACCCGCAAGTGAAATAACACGACGGTTATCTAGCTCGCCAGAGGTCAGCAATGCACCAATTGCCATAACGTCTTGGTAGTTGATGTGCCAAACCGTTTTGTTCATGCCAGCAGAATCAAGGAAGTGGATGTGAGTACCCGGTAGGCCCGCAGGGTGAGGACCACCAAATTCTTCAACATCAACTGCCGCATCGCCAGTAGCAACTGAAGCACCTGCCGCTTTACAAACGTAAGTCTTGCCGCCGCTCAATTGCGTTAACGCTTTAAGACCATTTACGAAATCGTCTTGGCGCTCAGCAATAATCACAGCAGGATCTGCTGCTAGTGGATTAGTATCCATTGCTGTAACAAAAATTGAACTTGGAACAGAGTCCAGCTGTGGAGATTTGCTGAATGGACGTGTGCGTAACGCTGTCCACATGCCTGACTCTACAAGGATTGACTGAAGCTGCTCACGTGTTGCGCTCGCGATCTGGTCAGCTGCAATTTTATCAAATGACACAGCATCACTGCCGTTCATTTTGATAACTACAGACTGAAGAACACGTTTTGCACCACGGTTAACCTCTACCACTTCACCCGCTGCTGGCGCAGTGAATTTAACGCCAGGGTTCTTTTTGTCTTCAAAAAGAACCTGACCTTTTTTCACTACATCGCCAACTTGGACGTGCATGGTAGGGCGCATACCCACATATTCTTCTCCCAGAATGGCAACGCGCGTTGCAGCAGATGCATCAGCAATCTCCTGCTTTGGCGCTCCCTCAATTGGGAGGTCGAGACCTTTCTTGATTTTTATCATATGTAATTGCACTACTCTAATAGAAATACCCTTTTGCATGACCGCAGAAACCCTGCCTGTCAGCATGCAAAAGCGCACTATTAACAGGTGTTAAACACCTTATTATTCATGATTGGCGGAACTTGCTGATTTGCTACGGTCAGCCTGTTATGAAGCCGTAACGCATAATTCCATTTTGCGAGCGTTTACTGTTGCGCTCTTTCATTTATAGACCACCAACGAAAATTTACACTTATTGTTTTTATTGTGTACTGCAATCGCCGCTGCTGTTTTGGTAGAGGTAGAAAAGACCCCTACTTAATTTCGGGATTTTAGCATTAACCCATACGTTTGTGCCACGCTATTTCAAGATAAAGGCAAATTTTTCTACAATTTAATGTAAACCTTTGGTCTTATTCATTTACATTTTTCGAATCCATCCCCTATATCAGCTTGTAATTAGGAACAAAAAAGCCGTCAAATCAGACGGCTTTCGACCATAAGAGTGCAAGGTTAATTAATGGTAAGTTCAGTTTTTACCAATTAACCATTGGGTCAACTTCACTGTCGTAATCAACACTTGAAATGTCAAAACCGAACAGTTTTAAGAACTCATGGTGGTAACCTTTGTAGTCACTTAAGTCATGAAAGTTCTCTTGTGTCACTTGATCCCATAGCGCCTTAATTTTTGCTTGGGTTGCGTCGTTAGTTTCTTTGCCATCCATGCGATAGCGATTTGCTTCATCTAACGTTGGCGTGTCGCCAAACAGGCACTGAGTGAACAAGCCATGAATCTGCTCAATACACCCTTCGTGCGTGCCTTCCTCTTTCATCACTTTGTAAATAAGTGAAATATAAAGTGGCATTACAGGAATGGCTGAGCTTGCCTGCGTTACCAGTGCTTTCAACGAGCTCACATTGGCTTGCACAAGCAAATCACTGTTTTTACCGATAATGGCTGCCGCAGCGCGATCCAAGTCTTCTTTCGCTTTACCAATCGTCGCTTGACCATAAATAGGCCATGTAAGCTCTTTGCCTATGTAAGTGTAAGCGGTTGTTTTACAGCCTTCAGCAAGCACACCGGCTTCACGTAAAAAGTCCATCCAACGTTCCCAATCTTCGCCGCCCATCACTTTGATGGTGTTAAGGATTTCTTCGTCGTTGGCTGGCTCTAGCGATACTTCATGCACTTTATCTTTATCAGTATCGTAGGTTTTTGTTGTGTACGCCTGCCCTACAGGCTTAAGCGTAGATTTATACGTCACGCCTGTTTCTGGGTCGGTTCTACGCGGGGATGCAAGGCTATAAATGACCAAATCAACCTTGCCCATTTCAGCTTTGATTTTTTCGATGGTTTCATTTTTGATTTCATCGGAAAACGCATCGCCGTTGATAGTATCTGCATACAAGCCTTTTGCTTTGGCTTTTTCATGGAACGCTGCAGTGTTGTACCAACCTGCTGTACCCGTTTTGCGCTCCGTTGGCGCTTTCTCAAAGCACACACCTAGTGTTTTTGCGCCATAACCAAAGGCAGATGTGATGCGTGACGCTAAGCCGTAACCTGTTGAGCTACCAATAACCAGTACGTTTTTAGGGCCTTCGCCTAAGTCGCCTTTTGCTTCTACATAAGCAATTTGTTCGTCAACCGCGGTTGCACAGCCAATAGGATGCGCGTTTGTGCAAATGAAGCCTCTCACTTTAGGCTTGATAACCATAATAATTTTCCTTATTTGAGCGTGGGGCTATTGTAATGCCGAAGCCACTGATAACAACTCGGAGCAGATAGAATTTAGCATATCGCAAACACCACTACACACCAATGAAACTAAGCAGTAAATTGAGTTTTGATTAATTCTTTATGCGAATTGGGAAAGGGGTAATAGTTTATGGGCCGAGAATTAAAGAGGTAGCGCGTAGTTGACAAAGTACGGTATGCAACGAAGAGAAAGTTCACAGGTACGCTGAGTCGCGTACCTGTGAACAACGCATTAACCTAGAACGTCTAGAAGCTCTACGTCAAAGATAAGCGTGCTGTATGGTGCAATAGCTGCACCCGCACCTTGCTCACCGTAAGCAAGATCATGTGGCACGTATAAACGATACTTAGCACCTACTTTCATAAGTTGAAGTGCTTCAGTCCAACCTTTAATCACGCCACCTACTGGGAATTCAGCTGGCTGGCCGCGCTCGTAAGAGCTGTCAAAAGTGGTACCGTTGATAAGTGTACCGTGGTAGTGAACACGTACAGTGCTAGCCGCAACTGGCGTTTCACCGTCACCTTCAGCGATAACTTCGTACTGAAGACCAGATTCAGTAACGGTTACTTCATCACGCTTTGCGTTTTCTTCAAGGTACTTTGTGCCTTCTTCAATAACCGCTTTGCTCGCTTCTTCTTTAGCCGCTTGCATGCGCTTGTGAATTTCGCCGAACGCATCACGTAGTGTGTCGTTGTCAACCTGAGGCGCTTGACCTGCGAAGGCGTCTTTTAGGCCAGCTACAACAGCGTCAATCGCTAGTCCGTCAAATGGATTTGATTGTAGTTGTTGACCCATTTGAAAACCAATGCCGTAACTTGCTTGGGTTTCTACTGTATTGAATGTATCAGTCACAAGAACTCCTGAAATTAAATTACAAATGCAGTACAAATTTCAAACAAAACGCATGTCGCGAGAATGTTTCTGCATTTTCCGGTGCGAGAGTGTATCACACCATAAGATATCTTGCTTTGAGCAATATTAACTTGGGTGCAAAAGTATCAAAATGTTGTAAATTATAACCGAAAGTGGTTAGACAAGTCGCAAAGGACACAGTATGGTTAGGCCCATATATTTAGGAGGATAGCATGCAAACACACTATGATGCTGAACTGAAAGATACCGTTCGATACCTTGGTAAAACCTTAGGTGAGACAATCAAAAATCAATTAGGTCAGGAATGGCTAGACCGCATTGAAAAGATTCGTAAAGGCGGCCGAGCTTCTTATCAGGGAGACGCTACGTGCAGCGAAGAACTGAAAGAAACTTTCAAAACAATGTCTGACAGCGATTTGCTTACTGTTGGCCGTGCCTTCGCACAATTCTTAAATTTGGGCAACATTGCTGAGCAAGAATACAACGCTGCAATGAATGTTGATGCATCGATTGATGCACTTTTTGAACACCTAGATAAAGCTGAGTTAACCGCTGAAAAAGTGCAGGATGCAGTTGCAAAACTGAACATCGATCTTGTACTAACCGCCCACCCAACCGAGGTTACGCGTCGTACACTTATTCATAAACACAAAGAATTGGCAAATTGCCTTCAAGCCATACACCAAGAATCGCTTAATGACGTTGAGCGTAAGAAAATTGAAACCCGCATTGCAGACCTTATTGCACAGGCTTGGCACACTGAAGAAATTCGCTCTGTGCGCCCTACACCTGTTGATGAAGCGCGCTGGGGCTTCTCGGTTATTGAAAACTCATTGTGGGAAGCAGTACCTGACTTCATGCGCGAGCTTGACGGCCGTTTAAATGAAGATTACGAGGTCTCACTGCCGCTAGATGCCTCTCCTGTTCAGTTTAGCTCTTGGATGGGCGGCGACAGAGACGGTAACCCATTTGTAACGTCAAAAGTGACAGAGCAAGTACTCTTACTTGCTAGAAAGCGCGCAGCCAAACTTTTCGCGATAGATCTTGATCGCTTGCAGGTTGAGCTTTCTATGTACGACTGCAACGACGCGTTACGCGAAAAAGTCGGCGACGCCAACGAGCCATACCGCGCCCTTCTTCGTCCACTTGTGGACAAGTTCATCACAACCCGCGATGGCATTAGCGACTACTTAGCAGGTAAGAACCCGGATACTTCAAACTGGGTTGAAAGTGATGATGAGCTAATTGAACCACTGATGCTTTGCTACCAGTCATTGTTAGACTGCGGAATGCAAGTTGTAGCAAACGGTCTGCTGCTAGACACTATTCGCCGTGCTCGAGTATTCGGTATTCACCTTCTGCGCCTTGATGTACGTCAGGATTCTGAGCGTCACGCAGACGTCTTTAGCGAACTCACTCGCTATCTTGGTCTTGGTGATTATGCTCAGTGGAGCGAAGCCGACAAGCAGGCTTTCTTATTACGCGAACTTGGCTCAAAACGCCCGCTTTTCCCTGCTCAATGGGACGCGTCTGATGACGTAAAAGAAGTGCTTGATACGTGTAAGGTTATTGCGAAGCACAGCAAGCACGGCTTTGGTATTTATATCATCTCTATGGCCAGTGAGCCGTCAGATGTCATGGCCGTTCAGCTACTACTTCAAGAAAGCGGTGTAGATTGGCCAATGCCAGTGGCGCCATTGTTCGAAACACTGGACGATTTGAACAACTCACCTGACGTAATGCGTAAATTGCTGTCTATTGACTGGTATCGCGGTTACGTGAAGGGCCGTCAGTTTGTCATGATCGGTTACTCTGACTCAGCAAAAGATGCAGGCGCATTGGCTGCTGGCTGGGCACAGTATCAGTCGCAAGAAGCATTAGTTGCCATTGCAGAAGAATTCGACGTAAGCCTTACCCTATTCCACGGACGTGGTGGTACGATTGGCCGCGGCGGTTTGCCAGCACACGCAGCTATTTACTCACAGCCTCCTGGCTCACTAGAAGGTGGATTCCGCGTAACAGAACAAGGTGAAACCATTCGCTACAAGTTCGGCATGCCAAAACTGGCTAAACGCAGCCTAGGTATTTACGCCAGCGCTATAATTGAAGCCATGTTGTTCCCGCCTCCAGCACCAAAAGAAGAGTGGCGTGAGCTTATTACCGCAATGGCCGCGCAAGGTCGCGATAACTACCGCGCAACAGTTCGCCATGATGAAGAATTCGTCCCTTACTTCCGTGTGGCTACACCAGAGCAAGAGCTAGGTAAGCTTCCTCTAGGCAGCCGCCCTGCTAAGCGTAAACCACAAGGCGGAATTGAGAGCTTACGTGCTATCCCATGGATCTTCGCCTGGGCACAAACCCGTTTAGTTCTGCCAAGCTGGTTAGGCGTTATGCGCGCAATTGATAGCGTGAAGACTCCTGAGAACGAGAAAGTGGTTAACGAGATGTTCAGCGAATGGCCGTTCTATCGTTCGCGTCTTTCAATGCTGGACATGGTGTTCCACAAAGCTGACCCACGCATAAGCGAAGCTTATGATGAGCGCCTTGTACCAAAAGAACTTAAACACTTTGGTGAAGCGCTGCGCAGCGAGCTTAAAGAAAGCATCTCGTCGCTGTTGGCTATTACAGGCGATGACGACATTATGAAAAACGACCCGCAAGGTAAAGAGTCGATGGAGATCCGTGCAGCGTATCTTCAACCACTTCATTACCTGCAAATTGAGCTTCTCGATCGTATCCGTAAAGCCGGTGACGATGCGCAAAACACCAGTTTAGAGCGTGCCATGATGGTAACCATTGCAGGCATTGCCATTGGGATGCGTAACACAGGTTAAGTACGCTAATTCAGTAAACCATAAAAGCCCGCTTCGTACCACGTAGCGGGCTTTTTTATTGCCCTTAGACACGACTGGATTTAGTCAGCGATAACTACCATATCACTAAAACGTAAAAACGTTTGTTAATCAGAGAAATAGACTTATGATTGACAGCGAAGCCTAAATCATTTTTAAAGGACTAGAAGTGCGTACATCTCTATTAATATTTTTCGTTACACTGCTTTCTTTTGGCGGCCACTGCGTTGCCAACACAATGAAATTACCTACTGGTTTATGGGAAGGCATAAGCGAAGATGAAACGACATTCCGGTTACTTCAAATACAGGAAGGTGGCGACCACAGCTTTTTTGAAATAGTCATTCCGGGAGGCTTGAAAAAAATGCGTCGCACACCGTTCACCAATGACGACATTACTTGCATAGGAAACCGGTGCACAATTAAAACAACGATCGAAGACAATGTTACACGCACGCTTACCCTTTCGCCTTTCTTAGATAACGACTTTAACGTATTGGAGTCGAGCTTTAAGGATAAAGAGAGCTATATTTCTCAGACCTATCGACTTGTAAAACAAAAGGCAAAGTCAACGCCGCGTAAGGTTTTAGAAAACCGAAAGAAAATACTATCTGAAGCAGAGCAACGTGTTGCCAAACACCCTTATGGAACCTGGATTGGTGTAATGCAATATTTAGATCAACCAGAGTTGGCATTACTAGAGTTGAACGAAAGAGAACAAGGTTCACTGCGGGTTTATAGAAAAGGGGAAGAGACGTTTAGAGAAGTCAAATCACCATTTTCTGCCGACGACATAAGCATAGATGCTCGAGTCATCGAAATTGAAGCTTCTCACACAACTTTCGCATCAAAGATTATCCTTTTCGTTCTTACAGACGACATGATTTCCGGCTTTACTTATGCATTACACAAAGGCTTTCCCGTCGCAATGGGTCCCATAAAGCTGTTTCGAATAGATCCATTACAGACACAGTAAGTCAATTAGGAAATAAACTTATTGCTAGCTATGGGTGGAATGCTTAATTGGCGGTACTTTAATAAATAGGCGTTTCTGTGCCCAGGATGCCGTGACAAAGCCTACAAAGACGCAACAAAAAAGGCTGGATACGTAAGGTCGTAACAGACTGTCTGCTGCAGGGATGCTGCAGCCAAGCCTCCATGGATGGAATCTCGGCGTGTCTGTGTAGGCCTTACGTATCCAGCCTTTTCAAGCGGATGCTAATGCATCCGCTTTTAGCACTATTAGCCGTTTACGAAATCAACGCCTAGCTTGATGTCACCACGTAGGCCTTCAAGCATGTCGTTTTTCGCTTTTTCTTCAAACGCGCTTAGCTCACCGTATGGCAAGATTTCTTCAACACCGTTTGCGCCAAGGCGAACTGGGTGTGCAAAGAATGCTGCGTCGTCGCTGTCGTCAGTCTGTACATAAGTGTACTCAACCACGTTCTCACCTTGCATTGCTGCAACTAGAGATAGACAGAAACGTGCCGCTGCTTGACCCATAGATAGGGTTGCAGAACCGCCGCCCGCTTTAGCTTCAACAACTTCAGTACCCGCGTTTTGGATACGAGTAGTTAGGCTAGCAACTTCTTCGTCTGTGAACTCTACGCCTTCAACTTGTGAAAGTAGAGGAAGGATAGTTGTACCAGAGTGACCGCCGATTACCGGTACGTGCACAGAAGATACGTCTACACCTTTAAGTTCAGCAACAAAGGTTTCTGCACGGATAACGTCTAGTGTCGTTACACCGAAAAGCTTGTTCTTGTCGTAAACGCCTTTTGCTTTTAGCGTTTCAGCTGCAATAGCAACGGTAGTGTTCACTGGGTTAGTGATGATACCAACACACGCGTTCGGGCAGTTATCAGCTACACCTTCAATTAGGTTTTTAACAATGCCGGCGTTGATGTTGAACAGATCAGAACGATCCATACCTGGCTTACGAGGCATACCAGCTGGAATTAGAACTACGTCTGCTCCAGTTAATGCATCAGCTAGGTCATCTTTACCGTGACCGGTTACTTTTACCGCAGTGGGAATGTGACTCAAATCAACGGCAACACCAGGAACAACTGGCGCGACATCGTAAAGCGCTAAATCTGAACCTGCTGGCAATTGTGTTTTCAACAACAAAGACAGCGCCTGACCAATACCACCGGCAGCACCTAACACGGCTACTTTCATACCATTTCTCCTATGGGATTACTTCACGTATTTAAACGGAGCGTCACACTAATGCAACGCGGGGGAAAACTCAATCACCGGATCGTCTTACTTAGCGTATTTATGACGATATTAATGGGATATTCATTATCATGAGTGATTATGCAAACAAATTGCGTAAAGTCCACCTGTACGGCACAATATAGTGCACATAAAAAACATCTATATTGTTAATCACCTACAACACAGAAAAGAGCGCTAATGGCTAACGCAAAACAAGAGCAACTGATTAAAGCTTTTAAAGAAATACTTAAAGCTGAGAGCTATGGTTCACAGGGCGATATTGTAGAGGCTCTGAAAGGTCAAGGCTTCGACAACATAAGCCAATCAAAAATATCTCGAATGCTTAGCAAATTTGGTGCTGTACGCACCAGAAATGCCCGTGGAGACATGGTGTATTGCTTACCCCCTGAACTCGGCATGCCAACGGCGAAAAGCCCCCTCAAGCAGCTGGTATTAGATATTGTGCACAATAACGTTATGGTGATTATCAGAACAAGTCCCGGCGCTGCGCAGCTAATCGCCCGCCTTCTGGACTCACTAAGTAAAAAAGATGGTGTATTAGGTACGATAGCAGGCGACGATACCATCTTCATTGCACCAGCCGACGTTTCACAAATTGAGGAACTACGTCAACGAGTTGAGGATTTATTCGAAAACGTGTAACGAACGCTAGAAAACCGCATTTGTATAAAATGCGGTTTTTCGTGGCAATATGAAAATAACTACTAAGCCAACAGTTTGATAAGCGCATCAGCTGCAGGACGTGACGATGGCGGATTTTGTCCCGTCACCAATAAACCATCGGTGCAAACTTTTACTGCAAAGTCATCTGCTTTTTCAAACTTTCCGCCTTTCTTAACTAACTCGTCTTCCACCAAATATGGCACTACTTCAGTAAGCTCCATTGCAGCCTCTTCACTATTGGTAAAACCCGTAACTTGCTTACCTTCGACCAAATATTGGCCAGCAGGTGTTTTCACATCCTTAAGTACGATAGGGGCGTGACAGACGGCACCAACAGGCTTGTTAGCTGCAATAGTGTCTTCGATGAGTTTTATTGAGTGCGCATTATCAGAAAGGTCCCATAACGGGCCGTGACCTCCTGGATAAAACACTGCATCAAACTCATCAGCCCGCACATCTTCAAGTGGGATTGTCGACGCTATGGCACTACGTGCTATTTCATCCTTTGTGTAACGCACGGCATCGTCCGTCATTGCGTCGTCAGCCAAACTATTAGGATCGATAGGTACTTGCCCACCCATAGGAGATGCAAGTGTTATGCTGTATCCCGCATCTTTGAAGGCGTAGTAAGGTGCTGCAAATTCCTCAAGCCACATTCCTGTTTTCTTACCTGTATCACCCATTAATTCATGAGATGTCATCACCATTAACATGCTTTTAGACATGATTGCTCCTTGTATCAAAACGCTTTGATTAAAGTACATCATTGGTTCGCGTTAAGGTGGGAGTTAGATCATTTATAAGTTCATTGTTCGTTGAACAACAGAGAGGTAAGTTGAATTGCGAGGTTTTATTTCAGGCATAAAAAAGTGCCACTTCCTATATAAGGAGAGTGGCACCTAACACTACAATTGTTTCACGTTATGTGATTAGAAGTCGTACTTGATACCGAACTGTACTTGCCATACTGACTGGTCAAGTACTTCAAGGTTCTTAATACGGCTGTCGCTGTTTAGGTCAAAGTATTCATATTGACCATCAACGATTTTTGCAGAAACAACTGCACGCTCATATTCATAGCGAGTACGCTCGATACGGCCCCAGTCGTCATTCAGTAGGTTACCGAAGTTTTCTATATCAAAGAACACTGTAAGTTTGTGCTCTGGATAGAACGCAGGTAGTTCTTGCTGAATACGAACGTCAATAATTGTTGACCAGCGCGAGTTATCGCCATTACGAGCAGCAATGCCGCCTTTGTATTGTGCTAACTCAGAGTCATTAATGTAATCCATGAACGCTTGTTGCTCGATAAGGTTTCCACCAAATGAGGTAGACGCGAACAATGGATCATCAAGACCAGACGGCACGTACAACAGGTGACCTGCGTCATCATTACGGCTCTCACGTGCACAACGACCGCCACCAACATCTAGGACACACGCGTTGTTTTCATCAAACGTGTAGCTGTATGGCTGGCCAGAACGACGCTCTGCAAAGATTGAAACTGTTGTTTCGTACCCATCAACAATTTCTTTTTTCCAGTTAAAGCGCATTTTCCATAGGTGCTCAGTCTGGAAGTTAGACGTACCAGCACGTGGCTGCTGACGATCATAAGCTGCAAAGTCAGAGTAGTTAGACGTTGCTGTTGACGACGTACCGTAGCCCACATCTTCTACATCAGCAAACGTGTAGCTGGTGAAGAAGTCAAACGAGCCGTATGACGTGTCCCACGCTTTCGATGCTGACAGTGCGTAAAGGATTGAGTCACCTTCGTCTACTGAACCTGTAACAATAGCCTCTGGACCTTCACTACAATCATAAACGCCGCGGCCATCTGGTGCAGTACCTACAGGGTTTTCACAACGTTGATCGTACCAGTAGGTCGCATTTTCAAGCTTGTTGTAAAGTACATCGGCAGAGAATAACCAACCTTCAAGTGCTTCCATCTCAGGTTCGTGTGCAACACCTAAGCTTACTTTCCACGTTGTTGGGATATCAAAGTCATTCGCCAACGCATTCACATCGCCATCCGGCTCGATGTTAGCAAGCAGGTCAAGAATATTCTGAGGGATGTACTGACCTGTAACAGGGTCTGGTGTAGTCGGCACTTGGTATGTCTGGCCAGAACCAAAGTCTTGGTAATCGTCAGAAATTACGCCATCATTTGAGTAGCTGTTTGAAACCCAAACACTTGGAGCACCACCAGAGAAACGACCAATACCACCACGTACAGTTGTGTAGTCAGACGCATACCACTGGAATGAAACACGAGGAAGGATTACATCCAGTCCGTCAATGTCGTTTGTGTTTGAATAACCGTAACGATCTACGAAATTTTGGTTCTCACGGATAGAACCTTCAGACTCGTACCAGTCATAACGGATACCGGCATCGATAGTTAACTCAGCTGTCGCTTCCCATGAGTCTTGGAAGTAAAGCGAGTTGTAGTTGTAACCCCAGATTGCACGAAGATCGTTCTCGTTATTTGTTACAGCGTTATTGTAAAGAAGTGCTGATGCCTGAGCATTTGCCAAGTCTTCGATGCTGTCGAATAAGTATGAACCTTCCGAGTTTTGTGCAAATAAGTTGTTTACGTCAACTTCTTCACGCTCGTAACCAAGCTTCATGATGTGGTCGCCAGTTGTGTAAATACCCACTAGCTTAATTTGGAAGAAGTCTTGGTCAAGTGAGTTACCGTGACGGAAACGGTCTGGACCAATTGTTAGGTAGTTTTCATCGCCATCTACTTCACGCAAGAAAACAGCAAAGTTAGGGAACTCAGCACCGTTTAGCGAGTTTTGGCCAGTAGCTTGGGTAGTTTTCGCAATCTTGAACTGTGTAGAGAAATCTGCTGTCCAGTCAGAGAAAACGTGTGCGATGAAGCTTTCAACTTTTTCAGAACGGTCATACCATGCAGAAGATGCACCAAGAACTTCGTCATTAGTTAGGAAGTTATTACCGTTTTGTTCATTAATTGAGTTACCGTCGGTAAGCATATAAGTAAACTTAGCGCGGTGATCGTCATTAATGTTCCAGTCGATGTTAGCAAGAATCTTTTCATCTTGTACGTCATCTTTTTGGAAGCCACCAATGTCGAAGCCCCAAACGTCTGAAACGATTTGAGAAACCTGAGCTACGTCATCTAATGTGATGGTTGGTACTTCGTTAACTGCACCAGAACCCGCAGGACCACGGTTGAGTGGCGCAACTGATTCAAACTTGTCGTAAGCAACGAAGAAGAAAAGCTTGTCTTTAATTAGTGGACCACCAAGCGTAGCAACGAACGTTTTCTCTTCAAAATCAAAATTGAAGTCTTCATCGCCGTTTTGATCACCAGCAAGTGAATCGTCAGTGTAGTAATAGCTAAGTGAACCGTGGAAATCGTTTGTACCCGATTTGGTTACAGCGTTAATCGTACCACCGGTAAAGCCGTTGTATTCAACATCGAATGGTGCGGTTTGAATTGACAAAGACTCAATCGCATCATAAGAAATTGGAGAACGCTGTGTAGGGTAGCCGTTAGCGTTAAGACCGAAACGGTCATTCAATGCTACGCCGTCTACTGTTAAAGAGTTGAACTTGTTGTTAGCGCCCGCAATGCTAAGCTCCTTTGAGCCACCGCTTTGAACGTTAACAGATGCAAATGGGTCAAGCTGCGCTGCGTCTGTAATGTCACGGTCAATTGATACTACTTGCTGAAGCGCTTCAAGACCAAGGCTCGTGCTTAATGCTTCGTTCGTGTATCCGGTTCCAGCTGCACTTCCCGTTACGGTAATAACCTCGGTAGATCTTGCAGATGCTAACGTGATAGGTAATTCAAGCGCTTGGTCAAGAGCAAGATATACATTTTCTAATTTTGCTGGAACAAAACCATCACCGCTAATAGTAATAGTGTAAGGACCACCAACGCGAAGACCACGAGATGAAAACGTTCCGCTTTCATTTGTCGTCGCAACAGACGTTGTTCCTGTAGGTTCGTGTTTAATTGTTACTGTCGCACCAGAAAGGTCCGAACCTGCTTCACTGACAACGTTACCTCTGATTGACGATGTTGTCGTCTGGGCCATAACTGTACCAGCTAGGCCTGCAGAAACAGCAACAGCAATCGCAACGCGACTTAGCTTCGCTTTAAAGTTCATGTGTGTTTCCCTTATTGTTTAGATATCTTTGGGGCCGCTTGTAGGGTTTTCCCGGGGCGACCTGTAATTAAAATGAACCGCTGGAATTGTTATAAAGGTTCATGTCAATTTTATTACAGTTTTACATTTTTATTTAACAGCAATCCCCTTAGGCCTTTGACTTCGAAAATTTTTTCTTGACCAGATGGTCAAGTTAATTTACTTATTATTATTGTCGTCAATTCACGGCGATTGTCGGTTCCTATTCTCACCAGATAATTCATCAATAACCAGCGTTTATTAAAAATCAAATTAACCTATAAAAAATAACCAAATATCAGCATCTTACCAATTAAAAATAAACTTACCTATTGCAATAAGTAAGTTTAACTGGTGAAATTACACCATAAATCGTTAATTCATTTGGTCGTTTTTTTGACGGATTTTAGAATTATTACTCACTGCAAATGGTACATACTCGCCGTAGCCGCATTAATATGTAGCGTAGTCGGCTATGTAAAAAATTCTAGCGCCTATCATGACATTCCGCCGCAAACTGGTCAATTATTAACCTGCAAAACAGGTTTAGATGAAAATAACGATGTTTTTTTAGCGTATATTACTGATGTTCGCATTGCGTACATGGTAAACGAGCGACTTTGCTCCGACGCCACTATAAAACGTCAATACAACGCAATAAATGTCATCATTGGACAGAGTGATTATGATACCTTTCGCTACATTAACCACGGCGTTGCAGACCTTGCCTTAGTGAAAAAAAATATCGTTGATGCATTTGGCGCTGATCAAATTTATGGCCTTACCAAAGTTGCAGCCCACCCAGACTACTCTGCTTTCTTTATATCACTGAGAGAAAAACCCCAGCTTACTAAAGAGTACATACTCGGTAAAAGGATAGGTCTACTTGACTACCCTAGCAGTCGCTCCGGTCACATTGTTCCTAAAACGGTGCTTCATGAACTTGGACTTACCGACAGTAATGTAGACATTGTATATTACAGCTCGCACAAAGAGCTGCGTAGGGCCTTACTAGCAGGAGAAATTGACATAATTTCGACCTACTGGGCGCAGGAGGACAGTGAAAAGTTTTCGAAAAATTACGCAGCACCATTGCTAGAAAGTGTAAGCGGTATGCAATGGTATTTAAAAATGCAGACAAAGAACACCGATCTCTTTTGTGCTGTCCAATCAGTAATTAATGATATTGCCACAACCCACCCGCGACCATATTACAGAAATATTTCACTGGTTGAGGGGTGCAAAAAATGAGTAACAAACCTCTTCATTTTGACATTAAGGCTAAAGCTTTTTTCATTTGGTTGGGCTTGTTCTTAGCGCTAACGACATGTGCACTTATTGCCAACTTCTTTTCCTATAAATCGTCGATAAATCACGCAATCGATAACATTGAGCATCGGATAATTCTCGACAGTGCTTTCATTGATATTGGCAGTAAAACCCTTGGGACACCGGTAAACCAGTATGCGGTTCGCAGATATATTACGCGGTTAAACAATGTGTTAAAAACACAGAAAACGCCAGTCATCGTGCTATCGATCCAAAACGTCAGCATCGACATAGACAGCGACACCTACCCTTCTCTTCACGAAGCAACATTTGATAATGCAGAGCAAACAATTTCAATACAACTGAAAAGCAAATCACTTTATCAATCGCTACAGTTTAGCTGGACTGCCTTTATAGCGTCTATTTTACTCGTTCCGCTATTCTCAGTAACAGATAAAACAAAACCCAAATCTGATGAATTTGACGACGTAATTATACCGCCTTCACCGAGGTTAATCATAAGTCTTCAGGATAAAACCATTTCCAACGGTGTCGATAACAAAGCGGTCAACCTTCAAAACAAACCGCTTTGTTTTTACACTGCGTTAGTAAAATACTGTATCGAGAACCCAGGTGAGTCTTTACCTCCGCATAAAGATATTCCTCACGAACTTATGACGCTCGCAAATAAGAGTTTTGGCCGCTTAATTGAATTAGGCCATACAAAACGAAAACGTCCTGATTTTAATGCGAATTTAGATAAAACACTGAGCGAAATACGCGCTGCTTTAGATGAAGTTTTCGCTGACTTCCCAGAAGAAAAAGATACATTTTACCCACCTAGGGCCCAGGGTGAAGGGTCGCGTTCTAAGCAACACTCATACGCTTTAGTCAGCATTAAGGAAGATAATATAGAAATCATTGGCAATTAATACGCAGGTAGACTGGTGTTAAAATCTGACCAACTGGAAAGTTTTTTACTTTTTTTGTTTTCTCATTAACACCCTGCAATACCTTGAAAATACGATAAAGTTCTAGCAAAGACCGATCCAAAAACCGAGAACTTGTGAATATAACATTGATTCGCGAGGCCTAAACGCGTATCTTTGCACCAACAAAATCAGCTTTATAGTACTATGCAATCGCCACTTATTATTGCCATTTCTGGAGCTTCTGGCTCTGGGAAGTCTCTTTTTACAAAAAATTTGTTTAACGGCTTCAGTGCTCAAGGCCGCCCTGTTCAAGTGCTGCGCGAAGATCACTACTACCGTGCGCAAGATCATCTTCCCATGGAACAGCGTGAGAAGAACAACTATGATCACCCCAATGCATTTGAACATGAGCTTTTAAAAGCACACTTACAAGCATTGCGCGATGGTCAGCCCATTGACTATCCACATTACTGCTATAAAACGCATACGCGTTTGCCTGAAACTGAGCGTCTTAATCCTGCGCCAGTCATTATTCTTGAAGGAATAATGCTGCTTGCCCGTACTGATCTACTTCCTTTGTATGACGTGAAGATTTTCATTGATACGCCCCTTGATATTTGTTTGATGCGTAGAATGATGCGCGACCTCAAAGAGCGCGGTCGTAGTATTGAATCTGTGGCAAAACAGTATGAAGAAACGGTTAAGCCTATGTATCATCAATTTATCGAACCAAGCCGCTTCACTGCCGACGTAGTAGTGACGCAAGGTGGCAAAAACCAAATTGCATTAGATGTGATCAAATCACACATTCAGCAAGCGCTTCTTTAAGGGAACATTACTATGGTAAGTTTATTGGGCATTGCAGTCCTTCTGGGTATTGCTTTCGCGTTGTCATCGGCGAAACGCAATATAAATTGGCGCACCGTTGGTGGCGCATTTGCAATTCAAGCATCTGTTGGCGCATTTGTCCTCTATTCTGAACCTGGTAAGGAAGTGTTGTTAAGTGCAACACGTTTTGTTGCCAACATTATCGCTTATAGCCAAGAAGGTATTAATTTCCTGTTCGGTCCTATCGGTGACAAATCGATTGCGTTCATTTTCGCGTTTAACGTACTTCCTGTTATTGTGTTTTTCTCAGCGCTTATAGCTGTTCTTTATCACCTCAAAGTGATGGGCTTGATCATCAAAGTTATCGGTGGCTTTTTACAGAAAGCACTGGGCACAAGTCGTCCAGAATCCATGTCTTCTGCTGCCAACATCTTTGTGGGTCAAACCGAGGCGCCTTTAGTAGTTCGGCCTTTCATTCCTCACATGACTAGCTCTGAACTGTTTGCCATTATGGTGGGTGGCTTAGCGTCAATTGCAGGTTCAGTAATGGCTGGCTACGCTGGAATGGGCGTGGACCTTAAATACCTTCTAGCAGCCAGCTTTATGGCTGCGCCAGGTGGCTTACTTATGGCAAAAATCATTTTGCCAGAAACCGGCAAGCCTAATGAAGATTTACATGACGTAGACGCGGAAGATACCGGCTACGCCAATGTATTTGATGCGGCTGCCAGTGGCGCCGCATCAGGCATGCAACTTGCGTTAAACGTAGGTGCAATGCTACTTGCTTTCATAGCACTTATCGCAATGCTAAACGGTCTTATTGGCTGGACAGCTGGGCTTTTAGGCTATGAAAACGTGACGTTTGAAGGGATCCTGGGTTATGTGCTTCAACCTCTTGCATGGGCAATCGGCGTACCATGGGAGGAAGCGCAACTTGCAGGCAGCTTTATTGGGCAGAAAATGGTGGTTAACGAGTTTGTTGCCTACCTTAATTTCTTAGAAAACCAATCTCAGCTTTCTGAAGCATCTCAGGCCATTATCACCTTTGCACTTTGTGGTTTTGCAAACTTCTCTTCTATCGCTATTTTGATGGGTGGAATTGGTGCCATGGCACCAACACGCAGAAAAGAAATTGCGAGACTGGGGTTAAAAGCTGTTATTGCTGCAACGTTATCTAACTTAATGAGCGCCGCGCTAGCGGGCTTTTACCTCTCTCTTGGTTAAATTTCATTAATTTGGACCAGTTGGTCAAGATTTCACTAGACTAACTGGTCAGGTTTCTGTAAATTACGCGCAAATTCCTCGCGGGGTTGATTTATGTCAATTTCTGCGACTTTTTTCTGTAGCCCGTCTACCTTTATAATGCCGCAGTCAAAATATACGGGATAAAGTTATGCAATTAGTTGCTGTTGATTACCAAGCGGAAAACGCACAAGAAGAATTCGTGAAGTCACTTCGCGAGACAGGGTTCGGTGTTTTAAAAAATCACCCTATCCAACAGTCATTAGTTCAGGGTATTTACGACAATTGGCAGGGCTTCTTCGACAGTGAAGAGAAGAACGATTACCTGTACAACAAAGGTAAACAAGACGGATTTTTCCCTCAGAGTGTATCTGAGATAGCCAAAGGCTTTACGAAAAAAGATATTAAAGAGTATTACCACTTCTATCCGTGGGGCCAGTGCCCAGAAGCACTACACCCGCAGATTTCTCAGTACTATGAGGAAGCAAATACATTAGCGAAAGAGCTATTGGGTTGGATAGAAAAACATTCTCCGACAGAGGTGAGTGATAAGTACAGTCAACCGCTAGGCAATATGATCAAAGATTCTGATCAAACCTTGCTGCGCATACTGCACTACCCTCCACTAAAAGGTGATGAAGAAGTAGACGCAATTCGCGCAGCGGCTCACGAAGATATTAATTTAATTACTATCTTACCGGCAGCCAACGAGCCTGGATTGCAAGTACAAGCTAAAGACGGTAGTTGGATTGACGTTCCTTGTGATTTCGGGAACTTGATTGTGAATATTGGCGATATGCTTCAAGAAGCATCAGGCGGATATTTCCCATCAACTACACATAGGGTTGTTAACCCAGATGGCACTGACATGACGAAATCTCGTATTTCATTGCCACTATTTTTACACCCTAGACCAGATGTTGTTCTTTCAGAACGTCATACCGCGGGCTCATACCTGCAAGAACGCCTTCGTGAGCTGGGCGTTATATAAGTTAAGTTCCTTTTGTAGTGTTATTTTGCCGCAGCTTGTCTGCGGCTTTTTTTTGTCCTTTCATGCTATATCAACGTGGGCCGGTATTACTTGGCAAGCTCGAGAGTTTAGCCGTATAACGCAGCCGATCCTGTTCGTTGTCACTGTGGCGAGCCGCTTTCTTTATGTAGCTTTGTGCCATGATCATGTCTTTTTGCAGGAGGTAAGCTCTTGCCAACGCAAACAAAATTTCGTGATTTTTATCATCTAATTTCAAGCCAGCCTTAAAGTGCTCAACTGCGAACTCGATATCGCCTTGCTCAAGCGCTTGTTCACCCAATATATAATGATAAAAGGGATTATCGAGGCGTTTTCTCTTAACCATCTCACTTATTCGAGCGGCCTCTTCTGTTTTGCCTTGATAGCGATAGAGTATTGATAAATTCTCCCATGCAGTTAAGTTATCGTCATCCACCGACAACGTATATTTATAAACATTTTCAGCTTGTTCATAGGCGCCTACCAT
Source organism: Alteromonas sp. V450 (assembly GCF_001885075.1). Classification (NCBI taxonomy): domain Bacteria; kingdom Pseudomonadati; phylum Pseudomonadota; class Gammaproteobacteria; order Alteromonadales; family Alteromonadaceae; genus Alteromonas; species Alteromonas sp. V450. The sequence continues at coordinate 2,686,312 of NZ_MODU01000004.1, forward strand.
CCTATATAGCACACCTAAATTGGCCCAACTTTGCTGCAACTCAGGCGCAATTTTTGCTGCTGCTCGAAAATAGCTGTACGCTTTTGTGTAGCTGTTGGCTAATATCGCGTCTGCACCTTTGTTGTTGTAAAACATAGCGATAACTTTTTCTTTCGATACTGCCACTCTCGGAAACAGATTTCGAAGTGCTTGTGGGTCGAAGTCTACGTCAGCCCACTTTTCTCCAATTACGCTGCTTTTATAGTCACTTGGCAGAGATACGCGCAAATTTATGTGGCCATTCAATAGGCTGTAGCCTTCGCGCCTCGTCCAATACTCTGGAATATCAACTTCGAAAAATTTGGCATGTAACCCAGCATGTTCCGCCAATGCATAGGTCATGATAGACAATGACAAACAATTTGCAGCACGGTTATTGAACGTTACGTTTGCTGTTGTATTCGCGCTATTACGATAACGCATCCCTTTATCTGAATGTTCAAAAATAGTTTTTACAAACTTTTTGATGTCTTTTTTAAAGGCGCCCTTTTGATTAACAGCGTGCTCTGCAAATAACAGAGCGTCTTCTTCTAAATGAAAGATTTCTTCTGACGACTCAACAGCAAATGCATGGTGTAAAGGAAATAGCGTATCATCAAGCAGCTTGATTTCTTCACTTGTGTTTGTGTTTGGAATGCTTTTGCACCCCGTGACAGTACCGCTTAATAAAGCCAAAAAAACAAAACCAAACATCCACACTCGGCGAGTATTCATAAGTTACTATCCTTTACGCCCCCGACCTTTTTATTATAGCACCCGCCCCTAACTTTACATTCCATTTACATCAGCACGTGCGTGGTAGTCGCAACAAGAGCTTATAACAGTGCATATCGTATGGACGATACTTATCGCTTTCATTGCGCTCCTCAGAGACATTGATCTGTTTTTTGCGTCGTTAAAGAAACTTAATCATCATATTTTTTATTAATGGCGTATCAGACCTGAACTCGACGAATTTCGAAGTGCATCTTACAGCGTAGAAAAAGGTGCGAAAGGTGTTGAATGACATAAACCCTTAAATTTTTGTTTAATAACCAATCGGATGGATTAAGAATGAAAAAACTTATTAGTTTATTTCTGTTTGTTTTCGTTTCAACCGCTGCCTTGGCTGGACATCACAAAATGTCTGAACATAAAGACATTGTTGACACAGCAGCAAGAAATGAAATGTTCTCCACACTCGTTGCAGCAGTTAAAGCAGGTGATTTAGTTTCAACGTTAAAGGGTGATGGCCCATTTACCGTGTTTGCCCCCACCAACGATGCGTTTGCTGCATTACCAGACGGCACTCTGGAAATGCTTCTTAAGCCAGAAAACAAAGCAACGCTCGTAAAAATTCTTACCTATCATGTTGTTGCGGGCAAGGTTACATCGAAAGAAGTCACCGGTCTAAAAAGTGCGTCTACCGTTGAAGGTAGTGACGTCGCGATATCCGTAATGGGCGGCAACGTCAAAATAAACAATGCCACAGTCATCAAGGCAGACGTGATGACAAGTAATGGCGTAATTCACGTTATTGACACAGTGCTTCTGCCAAGCGAAGTCCAAAAGGCACTCTAACTCGAAGTAGGTTCCAAAAGATGTGTTGGGCGGTATTGAAACGCTCAACACTCTTTCGTGCTATAACCGATCCATTTACTCCCCATCTGAGTACAAAATTGCAATTCACGGTTGCGATGCCCTGTTCAAAAGATGCATACAGGCATCTTTTTAGAAAGGTCGCTTATATGTTTTCTACTTACTTCTACAGCATTGCAGGTCTTCTTGCGATAAGCCTGATGGTATTTGTACAAAACATCGTTGCTGCAATTGCACACCGAAAACAAAGCCGGTACATACCAGGAAAAGTGAGTGAAGAATTAAGTCACGACAGTTTTGTATTTAGAAGTCATCGTACTTTTCACAACTCGCTCGAAAACGTTCATCAATTCACGCTACCTGCTATCTTGTGCATTTTTCTTGGTGCTTCAACGACTTTGCTCGCAATACTTGTCTGGTGTTATTTCTTCGCAAGGCTCGCGCACATGGCGCTTTATTACCTGTTGGCAACAGAGAAAAATCCCAGTCCTCGGAGTTATTTCTATATAGTGGGCGTGTTGTCAACGTTTGGCGTATTCATCCTAGCCATTACACGTTTATTTATCTAGCGACACATCCCTGCTCACGCATTAAATGTCGTTACTCGGATGAACAAAACTAGACCTTTGAATAATGCACATTTAAACAATAGGGCGTTACCCTTATTTACGGTATTTCATGATGGATAAATGGGCTGTGTATATAGACGATGTCGGTCAACGGACACTTGCTGATTGCAGTGTGTTAATTGTCGACGACCAGGCAAGCAGCAGACTCGTGCTTGAAACGCTGCTAGAAGACACCGTAACGTGCATAGCTGTTAGTTCTGGGCAGCATGCGATAGACTACTGTGAGTCACATGTGCCGGACCTGATTTTAATGGATGTTTCCATGCCTGATTTAGACGGTCATGAAACAACGAAAATTCTCAGGTCAAAGCCAGCGCTTGCCAACATACCGGTAATGTTTGTTACATCATCTTCAAGCGATGACGAGCAGACAAAATGTTGGGAATCAGGCTGCGTTGATTTTGTCATTAAGCCAGTCAATGCTTGTACCCTAAGAAATCGTGTTAAGTCTCACCTACAGCATAAGCTCCGCAACGATTTATTAGAACAACTCATCTATATCGATAAACTGACAGGTGCTTACAATCGCCATTATTTGGACGATTACTTGCCAAGGCTAGTGAAAGAAGGAGCAAGAAATATTTCACCTCTGTCGTTGGTCATTTTTGACGTTGACCATTTCAAGTTGTACAACGACATGTATGGCCATCTTGACGGAGATAGCTGTCTTTGGAAAGTCAGTAAAACGATTAATGAAGCGCTCATGCGCCCAATGGATAAGCTTGTACGTATTGGTGGCGAGGAATTCTTAGCTATACTTCCAAATACCGATTTGCAAGGCGCAATTTCGGTCACTGAACGCTTATTAAAACTGGTGTACGATCTCAACATCGCTCACGCTTCTTCAGAATTCTCTCGTGTTACTGTTAGTGCGGGCATTGCAGTTAAAGAAGCTAACGATAATAAAACGATAGATTTTGTCATGCTTGAGGCTGACAAGAACCTTTACTCAGCGAAGACTTCCGGCCGTAATACGTTTTACGCCCCCCCACGCGCAAACAAGTCATCAGTTAAAAGCTACTCTGCCTAAGTCTATGTTTGAACGCGTGAATGACTTTTTTCACATTATCAACATTCCCCTATTCTCATTACGCCCAACGCTCCAGTGTGACTAAGTTCCTTTACATTATATGGTTTCTCAAGTCCGAGCTGCTGCAACTGAGCGAAATATAATTCTAATGTTGCCAGCGCATCGTCTAGTGCGTTGTGTTCTGGAAAGTTTGGTAACCCCAATCTTTGTCGACAAACCGACAACGTTGCGCTTTGCAAAGGGAGTACTTGATGCTGCTTTCTCAAGTGATAAAGCGCCAGCGTTAAGGTATCTACAAAGAGTACTCGTACTTGAGGCAATTTATGTTTTACAAAAGCATTGTGCAAAGCGGCTAGATCCAGACGCGCATTGTGAAATACCACGATAGAATCATTTAACCGCGGCAACATCCGTAAAAGGGCGTCGGACAATACACAACCTTCTGCTAGTATGCTCTCGGTAAGTCCATGGATAACTGGACTCTGCCCTAAATCTGCGCTTGAGTTAATTACGTCATAACGGCAAGAAGCAAGGTCGATAACGCCATTCACACCACTGACATAACCCATTGACGTAATTTCAGTGCACCGTTTATCCAATGATGTAAGCTCTAAATCTAACGCTGTATAGTTTATGGGTTGCCGTCCTAATACGCCTAACTTTTCGTAAAAAAGCTTTCTATCAATAATAGGCGTAAGCACATAATTAAGTACTTTATTGAACATGATGATTATGCCACTAACTTCGCTCTTATTGACGACATCCCTTAAGCTATTCCACCCGCAAACTTCATCACCATTGCTTGATTAGTACGTTCAATAGCTTTAAACGCGGCTTTAAGCTGATGCTTTTCTATGGAAGACAGCATGCTTATAGGTACCTTGTTATCGGTTACACTATTTGAGAGCTGGTGACGCCATCTCAACCGATTCAAAAAAAGCCAAATATCTTTTAAGTTTGTTGCATCTTTACTGGATAATAGTGACGATGAAGACAGGGCTGATAGACGCGCTAGCGTACCGGGTACGCCTACACCGTCGGCAAGCGCATAAATCCTAACGATATTATTGATTATCGCGACCGCTCTTTTTTTCAGATCAATCGTATCTTTTTGCTTTTCGCCTTTCTCGTAAATGAATTTTTGAAACATTGAAAGCGGCACTGACACCTCGTTGCTGTGCCGTGCAAGCGCAGCCAAAAACATCTTTTGCCTTAATAAAGGTGCCCTGCGCTTTTGGAGTACCTTAAATAAGCTGGTATCACCGGCGGCACAACGAACATCGAGAAAGATATTAAAGTGCATGATTGCATCTTTAGTCGGCGCGTCCACCCACTCTTTCGCCTCTTTAACTGCCCTCTCTAGTGATAGCGTCAGTGCAGGATTACTTGCCATAATATTGCCATCGCATAATTTAATCCCGCACTTGGCGAGCCCCCTACAAACATAATTCGCCATCGCTGAAAAATAGCTGGCTTGGGCATTGTCCGGTTCGCGTTCAAGCAATAGTCCGTTATCTTGATCCGAACCCATCGTTTGATCTTCTCTTGCTTGAGAGCCATACACTAACCATGCAAACATCATGGGCGCTTTACCATGTTCTTCCTGAAAAAAACTGATCAGTTTTCGCGTCATAATGTCTGTCGCCTGAGACAATATCTTGCCTGCAATGTCATAATCACCTGCCCGCTTAGCGTGCGCCGCAAAATAATGTGGTAGCTGCCAACTTAACCGTGTTAGCTCATAAAGACTCTCTGCTTTGGAGAGTTCACCAATAATAAATAAGACATTCCCGCGCTGATGACGAATAATGTCACTGGCAGTTATCATGCCTAAAGGACGGTTTGACTCTTGGTCGATTACAGGTAAGTGATGAATATTTTTCTCTGTCATTAACGCCATAGCATCAAATAAGGTGCGATTAACCTGTATCTGAACTGGCTTAGACGTCATCACCGTTTGTATAGCGTATTTTGTATTCATTGCTGTCGCAACAACACGGGAGCGCAAATCTCTGTCAGTTACTATCCCTGTAAGATTACCGTTTTCTGTGATTAATAAAGAAGATACCTTTTCCTTCGACATCAAAGCTGCGGCTGATGAAATTGACGTGCTCACTTCCGTGGATACCGGTGCTTTGTCGATAACATCAGTAAGAGCCTTGTATAACCACATTGAGTTAGAATCTGATATCGCATTATTTTGTAATGCGTCATGCCTCAACCCAACAAAAAAACGGTTGACCGAAGGCAAAACCAGCAGCTTTTTTACATCATCAGCTCTAAAAATATAAACGAGTCCAGGGCTATCTACTGCTATCGTAAGCGCTACTGGCTTACTATCAAAAAGCGTAGAGTAACCAAAGTAATCACCTTCGCTCAAATGCCTCGGCGAATTGTCTTTATCGCTCACAGAAAACTGGCCGCTTTGGATAAGAAACAAACACCTTGAAGCATTGGTAATTTCAGAGACATTCTCAGGCGTTACATATACCAGTAGAGCGTGTTGGATAAGCCCTTTTCTCTGCTCGGGATTTAAAGTGTCAAATGGCGCTGAAGTAGACAAAAAGTCTTCAACTTGTTTTGCAATCGCCGCCATATCTTATCCTTTTGTTTTCTTATCAATACAAACAAAGAAGCCGGTCTGGCTTTTAATACTGCAGACCGGCTTTACACGTTGTAAGTAGTTACTTATTAAAGGGCCTAGTGCGCTGACGCTTCACCCGCCCCTTTAGGATAACGAATACTTTCTACCAGCTCTTGAATTTCTTCAGGCGCTTCATCTGTTGCTTTAAACACGAGGAAAGCAACAATGAAGTTCACCATCATACCTAAGGTACCAATACCTTCAGGAGAAATACCAAACCACCAGTTGTCAGGCGTATTGGCCGCTGGGTTTACAAATTTAAAGTAAATAATGTAAGCCGCTGTGAACACAATACCTGAAATCATACCAGCAATAGCACCTTTATCGTTCATGCGCTTGCTGAAGATACCCATAATAATTGCTGGGAAGAAACTCGACGCCGCTAGACCAAAGGCAAATGCCACCACCTGTGCCACGAAGCCTGGCGGATTAATACCGAAGTAGCCCGCTATGACAATAGCCACCCCTGCAGCAAGTCGCGCATACATGAGCTCGGCTTTATCGGTAATATTTGGCATAAAGTTTCGTTTCAGTAAATCATGGGAAACAGACGTTGAAATAACCAATAGCAAGCCTGCAGACGTTGACAGCGCGGCTGCCACACCACCCGCTGCAACGAGTGCAATAACCCACGCAGGTAAGTTCGCAATTTCAGGGTTAGCCAGTACCATGATATCGCGGTCAACTTTCATTTCGTTGCGCTCGTCACCCGAATAGAACATCTTGCCATCGCCGTTCTTATCTTCATATGAAATAAGGCCTGTTTGCTCCCAGTTTTTAATCCACGACGGTGCTTCTTCATAGCTGGTTCCCGTCATTTCTGGGCCGTTGATGGTTTCTATCATATTCACACGAGCAAACGCTGCTAACGACGGTGCTGTAGTATAAAGAATGGCAATAAACGCTAAGGCATAACCTGCTGATTTACGCGCATCATGAACTTTAGGCACTGTGAAGAAGCGAACGATTACGTGGGGAAGACCTGCAGTACCCACCATCAACGCAAAAGTAATAAAGAACACATCGATGGTACTTTTCGTCCCCGAGGTGTATTCGTTAAAGCCCAGTTCGACGGATAAATTATCGAGTTTTTGCAGCATATGCACCCCCGAACCGTCAGCAAGAGTAGCACCGAAGCCAGTTTGCGGCAGGATGTGCCCTGTTACCATCATAGAGATAAATACCGCTGGTACAATGTAAGCGAAAATCATTACACAATACTGCGCAACCTGTGTATAGGTAATACCTTTCATACCGCCAAGTACTGTGTAGAAGAACACGATAACCATGCCGATCACCACGCCAGACACAATATCAACCTCTAAGAAGCGGCTGAATACCACACCTACGCCACGCATTTGACCTGCAACATATGTGAAGCAAACGAAGATTGCACAAAATACCGCAACCGTACGTGCAGTTTGTGAATAGTAACGATCACCAATGAAATCAGGCACCGTAAATTTACCGAATTTGCGTAAATAGGGAGCTAAGCAGAGCGCAAGCAAAACATAACCGCCGGTCCACCCCATTAGATAAACCGCACCGTCGTACCCCATAAATGAGATAAGGCCTGCCATTGAGATGAACGAGGCTGCCGACATCCAGTCTGCCGCTGTCGCCATTCCGTTCATAACAGGCGGCACGCCGCCGCCCGCTACGTAAAAGTCATTAGTCGACCCTGCGCGGGCCCAAATTGCAATTGCAATATACAGCGCAAATGACGCGCCAACGATAATAAATGTTAAAGTTTGAACGTCCATGATTTACTCCTCATCTACGCCGTAGCGTTTGTCCATGGCGTTCATCTTCGCCATATAGACAAAGATCAATGCAACAAATACGTAAATCGAGCCCTGTTGTGCAAACCAGAAGCCTAATTTAAAGCCAAAAAACTGAATTTCATTTAAGATATCGACAAACAGTATGCCGGCACCAAATGATACGATGAACCAAACGACTAAAAGCTTAGCGAGGAGTGCAAGGTTTTCACTCCAATAGGCTTTTTTGTCCTCTTCATTTCTAAATGCCATTGTTTCACCCTCATGTCAGGTTAACTAGTTGTTATGATTTTACAATTCCCTAACGCTCGGCTTTGTTAACGTTATTGCTTCAAATATGTCGACTTGAAAAAAGTCTGACGAATCAGCATAAGTCAAGCATTTAGGAGGTCGCGTATTACTCTAGACCTGCATATTAAAATTCAAAATGAGACCATGGTCGTAGGTCGACCAAGGTCGAAATGGTTATAATAACCACCAACATGTTAAATATTAGTTAAAGGATAGCTATGGTTTTTGGTTGGATAACGTTAGCAGTGCTTTACCTTTTTTTGCTATTTACACTAGCAAGCTGGGGTGAAAAAAATTCGCCTCGCGCACGAGCACTTTCATCGCACCCTGCGGTGTACTCGTTAGCCTTGGCTATTTATTGCACGGCATGGACGTTCTTTGGCATGGTTGGTCAAGCCAGTAGAGATACTTGGATATACCTCCCGATCATGCTTGGGCCTATTCTTGTTTATGCACTGGGCTACAAATTTATCTACAAAATGACGCTGGTGAGCAAAAAACAGCACATTACAACCATCGCCGACTTCATTGCATCCCGTTATGGAAAGCGACAAACCGTTGCATTAGTGGTTACCCTTATTGCCCTTCTCGCTACAATCCCTTACATCGCGCTGCAACTGAAAGCGGTAGGCGCTACGTTCCAATTACTCACACAACAAACGAATAGTGATGTGATTGTTTTAGCCGCCACTGTATTTATTGGTGTCTTTGCTATTTATTTTGGTACTCGACAAGCGGATGTGACGGAGTACCGTCGGGGTTTAATGCTGGCTATCGCGTTTGAATCTTCAATAAAATTGCTCGCATTGGTGTTGGTCGCCATCGTTGGATATAGCGCTTGGAAAAGCACAGAGTCTGGCCCTTTTTTTGCCAGCTTTATCAATGAAACAGCGCTCTCCCAATTCGGCTCTTTTTCGTTTATTGCACAAACCATTATGGCCGCTGCAGCAATCGTATGTTTACCCAGACAGTTTCATGTTGCCATCATCGATAACCTTAGCCTTGGTCATATTCGTACCGCAAGATGGCTCTTTCCTCTTTACCTTACGATCATCTCGGCTGTTATTCCCGTTATCGCGATTGCCGGTAAAGCCATTTTTTACGACTCGGGAGTAGAGCCCGACTCTTATGTGTTATCACTTGCTGTATTTTCAGAGTCGGTATTACTGCAAATAATCGTCTTTGTGGGTGGGCTCTCCGCTGCTACAGCCATGATAATTGTTGCAACACTCACGCTTAGTACCATGCTGACCAATGATGTGATCCTACCAAGAGTATTGGCGCTTGGTAACAGAACCGACAGCAAACAAGACCAATCAAAACGTATCCGTTTTATTAGAAGGATAGTTATTGCTTTCATTTTAATGTTGGCGTTTTTCTATCATCAACAAATGACCGGAAGTCGTTCACTGCACTCTATTGGACTTATTGCTTTTTCCTTAGTAATTCAGCTGATGCCTGCTATCGTTGGTGGGCTATACTGGAAGCGCGCCCATGCTCATGGCGTGTACGCGGGCCTAATGATCGGTTTAATTATATGGGTGTTATGGCTAGTACTTCCCATAGTAAGTGAGCAGATATCTCAATTAGAGCAAAATGAATTGATTAGCCAAGGCGCAATGATTTCACTTGCCGCTAACACCTTTGTTTATGTGATTTTTTCGTGGTTTGCACCGCAACGACTGATAGATCGAATTCAAGCAGAAGCCTTTGTCTCGCCTGCCATCTCGGCGTCATCGACAAACAACACCGTAAAAACACCATCAATTGATGTGACGGTTTCAGACCTTATTACTTTACTGTCGACATTTATGGGCTCTGGACGCTGTGAGCAGCTGTTAACCCAATACCAGCAGCTGAACAACTGCCAATTAAAGCATGAAGAAAAACCTAACGAATCTTTTCTCTCTTTTTGTGAAAGGGCGCTGGGCGGCGTTATTGGGGCGTCAAGCGCAAAAGTCTTATTAGATAGCGCCCTGCGGGGCAAAAAAATGGACTTCACCGAAGTGGTGAACTTTTTTGACGATACCACTCAAGCCATGCAGTTCAATATGACTGCACTTCTAACATCGTTAGAGAATATGGATCAAGGTATTAGTGTTGTTGATAAACACCTTAACCTTGTTGCATGGAATAAACGATACGCTAATTTATATCCTTATCCTGACGCATTGTTGGCTGTTGGCACGCCCATCGAAAAACTCATCCGTTACAACGCTTCCCAAGGCGAATTTGGTACCGATAATGTAGAAAGCGAGGTTGAGAAGCGGCTCAGCCATCTTCGCTCCGGTATGCCACACCGCTTTACGCGCCAGCGTAAAGACGGGCGAGTCATTGAAATGGTTGGAAATCCATTACCCGGAGGTGGATTCGTTACTAGTTTTAACGACATCACAGGGCACGTTGAAATTCAGCAAGCACTTGAAGAGTCAAATATTGACCTTGAGGCGAGAATTAAAAAACGTACCGAAGAAGTGCACTCAATCAATGCAGAACTAAGGTTAGAGATAGAGCGCCGCTCTGAAGCCGAAAAAGAATTGATTCGAGCCCGAAAAGCAGCCGAAGATGCAAACGCCAGTAAAACAAAGTTTCTAGCGTTAGCCAGCCATGATGTTCTTCAGCCTCTCAATGCTGCCAAGCTATACGTCAGTGCGCTTGAAGAGCAGGAATTACCCGATTCAGCGACCACTATTATACAAAAGCTCAGTCACAGCGTTACGTCGAGCGAAAACTTGATAGGTACGTTGCTAGACATTGCTCGCCTAGACCAGGGTGAAATGAAGCCTGAACTTGAGTCAGTAGATGTACGTGCACTTTTAGGTACATTAATTGACGAGATGGCTATAAGAGCAAAAGAAAAAGGGCTCAACTTTAATGCCGTTATAAGACCTTGCTGGGTGCAAGCTGATAAAACTTACTTGTATAGAATTGTGCAAAATTTACTTTCAAATGCGGTCAAATACACTGATAGTGGCAGAGTGTTATTTATCGTTAGGCCTCAAAATCACCTTGTCGATTTTAAAGTGATGGACACGGGCATCGGTGTTTCAGACGATAAAAAAGAACATATTTTTGGTGATTTCTTTCGCGCTCACGAAAGTAAAGAACACGGGTTAGGCCTTGGCTTAGGTGTGGTGAAACGCCTGAGCTTGCAATTGGGCAGTGATATTCGCGTTGAAACACAACCGAATAAAGGCAGTTGCTTTTCTTTCAACCTTCCAAAATCACAACCAAAAACCAAACAAACCGTTACAAGTCACCATAAGTCCACTACCTTTAGTGGTATGAATGTGCTTTGTGTTGACGGCCAGAAAGAAAATCTAGACGCTATGCAAACATTGCTGCAAAAGTGGGGAGTTAACGTCGCACTAGCGAACAACTGGGATGACGCACTCACCTTATGTAAGACGATTCAACCACAAATTTTGTTAATGGATTATCAGCTTAGTTTTGATGATGAAAAAAATGGGCTAGCGTTAATTGAGGAAATTAGACAGCGGTTAAACGTTGTTGTCCCTGCAGCTTTAATAACTGCGACGCCAGACGAAACGCTGGTTACACAATGTAAGGCGCAAGGGGTTAACTTTTTAGCTAAACCACTTAAGCCCGCCAAACTACGAGCGTTACTACAAAGCATGACCCGATATATAAAAGAAGCAAACAATGTCTAGTGTAAAAACGCTTATCACCGGTGTGTAGATAAGTGTCGCTGTTTGCTCCTAATGCAATCATAAAAATGGCGTCATAACATTTCTTCGTGTTGTTTACTCGCTTCAACTTTAACCGGTGGGGTTTCTACTGTGGCCTTTGATACCACTTTTCCCATAGCGCCCCACTTTGTCTTTGGATTAAGTAAAACCGGACGAGTTAAAATAAGGTTATTAGGGTACATGAGCGTTTCACGCTCGGCGGTCACTAATCTGGTGCTAAATGGCCCGACGTCAGCAATAACACCTTCAATATAATTGTCGCCGTCTAAAATACGAACATAATTACCGCGTCGATAGGCAACGTTCGTGAGTAAAATAAAGTATGCAGTGATATTGCTAATGAGGGACCAACTCGCAAAAAGTGCTACACCTGTAACGGTAATTATTGACGTAGACAGCACCAGTAAACCTGAAAAATCTATGCCCCATGCCAGCAGTAACAGCGAAAAGGTTACGGTGGCGACAATCACTCTCGCCGCTAAAAGCCCCCTTATTGCACTGTTTGATTTTAACTTCGATTTTTCGATGTTGGTTTCTAGCTTTGGCAATAGTTTTCGTGACATTGCTAAATAAACTAATAAAACTATACCACTCCACACGACATTGGACTGATAGACAGTTAGCCAATCCAAAAACGCATGCCACCACTCGATCATTGCTTATACCTTTTTTAACACTTTTTTATTGCGCTTATCGCTACAGCTAACTTGTATATAGCTGTATACCCAACGATTTTCTCCATGCTAACGCGAATACTCAAGAAGTTCATGCATTAAAAGCAATCGACACAACAAGAATAATTCGTAGGACACCTCCCACCATGTGCATTAGTATGCGCGCAAAAATGACTTGTCTATTTAATATTCACGTTCTAACGTTGTAGTGGCAAGTCTAAAACGATAAAACAAATCTTAACTTAACAGGCTTTTATAATGCGCATTGCAATACTTTCTCGAAACCCTCGCCTTTACTCAACGTCACGATTAGTAGAAGCGGGACAAGCTCGTGGGCACCAGGTTGACGTGATTGATACCATGCATTGCTACATGGACATCACTAGCGCAAGACCTTCTGTGCGCTACAACGGTAAAAAACTGCCCTATTACGACGCGGTTATCCCTCGCATAGGTGCTTCGGTGAGTTTTTACGGAACATCTGTTGTGCGACAGTTTGAAATGATGGGTACATACAGTCTTAATGAATCTGTAGCGATCAGCCGTTCGCGCGACAAACTGCGTTCCTTACAGCTACTATCCCGTAAAGGTATTGGTATGCCGCGTACAGGCTTTGCGCATCACCCAGATAAAATTGACGATGTTATTAAAACTGTCGGCGGTGCTCCTGTTGTTATAAAGCTGCTTGAGGGCACGCAAGGTATTGGTGTTGTATTAGCCGATACCCAAAAAGCCGCAGAGTCGATTATTGAAGCATTTATGGGACTTAATGCGAGTATTTTAGTTCAAGAGTTCATTAAGGAAGCTGGCGGCGCAGATATTCGCTGCTTTGTTGTGGGCGGTAAAGTAGTTGCAGCTATGAAACGACAAGCAGCACCAGGGGAGTTCCGCTCCAACCTGCACCGAGGCGGACAGGCAAGCTTGGTGCGCTTGAGTCCAGCAGAGCGCAAAACGGCTGTTGATGCAGCGAAAACAATGGGGCTTAATTGTTGCGGTGTGGATATTTTGCGCTCGAATAACGGCCCTGTCGTCATGGAAGTAAATTCATCCCCGGGCTTGGAAGGAATTGAAAAGGCAACGAACAAAGACGTGGCCTCAATGATTATTGAATTTATAGAAAAAAGTGCCGAACCCCATAAAACCAAAACTCGAGGAAAAGGTTAACGCCTTAAAAATCGCTTGGCAATAACGTTAATACAGGAAATCGTGAGTGGTAAATGACGTTTTAATCATTGGGGGCGAAAAAATCGCCCCTGGTGAAACAAAAAAAATTGAGCTAGAGATGCCGCCGCTATATACGGCAACAAATATGAGCATTCCGGTCTATGTAAAACGCGGTAAACGCCCTGGCCCAATTATGTTTGTTAGTGCCGCCATTCACGGCGATGAGCTCAACGGAATTGAAATTGTAGGTCGACTTATTCGCTCTAAAGCAATTGAACGCTTGAGAGGGACGCTCATTGCCGTACCTATGGTAAACGTGTATGGCGTACTCAACCAATCTCGTTATCTACCTGACAGGCGTGACCTAAACCGCAGCTTTCCCGGCAGCAAAAAAGGCTCGCTAGCAGGCAGATTAGCCAATTTATTTTTCAAAGAAGTAGTAAGTAAATGCGACGTGGGTATAGACCTGCACACGGGTGCAATACACAGAAGCAACCTTCCGCAAATTCGTGCCGATCTCGATGACACCGAGGTGTTAGAAATGGCAAAAGCATTTGGCGTGCCTGTGTTACTAAATGCTGAACTGAGAGACGGCTCGCTGCGAGAAGCAGCCAGTGAAAGCGGGGTTAAGATTTTACTTTACGAGGCAGGGCAAGCGCTTCGCTATGATGAATTTTCCATTCGCGCTGGCGTTAAAGGCATCATCAACACTATGCGTCATCTTGGCATGCTCAATAAAAGCCGTAGTAAAGGACATAGCATTGAACGTTTTATTGCTCGGCAAAGTGGCTGGGTAAGGGCCCCAGAAAGTGGGTTCGTGACGCATTTAGCCCAGCTTGGCGACCATGTAGAAAAAGGTGACAAGCTCGCTTTTATTGCAGACCCCTTTGGTAACTATTTGGATAGCCTTGAAAGCCCAGCTGAAGGTGTAGTTATAGGTAAACAGAATATTCCGCTTACGCAAGAAGGTGAAGCGGTGTACCACATTGCGTACTTCAATGAGCCTGATACTGTCGCTGAACACGTGGAGCTTTTACAAGACAATTTATTACCACCGGAACAAAGCCCTATTCTATAACTTTGGTAGAACACTGATGAACAATAAAAAAATTGTAGGTGCAGTAGAGCTGTGCGATTTACCTAAGCTAATGATCACTGATCTCAACGTTCGCGTTGACACTGGCGCAGCGACATCATCGCTCCACGTTGACAATATTGAAGAGTTTGAAAAAGGTGAAGAACTTTGGATTACGTTCGATATACACCCAGATATTCACAATGTTGATAGAGTAGTAAGAAGAGAAGCCAAAGTGGAAGGCCAAAAGCGTGTTAAAAGTTCCACGGCAACCAGAGAGAAGCGCTATGTTATCATTACGCCAATCGTCATGGATGGCTATCAGTGGGATATTCAGCTTACTCTTACCGATAGGTCAGAAATGACGTACCTAATGTTACTTGGAAGAGAAGCAATGAGCGGTCAATTCATTGTGGATCCTGAGCACGACTTTCTTCTTACAGGTAAAGACTAGCGAAAACTTAAAACCTGCCCATCGAATGGACTACCGCTGGGCAGCTTCATCAGTTGGACTAGAGCTTAAGCCGCTTTTAAACTACACTCTAAAAATGTCAAGAATACGGATCTACAGATGACGTTTCCCCGCTTAATCGCTGTGCTTCTTTTAAATGCATTTGCTTTTGGGTCTATTGCCGCAGCTCAGAACGCTGAACCCAACGTTTCTTCTAACGAAGAATCCGAGCCCTCCCACACCATACTAAGACTCCCAAACGTTCACCCTGGCCGAGATGCCATTTACGATTACGCCAAACAGTTACTTACCGAGGCACTCTCTGTGACTGAGCCTCAATACGGTACGTTCAAGCTTGTTGTAAGTGAACGTGAAACTGCACAAGAGCGTCAGTTACGTAGTTTAGAGCATAACATGTTAGACATAACATGGAGCGTAACATCCATAGAACGAGAACAATACTACCTTCCCATCCGTATTCCAATTATGGCTGGGCTACTAGGTAAGCGTGCCTTATTAATAAAAGAAGGGGATGAACGACTCAATCAAGTAAGCAGCTTAGAAGCACTGCGTGAGTTCCGTGCTGTCCTTGGTTATGACTGGCCTGATACGCAAATATTCCGCGCTAACAACCTGCCGGTATTAGAAACCACCTATCGCGCATCTTTTCGTATTGTATCCGAAGGGTTTGCAGATATATTTCCCAGAAGTGTTATGGAAATAAAAGAAGAGTTGGACGACAAAACACTAACCCGCGGTCTATCTATGTCACCCAACCCTATTGTCGCTTACCCAAGTCCAATCTTTTTCTTTGTAAGTAGGGACAATCCGGAATTAGCCAAACGCGTTACCGAAGGGTTGCATACCTTGATAAAGACAGGACGATTTCAAACGCTACTATCCAATCAACAAAACTACCGTGATGCCATTGCATTACTTGAAGGGCGAACTGTCATTGAATTAGAAAACCCGCAGCTTAGCGAGCAAAGTCGAGAAGCATTAGATAGGTTTGTTACCCTAAATGGCGAGTTGTTTCACAAACAAAATGAAATCATTGAGTAGGTGGTTCAAGTTCAAGTTGCGAAGCAATAAGAACAGCCTGAGTGCGATTATTAATACCCAACTTTTTGAAAATCGCGGTCACGTGCGCCTTAACTGTTGCCTCAGCTATCTCTAAATTAAAGCCAATTTGCTTGTTCAGAAGTCCATCACGCATGTAGCAAAGCACCTTATACTGTGAAGGCGTGAGCGACGCTACTTTATCGGCTAGCTCTGAAAAAGCTTCGTCGACTTTATCAACATTTTCAATAAAATTGTCGGGTAGCCACACATCGCCGTCCAATATTGCTTCTACAGCACTTGCAATATCACTCGCACTGGCAGTTTTAGGTATAAAGCCCAGTGCTCCCACACTAATAATTTTAGAAATTAAGGTTGCGTCTTCAGTGCCCGACACGACCGCAACAGGTAGTTCAGGGAAAAGTTTTCTAATGTGGAGTAAGCCGAACAAGTCATTACTACCTGGCATGTGTAAGTCTAGCAACAACAAGTCGATTTCCACACTGTTTAGGATATCAACGGTTGTCGCTAAATCCCCTGCCTCTTTCAGTTGTAAAGATGGCATCGACAATGACAACGCACCTCGTAGTGCATCGCGATAAAGCGGATGATCATCAGCGATAAGAAGGGTTATCATTGTCTATGGTCCTTAATTACTTGTTAAGACGCTCCTCAATAAGTGTATCAACAACAGACGGATCCGCCAACGTAGACGTATCGCCTAATTGATCATGTTCATTAGCTGCTATTTTTCGCAGTATTCTGCGCATAATTTTTCCCGAGCGTGTTTTAGGCAAACCACGAGACCACTGGATCATATCAGGAGTAGCAATGGGACTCAGCTCCTGACGAACCCACCCCTTAAGCTCTTTAGTTAGTGCTTCATCCGCCTCAACGCCTTCGTTTGGCGTGACATAAACATAAATACCTTGGCCCTTAATATCGTGAGGAAAACCAACGACAGCGGCTTCAGCAACTTTAGGGTGTGCAACCAATGCGCTTTCTATTTCGGCAGTGCCTAAACGATGACCAGACACATTCAGAACATCATCTACGCGCCCCGTTATCCAATAAAAACCATCCTCGTCACAGCGAGCGCCATCTCCGGTGAAATACACGCCTTTATAGGCACTGAAATACGTGTTAATAAACCGTTGATGATCACCGTAAACAGTACGAGCTTGGCTCGGCCAACTGTCTTTGATAACCAGGTTTCCTTCCGCAACACCTTCAAGTTCTTTTCCATCCGCGTCAAAAAGCGCAGGTTGGATACCAAAAAACGGACGCGTGGCAGATCCGGGTTTTAGTGGTGTGGCGCCAGGCAGTGGTAAAATCATATGCCCACCTGTTTCAGTTTGCCACCAGGTGTCAATAATGGGGCAGCGACGTTGACCAATCACCCGATAATACCATTCCCATGCTTCAGGATTTATAGGCTCGCCGACAGTACCCAACAATCGCAATGACGAAAGGTCGCAGCCCTCGGCCGGCACATCGCCGTGCGCCATGAGCGCACGTATTGCGGTTGGCGCTGTATACAAACTGTTTACCTGATACTTTTCTACCACCTGCGCCACGCGTTTGACATCTGGATAGGTAGGCACACCTTCAAAAAATACCTGTGTAGCTGCATTAACCATTGGACCATAAACCATATAGCTGTGTCCGGTTATCCAACCAACATCCGCAGTACACCAATAGACATCGTCTTCTTTAAAATCAAACGCGTATTTGAAGGTCATGGCTGAGTACAATAGGTATCCCCCTGTTGTATGAACCACGCCCTTTGGCGTTCCAGTAGAACCCGACGTATACAGTATAAATAGCGGATCCTCAGCGTTCATTACCTCAGGTTCACATTGCGCTGAACATCCTTCTACTGCATCGTGCCACCAGACATCATGCGCGTCGTTCCAGTCCACTTCACCACCGGTCAACTTGTGAACCAAGACATGAGTAATTGAGGGACACGCGCCACCCGCCAGTGCTTTATCAACGTTCGCTTTTAATGGAATACTTCTACCTGAACGACGACCTTCATCGGCAGTAATAATCACCTTCGCACTACTATCGTTGATGCGATCTGCAATTGCGTTAGGTGAAAAACCACCAAAGATTACCGAGTGGACCGCACCTATTCGTGCACATGCAAGCATTGCATATGCTGCTTCTGGCACCATTGGCATATAAATAGCCACGCGGTCGCCTTTCTGCACGCCCATTGCTTTTAGCGCGTTAGCAAGCTTGCACACTTCATAATGTACTTCTTGATAGGTGATATCCTGACTATCCGTTGGAGAATCGCCCTCCCAATGAAAAGCGACCTTTGTAGCGTTGTTAGCTAAGTGGCGGTCAATGCAGTTGTAGCTCGCATTCAACGCGCCGTCTTCAAACCACTTTATCGATACATCGTCTTCGCCAAACACTGTGTTTTTAATTTTTGTTGGTGCCTGATACCAATCAAGCATAGTGGCGTGCTCACGCCAAAACTCCTCAGGTTGCTCTACCGATTTTTTGTACATCGCGTCGTACTGTGCGGCATTGAGGTTTGTCGATTGCAAAATACTCTCTGGCACTGGATAGGTTTTACTGGCGGTCATGGTTGCTTGCCTCCAAAATGAAAATGTAAAATTCTTGTGGTAATGGTCAACACAATAGCTTTTCAACAATAAAGCAAAATGAGACTTTGGTCTTACGATAAATAATTAAGCAGTTATTCAATAACGTTGTTACCTTGCAGCGTTATGATCCAACAAAAAAGCGAGCACCTTTGCTAAATTCTCTCGTCTTTTCGCAAAGTTAGCTAACTAAGACTATAGTCGTATGCGACCATCGGCTTATTTTAATTTGAGATAATAAGTACACAATCACCAATGTTAACGTTGAATTTACATTTAATTAACCACTTTTTGGAACATACACGATGAAAGCTAAAATAAAAAATTCAGCAACTGCTATAGCGCTTTGCTTAGCAGCATCAGGAACCACAGCACATGCCGCCAATTTTGGTGATACTAGTGTTAAATTCACAGGCTATGTAAAAGTTGACGCCATGCTCAGCGATTATTCAGACGGCACGATAGCTTCTGGCAGCGTTGGTCGGGATTTTTACATTCCCTCTCTAACACCTGTTGGTGGGGCTGATGAAGACGCCCAATTCGACGCACACATAAGAACGTCGCGCTTTCGCTTCTCAACCTCAACGCCCACCGCTGAAGGCGACACAATAAAAGGCGTATTTGAACTCGACTTTGTT
This sequence comes from Alteromonas sp. V450, assembly GCF_001885075.1. Taxonomy (NCBI): domain Bacteria; kingdom Pseudomonadati; phylum Pseudomonadota; class Gammaproteobacteria; order Alteromonadales; family Alteromonadaceae; genus Alteromonas; species Alteromonas sp. V450. Next base: position 2,705,693 of record NZ_MODU01000004.1, read on the forward strand.
GTTACCGATGGTGGAAACGAAAGAATTAGTAACTCGTATGTTCCGCGTGTACGTCACGCCTACATCGCTTACAAAAACTGGTTGGTTGGTCAAACGTGGACCACATTTATGGATGTAGGCTCATTACCTGAATCACTTGATTTTATTGGGACCACAGACGGGATCACATTTGGTCGCCAAGTTATGGTTCGCTATACCAACGGAGGCCTGCAGCTGGCACTTGAAAACCCTGAATCAACCATAACGCCTTTTGGTGGCGGCGGTAGAATAGTAAGCGATGACAATAGCTTACCCGATTTTGTTGCTGCCTATACCCACAAGCAGGATTGGGGACACATCAAGATTGCTGGTTTATTTAGACAATTGTCTTACGATAACGGTGACGACATTGATGCAGATGAAACCAGTTACGGCGTATCACTTACTGGTAAATATAAACTGTCTAACGGTGATGACATTCGCTTTACCTTTAATACCGGTTCTGGCTTAGGCCGTTACAGTGCACTTAACGCGGCAAATGGAGCAGTGTTAACTGAAAGCGGCGATCTCGAAACGATAGATACGACTGGTTACGGCGTAGCCTATCGCCATGTTTGGAACGAAAAAGCTCGCAGTAGTATTATGTTCTCTGCGTTTGACGCAGATAATGATACGTCGCTTACAGGTTTGTCAGTAACAGAAAGTACCTACAGCGCTCGCGTAAATTACCTTTATTCACCAACAAAAGCCCTTACAGTAGGTGCTGAATACGCGTTCGCGCATCGAGAAGTTGAGGCGGGACTAGAGGGTGATATGAATCGTTTTCAAGTATCCGCTAAATACGCATTTTAAGCATAGAGAACAAGTTAGAAAGAAAGGGCGCGTTACCAAACGCGCCCTATTTCGTTCTAAACGTTCAACACGTGCTAAATAAATGTGAAAATAATGCTCAGCGGAAATAGAAAGAAAACTCCACCAACATACGCCGCACCGTATAGCTTCGTTTCTGAAGCGAGCACCGAAAGTTGATAGGATAACATCAACGGGATATTTCTCAGCGCGGGCACGCCATAAATTACTGTTACACCTAGCACGTTGTAAATAAGATGAACTAAAGCGATTTGTAGCGCTACGCCGCTGTTTACACCAACAACGCCCAATGCTGCAATCAATGCAGTAATACATGTACCAATATTAGCACCTAGCGTAAAAGGGTAAATATCTCGCGCTTTTAAGACGCCTGTACCCACCAGTGGTACCATAAGTGACGTAGTCGTCGAAGAAGATTGTACCAGTACGGTCATGAATGCACCTGAGGCAATACCCGATAGTGGACCTTGTCCAACGCTTTTGTGCAGCACCTCTTTCGCTTTACCCACCAGAAGCGATTTCATGATCTTCCCCATGTAGGTAATCGATATCATTATCAAAGCAATACCAATGAGAATTTTCACGATACCGGGGTAGATTGAAGGTAGAAATTGTAGTGCACTGGTCACCGCATCTGACAAAGGCTGCGTTGCTGCTTTAATGGGGTTAAAACCACTTATCCCCACACCTTCAGCCGAATGCAGAAGCGAAACAATATGCCCGCTAAGAAACTCCAAAACACCAAATGCCATCTCTAAAGGAAGAAATATAAGCACGGATAAAACGTTGAAAAAATCGTGGACTGTCGCTGCATTGAACGCCCGTTGAAACTCGTCCTTTTTTGCCACATGCCCCAAGCTTACTAAGGTATTAGTGATACTCGTACCAATGTTCGCCCCCATCATCATTGGTACGGCTATGGTTATCGGCAAGCCACCTGCGACCATGCCTACAATGATTGATGTGACGGTGCTTGAAGACTGGATCAGCGCCGTCGACACCATCCCGATAATAAGCCCCATCACTGGATTGGAGGCAAAAGTAAATAGTGTTTTTGCCTGCTCACCTGCAGCGTATTGAAAGCCACTGCCGATCAAGCTAACCGCTAAAAGCATTACATAAATTAACAATACAAGCAGCAACCAACGCTGCCAATTTCGGTTACCTTCAAGCGTCTCAGGGGTTGCGAGTTGAGGGTCTGTTGTTGGCATAAATAAGCGCAAAATAAGTCAAAAAATTTATAGTATGACTTTCACATTACACAAAAATGACGGAGCTTAGGTGATGCTCCGTCTGTATTGATGGCAGGCTATTTCTTTTTATCGGATGGCTATCGTAGATTAATATCCCAGAGGATGTGCTCTTAGTACCTCATGTACCTGTGACAGGACCTGTTCAGACAGACTTAAATCGAACGCATCTAAATTTTCAGACAGTTGCGTCATTGTGGTGGCACCAATAATGGTCGACGTTACACCAGGCACTTGTTTGCACCAAGCTAAGGCTAATTGTGACGGCGTTATTCCTGCCTCCTCTGCAATTTGCACATATTTAGCCGTTGCAGCTTGTGCTGGCGGCTTATCCCTAAACAAGCCCATGCGTTGTGCCAGTGTCCACCGGCTACCTTCTGGGCGCGCGCCATTTTGATACTTCCCACTCAACATGCCAGTTGCAAGGGGTGACCATGGTAGATAAGCAATGTTTTCCAGTTCACACATTTCAATAAGGTAAGGCCAGTCTTTGGCGTGAAGTAAACTGAATTCGTTTTGAATGGATACCGGGCGGGGAACCCCCATTTCGTCACATAACCTTAAGTATGTGTGAATGCCCCAAGGCGTATCATCAGACAGCGCCCAGTGACGAATCTTCCCTGCTTGCAATGCGCGGCTAATACCCATCAATATATCGCGCATGCCATCGACTTCACGCGCTCTATCTGTTTTGGTTGGGTTTGCACCATCTGGCCAGTGTTTACCAAAATGTGGTGTTACTCTGTTAGGCCAGTGTAGTTGATAAACATCTATATAGTCTGTCTTTAAACGCTCAAGTGAATAGGCTAGCGCATGGTCAATTGCTTCGCCTGTAATACCACCTGCATTTCGAATGTACTTAAGACCACCTCCAGCTATCTTTGTCATCAAAACGATACTAGAGCGTTGGCTTGCATTACGAGAAAGCCAATTACCAATAATGCGTTCGGTATCACCGTACGTATCAGCGTTGGGTGGAACAGGATACATTTCTGCAGTATCAATAAAATTTACGCCTCTGTTCAAGGCATAACTTATTTGCTCATCTGCATCTTGTTGCGTGTTTTGAATTCCCCAGGTCATCGTTCCCAAGCAAATATCTGAGACCTTCAGGTCGCTACTTCCTAAGCGATTAAACTTCATTGTGCCGTTACCTTCTTGTGAGCTATTCAGTTGAGCGTGAATACGTTCTAAGACACCTTTTTATCAGCTAACTCTGCCTCTACACGGGCGAGCCTACTTTCAATATCTCGTTTAGACTCAACCATTTCGTTAGCTAATTCTGCAAGTGATTTTAATTCTGCAAAACCGAGTTTTCGCGTATCAATCATTTGATACTGACGTTTACAACGATAAAAGAAAGTTAGGAAATTAACAAAGGCGTGATGAAAAGTCGCAAAACTCTTGATTAATACAAGAATTAATACGACAGAAGTCAGAACCGCAATACCAATACTATAAATACGGACACGTTCCTCTTGCTGTTCAATCATGGGCTGTAACGCAGTATCAATTCCCTTTAACTGATTTTCAACCTTGTGCGCACTTTGCCTAAACTCACCTCGAAGGCCTTCGTTATGGGTTACTCCGAACAGAATATAAGCTTCAAGCAATGCGTTTAATGCTGTTTTGTACTGCGCGATTGTGTTCTGAAAGGCGACATCATTATCAGAGACAGAAAGAAGACCGCGAAGCTCAGTGATTTCTGCTGCAAAACGTGCTTCATTAGTAATCTGAAAGTTGCGCGTGGCCAACATCAATTGATTTAACGTATCTTTTAGCGCAGCGGTTTCCATCTGACTTGATGCAGCTAATCTCGCTTCTGAAACCCTTATTTCACGACGCAGTCCTTCATCAAAACGTAAACCAATTTTTCGTTGTATCGATACAACCTGTTGGAATTTCTCGCTGTATGTTTCAATCGAGCGTGAAAGGCTTTCAACATCAGTCACAGGTAACCTATATTCATCGAACAAAGGCACTAGTGTTTGTAGTCGAGCATTAAAAGATACAACTTTCTCTGAAAACCTTTTGAAGTAAACCTCGTCATGCCTCAACAAAAAGTCTTTTTCGTGCCTGCGCATCTGAAGTAAATCGGTATTCATTCTTAAAAGTGCATCGCGCTGCTGATTAAGATGAATCAATTGCTGGGTAAAATAGTGCTGGCTAACCACCAACATACCAATCCCAACAACACAAATTAAGGTTATCAACACCAAACGAGACTTTATCGAATCAAACTTCATAGTAAGCCTTCCATCATAATTAGCAGACAGCTTTTATTAGTACTACCTAATGAAAACACGCCATGAACAGTACTTACGAATCAATATAAGAGGAAAACCAAGCAAAGGTAATTAAACATTTGTAGAAAAGTAAAACAAAATTTGACCAACTTTCACGCTAGATAGGGTGAACCCCCTATATCAGTTCAAGTTTTAGGGGTTCAGTATGAACGGGTATTTTGCTGCGATGATGTGTATCGCCCTTAAGGCTCACAAACGCGAGTACACCCAGGTTTATGAGCCGTCACTTTGGCTAAAACTACCAAGCGCAGCCCTAGAATTTGGAGAAAACCATGAAAAAGTTTGCCCTTACAACCCTTGCTGCTGCGATGCTTGCTAGTCCTTCAGCTCAAACATTAGCGGATGCTTATATCGGCGCACAGATGGCCGACAAACTTGTAACGCTGTCGCCCACTGAATCGATGATGGCAGTGGTGACATACGATCAGATGTCTCCCCTTGCAGAAGCGCAAGTAACACAACTGCTAAACCTAGGTATTACGGAAGGCGTTCAGTTTAAAAACTTACCGATAATCGGCGTAGTTGCAACAAAAGCGCAAATAGAAGCGATTGCACAATTCGACGGAGTTCGCTCTATTTTTGCAAATAGAGAAATGACCCTGATGAATGCGGATGCGCGTGAAATTACCGGCGTAGCTGACTTACAAGGCGAAGATTTTGCAGCAAGAAACGGTACCGAGTTTACCGGTAAAGGCTCTACGGTGTTGGTCATCGACTCAGGGATTGATGCGTCGCACCAGGACATCTTTTTCGGTGATACTGTGGTAGACAATGTTCAGGCAATCTTAAACCCAGGTGCACTGTCGATTGTTGGCATAACAGGCCCAACGTTTGCTAATCAAGTAAATACTGATTTGAATTCAGGCCATGGTACGCACTGTGCCGGTACTATTGCAGGGTCGGGCGAGATGTCTGGCGGCAAGCATCGTGGTGCAGCACCAGACGCAGACCTTATTGGTTATGGTTCAGGTGCGGCAGTATTACTGCTAGACACTATTGGTGGCTTTGATTACGCCATCAGCAAACAGTATACATTTGAAAACCCAATCAAAGTAATTAGCAACTCTTGGGGTTCAAGCGGTAAGTACGAGCCACTTGGGCCAGTGTCATTGGCTAGCTACAAAGCGCACACAATGGGCATGATAAGCGTATTTGCAGCAGGTAACTCTGGTCCAGGTGAAGACTCACACAATCCCTATGCACAAATTCCATGGGGGCTTTCAGTTGGCGCAGGTGATAAATTTGGAAAATTAGCTGATTTTTCATCACGCGGTCTTAAGAGTGAAAGTGGTGACTTCACCATGCCTGACGGTACCGAATGGACGTATAGCAACGATGTCAGCATTGTCGCGCCAGGGGTAGATATAATTTCTACACGAGCAGTGCTTAACGCAGCGGCAAATGGTGGTGACGGCGACATTGGTGCAATCGAAACACAAAACCTGCCTTTCTACACCATGATTTCAGGCACATCAATGGCAACGCCACACGTTTCAGGCATCATCACATTAATGCTGGAAGCTAACCCGTCGCTTGATAACCTTACAATAAAACGTTTACTACAAGAAACAGCGACAAATATGCCAGGTTACGAGCGCTGGGAAGTGGGTGCGGGTTATGTGAACGCACGCTCTGCGGTTGCAGCGGCATTGGACTACGACGTAGACCACAAAGTTACGGTAAACAACCTCGAAGAAAATAGCTTTAATGCTAACGCCATTGTTACAACTAGCGATAAAACAGAAAACTTTGAAGTATTTTATTCACCGGTTGGCGCACCTGAAATCAAAACCTTTGAGGTTGGCGCTGACGAAGTAATGGTGAAGGCGTCTGCCGATTCGTTTGCGAACCTAACAAAATTGGTACTTGTTGCACCTGATAACACAGAGTATCGCGGTAACCTAAGTACGCCAGTACTGGAAACCAGCATGCGCGTTGCTGCTCCAGCGATGGAAGGCACTTGGGGGGTTTACGTTTATGGCCTAACTTCACTATCGGGTGTAGAAGCAGACCCATTTGGTTTGACTAACGGCCCAGGTCTACCAGAAACGTTTGATGTGACTGTGTCTTTTGACATCGGTGGTGGTTTCGAAGGAATGGACGACGTTGAAGGTCACCCACAGCAAAAAGCTATCGAATTTGCCGTTAGCGAGCGCCTGATGGACGCCGCTGGAGATGAAGGCTTTAAGCCGGACGACGTACTAACGCGTAAGGACTTTGCACGCTATGCTGTTATGGGCGGCGCGGTTAGACAATATCGCGACCTGCTAAACGATGTGGCACCTCAAACCGGTGCGGTGGAAGCAACGGACAAAGCATTTGTTGAATCTGTTATGGCAAACGGTGGAGCGCTAAAAGATAAGCTTCGTACACAAATGCCGGTACTTAGAAGCGTTAACGGCGATGCCAACCCGTTAGGAAGCGTTACAAAACTAGATATTGCTTACTCTTTAGTACAAATGCTTGGACTACAAGACATGGCAACTAGCTTTGACCCTACACAGGACATTGTTGTGAGCTTTAGAGGCGAAGAAATAGCGCTATCTGACCAAGACAGCATTCCTGATAACATGAAAGGATACGTGCAGCTTGCACTTGATTTATCGCTGATTGGTGCTGAATATAGCGTTGAGCAAGGTCCTTTCACGCTTTCACCTAAATTTACTGCGAAATATTCACCTGATACAGAAATTACGCGAGCACACTATGCCGTACTGGTATCGCGTTATTTCAAACAGTATTTTGAGTAAAAACGCAACCCCTTGATAACGGTGCCATTATTATATTTGATAATGGCACCGTTTTAGGCTAAATTTTAAACAACACTGAAAGAGGTCATCCTATGATGTATACTGCGATGAAATTCAGACAACTCGCCACTGTTGTTGCCACTACCCTACTGCTTATTACGTCTGCCAATGCACAGGTCGTTACACCTTCTACGCTTACCGTAAACGATAATAAAGTACAAGCAAAGCTGTCACTAACCAGTCTAATTGAAGTTGATTTAACTGTTGAGTTTGAAAATAGCCTTGGCCTAAATTCAAATGCCATCGACATAACTGCTGAGCTGATAAATCCAACAGACACAGGCATTACAGATAGGCTCCCCTCTTTATTAACTAGCGCGGTGTCAGGATTTCCTGTGCTGGTCTCTATTGCGCCGAAACCAGACGCAGGTTTTGCATTTGAAGGCGTCGCTCAGGTTGAAATATATACCAAAGCCATTCACTACACGCCAAGTGTTCCATGGCGACTATTTACGTCTCATAACAATGGTGAATTTGAAGACATCACTACACTTACATCTTCAGGCAGCTATCGCGCTCGCGGCAGTACCGGGCAATTTTCTGATTTTATAATTTTGCTAGACACACGAGCACCCTCAGCAATTATAAGCGATAAGTTCTTGCTTGTTAGCGAAACACTGAACGGCAATAGAGGGTTAATTAGCGCGCCACTAGAGGCGGTTTTGGATTCAGGAATAAGCGATTTAAATGCAGCACTCGCTAGTAACGACTATGACGCGGCTTTGACTATTGTTGACGGTTTGATAGTCGTGCTGGGAAATGCTTCTGGAAGTGAAATAGCCGATGTTTGGCGCTCAAGCAATGACTTAGTTAACGCTAAAGGAATGCTGATTTCACGTCTGCAAACGCTGCGCTATAGCCTGAGAATTATTTAACTTGCTGCACGTAGTCGTGCGACAGTGAATATTGTTTTTTCGAGGTAAACAATGCCTTTACAACTTGCAGTAACAGAACAAAACGGGAGCATAAGCGAACATTTGTTGTACGAGGGGCGTACCTACCACGTAGGGCGCGCAGAGGATGCAGATATTGTTATTGCACACCCCCAAGTGTCTCGCTCACACATAGTTCTTCGCTCAACTGCAAATCGCCAAGTCACACGCCCCATATGGACGTTGGAGGATACAAGCTCTACAGGTTGTTTTACTGCACGAGGTGCGGTAAAGGCCCTAGCGCTTGAAAAGCCGCAAACGCTTCAACTTGGCCCGGTTCCTTGTAGATTCACACCTATTGAAAAAAACAACGTTGTTCAACTCGATAGTCAAAGAGAATGGCGTAAACGGCAATTACAGCAATATCAAGAACAAATACAGTCGTGCAGCAGCAGTCAGTCACTGGTAAATTTAGCGCAAGAATGCTTGGTTAATTCCCTTGGATGCGAGCGCGGTGCATTAGTGCTTTTCGACCGCATTAATAACTTTTCTATCGAGATAGGTTATCAAGATTGGATGCAGAGCGAGATTTTTACCGGTAGTCGCACACTGATTAACCAAACCATGCAAACAAACAGTGTTCGCGCCATTGGTAATATTGCGGCTGACGAATCCCTTAACCAGCAGCACAGTATTATAAACTATGGTATTCAAGCCGCGATTAGCGTTCCTGTATGTGTACAAGACAATCCGGTAGGCGTACTTTACGCAGATTCGATTTCAAACCGTCGTTACTTTACACAAACGGACATAGAATTTGCCACCTCACTGGCTAATCTAATCTCCATGCGTTTGTTATTCCACAAAATTGAGCATAGACTTTCTCTTATCAGTTAGTTCGTTTCATGTCACGCGCCTTCCCCTGATTGGAAGAGTTGTGATGATAGTATGCAAACAGTGAAGTGTGGAGAAGCCTTTGAACAGGCCAGACTTACCTCAATCGCAAAACAATTCGCTAAAAACTGAAGCCTTATCATTGCAAACAAGCTTTGCAATCAATACGCTTTTGTCCAGTCGGTTTCGCATTACTGAACAACTTGGTGCTGGTGCACAAGGCGCTGTCTATTGTGCGAAAGACGAGCTCCTTGGCGTAGACGTTGCACTCAAAATCATTGAAGGTGGCGCTCAAGATCCACTAAAAATTCAAAGCATCCGCAATGAAGTAAATATTGCTCGCCAATTACAGCACCCCAATATTATACGCGTTCATGATGTATTTACTGATGGTCCTCACGCTTTTTTTACCATGGCATATGTCGATGGTGAACCGTTATTCCAGCGCCTACAGCGCCCTGTCAGTCCTGCGGAATACGAATGTTGGCAACAACAGCTAGTAGAATCCTTGTTGGCATGTAAAGCGGTTGGCATTAAGCATGGTGATATCAAGCCCGACAATGTGTTAATTGATCATGAAGGTAACGTAAGGCTCATTGACTTTGGTATCGGTCAAGATTCTGCGCCTCAAATACAAACCAGCGGTCATCAGCATTACACAGCTCCCGAGATTGTGCAGACAGGGAATGCAAGTGAGAGCTCAGACACTTACAGCTTAGGAAAAGTTCTTGAAGATATTTTAGCCTCGGTAGAAACGTCTAAGCTGTCAGTTACACATATTTTTTGGCATAAAAAGCAGCGTTCGCTGATAAATCAACTCACCCACAGAATGCCTAACCAACGACTAGATTTAGCGTCGATTACTACCCATAACGACGCTCAAAATAGTCTTGTTGCACGGCTCACCCCAAGCGGCATCGCAGCCACATTTTTAGCGCTCGTTATCGTAGCCAGTGTTGTGTATGCTTTTTTCACAACGTCGGCGGCGCGATTGCCGGCAGATAAACCGGTACAGTTGGTCATATTAACTGCGCCAAAGTACCCATTGCTCGATACCATTAATACGTTACTTCGCTACCCGCTTAGTACGCATCCAAACCTAGTACTCGACAACAGTAACGAAACCAGCACGCTTATAGACAACCTAGGCTTAACGCCTTTTGAGAACAGCAATCAACGAACCGACTTAGCAGCGATGTTGGCAGCAGATAGTGTGATGCTTATTGATGCGACCCCGCTTGATAGCACAGCTTATATGCTTCAAGCCACTGTACTTTCAATGCCTAGCAACCTCTCTGTTTTTACCGTAACGCATAGCATCAATACAAATACACTTTCTGAAGACCTAGATAGCTTCGCGAATAAACTTATCAACGCTTTATTTAACGCAATAGGTAACGATATTTCTCCACCAGATTTACGGTACTTAGAAGCACTGGATAACGCATGGCAACAGGGAAAACAACTTAAGAATGAAGACACTATCGACGCGATAATCGCTGCAACACCCGACTATCCGGGGGGGTGGGTTGCGAAGTCACAATTAGCTCTTCAACAAGGGGATTTTGACACAGCGCGAAATGCGATTGAAACGCTTAAAACACTTCCTAATTTATCACAGTATTGGCGGCTTCAGGGCGAGCTAATTAGAGCTGAGCTAAATAACGATTTAGCGCTTGCGCAACAAGCCATCAATGCATTGGTAGATCAATATCCAGACAGGCCCGACTTGCTCGCTACTCGCGCAGGCATATTTCAGTGGGCCGGTGAGGATGCCAAAGCAATGGAAGACTACCGTAGTGCGCTTTCTTTACGTCCAAACAACGGACAGCTATGGTTTGAACTTGCGCGACTACAAATCATTAATGGCCAAATCGACGTAGCCACAAGCGAGTCATTAACACGTGCCTTAGTTGCCTTTCGCCAAGCAAAAGACCAAATAGGAGAAAGTTTAGTATTAAACGCCTTTGGCATTGCCTATCTACGAACAGCTGACAACGCAACGGCTGCACGATATTTTAATGAGGCATTAGCCTTAAGAGATGCAAAAACACAACCCTCAGAACGTGCAAAAACACTGGCTAACATTGCGATTGCCACGTCGCTTATTGGCGATTACGACACCGCTGAATCGTCACTACAGGAAGCCATTATACTGTTGCACGATTTAGGAGATTTAGCACAAGAGGCACATGTGAGCGACACGCTCGGCTTTATGTTTGAAGAGCGAGGGCAATATGTTCAAGCCTTAACACATTACAAGCACGGTTTAGATTTAAGAGTGCAGTTAAACGATAAAGTACTCCAACCACAAAGTATGAGTAACGTCGCATACACGCACTTTCTTATTGGAGATATCTCACTTGCTGAAATTTACTGGCAACAAGCAAAGTCTCTCTTCGAATTAAACGGCGATACATCGCATCTAATGCGGACATACCAACACCTTGCACAATTGAGTTTAGTAAAGGGAGATAACAACGCAACTACACGTTACTTAAGCCTTGTAGAAAGTCATAACGACGTATTGCACTCTCAAGAAAAAATATATAACCACCTGCTCTACAGTTTTTTGAATTTTGCCAACGGTAATTTACAGAAAGCAATAGAACATATGACTAAAGCTGAGGCTATTGCTAAAGCGACAGACGATGCTCGAGGTGAAATTGAAGCGATGCTGTGGAAAGGGGAAATTTGTCTGTTGACAGCCGACTGGCCGTGTTTAGCACAAAGCATAGCGTCTGTAGAGCCAATGGTTATGCCTGAATATCACGAGCAACGCGCTGTACTGAAATGGCTTACCGTCGCGCTTAAACACCATGACGGTACGCTTAGCAGTTCCGACTCAAGCTTTTATCAATCGTTGGTTGAAGACGCAAATATCCCGGTGATGACTGAAATAAAAATTCTGCTAGATATGCAAGAAAGGTTATCACTTGGCGCGGATAGCGCTTTAATGACGAAACTGTCCACGGCGATAAAACCTACCTATTACCAGCCCTACCTTCAATGGCTTTACTTAAAAGCAAGCCAAGGCGATATTGCAGCGACAGAGAAACTCAAACAAAAATTGGCGCTTTACCCCACTTATTGGAGAAGTCACCTATACTATAAAGTAATACCAGGAAAGGAAAACATAGCCGATGAACTGGCAAAACGTTGGCTATCGAAGCTAACCGAAAACCAAGCAAGTGCGTACCAAAAGGCATATCTTGACTGATATAGAAAAAGAAATTGCAAATATAAAAGCGCTGCAATCCACCTTGCAACGTCAGCTAGATGCAGACCAAGAGGTGCTGCAACAACTGGCTAAACGATTGTGGGCACAGCAAGAGTCCGAAAAAGCAAAGCTATCGAGAGAATTACATGACGGTATCGGACAACTGCTTACAGGCTTAACCAGGCGACTACAGGCGCTTTCTTCTACCTCACCTGAAATTACAACGCTGCACGCTATAGCAGAAATGGCATTGAATGATGTAAGGCAGCTTTCTCGATTAATGAGCCCTACTATCCTGGATGACTTAGGTTTAAAGCCCGCACTCAACTGGTTATGTAGAAACTTATTGAGCGAAGAAAGTATTGAATATCAAACCGACATTGATATACCTGCCGACTTATCGAAAGACATCAGCATTCTTCTTTTCAGAATTGCACAAGAAACGCTGGTTAATGCGATTAAGCATAGCGAAGCATCTTTTATCGAACTTTCAATCAATTACCATCATAACGTTGTCAGGTTAGATATTACTGATGATGGAAAAGGTTTTGACAACAGTCACATTGAGCCAGGTATAGGCCTTTCAAGCATTCGCGACCGCGCCAAGGCGTTTAACGCAACCCTTGAAATAGATTCTGCCGTTGGACAAGGCACTAGAACAACAGTAACGGTACCTATATGACAATTCGCGTAGTACTTGCAGACGACCATGTCCTCATGCGTCAAGGCGTCTCTCAAATGCTTAATGCAGACCCCCACATCACTGTTGTAGGTGAGTGCGATGATGGTGTCGAACTCATCAATGCAGTGTTAAAGCAGTCACCTGATGTAATTCTAATGGACATATCAATGCCGAAAATGAGCGGGCTGGTTGCCATAGATAAAATTCTCGCTCAGCGCAATGAAGCGAAAATACTCGTTTTATCGATGCACAATGAAGTTGAGTATATTGAAGCGATGCGCGATGCGGGAGCGAAGGGTTACATTCTAAAGGAATCATCCGGTGACTCATTGGTAGAGGCCATAAAAAAAGTGGCCGCTGGAAAAACGTGTTTTCCAGATGAGATAACACAGCCTGGAAAATCAACAACCCAAAAACACCTTTCTCCAGTAAGTGTGCTTACAAGAAGAGAACGAGAAGTATTTTTTCTTGTTGCTGCCGGTAATACCAGTAGAAAAATTGCGGAGCTTTTAGACATGAGCCTTAAAACCGCAGAAAACCATCGCAGTAATATATACAAAAAGCTTAACTTAAGTAGTTCTGCCGAGCTTATTCGAATGGCTGGCAAGGCTGGATTACTGGAGTAATCTACAAGGATTTTTCACAGTTGAACAAAAAAGGGGAGTTTCTAATGAAACTCCCCTTACTTTTTTTGTTTGTTCGGGGAAGGTATCAGACCTTCCCTTTTTATTAGTTTAGTTCCGCGTAATTCATTAGCGTGAACGCTGCCTCGCCACGTGTCATACCGTTTTGAGGATTGAAGAACGCTTTGAACGATGGCTGTAGGTCGAATGGACCTTGCTCTACAACAACGTTCACTGACATCAATCCTAGCGCAAGGGCTTGCTGCACGTAGCCTCTGTACTCTGGTGCAATCGCATTGGTATCTTCTACCTCAATCGCTTCGCCAAATACCACTGCTACAACTTTTTCAGCATTAAAGCTTTTTGCTTCAGCTTGTAAGCCTAGCGCTTGAACCATTGAATATGCCATTTCTTCTTTTGTAACTTGCATGTCACTGCCGAAGAAGTCGCCATTCGCTAACATAACCGGCTGGTTCGACATTTCTAAGTCGCTAAGTACTGCACCTGTCGCTGTCGCTGAATTAATTGCCGCAGAGAACGTTGAATCAACATCTACGTAGTTAATGGTGTTGCCATCGTTGGTTTGACGTAGGTTTGCACTTAGTGCAAGCGTATCTGCCAAGTCAACACGTGTTAGTGGCGCATCAGGCTCGAAACCATTTTCTTTACCGTCCATTAGCTCGCGTGCCACAACATATTCGATGAACGGTTTTGCAGGGTGGTTAGCAATATCGTCTAAGCCAGAAAAGCCCGCTGTTTCAACCAAACGAATATTAACTTCGTTGGTGCCAGGCAATCCAATACCGTTAGTTATACCTAGCGGATCTAAAGGCAGACCACTAACACTTCCGATTCCGCGGCTGTATACTTTCCACGTACCTGGAACTCCCCTTGCTGCTGTGCCTACGGCTGAACCCAATACGGGCAAACCTATTCCTGAACCATAACGATTACCAAACGGGTCTTCCAGTACGAAAGCGGTTGCGTTTTCAATTGACGCACTCGCTACAACCATCGAGACATCTTTGCCTACTTCGAACGTTTCTGCTGGCGCATCACCCACAGGCAAATACGTTACCGTTCTGGTGAAGCTGTCGCCTTCAACCACGTTGGCAAACGCGTTAAACTCACGGTTTTTCTTAACCGTATCACCAAAGACCTCTTCACCTTCAAGTACCGCCGTTACCGCTGCATAAGCGTTAACATAACCGGCGCCCACTTCCCACTCGTCCATTCCTGCCATAGGGGTTGCAGTTTCTTGCAAGATACGTTTTACATCATTCCACTGTAGTTCAGGGTTTGCTTCTAACATCAGCGCAACAATACCAGATACATGAGGCGCCGCCATTGAAGTGCCGCTTGACACGGTGTAGTAAGGCAAGTGCTGAGGTTCAATCATGTCCGCATCATCAGCAGCGCTTAGCCCGCCCAAACTTGATAGCGAGGCTCTAGCAGAAATAACATCTACGCCAGGAGCAGTAACCGTAGGACGGTCTTCCCATGTAAAAACTTCACCGTCAACAGTTACTTCGCCGCCTTTACCATCTACGCCACGAGAACTAAAGTCGGCAAGGCCACCTTGTTTATTGCCGGCCGCAACGGTAATTACCCATGGCGCCTTTTTGAAATTACCTGTGATGGTTGATTCACCAGGGCCTGAGTTACCTGCCGAGAACACAGTGATAATACCGTTATCAGCTAATGCTTTAGTCACAACGTTTGTTGGGTCATCTGGGTTAAACTCTGTACCCACATCGCCTGTGCTGCCAAATGAATTTGAGATAACACGAATATTGTATGTAAACTGATGAGTCAAGGCGTAATCAAACCCGCCTATTGTGTCGAGAATGAATAGACCTGCACCAGAGCCGTAACCGATAATATCTGCACCTGGTGCTACACCAGCGTGTAGACCGCTACTTCTTGAACCGTTGCCGCCCACAGTGCCTGCAACGTGAGTACCGTGGCCACCTAGAATATCGGTATTCGACACGTTTTCCTGGTAAGTTATTGGCAAGATACCACTGTAGCTGGCTAAGTTAACTTGAGCTAGAACGTTTTGCACTACGTGATTTGGAAACGCCAAGTCGCCATGCGTGCCGTCAACGCCTGAGTCATTTACCACAACGCCAATTCCTTTGCCCGAAACTGGCATACCGTTAATGCGAATATCACGGTCAGCTTGAAGCGCTTGAACACCTGTTATTTGTGTTGATTCATGGTTTTCTAACACTAGCTCGTCGTTGTTCCATACTGATACTATGTCGTCACGCTGATATAGCGCCTCAACCTGCGCTTTGTTAGCCAGCACACCAACAATCGGTACATTTCGTAAGCTAACACCGCCAGTAATACCTAGCGCTTCCAGTGCTGAAATTTGCTCAGCAGTTGCAGGTCCTTTGCCCTCGAAAGTAACAATTACTTGTTGTAGTTCTAATGGTGATGCCGCTAACGCATCTGCTAGCGTTTGATCAAATGTTTTTGCATTCGCCATGCTTGCGGGTAAAGACAATGCCACAGCGACTGATAAAATTGTTTTGTTATTAAGGAACTTCATAATACACCTCTCTTTGAGTACCACTTGAGTATTTATTAACCAGCCAAACAAAACCATGGGGGGTTCCCCCTATTCGAAAAACAATTAAAAAAAAGCATATGAATCAGAATGTTAAAAAGAAAAAAGCCCCTGCAGTGCAGGGGCTATAAAACCAACCAAATAAGAAACGGTAAATGGCTGGAAGGAACGAACTCATTGTTTTTGGCTTAGTGAGTGTCGTTGTTGGGACCATCGTTGAAAAAAACGTAACAGCAGCGACCTTCTTTACTCTTTACGCTGTGAAGGCGACAAAGCTTTTATTCGACAACCACTAATTTGCTCGCGTTTGTCTACGTCTTGTCTTTAATGCGTAGCTTTATAAGTCTTTATTTTTAGTGCATTTACGTCAAATAATACCCTTTAGAATGACGAAAGATATAGGTGAATGCACCTAGAAAAGGTTTGGAAAAAAATTGCGGGTATTAAGAGCCTCGAGGTGCCATCGTTTATTCAGCGATCTTTATTGAGATTCTGTGGTTAGCCGTGTGGCTAACCCGTAGTTGCCTTGAGAAAGCGCAATATCTGCTACGGTATTACCTGATTTATCGACATGCTTCGGATCTGCACCTTTATCGATAAGCGTATTGATAATTTCTTGTCTATCGAAAAGGCTTGCAAACATCAACGCCGTTTGGCCTTGCTCGTTTTCTTCATCTATATCGCAATCAGCAAAAACCAGTCGCTTAGCTACACTAACGTGACCTTTAAATATGGCCCCCATGAGTGCGGTGTTTCCGCGGTTGTCTTCTTGACATGGGTTGGCATTAGCTTCGCTGATAAGAAAGTTCACGGTGTCGGTATGCCCATGGTACGCCGCAAGAATAAGTGCGGTGTAGCCTTTTTCATCGGCTACATTTACATCTAGGCCGGCTTGATAAAATGCATCTAGCATGGCGCTATCGCCTTCTCGCGCTGCATCAAAATAGCGTGCTTTTAAGGTCTCTGTATCAGGTCTAATTGAACTTTGTTGTGTATTAGCGTGAGTGGTTGCGTCGGTTGCGGCACCAGTATAAAAACTAGTGAAGGTGGCAACGACGAACAATACTGCCGTAAGTGTTTGCTTTAAGAAAGACATTGTGCCCCCTTACTTATATATCTAAATTTGGTTACTACTAAACTGTTTTCAGTAAAGCTGTTCCAGAAAGATTGTTATAGAAAAATGGTTTGAGAAAAATGGGAGTTACTCAATACTGTGATGTAACTCCCAAGCCTATTGCTACTTAGCTTATTGCATTAGTGCGGTTAGGCTTTCAGCAACTTGCTTTGCTTTAGCGGCACGTGCAGCTTGCTGTTCCATTAAGTCTTTCGCCGTTTGACGAACTTTAGACATTGGTGCTTTCGCTAATTTTGCTACACCTGCACCGTAGTCCTTATCTGCGTTGTACATATACGCACTGATAATGACGCGAATTTCTTCTTCAGGTACCGAAGCTAACGCTCCGCCTAGGTTACTAATTAAGTTTTCCTGGCCTTCTTTAGTTAGGTTTCTGAAAAACTCACCCGCTTGCTTAAAGTTTTGCTCTTTGTAAAACGGAATTTGTTGTGTCATACCTGCAAGCGGCTTGCTTGAATAACGAAATGCTGGGTCTTCGTTAAGATCAAGACGACGGCTTGGCTGGTAGTTCACATCGCGATTAGTACGAGTTGTGCGTAGCTGACCATGTTGCTCATGGTTGTTGATAACCGCATTTTTAGGCGCATTAACTGGAATGCGGTACGCGTTTACACCCAGGCGATAGCGCTGTGTATCAGCATATGAGAACAAACGACCTTGAAGCATTCTGTCTTCTGACGGCTCAATACCAGGAATTAGATTGCTCGGTGCAAATGCCGCTTGTTCAGTTTCTTCAAAGAAGTTATCTGGTACACGATTAAGCACTAAGCGACCAATCTTTTTAGCCGGCACAAGCGATTCAGGCCAAATCTTAGTGGTATCAAGTGGGTTAAACTCAAAATCATCCAATTGCTCTGGCTCCAGCTCTTGTAAATAAAGATCCCAAGACGCTGTTTCACCATTTTCACCAATTCGCGTGTAAATGTCGGTAGTATGCGGCTGCATATCCGTTCCCTGCACTTTCATGGCTTCTTCATTGGTGAAGTTCTTAATTGGCTGGTTCGACTTCCATGTGAACTTCACGTACTTGTAATTACCTTCGTCATCAACAAACTTGAAAGCATGTACACCTGAACCATCCATATTTAGATAGCTTGCCGGTGTGCCGTAGTCAGAGAAAAGCATAGTTAACGTGTGCGTTGACTCTGGGACGTGCGAGAAGAAATCAAAAATGCGCTTAGGCTCTTGCTTATTCGTTACCGGCGATGGTTTAAATGCATGCACCATATCTGGGAACTTGATTGCATCGCTAGTACCAATCCGAATAGATAATTGCCCACTCAGAAGGCGCTGGCAAGTTTCCTAGCAAAGCGTGGGAATGCAGGAATGGCTGTTCCCTTTCAAATTCCCAGAATGAAGCTAGGAAGCTTGCCAGACCTTCCCGAAGGGCGAGTTTAAAATGTCCGTACTCTTTGTTGTGTCACCTTGATGTAGAACCACTATACCTTCGGTAACACGTCGCGATTACGAACATTTTAACTCTCGCTGAGAGGGTAATTATCTATACGGATTGGTATCAAGAAAACCGGGAAGTTGTTACCGACGAGATCCCAGTTACCTTGTTCGGTGTAAAACTTCACTGCAAAGCCACGCGGGTCGCGCAGCGTCTCAGGTGACAGATGACCATGTACTACCGATGAAAAACGAACAAAAACGTCGGTCTTTTTACCCGCTGATTGAAACGGCGCAGCCAATGTTTCGTCTGAAAGGTCGACCAGGTTTTCATAATATCCATAAACGCCTGTACCACGGGCGTGAACAACACGCTCCGGAATACGCTCTCGGTCAAATGCCGCTAGCTTTTCAATAAGGTGAGAGTCTTGCAATAAAACCGGTCCCCATGGGCCTGCTGTTTGCGAATTTTGGTTATCGCCTACGGGGGCACCATTTTGACGGGTTAATGTGTCGGCGCTTACGCCTAAGGTAAGCATACTGGCAGCTACGCCGCCTAGGATAAATTTCGCTAACGTTGATTTCATTGAGGTTCTCACAGCTGTACTCCTACATGAAGGTTGGTACGAGGTTTAGGGGCTTCGACTTCTACGCAAACTTGGTCGCCATAATAGTTATCAGCGTAATTGCAATGCGTTCGATTTGGTTGATTCTTTGTGGAGGAAACACGGTGGCTGTTCGCCGTTGTTAGCTTTTTTAATAGTTCGCTCATTTGGCTCTCCTTGTTAAGTTGAGAGCATTATCATTAATTAAACAAAACTATTAAAACGGGTTAAAACGATTCAAATAATTAAATTATTAGATTACAAAGATGCTCGCTAATCTAGAAAAAGTATGAAGGTGAATAAATGATACGTGACGAAAGAAAGGTTGATAGATATTTGTTGTGCACAGTTACGGGGTAACGGCGCCATTTGAAAGCAATAAGAATAAATGACGCCAGTTTACTAGATAACCCTAAATACCTGGTCTCCAACCTCTGATCTCTAACCTTCAAGCCATGGCCCAGTTATAGCTAAGGTCTTCGTTGGAGAGTAAATATTCACGAAAAGTGTATTGCCGTCAGGCGAGAAACACGCGCCGGCAAGTTCAGTTTGCGCATGGAGCTTTGCAAAGTTATACACTTCTCCATTTGGTGTAACACCGCGTAAGTGATTATCAACAATGTCGGTATATTGGTCTTCGCACACCAATAGATGACCGTTTGGACATACGGTTAGGTTATCGCCAAAATTATATAAGTTCTTGTCTTCACTTTCTAAAAACAGCTGAAGCTTGTCTTGTTTACCATCAGCAGAAGGAACAAGTTTCATTACCTGACCGAGCTGCTTTTGGCCTCCACTAGTACAGCAAAAATAAAGCTCATCTTCACCCCAATGTATACCTTCACCGCGAGCGAATAAAGCAGCACCTTTCTCATATCCTCTAGCGCGTAAGTCATCGTTCGGGCTTTCAGGATTGTCTAACGCTATCCACTCTACATCAAACCACTCTGATATTGGCATAGAGCTTGAAGACCAGTTACGTGTATCGAATTGAGGGTTATTTTTAACGACTAAGGCTTCTAACTGACCGCCAGCTGCCAAGTTAGCGTACTCGTTAGGTACGAAGCGATAAAGCAAACTGTCACCCTGATCTTCTGTGAGGTAAACAATACCGGTTTTAGGGTCGACGCAAGCCGCTTCATGGTTAAAGCGACCCATTGCTTTAAGCGGTTTAGCTTCAATCAATGAGCCAGCGCTTGCAGGTACTTCAAAAATGTAGCCATGATCTTTGTTTACTACATCGCCGTTAGGGCCATGGGGACGATCTACCGACTCTTCGCATGTTAGCCATGTCCCCCAAGGCGTAATACCGCCCGAGCAATTTCTAACCGTTCCAACAAGGCTAATAAACTCTCGCTCAACCTTTTGCGTGGTAAGGTTATATACCATTGTTGTGGTACCGCCAGGTAAAGCAGTTCCATTGTGATAGTTGTCGTAGGCCAACTCGCTAGTATGCTTTTGAATAGACTGTGGCTGAGCATTTAAATGTTTGGGGTGCAGCTCATGGTTTCGTATAAGCGCCACTTTGTCGCTACTGCCTGCTACAGGCAAACACCCCATACCGTCTGCTCTGTCAGGTACATGCATACCATCAGACATGCTATCTCCAAGACTAGATATAATCTTATAGCTAAAGCCTTTAGGTAAATCGAGCAGCTTTTGAGGGTCGGTGACTAACGCACCATAGCCTTCACTAATTGGCATAGACGCCAAACTCATTTTCTTACCGAAAGCACTACTAGCCAGGCCACCAAATGCCAAAGAGCCCACTAAGAACTGGCGTCGTGTAATCATGAAAACCTCGTTAAACAATAAAGCCGGGCATGATAGCCATTAATTGTTACAGTATAACAACACTATAGAAAATCAATCGCAAGTGACATTCGCAGTTTATAGGCAGACAGCTTGAAGAAAGCGGCTAATGGAGGAATGGCGTTGATGTTGAAGCTCTTACTTAAAAGCTGGGATGGGTTTAGGGCGTGTTTCCTCCTCTCCCACCAAGCTTAATAAATGCTAAAGGGGTGGCGCTTATTCAATCTAGAACTCTCAGCTGCATGGATGCAGCTGCGAAGCCCCCATGGATGGGTTTACGGCGTGTTCTAGATTGAATAAGCGCCCCCCCAAAATGAAGGCATAAAAAAAGCGCACCTAAGTGCGCTTTTTTGTACCTTATGTTGCTAAGTCTAGATTAGTCTAGGATCTTAGATACAACACCAGCACCTACTGTACGACCACCTTCACGGATTGCGAAACGAAGACCTTCTTCCATCGCGATCGGAGCAATTAGCTCAACTTTGAATTTAAGGTTGTCACCAGGCATTACCATTTCTACGCCTTCTGGAAGCTCTACAGCACCAGTTACGTCAGTTGTACGGAAGTAGAACTGTGGACGGTAGCCTTTGAAGAATGGAGTATGACGGCCACCTTCATCTTTAGATAGTACGTATACTTCTGCTTCGAAGTTAACGTGTGGCGTGATTGAACCAGGCTTAGCTAGTACTTGACCACGCTCAACTTCGTCACGCTTAGTACCACGTAGAAGAACACCAACGTTCTCACCCGCGCGGCCTTCGTCAAGAAGCTTACGGAACATCTCAACACCAGTACAAGTAGTCTTAGTAGTGTCTTTGATACCTACGATTTCTACTTCTTCACCAACCTTGATGATACCTTGCTCAACACGACCTGTTACAACAGTACCACGGCCTGAGATTGAGAATACGTCTTCGATTGGAAGAATGAACGGCTTGTCGATTGCACGCTCTGGCTCTGGGATGTATGAATCAAGCGCTTCACCAAGCTCGATGATTTTCTTTTCCCACTCTGCGTCGCCTTCAAGCGCTTTAAGAGCTGAACCTTGGATAACTGGTAGGTCATCACCTGGGAATTCGTATTCGTTAAGAAGTTCACGAACTTCCATTTCTACTAGCTCTAGAAGCTCTTCATCGTCAACCATGTCACACTTGTTCATGAATACGATGATGTAAGGAATACCAACCTGACGGCCAAGTAGGATGTGCTCACGAGTCTGAGGCATAGGACCATCAGTCGCAGCAACTACTAGGATACCACCGTCCATCTGAGCAGCACCAGTGATCATGTTTTTAACGTAATCAGCGTGTCCTGGGCAGTCTACGTGTGCGTAGTGACGAGTAGGAGTATCGTATTCTACGTGTGAAGTAGAAATGGTGATACCACGAGCTTTCTCTTCAGGCGCGTTATCGATTTGATCGAAAGCCTGTGCGTTACCGCCGTAAGTTTTAGAAAGAACTGTAGTGATAGCTGCAGTTAGGGTAGTTTTACCGTGGTCAACGTGGCCGATTGTACCCACGTTTACGTGGGGTTTCGTACGTTCAAACTTTTCTTTTGCCATTTCTATTATCCCAGCAAAGTTACATTAAAAAATTTAGAAATTTTACATGAGCTGGGGAGAAATAAACTGGTGCTGATAGGCAGATTTGAACTGCCGACCTCACCCTTACCAAGGGTGCGCTCTACCAACTGAGCTATATCAGCACTGATTTGGAGCGGGCAGCGGGAATCGAACCCGCATCATCAGCTTGGAAGGCTGAGGTAATAGCCATTATACGATGCCCGCAAATCCTAATTCTCTGGCCACCTCATAGAGAAAGTGGTGGAGGGGGCAGGATTCGAACCTGCGAAGGCTGAGCCGGCAGATTTACAGTCTGCTCCCGTTGACCGCTTGGGTACC
Source organism: Alteromonas sp. V450 (assembly GCF_001885075.1). NCBI lineage: Bacteria > Pseudomonadati > Pseudomonadota > Gammaproteobacteria > Alteromonadales > Alteromonadaceae > Alteromonas > Alteromonas sp. V450. The sequence goes on from NZ_MODU01000004.1 coordinate 2,728,618, forward strand.
CCTCCAGATTGATGGTGCCGACTGCCGGAATCGAACTGGCGACCTACTGATTACAAGTCAGTTGCTCTACCAACTGAGCTAAGTCGGCACTACATCAAGTGGGTGCGCATTCTAGAGTATTGTTTAACTCTGTGCAAGTGTCTTTTTGAAAATTTTTCAATTTTCTTTTTTGACCAATTTTTCAACTAATCAAAAACTTACGTCGATGTTTGCTGTAAAAGTTCACGTCGAGCGTAGCGGGCAAGACCCTGCATCACCAAATGAGCGAGGCGCATGTTATCAGCAGATTTTAAGAATGCAAACACTTTTTTGTCTCCACCCCCTAAAATTATGTCAAATTCGGTTTGTTTGCTTGATATGTAATCAACCGCGCTCAAATAAACACCATATAGGGCAGCATGGCACCCTGTTGCCACACAATCTTCTGTGTCGGTGCCTACGCCAAAGGTGGTCGGAATTTCATCATTCGCGAACACTTTTTTAGTTGAAGCAACCAAAGCATTACGCATTACTTGAAAACCAGGCACGATCCAACCGCCTAAATGTTGACCATCTACAACAAAATCCACCGTTATTGCCGTACCCACATCCATAACAAAAAATGCTTTTTTTGACTTTTCTGCAGCGCAGACCATGGCAAGCCATCTATCTACGCCCATTTTTTGAACATTCGCGTAACTATTTTTTATGCCGAAGGCTTCTTTCTCTGTGTGCTTTTCTACAAAAATAATATTCCGCTCATTGCACATGGTGGATATTTCATCAACCAGCTCCTGGTTTCTCACAGAAGCTATATATAAATGGGAAATTTTTTTCTGAGAATCGATAAAAGAGAAAAGAGAATTGGCATTTTCACATGCATTGGGCTCTTCTTCTGCATGAGAAAGCAGAGAATATTTTATTCGGGTGTTACCGATATCCACTAATATGACGTGGCTTTCTTCAATGTTGTTCATATTTTTGGTTTCAATCGCAAAGCAATGCGTAAAACGAACGGATAAAATGCTTATTAAAAATCACAAAGATGAACTACGAAGTACTTTTATAATAACAATGGCGCAAATCTTCGTAGCTCAGCTATAAAGTAAAACAAAAATAAAAAGTTAATTGCCTCTAAGGCTAACTTCACCACCGTGGAATCGCGTAATACCGTCTTGCGTTTCAACAAGAAGCGCGCCGCTAGCGTCCACTCCCCTATCGATTCCGGAAAAACGTTTCTCACCCATTTGCAAAACAATGCGTTTATCGGCATATAAGTCGAGCGCTTCCCAATATGCAGTGAATGGTCCGAACCCTTGTTGGGTAAATTTCGGTAAATAGGACCATAGCGATTTAATAATTTCTGCCGCTAATGCATTTCTATCTGGAATGGTGCCTAAATAAGACGCGAGATCGCTATGCGGCTGGCCAACATCGTATTGATTATCGGGCACACAAACATTTAACCCTATACCAATAACACTATGTGCAGTTGCGCCTATTTGCCCTTCTACCTCAATAAGTACACCCGCAAGCTTTTTACCTTGCAAATAAATATCATTAGGCCATTTAAGTTCAGCATCTTCTACACCAAATTCTTTAAGTGCATCGCAAACAGCCAAGCCTACTAATAAAGAAAGCCCCGCCATGCTTTGATAACCGTCGGGAAAAGACCAATACATAGAAAACGTTAAACTGCCACCTACCGGTGCAAGCCATGTACGACCATGTCGGCCGCGGCCATCGGTCTGAATTTCAGCGAAAACAACATCGCCGTTTTCAAGATCTTCACGCTTGCTCGCAATACGTTTCTTCATCTCTGTATTAGTAGAAGGCAGAACAGACTCTACATCTATAACCGCCCGTCGTGTATTACCAAGATGCTTTTTAATACTGTCGGCACTTAACAATGGAAACCCTCGCTCTAACCGGTAGCCTTTACCTTTTACTTTAAATACATCTAGCCCCCAATCGGCAAGTTGGGATATGTGGCCTGCAACGGCGGTACGCGAAAGCCCCACCTGCTGAGCAATAATTTCGCCTGAATGAAACTGACCGTCAGACAACAAAGCGAGTATATGTTTTCTTATAGCTTTTGATGCTTGTCTCATAGCGAAATAAGTCCTTTGCTTCCTAATATACGTACCTCTGGTTCAAGCTGTATGCCAAACTTTTCCTGTACGCTTGCTATGATATCTTTTGCCATGGTTATTACATCACCTCCGGTGGCACCACCTAGGTTAGTAAGCACTAATGGCTGTGTAGGGTGGCACCGTACTTTATTCAAAGTCTTGCCTTTAAAACCAGCTTGGTCGATTAGCCACGCGGCAGGAATTTTTATTTGTTCTAATTTACTTCCCGCATTCGTGCGCTCATCGTTTTCTCTCACAACAAAATGTGGTACCGCATCATATTCTTGTGCAATAGCTTGATACACTGTAGTTGAAACGACTGGGTTCTTGAAAAAGCTGCCCGCATTACCAAGTTCACTCGGGTCGGGAAGCTTACTCTTTCTTATTTCTATCACCTTATTATATATCTTTTCTGGTGTAGGGTCGGAAAGTGACGCAAGCTCGCCATAGCTGGTTTCAAGTTCATAGTGCTTAGGCAATTTAAAGTTTACATGAGTGATCAGCACTTTATTAGCTAATGCATGTTTAAAAACACTGTCTCTGTAGCCAAATTGACAATCTTTATTGCTTAGAAGAACCTGTTCACCGGTTTCAAGAAATACGCACTCTACTTTATCGATTAATGCGTTCACTTCTCGGCCGTACGCACCAATATTTTGAATGGGGCAAGCCCCTACTGAACCAGGTATTAATGCGAGGTTCTCAAACCCATACCACTTCTCTTTCATACACAAAGTTACAAAGTCGTGCCAGTTTTCACCTGCACCTACTCGCAAGTAATGATGACTTTCAGTATCGAAGTGGCTTATGCCCTTTATCTCGTTAACCAATACGGTGCCATCAAAGTCTTGCGTAAATACAGAGTTGCTTCCACCGCCTAAAATATAAACGATTGAACTTTGTTGATAATAATGTAGAAATGAAGCTACATCAGAAAAAGGCTGGATTGAATTACACGACGCAAAAAGACCGAAGGTACTGTATCTTTGTAATGAAGGCATAGCATTTTACGAACAACGGACAATGGGTTAATGGTATGGGAACAGCAACTTAATGAAAAGGACTGTTTCCAATATTAGGTTAGGTTTCCTTCAAACGCGCTACGATATTCTGGAAGTCAGGTTTATCAATATTAACGTAAATAAATCGGCTGGTATCTGCACCTGTTATATCTGAGTAATCAGGCATTACGTTTCGGTAAAGCACAATCACGTACGGCTTACCCTTGGGCACATAGTTCGCAATCAACTTTGGCAACATACGTTGTTGTGCAGCAGTAATAATGATATCGGTTCTTAACGCACTATCAACTAATTGGTAAAGCGAATGAGCGGATTCGCCGACAGCGCATTCCGCGTAGGCTAAACGATGGAAACACTGAAAAGTATCGCTATCTATATTACTCTTTTGCACCGTCAATTCGTGTTTCTGTTCTTCCGTCAACGGCAGTAAACGCCCCCCATTAAGGATAGCGTCGATGGCTCTTTGGTAACCGTCAGAAAATACTTTTAGTTGAATGTCGTTTTGAATATACGGCGCTAGCGACGTCCAAAACGTATAATAATCCTCGGGGGTAAAAATTGAGTCTACGAACTTATCAAAATATCGTTCTGTAATATCTTCTAAACGATGATTTTCTGTTAAATAATCAGGTCGCCTTTTATCGACGGGTATGTAAGCGTTCCAAGGCGTCTTAACAACAGCCGTGTCGCCCTGCCTAATATGGATTAATACATTTGTTTTGTCGAAATTAAGGTTATTAATAAAAGGCTTTTTTGCGCGGTGCTGGTTATAAATTTCTTTAAACCCAATAGAAAATTTGTTGGCTTTGCTTGACGCATTGATAAGGGAAAAAAACTGCCTTTTACCTTTCCCTGGGGCGGGTCTGGCGCGCTCGAGTCTAAGAATGAAAAGTTTAGGCGCGTCGCTTTCCTTTTCTTTTAAAGCATTCGCGACCGACTTTTGCACGTACTGCACCAGCGCCTTGAAATTTTGAATATTTTCACGTTCTACTATGGCATCACTCAGGTTGACTTCAAATACATCGTCAGGCTCGAACTCGCCGCGATTAAAACCAGAAAAGTAGTCGGTAATTCCCAAAAAATCATATATATCGCCGTACGCTTCTTTTTCTGAGGTCACCAACGGATTGCTTCTTGTTGAAACGAATCGAGTGTGGTGATACTCAAAGCCAGCTGCTCTTCCTAGTTTATAAAAAGCAGACAGCTGCATCATTTGGTCTGTGAAACCTTGCTGGCCTGTTTCAATGGTGAAATATACTTTCGACTTTACGAACTTATTCAAAAAGCTAGTTAACACTGTGTCACCGTTTTATTAATTAAGCAATGGAGGTGTTGATTCTTGGCTTTCATCGTCTGCAATCGCGTCAGCCTGTAACCCTGTTGCCATTTTCGTCAGCGCTTCTATTTTTTTATCGTTTGGTTGAAGTCTTTTAATGTCGTCAATCACTTTTAACGCCCGCAATGGATAACCGTTTTTAATTAGTGAAAAAGCATAAGCAGTTAAACCTTTTACCGTCATTTCTCCACTAGGGTATGCTTCTCTAAAGTATTTATCCGCAGATGCATATCTACCCAGCCTGGTATAGACAATACCAACGTTGGACAGCACGTAAACACGGGTTCTTGGGTGCAATGTATCCTGCTCAAGTAGCCTGCGTGCTAACCCTACTGCATCACGATACTTGCCCTGCGACATAAGCAGAACAATATGCGTGTTTACCATAGCACCATCTAACTTTCCGCCAGACACTTCATACATTTTTTTAATAAGCTGCTCAGCTTTTTCTAAATCGCCTTGTCTACCAACATATTCAGCGTAATTGTGTATAGTTCGAACATTAGTGGGGTTGTGTGCTAGTTCGTTTTCATAAAATTGTTCAGGATTGCTCCACTGATTGTTGCGCTCATACGTTAAATATCCCAACAGGGCCAATACAGCGCAGACGCTTGTTGCAACAACAATGTGTGCTCCCCTGGTTTTGACAAACTTTATAAAAATAAGGCTGAGCGCACAAAGGGCTAGGATTAGTCCTACGTCGGGCAAATAGCTTCGATGCTCAAATACCAAATCTCTAATAGGTATAACGGACGACTCTACTAAGTGGGCGACATAGAAAAACAAAATGCCGAAGGAAATTAACGGTAGTTTTCTGCGTAAATATAAGGCAAGTGTCAACGTGCACGCATGCGCCAATGCCGCCAGAGCGATGGCGCTTTTGGCAAGATTGCTAACACTATCCCCATAGTCTAAATGCAAAGATGCCGGCCAAAAGAACTTTCCGATATAAATCCACAGAACATAAAGCTGGGTACAAAAATAATCCCAGCGCGATATCCCTGTTGTCTCTCGCGTCATGGTATCGATGCTACTTGCTATATATGCAACGTCATCAGGGAAGACAAGATAAACAGGAACGATAGCGATAAGCAGCACACATACAGCAATGAAAAGTTTATTAACCACTTTTCTATTGAAAAATATCCACTCCAAAAGAAGCAAAGCAAATGGAAGCGTAACTGCATTTTGCTTGGTGAGTAATGCACATATCGCCGCAATCAACGCCAATGAAAACAACACAAAACGCGTCCTCAACTGGGAAGCGGTTCTCGCGAAAATGAAGCAGCACATACTAAGTAGATAAAAGAACGCCACCAATGACGCCAATCTTTGAACAATGTAGGTTACTGCTTGTGTATGCAATGGATGAAGCAGAAAAAGTAATGCACCAACAACAGATACATAAAGCGCAGTTTTGTCAGAAACGTCTGTTTTGGCAATGTTTATCAACTTGCGTAGTAGAACAAACACCAATGCGCCGTTGAATACATGGATAATCAGATTGGTAAGGTGGTAGCCTACTGGCGATAGCTTATAAAGCGAAAAATCCGCCCAAAACGACACATAGCCTATCGTTCTTAAACCATAGGCAGAAAACAACGATGAAAAGGATGCGTCGTGCAAATTAGCATTATTAACAATGCTTCCAAAATCATCTAAGTAAAATGGTACATTAAAGCTAGTTGAATAAGCTAAGTAACTTAATAAAGATAAAACAAGAAATACCCAAAAAAACTTAGTAAACGTTCCTTTTACCACGTTGTACCTTCTTCAAATAACTAACTTACACAAGCGGGCCATACTTAGCCCGCACATTCTTCAACAAGAAAAAGCGATTTATTCTTCCATTATTGATTTAAATCGCGCTTTCTGTAGATCATCACTTAGTGTTTCTGCCTCTTGTGGCGAATTTAGAATGTAAGGAATGATCATTATCATTAATTCAGTTCTGTTGTTTTCCGAATTATCGCCCCTGAATAGCTTACCAATGCCCGGCAGTTTTCCTAAAATAGGCACACCGGTTTCACCTTCAGCATCAGTAGAACGAATAAGCCCGCCAATAAGAACAGAGCCGCCATCTCGCAATGTAAGCACGGTATCTAAACTTCTTGTTCTTATCGTGGGTGAATTTATCGTGCTCGACTCTGTACTCACTGCTTCACTTAACTCTTGAGATACTTCTATATCTACAAACCCAGTAGCATGAACAGTCGGTTTTATATCAAGTAGCACTCCGGTTTCTTGATAGGAAACCTGTTGAACCACCTGCGCATCGGAAGAATTCGTGCTTTGCACATTCGATGTAATAATAGGTACTCTGTCTCCCACATCAATAGAGGCACTTTGACCACTTTTTACCATTATCCGTGGACGAGAACGAATGGTCGTGCGGCTGTTCTTATACAGAAAGTTCACTGCCGCGCGAGTTTGTGCTCCTCTTGAAAGCGAAAGGCTGAGACCGCCCCCTGATACAACGTCTAAACCTTCAGTAGAAGTAATAATTTCGTATGCGCCTACTGTATTACGTCTGAACCACTCAATCGCAGACTCGTCAGACTCATTTAAACTCACCTCAGCCAAAATGACTTCTATCATCACCGCTGGCGCAGGCTTATCAAGCTTTTTAATTAAATCTAACGCCGTCGCCCACGCTTTGCCGCTACCGCTAAATAGTATTGTGTTGAGCTGCTCATCTACAGCGAATTTATTAAGCGCGGCGCTAGATGCTTGTCCATCTGCGGTCAGCGCTATGCCTGTGCCAAATTGGTTAAGAATTTCTACAATGTGCGATGCTTGAGTACTCTTGACTTGGTAACTAAATAACCCATTCTCCAGTCCCGTTTGGCGCTGTACTTCAAGTTTTTCCGCCCACTCCACGATGTAGTCCAATACATCTAACGATGCACTGAAAACGATGAGCTGTTCGCTCGCATTTAGCGGCAAGAAACGCACAGGCGTTGAAGAATTAGCTCTTCCGACATTAAGGCCTTCTGTTTTTAAAATCTCTTCCAACTGATTAGACAACTCAGAGGCCGAATTCACGTTCGGACGCAGTATAACGCTGTGCATATCGGTTAAAGAAGGTCTGTCTAGCACTTTAATGGCTTCAACAGCTTGCCTTACCAAGTTCAATTTGCCACGTAACGTTATGGCATTGCGCTGCACATCTTCGGCAATAGACAAGTCACTTTTAGGGAACATCTGATAAATTGTTGAGCGAACTTGGGTTGGCTTAACATATTTAAGCGGATAGATCTGAAAAATAGGTCGATTACCTACGGGGATTTCCGGCAGTGTCTCTCCGGTCGCTAGCAATGGAAGCCCTTCAGCTACAGATACTGAGTAGTCAAAAACCAGGACACCATCGTTTTCAAACGTGGTAATGCCATAATCTTCTAATGTTCTGGTAACGAGCGCGTAAAAGTCTTTCTGACTTAAGGGGTCAGCAACGCGAAGTGTTATTAAGTCCTTTACTTGCTTGAGCGTAGGCTGGATAACAAAGTTTAGGCCCAATTGATTGCCGTAGACCTCGTTTATAAACGAAGTGACTGGCATGTTATTATAAGACTGTCGTTCTACCTTTGTATCTTCAAGCTGAGGTACAAACATCGACTCAGCTTCTCTAGACGCTTGTTTTACAGGCACCTTGGGTGGCTGAATTATTTGCATAGACGTAGCAATTTCATCGTCATCGCCAGTCGTCACTTGAGAAGACACTTCTGACAGAGGTTTAGGAGGGCGCAGCGGTGTATTAAACGTCTCTTCATCATTTTTTGACAGCTTGTAAGCGGGGCCTTTCGAAGAGAGATCAGAAAGGCTGGCGCACCCACTGAGCAATGCAAGCATAGACGTGAATAAAAGAGAGCGCCTGAAAATTGTAGTTTTAGTCTGCATAATAGAATTCATTGATCGTTTTTTTAAAAAAGCCTTTGCTTGACTTCAGTATTATCTTCAGTATTTACCCAAGTAACAAAGTTAGCGTTGACGCTACTTATCTCCCAAGGCGCAAGCCACGTTTCACCGGCCTTAAACATTTTAGGCTCGACTTCACCTGGCAAAACAAAAACACCTGCTGCTTCAGATACATTATCTAAATTTACTACCGCAATCAGCCTTGCCTCGGTTGGCATGCGTTTTGGCTCATTCTTCGTATTTTCAGCTTTGTTGTCATCAGGCGTTTTGAAATAAGACGGTACTGACTTTAACACGGCCTGCCAGTCTTGCGTTGATTCGGTTTTTTCCTCAACGACCGCTTCCGTTGATATAAGGGCAACTTCGGTTGTGGGCGGAAGTCGATGAGAAAGAAAGGATAATGTAATTAGTAAGACAACCACTGCGCCTACTAGATACAACAATTTAGACATTTACACTTTCCCTTGCATATAAAGATAATCAACAACTAACGTAACGTTCCCTCTTGTATCAGGCTGGAAATCTAAGCTATTGAGTCTAATTTGCAAGTTTTTCTTATCGAAAAAAGCAAGCAAAGGAATTAAGTTTAGTTCGTGTAACCCACCATCTATTTGAATGCGAACCTGCCAAAATGTTTTGTTGCTAATTCTGAGCGTTTCAGTTCCAACTAATTTAGAACGAGGCCTCGCTATGGTCGTGTTGATAATTTTTGACGCTGCCGAAAACGCCTCGGCCTCTGCAATACTCGCACTTTCCACTTTCGGAATTTGCGCATAAAACCGTTCAACTTTATTTGCCGCATTTGCCATCGCCTCTTCTGACACCGGATTGCTGGCGGCCGCCACCATTTTTTCAATCATTTGATGGGTGCGCATTGCGTCAGACCTATTTTCTGACAGCGTATCGAACAAAGTTTTCGTGCCACTTATTAACAGAATTGCAGCAATAGCTACAAGCATCCATTGAAGACGAATATTGGAAGAAAACTCCGCCCATGCGGCACTTTGTTTAAATGCATCAATCATTAACTTCAACCTCTAATGACCACAAATACGCTTTTTCTTGTGGCCTTACCGATACGCTTTTAAACAGTGCGGTATCCTCTAAATCCTTTACCAGTGCTGTTATATCCAGCTCTTGAGAAAATAACGTGACCTTGAGAAGCCCACTTTGCCAGCGAATTTTACCTGCTTTCCATGGCGTCTGTTTTTCCACAATAGTGATAACCGCTGCAAGCGTATCTGGAAGATGACCAAATTGATTTCGCCATTCAGATAACCCCTGTTCACTCTGCAAGTTCCGCTGGTAGCGCTCACGCTCCAAAAGCGTCTCCCCAAGCGCGTCATCTAGCTCGCTCATGGTTGAAGCTAAGCGCTGTTCCCCCACAAATTGTGCAAAATATGCAGTGGACAACCACACTGCAACAAACAGAGCGGCAACACCTACAATGGTGAAGCCGAAAATTGGCTGTCTTATGAATTCGTCTATTTGTCTTGACTGTGCCCAAGAACTTTTGCGTTCTAGTTCACCTATCGCTACGCTATCCTCAGGCAAAGTAGCTAAAGCAAGTAACTCGCAGTTAAGCATTATGCCATCTTGCCACGTTTGACGATAAGCTAGCGACTTACCTTTGACAAACCATGTGCCATCACTTAAGGCGCGTTGGCGCGACGACTCGGGCGCCCCGTTAAATTCACTTTTAGCAAACCAAAATGCCACGCCTTTTTTAAGTGCAATAGAATAGCACTTGCCACTTTTATACGGCGACAACGCTTTCTCTTGAAGTTTTATCCAACTTTCCAACCGCTTGCCACTAACGCTTGAAGGGTAAGACTTATACACATAGAATGCAGGCGTTTGATGATCGGTTTGCAGTTGCTCATCCCAAAAAATTGAGTCGAGGTGATCTAATACTCGGTCAAATTTATCAGGAAAGCGACTTAAAAGAGATGCCATATGTATCGGTGTCCGTAACCAAATAAAACTTTCGTTTAATATAACGTAACATGTTAACTTGTTTAACGTAATTTTTCGACGCCTTACTTTATCTTCGTTGCAGGAACAGCTTTGTCACTTACAATATCAACGTTTATTGAATCTAGCGTAAAAGGGAATATAGAAGAGCGTGTTGTCACCGAACTTCTCACGCGCGGGCATCTTGACGAGAGCCAAGCAGAATTTGTAAAGAGCTCAGCCCAAGAGATGTCATTAAACGCTATTGCAGCCATTTCACGAATGGGACTCATCGGCGACGATACCCTGTACGAGAGCATTGCCCATGTATTGAATTGGCCTCTAGTAGATAAAGTAAGTGCGTGCCCGTTAGCGTCAGACGTAATTCAAGCGCTAGACACCCTAGAACTGAATGCCGATTGGTGTGTAACCAACCATATCTTTCCAGTTATAAAAGACAATAGAACACTTATATTATTTACTGGCTATCTTAAAAAGCCGAGTGATTTGAGCGTTGTATTAGTTGGCACTGAGTCATACGAAATAGAACTGAGGTTACTTACACCAGCAATGGCAGTAACCGTGGAGGACGATATTAGCCGCGAACGCGCTGTATCAGAACTCTTCGGCACGCATACCACCGATATTGCGGCCCTTGCTGAAGAAGCACCGGTTATCAACTTAGTGAACAGTATTGTTGAACGTGCAATTTTCGCAGAAGCCTCAGACATCCATATTGAAGCGGGTGAAAAAAATATGGTGGTCAGGTTTAGGGTAGACGGAAAACTGGTTGAGTTCATGCAACAGCCCTCTTCTCGTTTCCCTGCTATCGCGTCTAGAATAAAATTACTTTCACAACTCGATATTGCAGAGAGGCGTCTGCCTCAGGATGGCCGATTCACTACTAGAGCTGGAAAGAAAGAGTACGATGTACGTGTATCTACGGCACCTGATGTGCGCGGAGAATCTATCGTCATGCGTTTATTGCCCAAGCAACGTGATGAACTCAAGCTGGCAGCATTAGGATTTGAAGACGACCACCTTAAGCTCATTAAAGAATGGGGAGAGCTCAGCAACGGTATTATTCTTGTTACCGGGCCCACAGGGTCGGGTAAATCGACCACGCTTTATGGACTATTAGCCGACATAAAAACCGGCGAAGAAAAGATACTGACGGTCGAAGATCCGGTTGAATATCAACTCGACGGGATTATTCAAGTACAGGCACGCGCCGACATTGGCTATACCTTCGCAAAAGCGCTGCGGACGTTTTTACGTCAAGACCCTGACATTATCATGGTAGGTGAAATACGCGATAAAGAGACCGCAGACATTGCCATTCAAAGCTCGCTCACTGGCCACTTAGTCTTGTCGACACTGCATACTAATGACGCCTGCTCGGTTTTTCCGCGATTGGCCGATATAGGTGTGGAACCCTATCTTACCGCTGCCAGTATTCAAGGCGTTCAGGCACAGCGTTTGGTGCGAAAGCTTTGTACGGAGTGTGCTGAAGATGCGCCACCGCCCAGCTACATTTCTCTTGATTCAAAAAGTAAAGCGATGCTTGGCGAGGAAAATATCAGTTGGAAAAAGGCTGTAGGATGTAAAGCCTGCCATGGTAAGGGATATCGCGGAAGAATTGGCATATATGAGCTAGTGCCAGTGACTAACGCTATCCGTCAGGCCATTGCCGACAACGAAGAAGTAGGCAAAATAAGAAAACTTGCAAGAAATGCCGGATATCGTTCACTGATTGAAGATGGACTGTTAAAGGCGGCAAAAGGTGTCACGACTGCCGAGGAAGTACTTAGAGTATGCTCTCTCGATGAGGATGCATCGTGAAGTATACGTATCAGGGTATTAATGTTAAAACATCTGAACTTGTCGAGGGCGAACTCAATGGTGTGTCGGATGTCGACGTTGTCCGCGCGCTTGCCGACAGAGGCATTGAAGCAATCAGTGTAACGCCAAATGACGATACGCACCTAAAAAGTAAAAAAGTAACGGTTTCAGATTTAACACTTCCCCTTCAGGAACTTGCCACACTTACAGAATCCGGGGTTACGCTTGTTGAGGCAGTAAATGCACTTGCGAAAAACAAAGAACATGCTGGGTTAGCAAAAGGTTTTAAAAAGATAGCGAGCCTGATTGAAAGTGGTGAATCGTTTTCAAAAGCTATTACAGAGTCCTCCCTCCCTTTTCCCGACTATGTGTCTCATTTGGTGAGTGCAGGTGAATTAAGCGGTGAATTAGCTGTTGCTTTGCGCAATGCATCCGAGCAAATGAATTACGACCAAGCCGTGAAAAATGAAATTAAGGGAGCACTCACTTACCCTGCAGTCCTTATTCTTTCTGGACTGGCAGCGATGTTAATTATTTTCTTTGCTGTGGTGCCTAAGTTTTCGCACATGTTAGATAGTACTACTGAACTACCAACCCTTGCTTGGGTAGTATTGAGTGCAGGCCAATTTGCTAATGATCATCCTATCATGATAGCGGGCTCTTTGGCCGCCATCGTTATCAGTGTGGCGGTGATACTTTCTAACCCGCGCGTAAGAAAATACATAACCAACTTGAGCTTGTCTGTTCCCGTAATTGGACCGTGGCTAGAAGAACAGGACGCGGCAAAATGGGCCTCATTATCAAGTGCAATGTTAAGTGCTCGTGTTAGTCTTATTAATACGTTAACGCTTGCTGCACAATCGAGCATGTTCGACGCTCGCAAACACAAAGCGCAGGCACTTATAAATGATGTTCAGTCTGGCATGACGCTGACAGAAAGCTTAGAACGCGCTCAACTGTTGCCAGCCAGTTCATTAAACCTTATTGCCGTTGGAGATAAAACTGGCCAGCTTGCAACGATGCTGGGGGCAGTGGCAAAACTTCATGATGAAGCCTGTAAACGGCGTATGAAACAAGTGCTAACGCTTGTTGAACCTGTCGCTATTTTAATAGTGGGCGTAATGATTGGTATTATGATTTTAGGTATTGTTCTTGCGATAACAGCAAGTACAGATATCGCTATTTAAGGAGTAAAATAATGATAAGAAGTCGCGGTTTCACAATGATTGAACTGCTTGTTGTTCTGGTTATTCTTGGTTTATTAGCAGGGATAGTTGGGCCTCAATTTTTTGGTAAAGTAGATAGTTCAAAAGTAAAAACAGCTGATACACAAATCAAAATGCTAAAAATGGCGTTACAAACCTATCGCCTTGACGTGGGCCAGTATCCCCCTACATTAGAAGGGCTCAGAACGGCACCAGAAAACGTAAAACAATATTGGGACGGCCCGTATTTAGAAGAAAAGGTTCCGCTTGACCCATGGAACAACAGCTATGTTTATGAAATTAACGCAGCAACTGACCATGGCTTTTTACTCTATAGCTACGGTGCGGACGGCCAACAAGGTGGTGAAGACATAAACGCAGATGTAGGTTATGTACCAAACCAAGGCTAGCCAAGGCTTTACACTGATCGAGCTATTAATTGCCCTAGTGCTACTAGGGCTTATTTCGTCAGTGGTTTCGCCTGCGGTGTTCAAATGGATGGAAGCAAGAGAAGCCGCTGCAAAACGTGCAGAACTTGAGAATATCATTTCAGCGCTTCCCTTAAAGTCGCTGCTAACCAACAAAAAACAGGTTATTACGAGTTCATCTCAGTTAACTGCTTTGTCCAACATGCCATTTGTCATTGAACGCCCGATAGTAGTGAGCAATACCGGCTTTTGTGTAGAGGGAACGTTAATTGCCGATATTGGCGACAAGCAAGTTAGGTACGACGTTGAAGCGCCATTTTGCAAAATAACCAGAATTCAATGAATCAGAGAGGATTTACCCTTTTAGAGTCGCTCGTTGCTTTAGTGATATTAGCAACGTCTTTTGCATTTGTATGGGAGTGGTTCGGCACTGCCGTTATTACAAGCAAAAAAATTGAAACGGCAGTAGAGCTACCGCTCATTTACGACCAGGCACATGCGCATCTTATGTCTATCAACTTTAATAAAGAAGACGAGGGTACGATTGACATTAATACGTATACGATTGGCTGGAAAGCTACACAGACGCGTTCGAGTATTAATGAACCCTACAGGAAAAACCCTGCTTGGGTGGTAGCCCTGTATGATGTTGAGCTTACATTCAAAAAGAACGAAACCTTGCTTGCACGCACTAGTACACAAATGGTTAAGCAATGGAGGGATGACACATATGTACCCTTATCGCTCTAATTCAAAGCGCAGCCAAGGCGGATTCACACTAATTGAAATGCTAGTGGTGCTGGTCATTATGTCAATCACCACTACACTGCTGGTAGAGGGGTTAGGCACAACATGGCGGAATTTCGAAAAGCTTAATAACCAGCAGCTTGTGGTAAATAAAGGGCTACTGCCTAAGAAATGGTTTATCGACAGCTTTCAAGGGGCTCAGCTATATCATCCCTTTCACTGGGGTTTTACAGGGTTTGAAGAAAGCGTCAACTTCATAACAATAACACCTCCTGGCATAATTAAAGCAAAGCCAACAAACATATCGTGGTTTCTCGTCTCGGAAGGCAACGGACAAACGCTATTTTTAAGAACCGATGAAGGCGAAAATACAAGGGTTGCGAGTTTAAATGGACAGTATCATTTTGAGTACCTTGTAGAAGATTCATGGGTGAAAGAATATGTACCAGATTCGTCGCGCTTACCTGCAGCGATTAAAATAACGAACAACGAAAACGATTGGGTATATACCGTAGCAGGTACCGCATTAGCTCCCCCAATTCCCCCCAGCTTAGGACTCTATGGCGACCATGGCATCTAACCCTCTTCGCCAATCTGGCGCTGTATTGCTTACCGTGCTCATTGTATTGACGATGCTAGTACTGTTAATTGCATCTGCTCACAGTATTTTGTCCTCTCGCTTAGACTTGGCTCAAAGCGCGAAAGCATTGGTAGATAATAAGGCCCTAGTACAGGGGAAAATACATGAGTTAACGTACTTAGCCGCTACACAGCGTTTTACTGTAGCCGGTTTAAGCACCGGTAAAAATAAAGAAGGCTTGATACGGTTAGACGGCAACTGGACACAAACTCTCACCTTCGATGAATACAGGCTAGATAGCTTTCCCTACACCGAGCAAGTTGGTAACAAAATGTTACACTTTCGCATGCAAGCTGAGAATGGTCTTATACCCATCAATACACAAAGCAGTTTTTGGCTTGAAAAGTGGCTTGAAGGGTATGGCGAGAACGTTTCTACAAACCAGAAATACAAAGACACACTACTTGATTACATTGACGCTGATGAAGATGTGCGAGCAGCGGGCGCTGAACGGTTATCTTACCCCAAACAATTTCCTATGCCATTGCCTACAAACTATTTTGTGCAAGATTGCAGCGAACTCAGCCTAATCCCTCACTGGACGGATTTAATAGAACGCTTCCCAAGTATCGCGAACGAATGCTCCACCGAATACAGTTCTTCGTTAAATATCAATGCGATTCCACCGTCGCTGCTAGGCAGGTTGTGGCCAGAGCAAAAAGAACAATTTTTAAGCAAACGAGCTGCAAATCAGTGGTTCACCAGTGTAGATAGTTTAACTTTAGTCGTAAATAATCTTGATCTTAACCAAGAATTACTCTATCGTTTTTCAACCAATGATGCACTAATACTTGAGGCGCGCGCAAAAGGTTATTCAGAGACACGGAAGGTCGAATTAGGCACTGGTTTACTCCCTCCTTTCACTTTCTCCGTCACTTCGATAACTCTTGATGACACTTGGTCATCAACGCAGTCTTCAAATGAATTATAAGTGTTTAGAAATTTTGACACTGAAATAAATCTATAACATTCACAGTATAGTGTTTGGGTGAATTTTATGTGTTAAAACAGTTTACAGCAGGGTAATTGACTTACTATCAATTACTTGTAAACTGAATTCGCTTCCTAATTGAAGCAGTTAAAGGAAGACAAATAGGATTTAATACACCGTATCGAAAACACTCATTTATCGATACGTTGTACTAAAGGAGAAGCTTTGTTTACTTGCCCGAAGGACAAGGGCAAATGTTCAAGGCACAACAAAAAACTATAGTTACTCTTGCAGGAGTTATACATGTTAAATAAAAAACTATTAGCGGTAGCAGTTACAGCCGCAATGACTGCGGGCTTTGCCAATGCAAACCCTACTCAAGCAGCTGTAGACCTTGACGGTGCTAACGGCGACCTACAAACAGGCGTTGTAAGCTACGTTAAAGAACTTACTTGGGGTTCTGACGAAGCTGTTGTTCAAAATAACGACGGCACGTCATCATACATGACTGCAAACGTTGGCTTCACTATCGCTGAAGGTACTAACAAATACATCCGTATCGACCTTTCTGAAGGTGCAACCTTCGAAAGCGCGCCTGTATTAACTTGGGACGACATCCCTACTGAGCAAGCTAAGCCGGTAAATGCGACCAACAACGCTGTTCAAAACTACCCAGCAACATCTACACCTAACCCTCAGTCTTCAATCGCTGAAGGTGGTCAAGGTGAAAGCTACGTAGTATTCGAAGTTAACGCTTTTGAATCAGACTCAACAGTGAATGAAGATATTCCTTCATTCCTATCTTTCTACGTTGAAGTTGACGACTACAAACTTCCTACAGACTCTGTGACTACTGCTCGCTACCGTCTATATGAAGATGCGGTAGACGCTCAGCGCGCTAACGACGAAACGCTTAAAGATACAATGGCTATCGACCTAGCTCAGTTCGTTGACGGTGTTCAAGAAGAGTTCACTATTCCTAACACTGTATACGCGTCTGTTGACTCAGAGTACACTGTGTTCCTAAACTCTGATTCAGAGTTTGCTGACCACGACGAAACTAACTTCTACGACTTCCAGCAAAGTGCTAACGACAGCGACAACGACGGTGGCTTCGACGGTACTGGTAACTGGGGTGGTGCAGCGGTTTCTGCTACTACTGCTAGCCTAGGTGAAGTTGACACTGACCTACTAGTTGCTACTGGTAACCTACTAACTGACCTTGACGGCGGCGACTTCGATAACGATGACGTTGTTGGTGAAGACCCAGTAATCACTTTCACTGGTGATTTCTCTTACGGTAACTGGGCGCTAGCGCTAGTTACAACTACACCAGCTGGTGATTCATGTGACGGCGGTACATTGTTCCAGCCAGACGCACTACTTTCAACTAGCAGCTCACTTGTTTTCGATAACTTCACTCAAGCTGAGATTCAAGACAACGACTACGTTCTTTGTGTAGACATCGAAGGTATGACGTCTGACGTTGAAGACAACCTACTAGTTGGCATGGAAAACCCATGGGAAAATGGTAACCGTATCCAAGAATCTGATTACTCAGCAATTCTTTCTTGGGACACAGTTCTTCCTTCAGTTATCGCTGACGTAACTTCTGGCGGCTGGAACGAGCTTCTAGGTGCTGACGCAACACCAGTTACTGACGAAATGGGTTCTGTAATCTATGACTCAATCACTGTTGACGTACCATTCATGTCTACGTTCACTGATTACAAGCAACGTTTCCACCTAACTAACAACGGTCCAACTGCTGCAACTTACATGTTCGAATTCACTCCTGAAGTGGGTACAACTGTAAACGCAGGTGCTGCGGCTTCTGGTGTTATCCCAGCGGGTGCATCAATCGTTGTTCAAACTGCTGACATCATCGCAAGCTTCGACGGCAGAAGCCGTACTGCTGCTCTTCTTCACATCGGTGGCGAAGATGAAGATGTAGGCGTATCTGCGGTTATCACTAACCCAGAAAAAGGTACAATTGACATTCAAGACCTAAATGCAAACAGCATCAAGGCTCGTAAGTCAAACAAACTTCCTGAAGCAAACGGCGTAAACTAATCGCTCTTCGCTTTTTGAATTAAAAAAACCTCGCTTCGGCGAGGTTTTTTATTTTACAGTTACATTATGCAAACATATTTACTAACAGGCATTCCGCGCTCCGGTACCACACTGGCGTGTAAAATATTAAATGACGTTGCAAATACTATTGCTCTTCACGAACCACTTAATCCTGGTGGTTTCAAAAGTAATTCGCGTTTCGACGCAGCGCTTGAAGCGTACAAGAGCATTAAAGATATAGAACAAAGATTAATTAACGGCGAGGCTTTTGAGCACGGCAATAAAGATGCATTACTGCTAGACAACCCAATATCAGTAGCACAAACCGATGACTTAAGAAAAGCGGTAGCAAAACGAGGCCTGCTTTCTTTACCCCCGCAAAGTAAAGACAGCGCTCTGGTTATTAAACAGAATGCATTTTTTGCCTCGATTATTGAACCTCTCAAGCAGCGCTTCCCAATAGTTGCAATTGTCAGAAACCCCGTTGATGTAATGCTATCGTGGCGCTCTGTCGATTTACCAGTAAATCGAGGGCACGTTCCGGCCGGGGAGAAGTATGATGCTCAGCTAAGGAGCTTTTTGGCGACCGAACCCGTTGTAGCAAAACGTCAGGCCTACATTTATAACTGGTTTATACGGCAATATACGAACGCAAACGTACCTATTGTTAGGTACGAGGATATAATTACAACGAATGGAAAGGCACTTACCGACGCCTTCGGCTTTACACATTGTGAATCGTTAAAGCTTGAGAACGTTAAAAGAGAATACGCTGAAGCAGAGCTAATCGCATTACAAAAAGTCGTTAGCGAAAACAAGCTCATGCTGTCTTCGCCATTTTATTCTTTAACCGATATGCAAAGAAGGCTGGACACATTATTTGCACAGCAATAAAACCAAAGTTACTCACCTAAACTTGGCAATACCATCGTTGTCTTGCTTGTACTAGTTTACTTTCTACCAACTCTCATGGATATGCTGGGGAAAATCATCTAACGATATGCGCCCTGTATCCATAGAAAAGTTCTCGCAAAGCTGATTATAGCG
Source organism: Alteromonas sp. V450 (assembly GCF_001885075.1). Taxonomy (NCBI): domain Bacteria; kingdom Pseudomonadati; phylum Pseudomonadota; class Gammaproteobacteria; order Alteromonadales; family Alteromonadaceae; genus Alteromonas; species Alteromonas sp. V450. Next base: position 2,747,868 of record NZ_MODU01000004.1, read on the forward strand.
CTCAACGGCTTGCTCAAACGATATAATGGGCGTCTCTTGATATCTTTCTAACTGATGACAAGGATGAACTAACCGCGACTTCACGTGCGCCCATGCATCAAATATTGAGCCGATGTCTAAGGCAAAGCCACCTTTTTCTTTGATCCATTGGCAATATATTTTCCCAAGTCCCCCTGCCCCCACTAAAAATAATGCGCCTTTGTACGGCACATTAAGGGTTTCTTTTATTTTATTAAAGCCGTCTGGATAATGGGGCAAAGTCTCTTCGCCAGCAAATTTGCTTTCACCCATTATGCGATAATGGTCAATGTGGCGGATATTGAATGCTTGCTTCAGTTTCTCGGTGACATCTCTACTTGAGATCACCCCTACAAAATCTTTATTGCTCAGCAGCTTTCTGTAGAACAACGCAAACTGCAGCTGTCGGTGTAACGCTGCATCTGCAAGGTAAGCATTTTCACCGAGTAACGAGTATTTAGATAGCGCACGTGGCACTGCCTCGTACAATGGATGCTTCTGGATCTGCTTTTCTCTTGGAACGCCCACTATATCAGCAACTTTTATTGCGTTGCGAATTTGTTCGCCCATCCACATTTTAGTTTCGTCAGCGATATCTTTACGACCAAACCATATTTTCATGAAGTTATCGCAATGAGAAGAAGTAGTAATATCTGGAAACCCAATTAAGGCACCTTCGCCATCACCAAGTCTGATAACAGCGCCAGGCTGGCCACTTTTCAAAAGGCGCTCTATTTCAAAATACACTTCAAATCCATTCAGTTTTTTATTCATCGAGTAAACCTTTACCACTTTTCAAATAACGACACATTCTTACTTATTTTTTATTTATTTCTTAACACCATATTATGCTTGATGCTATCACGCATAAGTTTCATCAACGAGCATATTGCGATATTATTTCGCTTTATAAAATTGAGTTCAAAGCATCTTCGTACCTATTTGCGCTAACCCTGCACGAACATTAAAAATAAAGCGTTAGACAACATTTGTAGAGTATGAACACCTATAATCAGGATTTTTAAATGGATATTGCATACTTTGTCTTAGGAATGCATCGTTCAGGCACGTCAGCCTTAGCGTCAACACTGCAAAGTCTAGGGATAGAATTTGGCACGTCGTTACTTGACCCTTCTGAAGATAACCCTAAAGGATATTTTGAGAATAAAGCCGTGCAAGCATTTAATGAAACACTGCTTACGCACCGCGGATACAGCTGGAATGACGTCTTTTTTGACGTTCATAGTCTCGACGAAGAAACATTTGCTGACTTAGTTGCGCGTGCGCAAAAGGTGTTAGTCAACGAATACAGTAGTTTCTCTGAGTTCGGGGTGAAAGACCCTCGTCTGTGTATACTTTTTCCCATTTGGTATCAAGCGTGTAAAAACTTAGGGATAAAAGTTAAAGTGGTGCTCGCCTATCGAGAGCCGGATGAAATCGCCCAGTCGCTATTGAAACGCAATGGTATAAAGCGCGCTAAATCTTATACCTTGTGGGCTGACCATATGTTGAAAGCCGAGCAGTACACCCGCAATTTTGAGCGCGTTCTAATAGACTTCGACGAACTTGTACATAACTTCGAGCCTATCGCAACTGCGCTGAGTACTTTTATAGGGAAAGCGGAAAAAGAGTTACCTCGCTCTGATAACCACCCTATCGATAAAACACTAAAACACCACACGAGTAGAGGTGAACGCAATGTTTCTCTGCCGGGTTGCATCACTGACATTGTAAACGAATACAAGAATGCAACCTTGAATAAAAACGTACTTGATAAAGCCTCATCGGAATTTGAGCAGTTAAAAAGTATGTTCGACATTGCAGATAAAGCCGACCTTCTCGCTCAAGTATTTAATGAGCGAAAAAAATATAAGGCTTTAAAAGATGATTACGAAGGCAAATTAAAAAAGCAAACACTTGAAATAGCTCGCCTAACGGAGTTACTCAACGACGCCGAAAAAACGAAAGACAGCCAGTACTCTCTTCAAGAAAAAATACGAGAGTTTCAGGTAGAAAAAATAAAAGCAGAGACTGCTTTGCTTGAGATGACCTCGCAACGCAATGAGCTGAAACAAGAGCTACAAATAAAAGAGTTAGAATGGCTAACTAGAACGAATAGCACTGTAGAGGCGCTCACAAAAGAAAACGCAGCGTTAGAGCACGCAAATAAACTTGCACAAATAGAAATAAAAACTTTAGAACAAACAGTTAGCACAACTAAACTAGACAAAAAAGCAGCGCAACGCGCCTACGATCGCTCAAAAGAAAAATTCGCCGAACTTGAGAGCGCTTACAAAAAGGTGAAAGCTACGCTTGCCGATATCAACAAGTCAAAACTACCAGAAAAAAACAAACTGAAGTTAGAATCACAATTTGATGCGCATGCACGTTTGTCTGAAAGTAATGCTGCGATATGGTTTAAAACAGCGTTTGCTCCTATTGAGAAAGTTTTGAACTCAGCGGCATTCAAAAACACAAAATCGACATCATTAAATGTGCTTTCAACGCTTAAGCTAAATAATAGAATGCGTGAAGCGATAACCTTGACCGCACAAACGGTGAAGACCTCTCAACTGACTCCTCTTTCATTTATGCTCCATTTTGATGAAGCTGGATACCTTGCTGCGAATGAGGACATAGAAGCCGCCATTGGCTTGGGAGAATTTTCAAACGGCTTGGAGCATTTCTTAATCCACGGATTCGATGAAGTATTTGAAGGCAAAAGAAAAATTCATTTAAAACGTCGTTACTACAAAAAAACGTCGGAAGATGAAAAGACATCGCTGAATGACTTTATACATTTCTTACGGCACTTTTACGAAGGCGAAGCCTTCAAGAAAAGCAAGCCAAATACTGATAATCAAAAAGCGCCAAACCGCTTATCGGCTTCGCAAAACAGTGTAAGAGCGGTGACCACTACCAGCAACGCTGAGCAGAGCGTGGTTAATAGTAATAATATTGCTGCCGATAAAATGACGTTGTCAAAACGCCCGATGGCTAACTATCTTAGTTCACTGACAGCCAAGCCAACGGTTGATATTATTCTGCCTGTCTATAATGCGCTAGAGGATGTAAAAGCGTGTATTAACTCGCTGTACTTCCATAGTACCTACCCCTTTAATTTAATTGTAATAGACGATTGCAGTGAACCTGAAACAGAAAATTGGTTAAAAGAAGCACAAAAAGATAACGGGTTTACCTTGCTGCGTAATAAAGAAAACCTGCGCTTTACAAAAACCGTTAACAAAGGGTTTAGCGAGAGCACCAGCGATTATGTTGTGCTGCTAAATAGCGACACAATAGTAACAGCATATTGGCTAGAGAAAATTTTGTTCTGTTTCGACTCAGACAAATCAACCGGCATTGTCGGTCCTTTGTCTAATGCAGCAAGTTGGCAAACCGTGCCTATTAGAGAAGACAAAGAGCACGGTGGATGGTTGGTTAACGACATTCCAGAGGGTTACACCGTCGAGCATATGGGGCACTTAGTGGAAGCTGTGTCCTCTCGCATCTACCCAGAAGTGCCTTCTGTCAATGGCTTTTGCTACACCATAAAGCGAGACGTTATTAATAAAATAGGCACGTTAGACGAAGAATACTTCCCTACCGGCTATGGTGAAGAAGACGACTTCTCTATAAGAGCGCGTAAGGCAGGTTTTACTATTCGCGTTGCTGATGATACCTACGTGTTCCACGCTAAATCGAAAAGCTATACAAAGGAAGTGCGAAAAGTACTGACTGTGGGTGGTAGAAAGTCGTTAGATAAAAAACACGGAAAAGACGAGATAGAGCGCCTTATCGCTAATTGGAAAAAAGAGCCTTATCTCCCCGCCATCGGTGATGTTATTGCTAGTTTCATGCATGAGTCGAAGGGGAATAAACGCGTTGTATATACGGCCATTTTTGGCGGCTACGACGACTTGAAAGAGCCGGAATATATTAATGAGCACTGGGACTACGTTTGCTTTACCGATAACCCCAACTTAAAAAGCAGCACTTTTACGATAAAGTTAGTCAAACCATTGTTTGAAAACAGTACCAAGAACGCGCGTATGGCTAAATTGCTGAGCCATTTGTTTCTGATTGGGTACGACTACTCTTTATGGATAGATGGGAGCGTAAAACTGCGTGGAAAGAACATTGATGAGCACATCGATACGCGCTTAACATCTAATTATATCGCGCTTCATAACCACGTAATTCGCAACTGTCTTTACGAAGAGGAAGATGCATGCTCTCAGGCACAAAAAGACACCTCAGACATTCTTGGTGAACAAGTAGCGTACTACAAAAAGGATGGCATGCCTGAAGAGTTTGGGCTGTTTGAAACCGCCGAAATTGCAAGGGCTCAGCACAACGCAACCGTACACGCGTTAAACGCAAATTGGTGGCAACAGCTAGACAGGTTTAGTATTCGCGACCAAATATCATTACCTTACGTGTTCTGGAAGCATGGCTATGATTATGCCCAAATGCCAGGAACACAGTGGATAGATGCTTATTTTCATATGTACAAGCATCGCCAAATGCTTGAGCACAATAAAGAATATATAGATGTGCTTATCCCTGTCTCAGAGACAACCAGTGATGTTGGCAAACTACTGTCTCAAATTGCGTCTAAAACCAAATACTCCAACTTTGGCATTACCGTTTGCGCAGCACCTAACGTCGCGAAGACAATGTCATTGCCCTCAAAGGTATTAGATACAGACGTGCAGTTAAAGGTACTTGACGGCAGCCTCACGCCAAGTGCCATCAATAACGTTGTGAAAGAACTTAAAGGAGAATATGCCTGTATTTTGCAGCCGAGCGTAACCCTTATTAACAGCGATTGGTTATCCATGCTACGTTGGGGCTTCGACCGTGACAATAATGTCTTTATCACTGGCCCTACTGTGCTCGACCAAGCCTATAATTTTGTCGCTTCGGGTTTAAGGCTAAAGCGCAAGAATGGCAAGATTACCGAAGTACTTAACTCGGCAAAACTGGGGGCTACCGGCTCTGTTGGTGCGCTTCATGAAGATTGCGTACTGCTAAATAGAAAACGCTTTTTACAGCAAGGTGGTTTTGATAAGGATCTTCTTGAGTTTCGCTCTGCCATCGTTGACTTTTGCAATCGCGTTACCAAAGTAAAAGGACACAACTATTTAGTGCTACACGCAGAAATTATCACAGATAAAAAAAGCAGGCCCTTGGCTGACAATACTTTATTATTGGAAAAACTAGGTAATGCATAATGCAATCAATCCAGTGTGATAACAGCACTGGGTTGTGTTTACTTGCTATATGAACTTGGTATGCAGAGGTGAAGCCTTGCAAGGAAGTTGCGGCAGTAGTATGCCTAAGTAGCTATACCTTAGTGGCTTTACCTCAGTCGTTTTACCTTAGTAGCTATGCAGTAAAAGTTCGGTAATGTGGGTCTCTGTGCCACGCACAGTTTTTTTCTTGCAAATTAAAAGCACAGTACACCAGTTGGTGGTGATTATTGTTCATCACAATTGCTCTGTCGGCATAAATATGAAAAATTGCTTTTTTAGCTGAGTAAATAACTCTGCCTCTATTAATCTCCTGATAATCGGTGTGAAATAGCTCAGGAAAACGAGGAAGGTAAACATTATTTTTTTCCCATTCCACCGCGTGCTCAAAGTCAGTGTCATACAACATCAGGCTATCCGACACTACGTTATCTAATACCTCATTTCGAGCAATAACAGTATTGTTATAAATCCAAAAAATACCAATTTTGGGCGCAACTTTGTTCACCTATCTACCTCAAATATTTTGGTAATAGCGAACTAGCTTTCACAAGGTATACAACCCTTTTTAGAGTTTATAAATACATGTGGCATCAAAGAAAACGCCATCTATAACCCGCTAGAAAGTTTTATCATGACAGTGGCAGAGCCCCTCAAATATGTAACGAAAAAAAAGGCACTATAAATAGTGCCTTTAGATTTATTTTAAAAGACTTAACTTTTGAGCGCTTTTCGTCGACGTAGTAAAAGCCCTGACAAACCGAACAATAACATAGCCAATGCTGTCGGTTCTGAAACATCAGACGCGTTATCAGCATCATCCTGTGTTTTAAATCCGTTTGTTCTAATATTGTCGATAGAGAAAAACTCTGTAACACCGCCTGTTGCCGTTTGACTAAATGTGATCGTATTGAAAGCGGTATCACTTATAAAACCAAAAAAACTAGTAAAAATAGTCTGGTTGCTAGGTACGTCTAATGCAAATGGCGTTTCCGAATCAAACTGAACGCTGTAACTATCTGTGGAGTCTGAGTCGGAAAAATCAAAAGCAAAAGCTGTAATGGGAGCAAAAAACCTAAACGTGACTATCGGGCCATCACCGCCAGGTTGGTAATTACCGTTATTAAATTCGCCCCAACCTACACTGTTAGATGCGTTAATAGCTGTCCCTCTGTTTGCATTTATTTCAGCTGCACTGTAGATCCCCGCTTGCTGATTACCCCCTAGCGAGTTTAAATACGAAAAAGCAAACCCCTCAAACTCACGCTCTACGCCTAAAACTAAATCACCTGTGGTTTCGGTATCAAAAGTTTCTAAGGTTAACGTTTCGCCACTTAGTGCAGAATTGAAGTCAGTTATATCGTTATATTCGATTATTGCTGAGCTTGCACTATAACTCGCTAGCAACAATAAAGAGCTGGCAAACACTTTTGTCATTATATTTATTCCCTTGTTGATAAGCCTTTTACGTAACTTCCACAGAAGTCATCCTTAACCCGCTATAAGCATAAAACAAGCCAAATACCTAACAACATGATTTAAAAAGACTTTTTAAAATAATAGTGCGTATACCTTTGCGGTATGTAAAGAAAACGAACACCTAGCCATTTGTTTTAATTGATATTTCCCCAAGTTGAATGTTTTGACGACGAGATATGTAAGCCAGTTGTTTAAATGTTAGTATGAACCGAGTAGCTTAGCGTTGAAATATTCTTGCGAAAAGTAAGAGTGCCTGGTGTGAACGGCTGTTAAAGCACGGCGAGTGCTTAGCAAGCCTAATCTACTTAAAAAAAGTTCTTAGTTTATGATATGCAAAGAACGCCCTTGCGTAACATTTTGCAAAATAATTCACAAGAGAAAACGGTTCAGGATCACTTTCGAAGACCTGTTCTGGTGTTACTCGTATTTCAGGGAGCCCTATAAAGTCAAATACACGTGCAAGGGTTACTTCGTGGTGCTCAAGCAAGTCTTCTTGTTTTAGCACAAGGACCTGTTCAGGCCTGACAAGAGAGTACAGCATATCAAGTTGTTGTTTATAAAGGCCTCTATGAAGATAAGACCAATGGCGCCATGGCGATGTTCTAGACCAGTGAAAATTCCCATGGTCACTCAAACGACTCGATTCAGATATAAATGCCGACAGCATATTTTTATCTTCTCGACCAAGCTTGCGCATCATTTTGTAATGTGACTGTGCACGCTCAACCGGATCTCGTAACAAAACGATAAATAACGCCTCTGGATTGTATTCAACGCAAGCTTGCATATAAACCGGGTTGAATAATGTTATGGGCGTAGCGTCACAAATAATTGATTCAAAATCATAATGTGGCAGCTTCTTAGCATAGCGCTTATCTGCAAATGCTTTTTTGTCTTCTGTCTCATAGAAGTCAGGCTGATCAAATACATGCGCTTCTTTTCCGTCTACTAAGCAAATATCTGGATGTTGTGATAAAAAATGCGCAAGAGCTGAAGTACCTGCTTTTTGAACACCTACTATATGTACATTTACTTTAAATTTTTGTTTTGCGGCTTGCTTAATATACATGAAAAGCGAATTTTGGTAGGTTACGACGGACTTAACGCATAGTAACGTAGCGATGACAGAATTAACATTTTCATTTTTTCGAAATTACGAAAAATATACCGGTGGTCACCAGAAGTTTTTCGATTACATTGAACATACTAAGGCGCTTCCCAGTGCACAATGTGAGCTTTTTGTGCAAAACGATTGCAGTGTAATGCCAGGTTTTTTTAATAATATTACAGGCGTGAAATATCAAGCTAGCTACAACCCTAATGCCTGTAATATTGTGTTTTTAGCCGGTATGGATTGGCAGTATTACTTACCACACGCACATCGCGATGACGTTATTGTAAATCTTGTTCAGCATGTACGGCATGGTGACAACACGCACCCACTTTTTAACTTTCTGCCGCATAAAGCATTTCGAATTTGTGTGTCTGACGCCGTTAGAGATGCAGTTACGCCTTATGCGAACGGTATATGCAGAACCATTCCAATCGGGCACACCATTCCTCATTTGACCCATGAAAAAGAGTACGATCTATACATCCTTGCTAAAAAGAACGTCAAGTTTGGAAGAACAATCGCCAAATGGGCTGAACGCGTTGGAATAAAATACCTCCTGCACGATTATTTGGTAAACAAGGATGAAGTATTATCATCTATGGCAAAAGCTAAGGTTTCGCTAGTGCTACCCAATCCCACTGAAGGCTTCTTTTTACCGGGTATAGAAGCAATGGCCCTCTCTGAAAGGGCGGTTGTTCCTGACGCAATTGCGAACCGTGAATACTGCAAACAAGGGACAAATGCTTTACTATGCGAGTACAATGTTGAAGCAGTAACACTTGCTGTCAAAACCTCTTTAGATAGGTTAAAAACGACCTATCATCAGTATGAAAAATTAGCGGGAGAAAAGCTTGCACGTTCTTATTCCCTCACGCAAGAGAGAGAAATTTATCATCAGTTAATAACAGAACATGTGATACCCTTAGCCACGCAATAATTTTCAATACAACTTTAAATACAATGACATTTTTAACTGCCCGATGAACGTATTTAGCTCTATACTCCGCAGTGTGCGTATCCTCCCTCAAAAAAAACAACTTAACTTTTTTGTTCATGTTCCTAAAACTGCTGGAACAAGTTTTCGCGACTCTCTGGAAAGCAATACATGCGTAATATCTGATTACGGCGACAGTCGACCGCAAACATCGGATATTGTTCAAAAGTGGGCTTACGTTAAGAACGACATCTACTCACTTCAACAACATATAGAAACAAAAACGTCATGGCTTTGTGGTCATGTGTGGCTAACAAAATATAGTGGGTTAGTACCTGCAGAAAACATCGCGACAATAGTGAGAGAGCCGATCGAGCGCGTAATATCTCACTATAGCCATGAAATGCGTTGGGGTATGAGTGACAACATGGATCTAGAGACCTTTCTTCGATCATCTCAGGCTAAGAATACCCAGTCGCGTTATCTTGCTGGGGTGCCCATTTCACTTATTGGTGCTGTGGGAATAACAGAAGATTATGAAAACAGTCTCAAACTGATTAATCATCAGTTTAATACAACGTTGTCGAATACTTTGAAAAACGTTAACGAAGACAAAGCACGGCTGAGAGATGCATTACCACAAAGCGCGATACAGCGAATAATAGAGCAAAACCAAAAGGATATTGCGTTATATGACCAGGCAAAAGCGTTGCAATCCCAACGGTTAAATTTTTTAGAAAAAGGACTCCCGTGGACTTACATGTATGCACATGTAAATGAACGCAACGAAGTCTCTGGTATAGTCTTTCGCAGTAATAACACCTCTCCAATATCTGTACGCCTTTATAGAGAGAATACAATACTGTTTGATGGAGAAGCCGCGCAATATACGTCAGAATTCCCAGACATGAATTTTTCAAGAGGACGTTATGTTGGCTTTACGGTTAAGTTAACGCCATCACAACTAAAGACATCAGAACCATTTAAATTGCAGTGTAAAGACACACTCCAAACATTCTACTTTAACAAATAAGGCCTATCCACTATACCTGCGATAACACGCCGTGAATACTAACATCTTTACTCTCGCTGAGTGGGTAGTGACCTATGCGAAGTGGTATAAATGTCACATCACCCTTTAGTCATGTAGCAGTCACAAATAGAACGAAAAGCTGCTTTTTTGACTGAATCATATGTCTGCACAAAAACGTTTTTTTGTTCTGACGCCAACTCGGCGACCCATTTTGCATAACTATCTAATGCAGTTGTATCAGATAAGTTGGTTACCCTAAAAGCTATTAGCCAAACATGCTGTGCCCATAAACAAGTCATCTTAGTTCCTTCTATAATCGTGCTGACTATTACTTAAAATCTTAGTTAAAGCGATGACACTGAAATATTTTTGTCATTTTTCTGAAATATTAGTGTAACAATCGAACAATGGGGAGCCATTTATTTGTATAAAGACTTATAAGTTCTATTTATGATCCTGAATTAATTTTCTCTAAAACAAGCTAGGTTGTTTAAATAAGCTAACGAATGTAGCGTTTTATAAAGCGCAGAAAGCAAAAAACCCGCCGTTAGGCGGGTTTTTCTTAATAGGACCTGGCAGTCTGGAGGGCCAGCCCGTCCTACTCTCACATGGGCTGAGCCGGTCACCGGAAGCCCCCCACTATCCCTGCGCCGGTCACCGGTCGGCGCTAATACGTTTCACTTCTGAGTTCGAAGTGTATTTAGGTGGTACCGTATCGCTGTGACAGCCAATAAACTTACAGAGCAGAAAGCAAAAAACCCGCCGTTAGGCGGGTTCTTCTTAATGGGACCTGGCAGTCTGGAGGGCCAGCCCGTCCTACTCTCACATGGGCTGAGCCGGTCACCGGAAGCCCCCCACTATCCCTGCGCCGGTCACCGGTCGGCGCTAATACGTTTCACTTCTGAGTTCGAAGTGTATTTAGGTGGTACCGTATCGCTGTGACAGCCAATAAACTTACAGAGCAGAAAGCAAAAAACCCGCCGTTAGGCGGGTTCTTCTTAATAGGACCTGGCAGTGTCCTACTCTCACATGGGGAAGCCCCACACTATCATCGGCGCTAATACGTTTCACTTCTGAGTTCGGAATGGAGTCAGGTGGTACCGTATCGCTATGGCTGCCAGGAAAAACTGGTAACAATCTAGAAAACTGGATATCAATTCAATCGTGAGTAACTGCTTTTCACTCTACTTACTGCTCATTTTTCAGAGCTTAGCTTGTCTACAACACTCAAAAGCCTAAAGCTTCTTGGGCGTTGTATGGTTAAGCCTCTCGGGCAATTAGTACAGGTTAGCTTAACGCCTTACAACGCTTCCACACCCTGCCTATCAACGTCATCGTCTATAACAACCCTTCCAGAACTTAAAGTTCAGGGATGACTCATCTTTGGGCCGGCTTCCCGCTTAGATGCTTTCAGCGGTTATCCGTTCCGAACATAGCTACCGGGCAATGCCATTGGCATGACAACCCGAACACCAGCGGTTCGTCCACTCCGGTCCTCTCGTACTAGGAGCAGCTCCCATCAATCATCCAACGCCCACACCAGATAGGGACCGAACTGTCTCACGACGTTCTAAACCCAGCTCGCGTACCACTTTAAATGGCGAACAGCCATACCCTTGGGACCGACTTCAGCCCCAGGATGTGATGAGCCGACATCGAGGTGCCAAACACCGCCGTCGATATGAACTCTTGGGCGGTATCAGCCTGTTATCCCCGGAGTACCTTTTATCCGTTGAGCGATGGCCCTTCCATACAGAACCACCGGATCACTATGACCTACTTTCGTACCTGCTCGACGTGTCTGTCTCGCAGTTAAGCTAGCTTATGCCATTGCACTAACCTCACGATGTCCGACCGTGATTAGCTAACCTTCGTGCTCCTCCGTTACTATTTGGGAGGAGACCGCCCCAGTCAAACTACCCACCAGACACTGTCCACAATCCCGATTAGGGACCAATGTTAGAACATCAAACATACAAGGGTGGTATTTCAAGGACGGCTCCACACAATCTAGCGACTGTGCTTCAAAGCCTCCCACCTATCCTACACATGTAGGTTCAATGTTCAGTGCCAAGCTGTAGTAAAGGTTCACGGGGTCTTTCCGTCTAGGTGCGGGTACACAGCATCTTCACTGCGATTTCAATTTCACTGAGTCTCGGGTGGAGACAGCGTGGCCATGGTTACACCATTCGTGCAGGTCGGAACTTACCCGACAAGGAATTTCGCTACCTTAGGACCGTTATAGTTACGGCCGCCGTTTACCGGGGCTTCGATCAAGAGCTTCGTCCGAAAACTAACCCCATCAATTAACCTTCCGGCACCGGGCAGGTGTCACACCCTATACGTCCTCTTACGAGTTTGCAGAGTGCTGTGTTTTTAATAAACAGTCCCAGCCACCTGGTCACTGCGGCCTCCACTTGCTTACCACGCGAGGTGTTCACAAACAGAGGCGTACCTTCTCCCGAAGTTACGGTACAATTTTGCCGAGTTCCTTCACCCGAGTTCTCTCAAGCGCCTTAGTATTCTCTACCTGACCACCTGTGTCGGTTTGGGGTACGGTTCATATAATCATAAGTTTAGAAGCTTTTCCTGGAAGCAGGGCATCAACAACTTCACTCCCTTGGGAGCTCGTCTCGTGTCTCGGCCTTGAAAACCCGGATTTACCTAAGTTCTCAGCCTACGCACTTTCACTTGGACAACCAACGCCAAGCTTGCCTAGCCTTCTCCGTCCCTCCATCACTGATTATATAAGTACGGGAATATTAACCCGTTTCCCATCGACTACGCATTTCTGCCTCGCCTTAGGGGCCGACTTACCCTGCCCTGATTAGCATGGGACAGGAAACCTTGGTCTTCCGGCGTGGGAGTTTTTCACTCCCATTATCGTTACTCATGTCAGCATTCGCACTTGTGATATGTCCAGCAAGCTTTACAACTCACCTTCATCCACTTACACAACGCTCCCCTACCCAGCATGTAAACATGCTGCCGCAGCTTCGGTATATTGCTTAGCCCCGTTACATCTTCCGCGCAGGCCGACTCGACTAGTGAGCTATTACGCTTTCTTTAAAGGGTGGCTGCTTCTAAGCCAACCTCCTAGCTGTCTATGCCTTCCCACATCGTTTCCCACTTAGCAATATTTTGGGACCTTAGCTGGCGGTCTGGGTTGTTTCCCTCTCCACGACGGACGTTAGCACCCGCCGTGTGTCTCCCGGATAGTTCTCATTGGTATTCGGAGTTTGCAAAGGGTTGGTAAGTCGGGATGACCCCCTAGCCTTAACAGTGCTCTACCCCCAATGGAATTCGTCCGAGGCTCTACCTAAATAGATTTCGGGGAGAACCAGCTATCTCCCGGTTTGATTGGCCTTTCACCCCCAGCCACAGGTCATCCCCTAACTTTTCAACGTTAGTGGGTTCGGTCCTCCAGTTGATGTTACTCAACCTTCAACCTGCCCATGGCTAGATCACCGGGTTTCGGGTCTATACCTAGCAACTAAACGCGCAGTTAACACTCGCTTTCGCTACGGCTCCGTTATTCACTTAACCTTGCTACTAAATATAAGTCGCTGACCCATTATACAAAAGGTACGCAGTCACCCCGAAGGGCTCCCACTGCTTGTACGTATACGGTTTCAGGTTCTATTTCACTCCCCTCACAGGGGTTCTTTTCGCCTTTCCCTCACGGTACTGGTTCACTATCGGTCAGTTAGGAGTATTTAGCCTTGGAGGATGGTCCCCCCATATTCAGTCAAGATAACACGTGTCCCGACCTACTCGATTTCACTGTAAAGAATCCGTCGTGTACAGGGCTATCACCTTGTATCGCTCCTCTTCCCAAAGGATTCCACTAAATTCTAAACAGCTTAAGGGCTGCTCCCCGTTCGCTCGCCGCTACTAGGGGAATCTCGGTTGATTTCTTTTCCTAAGGGTACTTAGATGTTTCAGTTCCCCTCGTTTGCCTCGTTACACTATGTATTCATGCAACGATACCTATAAATAGGTGGGTTTCCCCATTCGGACATCTGTGGCTCAAATGCATTTTGTCGGCTCACCACAGCTTTTCGCAGACTTACACGTCCTTCATCGCCTCTAACTGCCAAGGCATCCACCGTATACGCTTCGTCACTTAACCATACAACCCCAAACAGCCTTTTGACTTCTGCCTGAGTTATGTCGCATGAATGACAAGCTAATCGGAAGAATTGCCTTGCTATCAAATCATCGATTGATAACAAGCAATTCAGTCAAGTAGAGTAAAAAGTCATCTTTCGATTTCTCAGTTACTCAATTTTGATTGATTACTATTAATATCAGCTTTCCAAATTGTTAAAGAACATTAGTGTTTTTAAAAAACACTAATCAATGATGCGATCATTAATTAGCACTCTTATTCAAAACAACTACCACTTTAGCGAGCCAGTAAATTGTCAGGCGGGTTTCCCGCCGGTAAAGCAATTTACCGCGACACTCGCGAAGCGAGTCTATAAATAAACAAAACAATCTGTGTAGGCACTGCATCAAGGCGTCTATCGACGTAATATTTATTTTCTGAAGCGTTTCTTCTAAACTCCCGTCTTTACTGGCCTATGTAGGTAGTAGAGACTTACTTCAGGAGGCTTGCTGTTTTGCTTTCCCCCCGAAGCGGATGCGCATTTTAGGGAAATGAGCGCTCACGTCAACACTTATTTTAAAAAAGATGAAAAAACTGAACTGATCGACTAAATTTCAATCAAATGTGATAATTAGTAGACAATATGGACTATTTGCTAATAGGATGGAGAACTAGATCCTATAAAGTAGTAGTACCTAAAGTAGTATCTGACCATACAAAAAAAGTGAAAAGAAGAATTAATCGAGGCTTGCTCTTGGTGAACACTGTCTTCTAATACCGCTGTGTAAGATTAGATTGAGGCTACGCAATAATTATAAAGGTAGGTTTATGTTAAGAACGCTTTCACTGGCTACAGCAACTTTATTAGCAGCTCAGCTTTGTAATAGTGCCATGGCACAAGACGTCATTAATAATGATACAAGTGCAATATCTACCCCTCGCCAGCAAGATGCGGAACATGAAGGAAACCAGTTTCAAACTGCTTTCCTTAAAAGACAGGTAGACCAAAATATGTCTGTCGGCCGAGCTATAAGTTCGATTGCCGGTCACTATCCTCAAGAGATTGTTTCGATTGTTGATATCGCTTTAGATACATATCCAGAAAAATATCGCGAGATCATTTTTGCGGCTATTTCAGCTCATCCCGCTTCAACCGAGGAAATTGTGCAGTTAGCCATCGAGAAAGAGGTAAGCAGCTGTCCGAACATTGTCCAGCTAGCCATCAAAGCGGAGCCAACCTACGTCGATTTTGTTGTACACGCTGCAGCTGTAGCGACACCTGACGAGTTAGACGAAATTGTACGTGTAGCAGTGCTTACACAGCCTGATGCTGCTGATAGTATTGTGCAGACCCTATCAAAAGAGCACCCTAATAAAATAGTAGAGATAATGACAAGTGCCTTGAATGCGGTACCATTCGTTGGTGAATATGTTGTTGATGCACTTCTAGCCGTATTTCCAAACGAAGCAGATACAGTCGTTGAGACCGCCGTTCGTGAGTCGTCTCAGCAGCGTGAACAAGTCATGCGTATATTAAGCACCGCACAGCACGCAGGCGTTACAACTGAAAAACTAAAAGCTTACGCAACCTCAGCAGGTTTGTCAGAAGATGAAATCACTGCCGCGTTAGACCGATAAGAGGTATTCCAAAGCTTTTCCACTATCTAGAAGTTCAAGCCCTTCACACCAAATGCAAAACAATGGGTTTAGGGCTTTGTTAATTGAACCTTTGAACGTAAAGTGCTTTTATTATTTGTTAGGATTTAGCAGGGCCGCCTCTTTATAAAGTACAAGCTCCGCCTTAAAAAGGTCAACTTCAGCTTTTATCTCTTTAATACGTGCCTTGATTTCATTTTGCGCTCTCGCATTTAATACAAACATATCGCTATCACCTGCATCAAACCTAGTTCTCTCAACCTTCGAGAGTGTATTGGCTAACGCCGCGTTTTCGCGCTGTAGTGAAACGATGTCTTTTGCTTGCGCCCAATAAACATAAGCTTGTTCAAACCGCTGTATTATCGCTTCTTTAGCAGATACAAATTTGTGTTGCAGTTCTCGTTGCTTAGACAGCAGCTGAGTACGTTCTGCTTTAGCTTTTCTATTACCTAGAGGGTAGCTAAACGACAAGCCCACTTTCGTTTCTGTGCCCTCAAGCGTTTCACTACCTGCACCAATGTCACGAGCAATAGAAGCGGTAAGATCGAGTTTTGGTAAAAGCGCATTTTCAGACAATGCAACTTTATTTTTCAACACCTGCTGCTCTAACTTCATAACATCTAGGTCGGGATGATTACGTAGCGCTTTGCGCAATGTAATGAGTTGACTATGCCCTATGCCGAATGGCCACTCTAAATTTTTGGGGGGACTTGCTTCATCAAGTGCTATCATCTCACCACTGCTGGAGCGCCAATAAAACGAAAGCATTTGTGCATGCGCATCGCGCTTTTGTTTTAGCTCGGCCAACGTGAGCCGTTGCTGCAATAAATTTGATTTAAATTCAGTGAGCACAATATTAGCTAAGTCTCCCTTCTCCACCCGCATCACTAATGCTTTTTCTCTTTCGCTAGCGGTTTGTATTAACTTAGTAATCGCTTGTACTTGAAGAGCACTTTCATACCAGGCGATGTATTCACTTACCCCTTTATATATAAAGTCATTAATAAGACTCGATGCTAAGGCTTGCCACTGGGAAGTAGCTAAACCCGCATTCAATAGTTCGGTTCTGCGTTTATCAATCTCTCTATTTTGCAATAGTGACATTGCCACGCCTACACTGGCCTCACCGCCGGATAGTGTATCGTAATTCCCCTCATAACTTGGAAAATCACCTCCCGCAACACGATACTCTCCAAATACCTGCGCATTGAAATTTTCAATTGGATTGGTAAAGCGTTGCGTTAAATTGGTGCCATCGTAATAGCCCGACACCCTACTCTTAGTTTTTTGTTCAATGAATGGGTCAAAGCTACTTCTGGCTATTTCAAGTTCGGCAGCAGCTTGATAATTCCCTTCGTTTATTGCCAACACATAAGGGTGATACATTATCATGCTATTAACCAACTGTTCGATAGTAGGCGTAGTGTGATGAGCATACGTTTGCGCATTGCTATAATTTACAATGAAAAAACTACCGAAAGCGCATATCAGGCTCATCAATTGAGCAACATTTTTTACGGCCTTGTGCATCACCACGCAGCGCCCCCCTTGCCACTTTTGTCTGTTGATGGCTGCTGAGTAGGTAGCGGTGGAAAGTTGTTAAGCTGACGCCACATTTCGTATCCAAGTCGTACTTCTTCTAACAACACCCACGCCTTTACCCGGCTTCCCAAGCGAGCCGAGCTCTCAGCAGGCCATGGTATGTCGTTGTCATCAGGACGGATCCACACATTGAAGTCACCCGTAGCATTTGCTACGGGCTCTACGTAAACCACTTCCCCTCCGAACGTTCCTATTGCACTGCCCGGCCAGCCACTAAATTGAAAAACAGGCCAACCTTCAAACTGCAACCGCGCCTTGGCGCCAGGTTTTACCAAAGGTGCGTCTAACCCACGAACGGTAACGCGAACGCTTCGCTTGGCATCAGCGGGTATAAATTGCCCTAAAATATCGCCAGATTTAACAAACGTGGAAACACCACCTGACAATAACCGAACCACCGTTCCATCTACCGGCGCAAACTTGGTTTGCGTAGACTGTCGAGACAACGTCATACTCACTTCGTTGATTTCTGATACCGAAGCCGCAGCCTTAGCACGCAATTCTTGCACTTTAATTTCAGCTTTTTCTACTTCCTTACGCGACACTAACCCTTGTTCTTCAAGGCTAATTTGTCTTGCCAGATTATTCTCTGCGTTTTTCACCGCAGTTTCGTTTGCTTGTTTTTTCAAGTTCGCCGCGGAAAGCTGAGACTGCAGTTTCTCAAGGCGCTGAGCGTCAATATCAATAAGCGTTACGATCGGGTCGCCCGCTTTTATCTGCTGACCTTCCCTCACGTGCCACTGTTTGACTTGCCCATCTACTAAGGCGTTAATGGGTTGCGTTCTGTCTTTGGGATCGAGTGAATCGACCATGCCCGTTCCATATGCAGTCTGGATCCATGGAGTAAAGTACAATACTAAACACGCAGCAATGACTAAAAATAAAATGATACCCGTTACAATTCGATGCAGTTTAGGCACTTTTAGCGCGGGCAAAGAGGTAACATTGTCTAAAAAACGGCGCTCTGCATTGTTCATTTATTTGTCCCTCATTTTATTATTTTCGTTTTCATCTTCATTCAACAGCGTATTGTCAGAAAATTCGTTGAGGGTAGCATTAGCATTATCGTGAAGATGCAATACGCCATCAAAACAATCAGGCAATGGCATGTTGGTAAAATACAGAACGGTAACGTCGTATTTTCCCAGGCGTTTTAACAGTCTAATGCGCAAATCTATAGGTATGGCGTCGAAATGCTGATTGATTATAAGCAACTTGGGCTTCGCAATAATTGCCGCAGCCAGTTTAAGAAGTAAAAACTCAAGAGGCTGAAGTGGCGCCCCCAATACCGACACCTTGGTTTGCAAACCCTCTGGAAGATTGTCGACCACCTTTGTCATTTCAACTTCTTCCAGTGCTGCTCGAATGTCTGCAATAGAAGCGTTGGGATTAGCCAGTTTTAGGTACCGTTCAAGCGACACCTCGATAATAAGAGATCGGTCTAAAATAGTTACCGCTTGGCGCAACTCATGTGTGTCGTAGTCGTTTAAACTAAACTCTCCAAGCAGTATGTCACCAGATTTAACACGTTCATATTGTTTAAGCAGACCTACTAACTGTTTCTGTACCCAACTTTTATCACTAGTGACAAAATACTTTGCAGATGGCTCAAATGTAACATCAATATGGCAATTGTCGTTGCCGTGATTAAGTCTAACGTCGTTAAAAACAAGCTTTGAGGACGTTGGAATATGTTCAGACGTATTTAACTCTTCTTGCGGCATGGCGAGCGCACCGCCGAGCTTTTCTGCCGCACCGTATAACTCATAGTACAGCTTGAGATATTGGGTAAAACGGGACAGCCCAAAAAAAACCGCAGACATAACAAGTTCAGCAGCCACTAATTGACCAATAGATAATTCTCCCTGCACCACCAGCGCGCCACCTATACCCAGTAGCGATGCGCTAGCTACTGCGTAGAGCAATAGGAACATTACAACTTGCGAAAAGGTATAATGGAAATGACTTACGTGTTTTTTAACGTAATTACTAATGTACCCTTCTGTGCTTCGACCTGCATACTCTACGTGATCTGCAGACTTAAAAAATTCATGAGCAATTGCAATATCATGAAGCCATTTCGCAGAATCATACTTAGCATGAGATAGCTCTATTGCGGTTCGCTTTGCACCGCGTCCCCAAATTTTCCATACGGCGTACATTGTTAACAGCAGTACTACGTTAAAAGCAAAAAGGGCTGGGTGATAAAACGACACCAACGTAAAACCCACTAACATTTGAAGCACAAGCGCAAAGCCATCTATCATTAAAGACGGCATATTTTTTTGGAAGGTCATTATGTCGAAATAGCGCTGCGTTATGCTTACATTCTGCCGTCCCTCAAAAAAACTGTGGGGCGCCATAATAGTTTTTAAGCCTAGATCCGCCGTTAATCTTGCGTACACTTTACGCTCGTAAAACTCCATTACGCGCATTCTAAGTGCGCTAAAAACCCCTGATATAAACAACGTAAGGAATAAGACAACGGCCAGAATAATAACAGCGCGTGTTGAGCCAATATTAGCAATACTGTTTATCAGCGTTTGAACTGCAATAGGCACTGCCAGTGTCATCAAGCTGATTGCTACTCCGTAGGCTATAGCAACAGAAAAGAAACTAGCCTCTGGTTTTAAAAGCGAAAACAGTGTTTTGCGCGTTGCTCGTAAGTTAATTGGTTTTCCCATATTTATATCTTCAATAATACCACTGGCTATAATGTGAAAGTGTAATTAAAACACCTATAAGATTAAATCTGTTATATTCTTAATAGTTCATCGAAAATAATTGCGTTAAGCGCACCAAATTCGGTTGTATGTTT
This sequence comes from Alteromonas sp. V450, assembly GCF_001885075.1. Classification (NCBI taxonomy): domain Bacteria; kingdom Pseudomonadati; phylum Pseudomonadota; class Gammaproteobacteria; order Alteromonadales; family Alteromonadaceae; genus Alteromonas; species Alteromonas sp. V450. Next base: position 2,767,888 of record NZ_MODU01000004.1, read on the forward strand.
AACGGTGACTTTTACATAAACGCCAAATGCATCATTTAAACTATCATCATTTATATTATTTTTACTTAGTTGCACGCGAAGGTAGCATTGCCAAAGCCGCACAACTTCTTCACGTTACTCCTCAAACAGTAAGCGGGCAACTGAGTACATTTGAAAATCAGCTTGGCTACCTGTTGTTCGACAGAATAAACAAGCGCCTTTACCTGAATACAAAAGGAAAAATGTGCTATCAGTATGCCAGTGAAATATTTCACAAGGGTAACCAACTCGCTGAAATTCTGAATAATAGAGACGAAGTTAGTACGAAAGAATTTGTAATTGGTATTACAAATGGTATCCCAAAAGTGCTGTTTTATGATTTTGTACACGAAACAATGCGACGTTTTGACAATGTAAAATACGTAATTAGAGAGGACAGCTTTGACGGCCTGTTAAAAGAATTAGCAATCAATGCGATAGACTTTATAGTGGCTGATAGAGGTGTTGCTCCTGGTACACAAATTAATGCTAATAGCTATTTTCTAGGCGAAAGCTCTTTAAGCTTTTTCGCGAAACATCCTCTCTCGGAGCACCAACACTTTCCTGAATGTTTGAATGCAATGCCTTTACTTATGCAAGGCAGCGCCTCTGGTATTCGACATTCACTAACAAGTTGGCTTGAAACAGAACAACTTTACCCAAAAACAGTCGCCGAATTTGACGATACTGCACTGCTCAAACTTTTTGGAAGCGAAAATTTTGGTGTATTTTGTGCGCCATCTGCCATCTCCAATCATGTTGAGGAACAATACGGCGTTCACTGCATAGGTAACGCTAGTACATTGAAGGAACGATACTATGCAATTACAGGGAAAAGCCGAGCTGACTACACAATCTGTGAAGCAATTGTGGGAGCAGCTCGGCAGATTTTAGACCCGTAAACGACATTAAGCTGCCGCGTTATCTCCTTCGCTACATGCGTAAAAATCACTGAGTAATATTTTTTCTAGTGCGTACTTCAACGCTTGGTTTATTGGCATTAACTTTTCACCAAGCTCATAGTCTAGCTGCGCAATTCTCTGCCGGCCTTCGTCTATCATTGGTGGCTTACACGCACTTTTTTCATTTTCACTGTTGGCTGCTAAATAGCGGTTGTTATTTTCCACTGTCATTGTAGTGTGTGATAGTGCCTGAGTGGCAATTAGTGCTGCGGCGTATTTTTCTGGAACTGACGTTTTTATGGGCTTGCACACCGACAATGTAGCGCTGCCCGATTTCGTTTTAAAACCTGCTGCGCCGAACATTCTACAAATGCCAGGTCGGTACTCATACATTCCACAGTAACCCTGATCACCACTTAGGCTTGTTTGCCTATATTGAAGGCAAACGGCAGCGGTTTCTGAATTGTTCAGATCATCATATATTTTTAATGCTTGCCCTGTTTCTAGTAAATGAAGTGCATAGGGTAATAACTCTAGTGGTGACACTTCTATGTCTGGGTTATTACAACATGCACCACACTTTTCGATACAAGTTAACCCTTGTTTAGACTGAAAAGTATTAAACTCTTTGGATAGTATTTGGTAAACGTCCATCACTTTATTGGAAAGTTCACGCAGCCTGATCATACTGACTCCGCTAAAAAGCAAACTAACTACAAAATTTGCTCATGCTAACGTTTGGGGTTTTAAAGCATGAGCACCCTTTTTCGTGATTTATTAGTGAAATAAAACACTCATTAAAAACTTGCTATTTATTTTCGGTTTTTAATGACTAAAGCATGCTTCTTCCCTGCCTAGGTAAGAGATAAGCGTGGTGCTTAACGGCAGAGGTTGAATTGTTGCGTAGTGTATTTTGTTTTAAAAAAATGAAAAGCGTTTTCGCACGTTTGGGGGCGAAATGAAACATTTCTGTCCCCCTATTAGGCAGGTATTATAGAAGCTTAGACAATATTGCTTTTACCTGCTTTACGTTCACGGAAAAGTTGAGGTTGGCATTCCAACTTTGCTTTTCATCGTGGATGGCCTTTCCTACGTACATTTTGTACTGCAAGTCAAAAAGCTCAGATAGCGCAGCATAACTCGTTACGCCTTGATCAAACTCATGGTGTAATAACTCGATAACTTTTGTATTTTCTCGACAAAACAAAATATTAGTTAATCCGGCACCGTGCGCCCCCATAACAACGTCTGCATCATGAAATAGCTGCGCTTGCTCTATAAGGCTATAATCCTCGTTGGCTACAATAGTAAAGCCAAACGAGCGTAACATTTCCACTAACGCGTCTTCGTTCACAATACGCCTCATGCTTGCCTTACTGCGCGAAATATAAATGCGTTTTGCGGTAGTAACCGTTTGAGTCATTGGCTTCAAAAACTTGGCGCTGAAGTCTTTATAAAATGTTCTTACGTAGGGCGAGATAGTCACATTCGACTGAGAAAGGCGCGAAGAAAATATGACTTCTGAAAAAGCAGTTACTCTTCTTATATTTATTAAGTTTTCTTGGCGAATGCCAAACAATTCAAGTGACGACATAACGAACGCGGGAAGTTTATGGTCGACCACTATTTTTAACGATGACGGCTGCGCTAATAAATTTTTAAATACGCCTAGTTTTGGCAAACACTCTACCATCCAGTGGTAGTAGTTCCGCTGCAGCGCCGATGATAACTTTATGACTCGCTTACTAGAAAACTGTAGCTCTGTGGGTAACGTTTTTAATTCTTTTTTACCCAAAGCAATGGATGCCCATTCATTTTTGTCTTCAACATCATTAATCATCTTGTTTTTGAAAACTTTTGGCCCTAACACCGTTTCTTTTGGAATGATGCCGTCAAAGTTTGAAGCAAACATGCTAATTGGAAAAATAATTCCGCCTGTCATTCTGTATATCTTTAAGGTGTTGTCGTACTTTTTAGCAACACCGTCAGATTCTGTATATTTTTTACGGGTTAGAAATTTTGTTGTTTGCTCAGCCCAGTGTTGTTTAACGGCGCTATATGCATCAACACCATCGTCGATAAAAGCATCAACATGTTCAAAAAAGGTAATGTCATGTGTAGGGGTAATTTCTTCTATTAACCTTAGTCGCACCACATCCTGTTCCTCTGCAACGCGCAGATTGAAACTAAAGTCGTTCACAGTGTTTCCTTGTATATTTTTTAGCTGGAGGTTTTGGGGTCAACAGACCCCGGTAACTGAAATGGAAATTTTTGAGCTTAAGATGTTGCTTAAATCAACACTTTTTAGTCGGCGTTGAATAAATCACGGCTGTACACTTTTTCAAGAACATCTTCTACATCTTGCGTTACGCGGTTAGCCACAATAACATCGGAAATTGCTTTGAATTCTTCTAAGTCATTCACCACACGTGAATTGAAAAAATCAGGCTCTGTAAGTACGGGTTCATATACAACAACCTCAATGCCCTTGGCCTTTATGCGTTTCATAATGCCTTGAATAGCGCTTGCTCTAAAGTTATCCGAGCCCGATTTCATTATAAGACGGTAAATACCTACAACCTTGGGATTGCGACTTACTATCGAATCAGCAATAAAATCTTTGCGGGTGCGGTTGGCATCTACAATTGCTTGTATCATGTTATTTGGCACTTCGCTGTAATTAGCAAGCAGCTGTTTTGTGTCTTTAGGTAAGCAATATCCACCATAGCCGAAGCTTGGGTTGTTGTAATGGTTACCAATGCGGGGATCTAAACCCACGCCTTCAATAATTTGCTTGGTATCTAAACCGTTTCTCTCGGCATAACTATCTAATTCATTGAAGTAAGCAACGCGCATTGCCAGATAGGTGTTAGCAAATAATTTTATCGCTTCCGCTTCTGTACTATCTGTAAATAGCACATCTATATTTTGTTTAATTGCGCCCTGTTGTAGCAAAGCGGCAAAAATCTCTGCACGTTCACTTTGCTCACCAATAACTATTCGGCTTGGGTACAAATTGTCATACAGTGCCTTACCTTCGCGCAAAAACTCTGGAGAAAATATAATATTGTTAGAACCAAAGCGCGCCTTAGCATCTTTTGTAAATCCTACGGGTACCGTAGATTTTATAATCATAACGGCGTTGGGATTTACGCTCATAACTGACTTAATAACGGCTTCAACGCTGCCAGTGTTAAAGTAATTGGTTTGAGGGTCGTAATCGGTGGGCGTTGCAATAACTACGTAATCAGCATCTGCGTATGCTTCTTGTGCGCTTAACGTTGCTGTTAAGTTCAGGTTTTTTGTAGTTAGATATTCTGATATTTCTTTGTCTTCAATTGGCGACTTTTTAGTATTTAACAGCGCTACTTTTTCTTCAACCAAGTCTACTGCTTTCACTTCATTGTGTTGTGCTAACAAAACTGCATTCGACAAGCCAACATAGCCTGTTCCAGCTACTGCTATTTTGTAGTTTCGCAACAAACCTTCCATTTTATTCTCTCCGCAAATTTAAAATCGCACTGCTTTACGCGCAGCCGTTTCACGCTTTACCCAAAAACCACTTGTTATACATATCTTATACCTTACTACCACGTTTAAACGCACACTAGTATCGATATTAGCTAAAATTCACTTTGTTCTTTTATGGCGAAGTTTTCACGCCTGAGCGTCAAGTTTTCGCTATAACATGGGTCACGTTCAATAATATGTTTCCATGTGGTTTGCAAATACTGCAGTTCTCTGTGAAAACGTGCAGCCTTTTCTGGTGTTAAATCACTGCCTCTGCTTACTGACTCATGATGAAACAGTTCAGCTTCTGCACAGTACACGTTTCTAACACCGAGCGCGGCTACTTTTAAACACAAATCCACATCGTTAAATGCTACGGCCAAGTCTACCTCATTTAGGCCTTTAACTGCTTCAAAATGTGAACGTTTTACTAACAAACATGCAGCAGTTACTGCGCTGTAGTTGCTGCTTGCAGCTAGCCTATGCAAATAGCCAGAATGCTCTCTTGGAAAGTACTTATGGGCATGCCCGGCTCCTCCACCATACCCAACCACCACGCCAGCGTGCTGCACTCTTTCATCTGAATAAAGTAGCTTTGCACCAACGCAGCCAATGTCTTCACGCACAGCGTGCCCTACCATATACCGCAACCATGAAGGTTCTATTACTTCAATATCGTTGTTAACTAAGCCTACTATTTCTCCCTGCGCTTTTCTAACGCCAAAGTTGTTAATAGCAGAATAGTTAAATGGCCCAGGGTATCGAAGAACACGTACATTACGCTGTTCTTTGAGCGACTCAAAATACTGAAGGCTTTCGGGTTCGTCTGAGCCATTATCGATAAGTAAAATTTCATACCGAGAATACAGCGTTTTTTGTTGAATACTTTCAATGCATGCCTTTACCAACTGCCAAGCGTTCTTGGTAGGAATGATAAGCGACACTAAAGGCTCTTCAGAAAGCGGCCATTGTACTTGATTCACATTGCGCTTTTTGTTTACTTTTACCGCAGCGCCAGTAGCACTAGAAACGAGGTTTGCTATTGATGCTAAGTGCCGGTTGGTATTGAAGTATGCGAACAGATCTTCATGCAGAAGGGTTCTAGATATATGCCCTGGCGTAGCGACATGTTTATTAAGCCACATATGGGTAACAAGCTGCGCAATAGTACTTATATGGGTGCGTTTTAAACTGCTACACAACCGGTCAATAAGTGTATTTTTAATGGCTACACCAGTTTTTACGTACCCTGTAGAAAACTGAAGTTCAGGATTCCAGTCTGGAAAAAACGACGGCTCTACTCGCTTTCCTGAACCGTCTTTGTAATCGGTATCGCAATAAGCCATGTCATATTGCTCAAGCGCCTTTTCAATTTCAACACCGATATAGGGGCTAACTTCATCTCCGCCGTTTATAAGCAATAGAGAGGATGTTTTCAAAACCGTTTCTATCGCACTGTCTAAAGAATTATAAAATAGCGTAGACGAGTATTTCGTCATTAAAGGTACTCTAGAGGGCAGTTCTATTACCTTCACACAATGAATATTGGGGACATTATTTAGGCTATTCAGCGTTTTTTCTAAGTTTCGGGCGCCAAACACAATGGCCGTTATAGACTGTTGATATACAACGCTAGGGTACAGCTGCTTTAGCAAAGATGTTTGGTGTACCAAGTATTTGCGGTACATCATGAGGTGCTTTTTTTTGCTTGGCCGACCATAAAATAAGCCTGACCGATGCAAAGAATGACTATAAAACTCAACAAGTGTAGTGTTCTGTTTTAATCTGCTTTTAAGCTGTTTAGGCATAAGCCCAATCAACTGCTTTACCGCAAGCATTACGTACTTGTTCATATAGCCAAATAATTCCTTTATAAAACAAAAAGCCGCTGTGCAGCGGCTTTGTAATAATACAACGTATGCAGTGTAGTTAGCTACCCTTACCTAAGCGCTCACCTTGATAGCTGCCATCTAACACAGCTTTCCACCACGCTTCGTTGGTTAAATACCATTGCACTGTTTTACGGATCCCGCTTTCAAATGTTTCTTGGGGGGTCCAACCAAGCTCACGCTGAATTTTTCCTGCGTCAATGGCATATCGCATGTCGTGACCCGGACGGTCTTGCACGTAGGTTATTTGGTCAGCATATTTCGTTTCTTTTGGCTTCACGTCATCCAAAATAGCACAAATAGTTTGAACAACTTCTATGTTTTGCTTTTCGTTATGACCACCAATGTTGTACGTTTCGCCTATTTTCCCCTCAAGCGCAACAAGAACCAGCGCACGGGCGTGATCTTCTACATACAGCCAATCGCGTATTTGATTGCCCTTGCCGTATACCGGTAGTGGCTTACCTGCCAGCGCGTTTAAAATAACGAGCGGGATCAGCTTTTCAGGGAAATGGTATGGCCCATAGTTGTTTGAACAGTTAGTGACAAGCGTTGGCAGCTTATAAGTACGCAGCCATGCACGTACTAGCTGATCGGAACTTGCTTTACTTGCTGAATAAGGCGAGCTTGGCGCATACGGCGTAGTTTCTGTGAACAGGGGTAGCGTTGTGCCATCTTCAACGTCGTCGGGGTGTGGTAAATCACCATAAACCTCGTCAGTAGAGATATGATGAAACTTAAAGCCCGCTTTTTTATCATTATCAAGCGCTGACCAATACGCTCTTGCTTGTTCAAGTAAGGTGTAAGTACCCACTACGTTTGTTTGTATGAACTCACCAGGGCCATCAATAGAACGGTCTACGTGAGACTCCGCTGCTAAGTGCATAATAATATCGGGCTGATGCGTATTAAGCACACGTTTGATTTCTTCACCATCGCAAATATCAACGTGTTCAAAGCTATATCGCTCGTTGCTAGAAACCGACGTTAACGACTCTAAATTGCCCGCATAAGTAAGCTTATCGACGTTTACCACGGTATGGTGCGTGTCGTTTATCAAGTGACGAACCACTGCAGAGCCAATAAAACCCGCTCCACCAGTAACTAAAATTGTTTTGCTCATTTTCTTTTTACCAAAAAATTTAATTCTGTTTTTGCCACTTACGCTTTAAGCTCTTCAAGCATACTGTCTAACTGCTTACGCCAGTGTGTTGGTTGGCAAGACGCAAAAGCCTTACGCGCTGTTTGCTTGTCTAGCACGCTATAATGAGGCCGCTTCGCTGGCGTTGGGTATTGGCTAGATGGAATAGGTAGTACGGGTATTACTTTATCTAGTAACTCTTTCTCAACGCCTAGCTCTTGAATTGCTAACGCAAAATCGTACCAACTTGCTACACCTTCATCTGTCCAGTGATAAACGCCGACGGTTTTATTAACCGCAGCGCATAAGCATACTTCAGCTAACCCCTTCGCCCATGTAGGTGTTCCAACCTGGTCGTCTATAACAGTAAGCTGAGGTTTATCGGCCATTAAGCGAAGCATGGTTTTTACGAAGTTATTACCGTGTGATGAATACACCCAAGCAGTGCGAATAAGGCAGCTGGCTTCGGGTAATATTTCAAGTAGCGCTTTCTCGCCTTCAGCTTTAGACCTGCCGTAGGCACCTTGCGGCTCTATAGGGTCGTCAGTTAGGTAAGGAGAACCTTTATGACCGTTAAATACATAGTCGGTAGACACATGTACCAAAAATGCACCGTTAGCTTTGCAAAATGCTGCTAGGTTTTTAACCGCCAGCGCATTAACAGCATTGCACGCTTCGGTGTCTTCCTCAGCCTTATCGACAGCGGTATACGCCGATGCATTTATTACTACCTCTAAAGATAAGGGCGATAGCTTTTCTTCAACACTAGCAGTGCTAGTAATATCTATATCCTCACGCCCAAAATACGTAACATTATGCTTGGTGGTTTTAAGCTCTCGAGAAAGCTCAAACGCTAGCTGGCCAGATTTGCCTATTATTGCAATATTCATTAATCGCGAAACCCAGTAACATTAAAATGTAGGCGCGCTAGTAAAAGCTACGCCTGCTTCATCTTTTCCAGAAAGCGACGGCGCTTCACCGTTAACAAGCGGCCAAGTGATCCCTAATGTTGGATCGTCATACTTTACTGAAATTTCGGATTCAGGGTGGTAATAGTCTGTGCACTTGTACACAAATTCTGCTGACTCGCTGGTTACGTAAAAACCATGGGCAAAACCTGCTGGCACCCACAGTTGACGTTTATTCTCGGCAGATAAAGTTACCCCTACCCACTTACCAAAAGTGTCTGAGTTTTTACGCATATCAACGGCAACATCGTAAACTTCACCGCTAACAACCCGCACAAGCTTGCCTTGGGTTTGCTCCATTTGATAGTGAAGGCCACGAAGAATACCTCGGCTAGATTTAGAGTGGTTGTCTTGCACAAACTCTACATTTGCACACTGCTGTTTAAACCAGTCATCGCGGAAGGTTTCAAGAAAAAAGCCGCGCTCGTCACCAAACACTTTTGGCTCGATAATTTTTACGTCGGGAATGTTAGTGCTAATAACTTGCATAGAAAGTTGGTATCCGTTTTTACTACTTATTTAACGCGGTCGTGAATCACTTTAAGAAGATAGTCGCCATAGCCACTTTTCTTAAGCGGTGCAGCGAGCTTTTCGAGTTGAGCGGCATCAATATAGCCCATTCTATAAGCTACTTCTTCTGGGCAGCACACCTTTAACCCTTGACGCTTCTCAATGGCAGCAACAAAGTTAGCGGCATCAAGCAACGAGTCGAGCGTGCCCGTATCTAACCATGCTGAGCCCCGCCCCATCAGTTCTACTTTTAGGCTGCCATCCTGCAAGTACAAATTGTTTAAATCGGTAATTTCTAGCTCGCCACGAGCAGAAGGTTTTACCTCTTTAGCAAAGTCCACCACTCGGTTGTCGTAAAAATACAAACCTGTAACTGCATAATTTGATTTTGGCTTAGCCGGTTTTTCTTCAATTGAAAGTGCATTCCAATCGTCATCAAAGTCGACAACACCGTAACGCTCGGGGTCGTTTACGTGATAGCCAAAAACGGTAGCACCAGTTTCTTGCTTATACGCATTTTGAAGCGACAACTTAAGGTCGTGACCGTAATAAATGTTATCGCCCAACACCAACGAACAGCTGTTGTTGCCAATAAAGTTCTCGCCAATTAAAAAGGCTTGGGCGAGTCCGTCTGGTGACGGCTGAACTGCATATTGAATATTCATTCCCAACGATTCACCGTCGCCAATGAGCTCAATAAAGCGCTGCTGCTCTTCTGGAGTGGTTATGATAAGTACATCCCGAATACCTGACATCATCAGCGTAGTAAGCGGGTAGTAGATCATGGGTTTATCGTACACTGGCATAAGCTGTTTGCTGACCACTTTCGTTAGTGGATGCAAGCGAGTGCCAGAGCCGCCAGCTAGAATTATTCCTTTTCTCATTTTACTCTCTTAGTTAAAAAATTTGATAAAAAGCTGCTTAAAAATACATTCTTGTCAATTTAATTAGCTTTCTTGTAAAAAGTCGTAATACTCCGCCGGTACACCACAAAAAATAACATCGTCTCGGTTAATCACGGTGTATCTAATATTTTTATTTTTCTCAATTAGGATGTTATACATCGGTGCTATATATAATTCCCCAGCAACAGCATACATACTTTCACTAGCCGAGAACTCTAAAAAGGTGTCAATAAAAAGCTGTGCGCTTCCAAAGAAATATAAGCCTGTACAACAATACTCTGAAAGCTCTTGTTTTTCCGCGGTTTTTTTTACGGCTAGGGATGTATCGTCAACTGGAACTACATTACTCCAGTTTTTACCACTACCAATAAACGTCTCTAAATAACCTTCTACCGACTTGAAATTAAATTCTTCAGGATATTTAAAATTAGGCCTGAACGTATCTATGTTAAATATGAAAAGATGCTCATCTCTCTTTTCTTCTAACTTAACAAGTCCCTGATACACAGTATCGGCTTGCCCTTTCGTAGGTTTTTCTAGAATAACCACCCGAACATTAGCTATACCTAATCTTTCGCACTCTGTTTTTATAAACTTTTCAGTATCAAAATCAGCCAACGCTATAAAAACAAAAAGCTCAGATTCAAAGTAACGTTTAAAACTTGATACACTGTGTGCAAACAATGACTCTCCTTTTGCAAGCAATTGGAACTTGGGAACATCGAACCCTGCATCAAAAAATCGCTTGGAGAGACCTGCCATTGGTATGACTATCATTTAACATTCCTTTAATTTTTCATAGAGACGAATAGCGTTTGCAACAAAAGCAGTTTGTCGGTCTAGCCGGTCGGCATGCAATGGCAACATCGAAAGAAACAGTAGTATAGTAATAGCTATTATTTCACGCTCTTCATACCCTGATTTCACGATAATCTTTTTTCTAAAAGATTCTTCTATCTTTGCTTGTTCTTCCCTATTAGTTGAAAACTCAATCCCAACTTTTCCAGCTTTTTCAGACAAACTGTATTGACCAGCAATGATATGGTCATATTTACCAATAACCGAGTGATATAGCTTTGCTATGTCATATCTTCGATCGCCGAAACAGCTTATTTCTCCAGTAGGTAGCGTACCTCTGGGGTCGATGCACTTGATAATCTGCACCTTGGAATCGTAAAGTATATTACTGAAACAAAAGTCGCCATGAGTAATCGCTACATCTGTTTTTCTGCAAGGTCGTATATAAGACGAAACTGTTCGTGCAATAGTCGTTAAGTCTGCTGCGTCTTTATCCACTGACTCAAATAGTCGCTTAGATGTAGTTTGAGACTGCAGTTCTGAGATTCGCTCCAGTGTTTTTTCTAAATATAAACTGTCTAAGCCCTTCACATTGAAGTCGGAAGGGGCTTTGTATTTATCAAACGCTTCGCGAGTTTCCCAAACAGCGTCAAATATACAATCCCATTGCAATTTAGGTAGACATCCAAAAACAAACAAATCACTCAATGGTAAAAGATACAAATACTCTAATTTGTAGTTATCCACGTTTTTTTCAAGTAAATGTGGCGTGTAAATTTTCAAGCCAAGAGGAAGGTTGGCAAACCAGGTACCTTCAGCTTCTATTTTTCTAGAATTTAATGGTGATGATTTATTTACGAATCGTTGGGTTATCTCTAACTCGTTAAAATTTCTTTGAGTTGTGATCCGCGTTCTTGAATGGTAAAAACTATTTACGTGGCCAAAATCCAACCAAATACCCTTGGTAAATAAATCAAACCCGATACATTCGTTATAGCGCTTTAAGGCTGTCGTAAAGCAACCAGAATGTTCGACCAATGCTCGCATTAAATGAAGAGGTTTTGAAAAATAAAAAAAGCCTGATAAGACATCTTCATTATTGCTTGCCAGAGAATCTACGATGTCTCGCTCTAAGTGCGAGGATTTCAATAATCTAGCTCTATTGTAGAAACCCAGATTTTCATTTACGCTAATTGCATCCGTCGCGGGGAACTGGTCACTCTGAATAAGAGTGTCACCATGCAATATAATCAAGTTGTTATCGTAATGTGCCGCTGCATTCCATGAGTATAAAACGGCGTTACCTAATGACAATCCTTTAGGGGAGTAAATTATCTCGACCCCCAGCGCGTTTAGCAAATCGCGGTCATGGTCCTGTACAACGAAGTCAGCTGGTAATGACATAAAAATCTTATCGTCAGGGTAAGCAGTTTTGAGCTCGACTACTTGCAACTCGTATAACCGCTTGTTGCCTATAGGTAAGAACGAAGGAGGTATATATCCAATATCAGCTATTAATTCCTCTTGAATGTACTCCCCTGATGTTATGAGTATCATTTATTCCCACCATCTTTGTAAGGATTTTCCTTTTCTATCAAGGCTTGAATTTCACTGTAAGACAAATTACAAAACTCAGATGGTCTAACTGCCTTATCGTCAACATAAAAGCCTTCAAAACCACACCATGGTTTTCCTACGTGCACCTCGTCGTAAGGAATACCATTTTTGTCCAACCACTCTATCAAAATCGGTATTGTGTTAGCATTTATCTTTCCAACATTCCCATCGAAAGTTCGCATGTTTCTGCTTGTAAACAAAATAATTTCAAACCCTTTTTCTTTATACTCAATACATTTTCGGACTAACTCTTCATTTACTGGTTTGCTTGAATAGTCAGCATCGCTGTCGATAGTAAGAGTACCGTCAATGTCTAGGATGAGTTTCTTCATGGTTTACCCCGGTAGCATCTGTGATAATTTCGCCAAGCGTTGTTCCGCAGCGAAATTTGCGCTTTTAGAAATATTATTTTTACTTTGAAGTAGCTCACTAAGAATTTCATATTCGTTCAACACGTCGTGTTCCATATGACTTTTCAATAACTTAAGTCTGAATTTCGATTTAGCAATTGCTTCAGAAATATTATCTAATTCGATTCTATCGTCAGAAATCTGATTAAAATAAAGTGATTGATCAATACACGATTCCAACGCCTCATGATATTCACCTTCTGCTACCAGTCTTATAATTTCAGGGAAAAAGCTTTCTTTCAAAACTTTACCACCAATAAAGTGTGGATACGGACGATGAAAGATATTTCTCCAGCTAACGTCGAAGTAACTTAAATGTTCATATACCAATGATTCGGGGTTTAATAAATTTGGCGAGAGCAAGTGAATCTCGTTCGTTAAATATTGCTCTAGATACTGCCAGACAGAACAATAACGCCCGAAGTTCCTACTATCACCAACCGCAAACTGGTCAGAACTGAAACGGCCCCTACTGTAAGCTGGATGAAATAGTATCGAAAGAGGCGCAGTTAATATATCTTCCGGTTCGAATGCGCTTAACATTATCTTTTGGTCCGGACGGATCCTTATGTACCGATCATAATTAATTGCGAACTTTTTAGTTAACTCTAAGCAACTATGAATTTTATAAAACATCGGAAGCATGCCACGTGGCAAGTTCAGCGAATCTACCAATTTGAATAATTGTTGATTGCTCTCTTCAAACTGTTTATAAGGTTCAATCTTAGCGTCACAAAAATACTTAATATCTTTGAGTTTTTTTTGCGTAACAGGTGTATTGTCTGAAACTTCGTCCACTAATCGATTAACAAAAGGGAGAAGAGCGGATATGTTGCTATCTTGAGTTTTTGCCCTGTCATTCCTGTTTAGTGCAATAGGCATAAATTGAGTAAATTCATCAGGAAGCAGGCGAGTAAAGTCTGATGTGCTCCCTTGTTCTTCCCAAGTATCAATATATATATCGAACTTTGCTTGGGGGTGTTTTAACTCTAGCGAATCTACAAAATTATTAATATTCTCAACACACCTGTCAATGTTCCTAAATTGACCGGAAACGCATAAACAAATTTTCATTTAATAGCCTAATCTTTTAATGTTTTCACTCACCCATTGTTTAGAAGACATCGCTTCCTCTAGTAAACTCTTATCCGTTTTTTGATAATCGAAATAAAATCTTTCGGTAATTTCTTCAGCAGATAGTGAACGACCATTTGCATTGAACTTTATTGGGTTTTCAAATTTCAACTGTAGATTTTGATGAGTCGATGGATACAACGGACATTTTATATGATCCAAGTAATCTGTGCCTAACGAGGGAAGACTAAAATCAGAAAACTCTGGTAGAACGTTTTTAACACAGTCGAAGAACATCGAGAAAAATTGCCGCGTTGGATGGTTAAATTGATTAAAGAGCCGCTTCTCTTTGAAGTGATTTTCTATTATTTTACTGCCATTGAGCAGTGAATACTCAACCTCCCGCCTTTTTAGTTCGCTTAATGAACTATCAAAAAAACGCTCAGACATCTCTTTAGTATAAAACTCGTTACTTTGCGTCAGCTCAATAATTTCATAAACTGACATGCCTGCCAGGTAACCTGCGACTATATTGTAATCATGAACTAAATGAAGTGCAGACCTTACACCGCGAAGCATTCCGAGATGAGGAAAAAAACCGTCAAAGTAGAAATTGGGAAACGTGATTATTTTGGATTTCTCTTGCACTTTTTGTAGTAACAAGCTTGAAGAAAACCGCTTTATAAAATATGAATCAGAAATATACTGCGCGAACACTATATCTGCTTCAGAAACTGCAGCCTCAACTCTTTCAATATCCTTTCCTCGAAGTGTTTGAATCGGAGCAACTTTTATTAAAAAAAACTCATCTGCAATGCCAATTTCTTCGAAATATTTGTATAAGGCCTCTCCCTGGCAATTAGCAAATATTGTGATTTTCTTCATATTATGCTCTTTTACTTTTTAGTAAATTAAAAACCCTCTCATCTACCATGCACCTTCTAGACAAGACTTGCCGTAGTATTGGAGATGATACATCTATTTTTCTCTGAGATTTTTTTTCATTTACTTTGCTAGCAAAGTCTAGCCCAGCCTTACAATCTTCCATCCCCAAATCGTTGAAAACTTCGTCTATACCAGCAATAAAGTTATCTTGAAAAACTATCCTGTCGAATTCATTTGCAGTCGCTAATATTGCCGGAATATCTGCCATGTTAATTGCACGATCTAAATTCAAAAAATATCTAGACTGACAGTTGTCTAATAATTTGATACCGGTTTCGTCTAGATTACATAACAAGTAGTCTAATTCTTTGTAGTCATTTATATCTGTGTTAGCTATTTGATAAACGACCTCTTGAATATCTGGTGATAGTCTATTCAACTCTGCTTTTTTCTCTGGTAAATTGTAATGGTCTAGCCAAAGTAAATGAGACGATAGGTGACTCACACCGCTCCTCAAAACGGTAAATTTATAAAACTCCCCAAGATGCTTGCGTAGCTTCATGTAGTAAACGTGACCAGAAATAAAGTCTTTCTCTTCGATCAAATTGTCAAATTCGTTTATTTTGAATTCACAATGCTCTTGATAACGCTCTCCATCTACAACATTCTGGAAGAGCGTATTTACTTTTGAACCAGCAGTTTTAGCAATGTGCATGAAAAAGACTTTTTGTTTCAACATTTAATCGATCACTCTTTTAATAGATTGTAAAATTTGCGCCAAGTCTAGCCCTTCACCATAGGCTTCATCAGAAAATTTGTATGTATAACTAGATTGTTTAAAGGCCGCAATTTTGTTGATTAAAAACGCTGCAATTTCCTCCGGTGATGAGGAGCCTACAACAATATTTGCGTCTGCCAAGTCGATTTTATTATCGTAGCAATTGGTATAGACACTCATACCTGCTGCAGCCATTTCAAAGGGTGGATAACTAGGATGAGGTGAAACCATAAGCGAAATACCAATAGCAGACTCAGATAAGAGTGCGGCATAATCTTTCAAACTGAGCTTACCGAAAACCGCTACATTAAGCGATTTGGCTAAGTCAGAATGGTATTCTTCTCCAATAGATATAAATCGCCATTCAGAATATTCATCTCCAATCTGACTTTTCACGATCGAAAGAGCTTCAAAAATTATTTCTATGCAATTGCGCTCTGCAGAAGGTCTGCCATAGAAACAAATCTGTTTCTGCTTCGATTTTCCATTGTTCGCTATCAAATTTTCTTTGATAGCATTGTTTAACGAAGGTCGCAATACAAAAGAAGTACCTGTAAGTTTTCCGCGTAATTCGAAGTAGTCTTTTAATAATTGCGTATTGAATACCTTTATGTAGTCATTCAGATAAGTTGCATCGGCCAGCTCACTTTTGGATGACCATCCATAAAAATGAGGCTCATAATCTTGAACCAAGTAAATATGGTCAGGAGAATGACAATATTCTTGTTGTTGAAACGCATTAATCTGATCGAGATGGTTGACGGTCCACCATGCAGTTCCCACGAAAATATCGTTTTTACGAACGATTAAGCTTCCTTTTTCTCTCGGTACGGCAGAAATTATGTGATGCGGGTCGTTGTCATCGCAAAAATCTAATGGATAATTTGAATACAGTGGGTAATTCGAGGATATATTATTAGTGGATATAGAGTCTGTACTGATTATTCTCGTTTCGTACCCCAAGCATTCAGCTAATTGATAAAAAAACTTGAGTGCAGTAGATATGCCACCAAAGATGTGCTGCGGATCTAGTGTTGGAATCAACAGGTTTAAACGATTAGCTCTATTATCAGACGCTGCAAATGAAAAAGGCGTTAACTCCGGATAGTAGCTGCGCAGCGCTAGATTATAATTAGGAGAGTACTCCTTTGTTTTTTCAACTGAATATGGCACTGCAATTGGTTGTGTTGAAAAGTCGAAATTTTTATCGTTTTCATCACGTATTGGAAGTAAATTAAACCCACATTTTAAAGCGAATACTCCAAAAGCACGTTCTATCGCATGTGCCAATGTACCATCGATTTGCCCTTTTTCCGACTCAAATAGATATTTTGAATATGTCTGCGAGAGAAAACCTCTCAGTTTATCAGTGTCCATCCAAAACATACTCCCGGCGGGAAAGTCTAATTTATCCCAATAATCAATTTCTATATCTAGAGAAGATAGTAATACCTTTACCCTTTCAAAGTTCCCCCCCCAGTTCATTACACTCTTTACAAAGTTGGGTGGCTCGGGAAATACAATCGCAGTTCTTTCGTCCAACAATGATTCATGGACTAGTTTTAAATTTCCAAGCAAGCTATTTACATTATATTGCAACCAATCACTCCGTTGCATACCGTAATGAAGCGACTTCTTTGTGTGCAAATGTAAAACGTACTTATAAGAGAGTATTTCTTGCTTGAACCCCTCAAAGAACGGAAGTATATCTCTGCCGTGGTTTTGAAAAACTTTCCAATTTATACTCGGATATTTTTCTATTAAATATTGATATTCAGTACCATGGACAAATGAAACATAAATATTAAGTTTTTTCGCTAAACATGACTGAATTAACTCGTCGGCAACTTCTGGATAAAAACAATGAATAAAAACCGCAGATTGGTTAATGAATTCGTCGCAAGAAAAATCAGATTTTGTAAAAATTAGAGGCTCGGTAGAGCAAAAGTAACGAGTATACCCTACATAGTTTTGATTATTAAAAATCTCTCTTTCTTCGGTATGACCGACTTGTATGTAATGTTGAAGTGGATCTTGATCAGTTTCC
Organism: Alteromonas sp. V450; assembly: GCF_001885075.1. Classification (NCBI taxonomy): domain Bacteria; kingdom Pseudomonadati; phylum Pseudomonadota; class Gammaproteobacteria; order Alteromonadales; family Alteromonadaceae; genus Alteromonas; species Alteromonas sp. V450. Next base: position 2,785,340 of record NZ_MODU01000004.1, read on the forward strand.
AACAGCTTTTCTCTAAAACCGAATTCACTATTCAAATAAATTTCTGTATTGAATAGCGCGCTGGGGTCTCTGTTTTCTTTCCAGCCAAAATTAACAAAATGAAAAAATGGGTCAATTCCACTCTCTCTCACATCTGAGTAGGTTGATAGATACCATTTGGGGTCAAATATACTCGGCTTGAGTTTAGTGTCGGGATGATGGGCTTTTAAAAATGTTTCGCTTTTTGCGTAAAGCTGCCGGATGAACCTCTCATAACTAGCTCTGTCCAGAGGCTGTAATATTAATTTTTTTAACTCCTCAGCATTATCGAAATCGAAAACGTCACTTAATTCAATCTCGTTATGTGACGGTCTTCCTTCTTCAACACCATAAAAATAAAAGTGATACAAAGGGTGAAAACCATTCTGATATACATCCTGATGTCTCCCTAGATACCAATCCTCATCAACGATTAGTTTTAAGTAGCAATACTGGCTCAATGAGGAAATAAACCTAACCTGTTCTACTAAACTTTCAAAGCTCTTTGCTTTGAAAGCATTATAGAATTTCATTTCCCCGAGATATGTGAGCGGATCTACTTCAGAGGCGACACCTGATTCCTCAAGCGCTTGAATGAATTCTTTCGTTCTGAAGTCTTCAGATGGGTTGTTTAGCGATTTCCAACCAAAATCGAAAAAGTCAGACTCCTTAGAGACGCCGTATTTCTCTTCATACCAAGATTTGTTAAAGAAATGCTGTATATTTTTACAATTGTCCAAAGGCACCTTATCACCATGTCTCAAGTTTTAGCTAATTAAATTCATTCTCAATTACACAAATTACGCATTGCGCTTTACTATTAATTGTACCATTTTTCACGAGTTAAAGACGAACATGTAGCTCTGCAGACTCACTTAGTAAAAGCTATGTGCCAGCGTAATGGTTGACACTATTACTCTAAATACGCCCCTAAATCTTTAAAATCGACCAAGAATCAAAATATCATTGGTCAAATTCGGCAAAGGAAACGATAAAATTTTCATCCCCAGTTTTTCCATAGCGACCATTCGCTCATTATCGTCCCAACCACGCTCTGCACATCCTGCTTATCACTACCAGCATATATCAAACCTTTTCGCAGTTTTTTAAACGTTGTTCTATGATGCGACTTTAAAAACTGAATTAACGCACGCAATTCATCTGGCCCAATCGTTTGCTGCTTCTCTACTTCGCTTCTTTGCAGGGTTAGCTCAGCAAACAAATCGCTACTGCCATGAACCTCAAACTTACTACAAAATTCGTCTAGCACAGCTTTACAGTACTTTTGATACGCCAGATACCTTTCTTGGGGAATGTAGGTGTATTCGCTACAGCCTTCGGTGTAGCCTTGTAACGCTCTATCCAGCTCAGCATCAATTTTCGCCAAGCTAAACGTATTTATCATTCGTTTGAACTGCAACGCCTCGTGGGTATATGACGAATTAACTTGATTTTTAGGCTTTGTCAGCGATTTATTTACCCCTACTAGGCTAGCAAATTTATCAATAACATCTTCGCCGCGTAAGTAAGTGTGTAAATGAAATGTCTTGTTTTCATTCTCTTCCAGCAACTCGGTAAGTGCTTTTATTTGCCCTACCCCAAGTTTCGATGGCAATTCTATCTTACTGGCATTCATGTGCCGCTTAACCGACTGGTTGTACTGCGACTCTATGAAATCTATCGGATTACGCACAAATGCAATTACTTCGCAGTTTGGCAGAATACGTACAAGTGTTGAGGCGCGCCTAAAAAATGCTTCAGAACTTAACACCATGGTATGTGCCGAGCTCGCAGTAAACTGCGTAATAACTTGGGCAATTTTAGCTCTGTCTATTACAAATTCACCGCGGTCATTTTGCGACAGGATCGTTTCTTGATGGCCCGAACTAATCCCGTTAGCGTCGGTTAGATGAGCCGGGTAAAATATGCCACTATCTAACAATGTATTTCGGTTATCCGAAAAGCACTTTTGTATTGCTGAGGACCCTGTTTTAGGAGGTCCAATGTGCAGTAATATTTTTTTGTCACTGCTTAAGTCAAACGCCATGATTATTTACTTTTTTCCGCCAAACACACAGTATTTTCTAAGTTAACGCCTCGCAGCATCGGCGCCTGCTTTAACGCCTGTCCATCTGGGCTTGCTAGTGTATTTAGGGCGTCTTTGTATTTATTTACAATAAAATTTTTCGCCATATTTTCCTGCTGCTCAATACCTAAACTATCACGCCACACCGTGTATTGGTTACAGTAACGTTCATAAGCCCCCGAAGGTAAGGAAACAGTCTCTTGGTTTGGGTGCGAGGTTACAAAGCCCGCTCTATTGCTTTTCCACTTATTTACTTCGTTTGGTATTCCACGGGTTAACGACACAACATATTCCATTTCTGACCGATACAGACGGTGAAGAATAAACGCGTTTTTCATACCAACGTGGGCAATATCTGACTGCTCGTTTTCTTGCTTAGCGCGAACAAAACGCGTGCCGTCTGCAAAAAAGTGCTTACTTCCGTCAACGAAAATTGGAATGTGAATTCCCATTCTTCGAATGCCGCTGCACTTATTTACTAGTGTCTTCACCTGTACCGTATTTACACCTGTTAAGGTGGCAGGGAAAACATCAAATGGCTGCGACATCCCGCCATTCTCGCACAACCACTGAAAAGACACTGAACTTTCAGGGTGAAAGTCGTCTAGAAAGTGATGAATACTTGTAGTGAAATCCTTAGGTATCCAGTACTCATCAATATCAATGAAAAGCACATGCGAAAAGCCTTCATCCATAGCTTGTTGGTAGGCCGCTGAATACACAATACTTTGCAAGTGCGTTCTAACGTGGTCACCCAAATAGTCAACCCAGTCTGCGCTGTGCCATTGAACTCTTTCATCAGCCTGTACTATTGCATCAAGCACGTCGGTCGAATTATCTGTGGTTCGGTTAATATAAATGCTTATAGCGTCGAACCCGAAATGTAAATGATGGTATACCCAATGTGAAAAATACGGCGCTTCGTCCTTCGCAATAGCCACAATTTTGATTTTACGCGCGCTATTTGCTTGTTTGCGCAATTTAAACAATTTCATCACGCTAAAAACTCCGGCGCATTGTGCTGCAACCTTCGGTGTAAGTCGTTAACGTCTAATTTCCAGTGAATAAAGTTATTACCAACTTCATAGTCATCTGAGCAATAGCCGTAAGTCTTGTGTCCGCATACAATGTCGGTATGTATTTGATGGTTTAGCCCAGGATTAATTTGAATAATAGGTTTACACGTTAACCCAAGCGTAGAAGCACTGTGCGGAATAAAAAATGCGTTTTGAAGGCCTGAACCAGGGTTACCAACAATTACACTAGCGTTGCTTAATTCGCGCTGCATTTCATGTTGCGTAAGTTGTTCGGGTATAACTATTCGGTATCCTTGCTGAGTAAAATAGTGTTCTACTTCTTGCTCGTTTATAAGCACTCGCCCCTGAATAGGGTTCTTTACTGCTGCCCTGCTAAGGTAAATTTTTGTGCGGCTATTTGAAGGCGTTTTGTTTTTAGTGCTGTTACTCATTACGCTGTTAACGTGCGTCCACACACGGCGTGCATTGTCACTCATGAAACAATCGCCATCGCTTATCGCTATAGCCGTTTCGGGCACAATTAACCGCTCTAGTAACATGGGCTTATTCACCAATAGTACGTTGCTTTTTTGAATACCAATTGCTTCAAAAAACGCACCAAGCCCTGATGAAAACAGCGTGTTTAAAATATTTTGCCCGGCGTTGTTAAACACATGAAACACAAATTTTGTATTGCTATCTATGAAATTAGGCTTGTCTAGCGCAAGCCAAATACGGGTTATTGCTTCTTGGATCAGGTGCCCATAATGTGGGTTCAGCAACCCCATGTAGTAGTGAAGGCCACTTTCTTGTGTTTCATGAACCTGCTGTTTAAAAGGATAATGCGGGATCATGGAGTGATCGCGGTAGCCTTTAAGCACAGGCTTGTAATGATTAGCCAACGTAATAGGGTTCAAGTATTTATCGTAAGCCCAGTGCTCGAAAAACCTGTCGACGGGAATATGTACGTTTTCTTTATAGGGCAGTAACAGTACATCGTCGTAAACACCGTATTGGCTATCAAATAGCGTACATTTACTGTTATACATACGTGTGTCAGTAAGGTCGGTATCAGAAAGCATAGTTAGAAAGTCTTTTGCTTGCACTGTTGCCTTTCCTTTCACCAGCCTTTCCACTGGGTTTTTATAAGCTAACCTATTACTTTGTTCCATTCCCACACTACTTTTTTTAAAACCAAACATTACTACCACTTTGTATAAACGCTTTAGGCTTCTCGCGTTGCTGCATTAAATAAGATTATATCGCGCTTGAAGGCGGTCAACGTCATGGCTGTACTGGTTCTTAACAATATTTTGTACTTCACGCTTATGCTGTGACTCGTCGAATAGTTCAAAACTACAGCGGTTTAACAAAGCAATTAAATCAGCCCTTTGCTGCATGTTATTACTCACTTTGTCGAACGCTAAAAGGGTATTAGCGTAGCTAAGTTTAATAGACGAATTTACGCGCTCGTTATTGCCTTCAATCTCTACCTTTTCTTCGGCCAATGCAGAAAAGAAAACATTCAGTAAATCGTTTTTGTGCTTGTCGTAGTCAAAAATATAAATATTGTTATCGCCAATTACCCGCGCCCATTGGTCCACCAGCATCGTCATTCTTACATTTTGTAATTCACGTGCACTGTACTGCGCAAGCGTTTCTCCTGGTTTCATACCCCACTTTACTTTTATTGCCTGTAAGTAAGACGATATAAGGTAGTCAACATAGTTGCGAATAGAAACCACCACTTTTACCTGTACGTTGTGACTACGGATCGTTTCTAACATTTGGCGTATATGAGGGGCAGACGAACGAATAAGGAACTCGCTCGACACTAATACATTTTTTTGAGTACCTTTCGCAAACTCAATAAGTTTCAACACATTGTTGCTACAGGTGTGCGGATTAAATGTAGGGTGATTATCAGCAAAGCTGTTATGAACGTCTTTATCGTCTAAACCAATAGGGCTGTATATTAAATTAATACCACTGTCTTCGCTGACTAGATGTTTTTTAGCATAGCGTTGAATTGCTGTTGTGCCCGTTTTGCCAATACCCGGGTGAAAAATGATTGTTGGCATATTATTCTCCGAAGAAGGGGTAACGCCCTACATTACTTATTAACGGGCCCCACTTTAGAATGTCTTGTTCGCTGTCTAACGCTGGTATGTCAAAACCTGCAATTTTCCATTTGTCCATTGGGTTTAAAATGTGCACGTTCTGCAGGCCAAAATCACCACAAATTTGTGCATCTGAACGTACATTATCGCCAACATGTATAAACGACTTGCCTTCAGTTTCAGTTAGTGACTTGATGTGAGTCCACATTGTACCAGCGTCTTTACGCTTTTTGATATCGGCGCTAACAAATAGCTTAAATGGAATAGCTATTCCAATTTTTCGAAGCATTTTTTCTATTTGTTGCCTGGTGTAGTAAATATCGGTAACAAACCAAATCTCGCGCTCCATTGCATGTAATTCATGAACAATTTTTACCATCTCGTCTTTCGGCATGGCCATCGCTAAATCGTAATGAAATTCTCGCTCGGCCAGCTTGGAGGCTTCACTTTCACTTATGTTAAGCGCATGAGAAAGTTGCGTATAGGCTTCGAAAATACTTACATCGCCTTCAAAGTTTTGTGCTTTGCGGCATTCCAATTCGGCATTATTGCGCATAGCTACAAAGGCCTCGGCCGACGTCACCACACCTTCTTTAACTAACGCCTTCCCTAGTTTCAATTTGGCGTAGTCTGGCGCGATGTATTGCCTGCGAAGAACTGTATCAAAAATATCAAACGACACGATGTCAAAGTTTTGCAAGTCCCCTAGTAACGATTCTGGAGATTTGTAGTAACTAGACGATATATACGTTTTGTCAGTGGTAAACTTGCCTTGAGGCGGATAATAAAAGAACTGTTTATAGCCTTGCTTTTCAGCCAATAGCCCAAGTACTCGCTCAAGCGCGTGTAACCAGCTGCCATCATTTGGCAATGGCTCTGCAGGAAAGTCCTCGTAGGTGTACTCTTCACTCAATAATGGCGCCAACGCTTTGGGCCTGGCCCAAAACATGCCACCAACAGGGTAGTTCAAGAAGTTGTCGGAGATATCTAAACCCCAGTTATCCACAAACGGTTGAGCAAAGGGCTTATTGCATGTCCAATGGTTAACCCACGCCGGCATCATCCAAAACGAGGTTGGATAGTAAATACCAAGCGCTTCGTTATCGTTAAACAACCGCAGCACCGATTTAACAACATGCTTATCTTTCAGCAAAAAGTTATTCAGATAATCAAACCACTGTGTTTGCTCTCTTCCGCTATACAGTGACTTTTTAGAATGCAAATGACACATTAAATCGTAATTAAGCAATTCTTTACCAAAGTGCACCAAAAACGGGCCGAAGTTACGTCCTCTGTTTTCACTTACTACAGTAAAAACATTATTCACTTTACGTAGTTTTTTAAACGTTTGGGCCGCAGCCTTTTCTATACTAGGTGACGCAGCCGTAACAAATACATCGATATTCGTAGGAAATTGGCTAAGCGTTGCCGCAAACTTTTTCACAAAGTCGGGATAAAAGATATGCAGCACTATGGCTATTTTTTGTTGCTTCCATGTAGCAGAGTCTTTTGCTAAAAGCTCACTTGCAGGTAGCCATCGGCTTATTACCCCAGACGACGCCCGCCCCTCATGGCGGCCATGATACATGTAGTGCGTTAAAGGCGCTTCCCCTTGAAGGTATATGTCAACGTTTGATCTTAGATAATACTCGGTATCAAACTGCGCCGATGGGTTAACGTTCGAAGATGTCGATTTGCTTTGGTAGTCTTTAAACGCCGCGAGTTCGTGGGGAAACTGGCCGTAGTGCTCTTTATACCAGCTGTAGTCGAATATCCCTTCAGCTTTTGCATGTTTGAACGCTTTTGCAACAGACGGCTGAAGACGCTTTTCAACAGTTTGCTGAGTGCTTCTGACAATTTTTCTTAATGTGTTCTTCATACTACAGCCCAAAAAAGCTTAAAGGGTTAACATTGCCTTCGCCCGATATTGCATCGTCAAAAACAAAAAGAGGCCAACTGGCTCGCGGCAGTAAGTTGCGCTGTGTTACATAAGCGGCAAACAACGTTTCAATGTCGTTCAAAGAATAGTGGATGTGGTGATTGTGAGCATGTTCAACACACGACAACGCCCCGCTTAGCACCGTATCTAAGTCAGAGAAATTTTCCTGGGTATAGGTTTTCTTTCCATAGCAAAAATGAAACGTATTGGTGTTGCCGTCTTCAATAATATCGACAAACTGGCCGTTAGGTGCAGTAAGTAGGGCTTCTAAAAACATCGAACGATCAAGAAGGGTGTAACCGCCCCCCATTTTAACATCGGTTTTAAATACGTGATCGATGTGCGCGTTATTTCCCCCTAGAGCAACGCTGCCGGTTTGGGTCGTAATCATGTAAATACCATGAACCTCTTTTTCAACCAGCAACGTTAATAGTTTTTGAATAGTACCTGAATAGCCAACATCTAAAACAACAGGGGTTACATCGTGGTGGGCAAAACCTAAGGTATCTAAATAACGCAGGTATACGTCTCTTGTTGGTTTTACCAGCTCTCTAATTTTGTGTTGGCATGCTTTCAATATGCTACATACGTTGTTGTAATCATCGGGCAAAACCAGCGTTTTTTCTTGCTGTTCACCAGATACTAGCGTATCGATTTCTTGCTGTGAAAAAGCAAAACGAGCGTGAAGAAACTGTGCCAACGTACCACTGAAACCATGTTTAACGCTTAACGGCCATGACGCATCTACATCAGCCATAATTCTAAATAAGAATACGCGAGACACATTCAAATAAGCACTGGGCACGTTATTTGGCATTACGTGGTCGAATGCTTTTTCCAGTGCGTAACCTTCACGAGCCAAATGAAAAACTTTTTTATTTTCAGGAAGCTGTGACAATTTTTCACTTACTACACTTACATAACGCGATAATACTGGGCCAAGAAAATTATAGCCAAAATCGTACAAAGATATGTTTTTGAGCATATTGGGTGTTGATAACTCTGAATTAAATATTGAGTTTGGTTGCTTTTAAAATACAAGCAACGCCGTATTTATTATTTTCGACATGGCGTGAACATTGAAGTGTCACAGTGTAACCATGACGCGCTAATTATTCCAACGCCAAAAACAAAGAAAGCTGCCTTGGAAATAAAAACGCTTAGGTTTAAGTAACTGAAGCGGCTATTTAACTTTTTTATCCGTATTAACCGCAGAGAAATTGCCTTGTACAATATTGCTCTGTTCAATGGTACTTTCTAGTATTGCCATGCGCTGAACTAAACGATCTAACTTTGTATTTAGTCGTTGGCGCTCAATATCCATAAGCAAAATCTTGACCATTGCGGCACCTAAAGCTACAAGAACAGGAATTATAGGAGGGTAACCTATACCTAAATACCCGCCAATTACATCAACTATGCCTGGAAAAAAACCAACGAATAGAACCAGCAGAGCCAAGGCAAACCAACGTGCTGCCACCAGCGGAGAAATGTGATCTCGTCGTGTTAAAAACACAATGGTTAGGCTTAACACCGCGCCAATAAATGCCGCTATAAGATGCGCACTAGTCAAGTTCAGCTCCTGCCGTTAATTGTTTATGGTATTTATCCACTGCTTGTGGCCCTAACTTAGTCATACTTAAAATAAAGGTGTAAAGTAAATACTTAAACACCGCTAACCAAGAATGAAAAATGCGTGATATTCCATCTTCCCGTTGCTTCATGCAGACACTGACTTCACTACAACGCATTTTTAAGTGTTTCAGCATAAGTAATACACCCACGTCTTGGTATTCAAACATGGTTGCTTGATACGATGCTAAAACTTGCATTGCAGGATGAGTATAAAGCCGTAAACCTGACGTAATATCCCTCACGTTCACCCCTGAAAGCCGCTTGAACAAGCGCCAAGCAATGTGACGCCCTAAACTACCGCGAGACGTACATGCCCCAATGGTGCAATGATTTTCCAACGGTGCATTTTCAAGCAAAGTAACCAAAGAATGTGCGGGGTGTTGCCCATCTGCGTCACAGGTAATAACACGCTCGTAACCTTTTTTTAGGGCATAGCGTATGCCCGTTTGCGTTGCTCGCCATGCCCCCAAATTAATAGCATGTGACAATACACAAGCACCTAGCCCCCGCGCTATTTGAGCGGTGTTATCTGTACTGGCATCGTCAACAACAATAACCGTGCACTTAAAATGCTCGGTTATATCGCTAAGCACACTTGCTATCGAACCACTTTCGTTCATGGCCGGTATTATGATGGCAAGTTTGTTATCAGTTACAGTAGTCATAGGCTTATGGTAACGTTATAACCAATAAATTACTATTGCGACGCATTGGCAACTGCCTCGTAAAGTCTGCGCGTGGCTTCTTCCACACGATGTACGGTAAATTCGCTTAAGAAACGCCGCCTTCCATTTTCACCCAACCTTTCGCACAGCGGCCTATCGTTGGTTAACTCATTAAGCGCATTAGCTAACGCGCTAACATCGGCATGCTTGACCACTAGCCCTGTTTTATTGTGTATTACCACGTTACTCATGCCCGACCCTGGTACATCAGTACAAATGCAAGGCTTAGCCGCTCTCATGGCCTCTAAAAGAACTAGTCCAAATGCTTCTGTTCGCTCAATAGAGGAAAGCACCAGAAATGCACAATGGGAAATTAGCTCGTTAAGCGTTGCGTCGTCTACTTGCCCAAGAAAACGAACGCGATGGGTTAACCCGGCCTGCATAGCTTGCTTTTGCAGTTTATCGCGCAATTCACCATCGCCTACTATATTCAACTGTAAGGGTATATTGGGTAAGGCTGCCATGGCGTTTAACAAATACTCATGCCCTTTATAATAAGTTAACCTGCCTATACACAACGCGTTTATTGTAGACGGCATTGATGTATTGCAGTCTGCCTGGTGCTGGTTTTCCGCATCAATTAAACCTAACGGAATAACCACACACTTGTGCTTAAACGCTGATAACGGCGCGCTGCTGCCCAAATAGTTTTCAGAGGTGACAATTATTCTGCTGGCGCGCTTCAGTAGCGCTCGCTCGAAAAATTGGTAAAAAGGATACAAACATTTAATGGCCCAATGCGGTTTTTCGCCTATCACATCACTGTGCCAATGAAGAATTAACGGGGTGTGTTTCGCGGTTTTCATAAACAATAAAAGAAAGCACGTTACGTTGGGTAAATGCGCATGCAAAACGTTAGGGTTAGTTTCTTTTATGGCGGTTCGCAAATGCCAAAATGCCATTAAGGCAATAGGTACAAACAGCAGTTTAGCAACAATTGGCGTACGGTAGATAAGTGCACCTTTACGCTGCTCCTTTACAAATGGCATGCCTTTTTCGTGCTGATGGACAAATACTGAAACCGCTAAACCTGCTTTCACTTGAGCATCAATCAATGCCAGCATCATATTTTCTATTCCTCCCTTAAACGGGGCGAAATATTTCCCTATGTGCATTACACGCATTACCTATCACTCAACTCGCTGTAAAATGAAAAACGTATTGTGACCGATTAATCGAATTACGCAACTACTTGAAAGCACGCAACGCGCTTATGCATTCGTTTTATTTCTTAGCGCATTATTGGGAATGCCCAATGGAAAGTGTTACGATTGCAGCGCAACTTTTTTGGTGTGACTACCAATTTTCGGTTTACATCTACCTAGTTTAATTTAACACTTACATGCACAGTGCCTGCGGCGTTGCGCTTACTTTTTAGAAAAAATAAAATTAAAAGCAGAGTGGTTATACGGACCAAAAGCCACGAGTTAACAAAGCTGTGACTACTTACATGGAATCAATACTACCTAGCAGTAAAAGAACCTGCATATTCAGCAGTTTCATATCGCGCTGCCACACCATATTTCGTCTGTTCATCAGGCGCAATCACGCTTGCACTTTTGTAAAGTTATCTGCTGAGGGGGTGCCGGTGCACTTTATTGGCGTAACCCACAATTACAACATTATCGTTAATAAGGCTATTTGATATGACGTCGAAGGTTTATCCGGTTATTTTGTCTGGCGGTTCTGGTACAAGACTATGGCCTTTATCAAGAAAGCATTACCCGAAGCAGTTTTTAAAACTCACCAGCAACAATACAATGGTGCAAGAAACTGCTCTTCGCGTTACGCAATTTGAAAAGCCTATTGCCGTTTGCAACGAGTCGCATCGCTTTATTATTGCCGAACAGCTTCGCGAAGTTGGTCAAGATGCAGAGGCTATAATTATTGAGCCAATTGCACGAAACACCGCCCCAGCTATTGCTTTAGCGGCATTTTCTGCCATTGAAAAAGACAAAGAAGCCGTACTGATAGTATTACCAGCTGACCACGTTATTGAAGACGAAGCGCAGTTTAACACCGCTATTGAACAGGCAATAGATTCTGCAAAAAGCGGAGCCTTGGTAACCTTTGGCATTATTCCAACGAAACCCGAAACGGGGTATGGATATATTCATGCTCAATCTAAAACCGATATTTCTGAAGTACTGAGGTTTGTTGAAAAGCCCAATGAAACCATAGCAAAAGAATACGTAGACAGTGGCGACTATTTCTGGAATAGCGGTATGTTTGTGTTTAGAGCTGACAGCTACTTGAATGAACTAAAGCTTTATCATGAAAATGTTTACAAAAGCGCGCTAAAGGCATTTGAAAACAGCATTAAAGATTTAGATTTTGTAAGAGTTGCAAAAGAAGATTTTGAGCAATGCGCCGATATCTCGATCGACTACGCCGTAATGGAAAACACCAAAAAAGCACTCGTGCTACCCATTTCTGTAGGTTGGAGTGACGTTGGATCTTTTTCTTCATTGTGGGAAGTGCTAGATAAAGATGATGACGGCAATGTTTCACTAGGTGATGTAAGAAATATCGACTCGAAAAACTGTCTAGTTCAGTCTGAAAATCAATTTGTTGCCACTATTGGTGTTGAAGATTTAGTGGTTATTGGTACGAAAGACTCTATTCTAGTCACTAAAAAAGACCGCGTGCAGGATGTAAAGGAAGTAGTGAACTACCTGAAGAATACAGATCGCACAGAGCACCTTTTACACAGAGAAGTAAGACGCCCTTGGGGAAAATATGACTCTGTTGATAGCGGTGACAGGTATCAAGTAAAACGAATTACAGTGAAACCTGGCATGTCACTAAGCAAGCAAATGCACCATCATCGTGCAGAGCATTGGATTGTCGTGTCTGGTAGTGCGTTAGTGGAGGTAAACAATGAAGAAACGTTGTTATCGGAAAACCAATCTATCTATATTCCACTAGGTGCAACACACCGTTTGAGCAACCCCGGCCGAATAGACTTAGAACTGATTGAAGTACAAAGCGGTAGTTATTTGGGTGAAGATGACATAGTGCGATTTGAAGATGTTTTTGGCCGCTGCTAGCAAGTACAATTGCGTGTGACAAAAACAATGCGCATTATCTTTACACAAAACGAAATACAACAATCAAACACAACGTCTGATTCACGCATTCTTATTCGAAACGAAAATTAATGAACATTACCGTCTTTTCAGTGCAGTTTTGGAGTTTAGTTTGGCTTAAAGTGCTACTAAACTTAAAATCTGAAGCTTCTAAAAGCTATTTAAATTACATTTGGTGGGTTTTGGAGCCTGCCATTTTTATTGCCGTTTACTATGTGGTTTTTGGTATTTTACTCAATCAGGGCTCATCAGACTTTGTCGCGTTTTTGATTTGTGGAAATATACCCTTCCTGTGGTATTCAAGGACGGTGGGGAACTGTTCTAACGCCTTGTCAGACGGCGCTGGCTTAATGAACCAAATTAATATCCCCAAAATTTTTTTTCCAACTGTGGTTATATTACAAGATTTAGTAAAGACAATGGTTGTCTTTCTTCTAATGCTTATAGTAATGGTCATTATGGGCTTTCAACCCACTCTGGCATGGATTGGGCTACTTCCTGTAATTTTCACACAGCTGATATTCGTCTCAGGTATTGCTATTATCTTTTGTTCGCTCATTCCTTTTTTGCCAGATCTTCGCTTTATTGTGAGCACATCATCAATTCTACTTATGTTCGGCTCTGGTGTTTTCTATGATCCCATGACAATTCTTATTCCCGAGCACAGAGAAATTTTCTTTTTGAACCCTTTAGCAAACCTTATTCAATATTACAGAGATGTAATAATGCATAGTCAATTACCTGACTTAGCTGGCTTTTTAACGTCTTTTTTTATTAGCCTTGCTCTTTTATGTATTGCCATTGGTCTTCTCAAAAAGTTCGATCAGCGTTACCCGAGGATTGTAATTCAGTGAACAGCGACATAAGTATCGAATTACGTGATGTGTGCGTAGCTTTCAAAACAAGAAAAAGCTTTTTTAGACACTCGGAAAAGCTTGCATTACGCAATGTTTCTTTTAACGTTTACCGAGGTGAAACCCTTGGCGTTGTCGGCAGAAACGGTTGTGGTAAATCTACTTTGCTAAAAGTACTAAGCGGAGTGTTTTCTCCAGATTCAGGCACTATCAAACACCATGACAAGCAAATTACTTTGCAAACGTTGTCTGCTGGTTTCGACAACGAGTTAAGTGGCCGAGACAACGCTTTAATATCATCAATGCTGTTGGGCAAGACAAAAAAAGAAGCAACATTGCACCTAGCACAAGTGCTCGACTTTTCTGAACTTGGAACTGCTTTCGATATGCCGGTTAAAACTTATAGTGCGGGTATGAAAGCAAGGTTAGGCTTTTCTGTTGCACTTGCGATAGATGCGCAGGTGCTTCTTGTTGACGAAGTGCTAGGGGTTGGTGACAAAGCATTTCAAGAGAAAGCTGAACAAGCAATGATAAATAAAATAAATTCCAACATGACTGTTGTTTTTGTGTCCCATGTACCAAAGCAAATTGAAAGTTTATGCACTAGAGTAGTTTGGCTTGAAGACGGATTTGTGAAAGACGTAGGAGAGACCAGTGTTGTGATGCCAAAATATTACGCCTCTCTCTAACATCACTTTTCTACTTAATCATAAACAAGTATCGATCGCCGCAATATAACGATACTAATAGCCGAACTTGTACAACCAATAGCTTGAACCATTGATTTCAACGCATTTATAAAGGCTTAAAAACGGGGTAGCTATGATTATAAGCTATGCACAAAATTTAGAAGACATTATTTTAAATAGAATATTTAAAGATGTTGAGAATGGCTTTTACGTAGATGTGGGTGCCTGTGATCCGCTTTATGATTCAGTTACAAAGCTTTTTTACGATAAAGGTTGGAAAGGTATTAATATTGAACCTGTGCCTGAAGCCAAGAAGCTTTTTGATCTGCACAGACCTCGCGACATTAATTTGAATTGCGCTGTAGGACAAACTAATTGCACCCTTCCCCTAGTCATACCTGAGAGTGCTGCCGAAAGTACGCTGAACAGCAATTATCAAGGTCAACTGAAGTCTCATTATCACCAGTCAAAAGAAGTGAGTGTGCCTGTTACCACACTTACAGATATCTGGCGCAAACACGTTAAAAATCAACATGTTGACTTCTTGAAAATTGACGTGGAAGGGTTTGAAAAAGAAGTCTTATTAGGTTGCGACTTCAATATCGTTACACCAGATATCTTAATTATCGAAGCAACCATTCCTAACACCCCCGTTTTATGTTCTCATGAATGGGACTACATACTGCGTAGTAACTATAAATTCATCTATTTTGACGGGTTAAATAATTTTTATGTAAGAGTGAATTCAAGCCTTGAAATAAACGGTGTTACTCCACCAAACCCGTTCGATAATTTTATTCACTATAAAGAGCAAAAAGCGGCTGAGGACATAGCCACTTTAACTGCACAGATAAACACATTGGAGCGCAGCCAGCATGAAGCATCAATAGCGCTGAGTGATGCTTACCAAACAATAGAACGAAAAAACGCAGAGCTAAAACAATTACAGCGCTTAGTATCTTCTAACGTCTCATCATTTAAAGAAACTGAATTCGACAAATCTATGGCAAACAATACTTGTATATTCACAATTGTATCTAATAACTATCTTCACTACGCGAACACATTATTTGAGAGTTTAAGAGAACATTGTCCAGATGCAAAACTTACTTTGGGGCTATGCGATAAGCGCTCTCCTGATATTGACTACGGCGATATCGATATAATCGAACTAGACGCATTGCCTATCAAACACCTTGACCGTTTTATTTATCAATACAACATTCTTGAGTTAAACACCGCCATCAAACCTTATGTTATCGAGGTATTAATGGAAAGAGGGTTTGATAACGTTATTTACTTCGACCCAGATATAAAGATTTATTCTTCACTGGATCCAATGCTTTCGTTATTAAATGTTCACAATGTGCTGCTCACTCCGCATCTCACAGCACCTCTTGAAGATGAAAAGCTGCCCAGTGAACAATCTATATTACAAGCGGGTAGCTACAATTTAGGGTACATTGGCCTGAGCGTCACGCCTGAATCAAAACGATTAGTTAAATGGTGGCAGGGCAAATTATATAAAGACTGTGTGGTAGATTTGCCAAACGGCTTGTTTGTAGATCAAAAATGGATGGATATGGCGCCTTCTCTTTTCGACGGTGTACATATTTGCAAAGACGCGGGCTGGAATGTTGCTTATTGGAACTTGGCGCACCGAAACATAGAAAAAAAGAGTGATGGTCAGTTTTACGTGAATGATTCACCGCTAATGTTCTTTCACTATTCAGGATATTCTATTGAAGCGAAGACGCTTAGCAAGCACCAAAATCGATATTTAAAAACGAGTAAAGGCGCTGAACTGGTGGAGCTATGTGATATTTATAATAACGCGCTTAAGCGCAATGGCATTGATAGATATAAATCGGTTCCGTTTGCCTTTTCAAAATTTTGCGATGGCGTTAACGTACCGCCTTTTGCTACCACAATAATTAGAGAAGATAGTTTCTTCGAGCAAATAGATTTTTGGAATGTAGACAGTGTGCAAAATGTGCACAAATATTTTAACTCACCTGTTTTTTCACACGCTACTGCGACTTCAGTTAAAAAAATTACCAAACTCTTTTACGCAATCTGGAATAACCGAGCTGATCTTAAAAATGCGTTTCCTGATATCGAAGGAAAAGACACCTTACGCTTTTTAGATTGGTTAAATCATTCTGCAAAAACAGAGCTTCAGCTGGATGATATTTACTGCACTGCCCTAGCTTCTTCGCCCTCTAACGACATAACAAATACGATGGAAAACGCCGACGGCTTTTTTAGTCCAGTTTTTAGATATCTTTGGTCGAAAAGAGAATTGTTGCCCTTAAGCCTGCGACTGAAACTTGGCAAAGGTGTAGCTGACTGGGCATTCAACGTTGCGTATAGCGGTCTTCCTGCTGATACGTCACAGCCGACGTTAGAAAAGGGTGTTAACTTAGTGGGTTACCTTAATGCAGAAAGTGGTATTGGTGAGGCGGCCCGCTCTTCGTTGCGCGGCTTAAAAAAAGCCAACATTCCCTTTACGCTTACCGATTATCGTGTTGGCAACGTCTCTCGTATGAACGAAATACTAGATATCAACGAAAGCCAAAGCACACAACGAAATGTTAACCTTATTCATGTAAACGCAGACCAAATGCATGTTGTATATGAAAGCCTTGGAAGCTCGCTTTTTGAACAACGTTATAATGTCGGATATTGGTATTGGGAAATGCCTGAATTACCGAGCCAGTTTGACGATGCTTTTAACTTTGTGGATGAGGTATGGGTTGCGACAGAATATGTTAAAACAGCAATAAGCCAACGAACAAATAAACCTGTTACGCTTATTCCACCAAATGTAAATGTCGACTCTAATGTTACAGGAAAACGTGCACAATTTAATATCAAGGAAGACAGTTTTGCTTTTTTCCATATGTCTGATGTGCTAAGTATGCCTGAGAGAAAAAACCCGCTTGGTGTGATTCAGGCTTTCAAAACTGCATTTGGTGAAGAACCGACAAAAAATGTTCAACTTATTCTAAAGATATCGAATACATCACGACAACCTGAAATAGCTGAAACCATTAAAAAAGCCATCGAGGATGATCCCCGAATAAAACTTATAGAGGGCTACTTAACGCGGGAGGAAATCAACGCTCTAATTTCATGTGTAGATGCTTATGTTAGTTTACACAGAGCCGAAGGTTTTGGGCTTCCTATTGCAGAAGCGATGGGGTATGGAAAAGTTGCTATAGCGACTAACTGGTCGGGTAATGTTGATTTCATGAATAGTGAAAATGCGTTACCTGTAGACTATGAGCTCATCACGCTTAACGAAGATATAGGTCCGTATGAAAAAGGGCAGAAATGGGCAGAGCCATGTATTGACGACGCAGCTAATAAAATGAAACGAATAGCTGAGGACAAGGTGCTGGCAACAAAGCTAGGCAAAAAAGCAGAGCAAACAATTAAGTCAGCATATTCCCCGACGTCTTCTGGCAATGCGATGTCCAAGCGTCTAGTACAATTGCAAAAAATATGATGACTAATTAAACACTGTTATGTGTTTATCTATGAAAAACATTGATTAATAATGAATTGAAACGTGAACATTATTAACAAGATAAAAATTTCGGCGGCAAGAGAAACAAATGAAAACAGCAGTTATTACTGGTATTACAGGGCAGGATGCAGCCTACCTAGCTGAGTTATTACTTGATAAAGGATATACCGTATACGGTACATACAGAAGAACCAGTTCCGTAAACTTTTGGCGTATTGAAGAGCTGAATATACAGCATCATGAAAACCTTCATTTAGTTGAATACGACCTAACTGATTTATCTTCAAGTATTCGACTACTGCAAACGACAAACGCAGACGAAGTGTACAATCTTGCCGCGCAAAGCTTTGTAGGCGTTTCATTCGATCAGCCTATTACCACTGCAGAAATTACTGGTGTAGGTGCAGTAAACCTTCTAGAAGCAATTCGCATTGTGAACCCCAACATCAAGTTTTATCAAGCTTCTACGTCTGAGATGTTTGGTAAGGTTCAGGAAATACCACAGCGCGAAAGCACGCCTTTTTACCCTAGAAGCCCATATGGGGTAGCGAAACTGTATGCTCATTGGATGGTGGTCAATTACAGAGAGTCGTACAATATTTTTGCAACGAGCGGCATTTTGTTTAACCACGAATCCCCCCTTCGCGGCAGAGAGTTTGTAACCCGAAAAATAACCGACTCGGTAGCTAAAATAAAACTAGGTAAGCTGGATGTATTAGAGCTAGGCAATATGGATGCAAAACGAGACTGGGGCTTTGCTAAAGACTATGTAGAAGGCATGTGGCTAATGTTACAAGCAGACAAACCTGATACGTATGTTTTAGCCACCAACCGCACAGAAACCGTAAGAGATTTTGTGTCGATGGCGTTTAAAGCCGCCGATATTGAAATACAGTGGCAAGGTAGCGGTGAGCAAGAGGTTGCAATTGAAAAGACAACCGGCAAAACGTTGGTTCGTGTAAACCCGAAATACTATCGTCCAGCAGAAGTAGACCTTCTTATTGGTGATGCGCAAAAAGCACACGATGAATTAGGCTGGAAAGCTACCACAACGTTAGAAGCCCTTTGTAGCATGATGGTTGAAGCTGACCTTAAGCGTAACGAATCAGGTTTTTCTTTTTAATATGTCGCGCTCAATACTAATAACCGGTGCGTCAGGTTTTACCGGTAAGCATTTTATTACACAAGCAAAAAAAATGGGCTTTAGCATAATTGCGCTTTCTTCTGTTGAAGAGCCAATATGCCATGCTGACCATCAGCTTACCGTTGATCTCACCGACAAAACCGCAGTTTTAGAAGCACTTGCCCCGCTAGAAATTGATTTTGTGGTGCATTTGGCTGCTATATCGTTTGTTGCCCACGGAGACACGAAAGATATTTACAATACAAACGTGGTCGGCACGGTAAATTTATTAGATGGCTTAATTGAGTTGAATAAAAAGCCTGAACGAGTTTTAGTAGCAAGTTCGGGCAACATTTACGGCAACGCGAAAACACTGCCAATTAATGAGGCAATGCCGTTTTCACCAGCTAACGACTATGCCGTTTCAAAATGCGCAATGGAGCTGGCTGTTTCACTAAGGCAAAACGCACTTTCCTGCATAATTGTAAGGCCGTTTAACTATACCGGTGTTGGGCAGTCTAGCCACTTTCTGGTACCAAAAATAGTAAATGCATTTAAAGCCAAGCAGCCAGTTATTGAGTTGGGCAACCTGGATGTAGAGCGAGATATCAGCGACGTTAGAGATGTAGTGAAATACTATTTAGCGTTGCTTTGCACTGCTTTGCCAGACAACCAGCAGCCTGTTGTTAATATTTGCTCGGGTCAATCGATAAGCCTCTTAGCAATAATTGAGAAGCTTCAAGCGCTTACAAACCATACAATTGAAGTACAAACCAATCCTAAGTTTGTTAGAGATAACGAGGTTAAAAAACTATTTGGTGATAATAGTAAACTAAAGTCGCTTTTAGGGCATGGTCCTAGTTATCAAATAGAAGATACATTAACCTGGATGTTAAACGCCCCTACTCCTAAATAAGATGTCATCATGAAATTAATACTAGGGGCAGACCCTTTACTTATGCCGCTAACCGGCATAGGTCATTACACAAAAAACCTTGCCAAAGCGATTGTTAAACGCAAAGCGGTAGAGTCGGTTGACTTTTATGCTCATGGTCACTTTTTTGACCCAGATGCTTTACTTAACCCTGAAACATTAAGTACGACCAAAGAGCTAGATAATCCCCCTCCCCCCAAAAAAAGCGTACTTCAAAAAATACGAGAAGAAGCCGCGAAAATAGAAGTTATCGTAAAGGTTTATGGGCTGATTTCGGTTTATTTAGATAGACTAAGACTCAATAGTAAAGCGTCGCCACGCACACTGTTTCATTCACCCAATTTCACATTGCCGGCGTTTAAAGGTAAGTGCGTAGTAACAATCCACGATTTGTCTACGGTTCGTTTTCCTCAATATCACCCAAGCGCACGAGTGGCGTACATCAATAGCCAGATTAAAAAAAGTGTAAAATACGCCGCACATATTGTTACCGATAGTGAATTTATTAAAGCCGAGCTAATAGAGAGATATAACCTTTCGCACGACTTCGTTACGGCCATACACCTAGGCGTAGATGAAAACTATAAACGCAGAGATGAACAAGAAGTAATAGATACACTTAACGAGCACGGCCTACACTACAAACAGTATTTCTTATTTGTTTCTACGATAGAGCCGCGCAAAAATATTGTAAGCATTCTTGATGCCTATGAAGCTTATTACGAAAACACCGCTTCGCCTCAACCTTTAGTGCTTGTAGGAGGGAATGGCTGGCACAATGAAGATATCATGCAGCGCATAAATCTTCTTAAAGGAAAGGGAGTAATGTACCTAGGCTATGTTTCTCAAACGCAGATCCCTGAGCTTTTCTCTGGCGCCCAGTCGCTTGTTTTTCCGTCTATTTATGAAGGCTTTGGACTGCCGGTAATAGAAGCACAGGCGTCGGGCGTGCCTGTATTAACCTCTAAAAATAGTTCTATGTCTGAAGTGGTTGATAAATATGATGTTGAGGTTGACCCATTAGACGTTGAAGATATTTATCGCGGTCTTCAGAAAATTTCCCGCATCACCATACCCGACACTTATAGCTATAAAAGACGAACGTGGGAAGACGTTGCAGATGATTATCTCTCTCTTTATAAGAGGGTGTTGAATAAGCCATCTACTATCAACCAATAGGGTTTCAAAGGGCACTTACATACCGTTCAAGGCGTATGCACTTATTGTTTATCGTCGACCTAAAGCCACACCGTGTGGCTTTAGGCAACGAAACAATTAAGCTACAGTAATATGTCGAGAATAATTATTACAGAAACTACAACCAGGGCTTTACCGGTGTTGTTAGCATTCCAAACGGTCTTCGTGTAACCCAAAATATAACTTACGCCATTTTTCAAAGCACCATAAACGCCATCGGCTCCCGAGCTGGCATCTTTCTTTTCAGCCGCTTTCTTCACCTGCTCAATGCCGCTTGAAAACCCACTAACTGCAGAATTTGCGTCATGTTCGTTCAAGGCTGCTTTAATCTGAGCAAATTGAATATTCATATGTTCAATTGAAGCTTCAAACTTATTGCCAGTTTGTTGAGACCAAGACTTTGCTTTTTCTTTTAATTTTTCGGTGTCTCGCAATTCTTCATGAGACAGAGCTGGACCATTGCGCTTTTCCAAACCTTTGAACAAAGAAACAATCATCATGATTAAACTTGCTGCATAAAGGTAAGCACCAATACCCAAAAATTGTAACGTCTGCTGTATACCATCGGCACTTGTTAAATCTATTCCCATCATCCGCAACATATCACTAGCCTGAGATGCTTCACTCACTAAGTCATACAAATTCATTCCAACCACAATAAGGATTAAACATACAATGGCTTTTGCAGCTTGAGGAAAAACGCCCGTGGTAGCAGTCACTACGCCAATGGTTATGTAGAACAACATAAATACCATTTGTCCCCCAGACATCATCTCTGCCACACTGGAACTCGACGTTTCACCAAAGAGCGAAATAACAATAAATGGTAAGAAGTGACTAATGAGGTAGCACAATAAAGATAGGCTTATAAACTTATTTAGGAATTTAAACCCTGTTGGCGCACTGGCGGTAGTTTGTGATTGTTGTTCGCCAGATTCAAGCTCAAGTGGGGAAAGTTCAGTTTTGGGTTCATTCATGGTTGCATCCTTGTAAAAAGTAGATAGTGATCTTGATTCCATTGCTTATAATAAACACAACTTAACCAAATAAAAAATATTAATCAGTTACTTACAAGCAATTTAGGTATATAAAAATATTGATAGGTATGGCCGACAAGACGGTTAACGTAGAACCACTTTGGTGATTGCCTTCCATAGAGAGTTGGTAGTTACAAATACAGTAGCTTGTGACGTTTTATAAACATGCAAAAAATGCTTTGAGCTGAACGTGCATAGCATGTAAGCTCATTTATAAGCCTTTATTAATATACTATACCGACGCGAAATTGCTAACTTTCTAGTGAAACGACTTACAAAGTTCGTGGCTGTGGAAAAAGTTACAGAACGTTGGTCAAAAGAAATGCCTACAAAAAACTAGCACTGTAATAAGTAGTAAACGATATGGACATCATAGATTTGTTGAACAAGTGGCAAAACAACTGCAAACGAAGTGAAGAAACACTAAAGATTCTAATTTATGACCATCTTAAAAAAATTTGTAAAACTCACCTACAGTCACACAGAACACAGGTTGAAGCTAGTTTTGTCGCAAACAATTTATCAACTACAACTTGCTTACTTCATCAATCACTGCTTGAACTTGTGCCCCCTAACTACACAATTGAGCACAAAGCGCAGTTCAATCGCTATTTAAGCTTATTTGTAAGAAATCTATTGCTCGACGAAGTTAGAAAACTCAGCACTCAGAAACGTACTCCTCAGCAACTTGAAGAAACTGACGATCTCTATTCCTCCCCCGAAGCATATATCGCCATTGAGCGCGCGCTTACCAAACTCGACTCTTTACATCCTGCAAAGGCTGACATTTTCTCTCAACATTATTTTTTAGGCCTCGATACAGAGCAATTAGCACAGCAGCTGGGCATCTCTAAATCAACTGTTTATCGACAGCTAGAAACCGCTAAAGCTTTCATTAAGGTCCACAGCTAACAAACAACAATCAGGATGTTCTATGACATTTAGCGATGCATTGAGTGCTTTGAAGTACTTACTTACGTACTGAAAAGAAAAGCTAAACAGTGGCCTCGTTGCACTTAACGGGCTGCCTCCTGCCCTGCGTGACGAAGTGGCAACGTTGATAAGCCGTTATGAATGGGTGGGTGTCGCAATGGCCGTCATTCCTGAAATGGCTATACCAACACCCAAGCGTTTTAGAATAACAGTAAATGTAAACGCTCTTCACCCCTAACGAGAGCACTACAAGAATGGATTTGGCTTAAGTTTCAATTCTGAACTTAAAACCGCAGCAGCGAATTTTAAACCTGTATCGTCGTTAAGCTTCCACTCTCCGTCTTCCATCACAAAATACCACTTTTCATATATATCTGTTTCTATCTCGCTGTTTTTAGATTTTACCAATGCAGCAAATTTTATATGTACATATGCATCACCATCATCAAACGTCATCAACGAATGTTCATTGATATCTTTAATACGTAGAGTTAACTCTCTGCAGCTATTTTCATAAATAAATTCAATCTTGCCTCTTTGTGAGCTTTGCTTATTAAAGAGCTGATCCACCATTTTTCTAGACATATATGTCGTTTCAACATTTTCTTGGCAGCGACTCAGCGAATCAAAGTGTGCATTAATCAAAGGCGTAAAATGAGTATTAACAAATTCCAGTGCCTTCAAGCGTTCCGCTTCATATTCTTTTTTATAACTGTAATCCAAGTAAAAAGCGTATAGCGCAACAACCGCAATCAGTGCTGCTAGCACTTTTAATATTTTCATCAACCTTCCTTATGTTTATTTAAATGCTGTCCATTAACAACGAAGACTACTCCAACAAACCGGTGGTTTTCGCACCCTTTGCTTCTTCATTTGTTTAGATCTACAGACGAAATGAAACAGCGCCGCTTTCCGCTAATTGCTTTGTTTTGGAAAGCAGCCTTAAGATACTTTTTTATTCTAGCTATTTACTCTATTTCTATAATCCAAAAAGATGTACCAAGCCAGCCAACATAACTACCCGGTGCTAAAGGAGACTTCAGCTTGAAGTAATAACCGCTATCGGCTTGTTTTTTATCTACTTCAATGCCTTCTCCGGCAAAATAAAAAGGAGAATCTTGTTTTGCAGCACCCTTGTTTTCAAAGAGTCTCTCGCCTTTCTCAAGTTTTTTCTCCTCAAATTTATGTAGTGAAAAATACTTGAACTCGTAGTCACCTTTAATAAAAAAACCTTGAACATCGTCACTTGACAAGGTGCCGCTGGGTGCAGGGTCTAATACATAATAATACTTAGGCAAATTCAAAATCTGCGAGATACTCATCCCCCCTTTTGCGACTTGCGTTGTAGAAGCCGTAACTTCATTTAAAGACAGGTACTTGTCACCTGATGTCCAAATATACCCACCGTCGAACTCTGCTTTACTTTCACCTGGACCACCGCAAGCAGTTAGGGTAATTAGTAGCAATGCCGCAAAGCAAAAATGCATAGTTTTTTTCATTCTCAATCACCACGCCCTTTATTATTAAAGAAAAAAGTTCTGGGCGTTTGCGAACTTAACTCTTCATAGAATGCAAAGAGTGCTATTTGACGCTCAGATACACTTGTGGGTTGTTCAACTAACACTACTCGACACTTTGCACCGTTTTTTTAACGTTCGAGATAGTGACTTTACAAACACAGGTAATCGTCAGGCGAAGCACTGATATGCAAAAATACCGCACCTTTCCCCATTACCAAGCCACGTATTTGCCTTTTATTTTTCGCATTCATAGATAAAAATTTATTTAGTATGAAGAGTGGCAGTGTTAAAAAATATGAGTTTCGTTAGGGAGTGATATAGCCAAAACACCTTTTATTTTTAACTTGTGAAATGAAAAAGTGTCTGAAGATTAAAAAGAAGAATAAGCTAGTAGAAAAGTCGACCGTGCTTTGTTTTAACCATTACTATCGCTATTTGAAAGTAAGTGGAAAAATAAAAAACTAAACTCGCAAGTTGAGGTTCTTGCGAGTTCATCGTTGGCATTTTAAAAACTACAAAGCAATTTAAGGCTTATCTAAATGCTCTAGACGTTCCGTAATAAACCACTGGTATGTTTGTTGTAAACCTTTATCAAGCGGAATACCACTTTTCCAACCGAAGCTTTCAAGCTTATTTGTATTGAGCAGCTTCCGTTTTGTCCCTTCCGGTTTACTGGTATCCCAGCTAACTTCGCCTTTAAAGCCCGTCACCTCTATTATCTGATGAACGAGTTCTTTGATTGTACAGTCTTTGCCTGTACCAACATTCACATGAGCATTAACAAAGCCATCGCGGTAAAAGGTTTCTGTATCTACATTCATTAAATGAACGCAGGCTGCGGCCATATCATCTACATGCATGAACTCTCGACGAGCCTTACCCGAGCCCCACACCGACACAACGTCTACGTCGTTTAACACGGCTTCACTAAAACGTCGCAAAAGTGCAGGTAAAACGTGCGAGTTTTGCGGGTGAAAATTATCATTTGGGCCATAAAGGTTGGTTGGCATTACTGCTCTAAAATCGGTGCCATACTGCCTGTTGTAGCTCTCACATAGTTTTATACCTGCTATTTTCGCCACCGCATATGGCTCATTCGTGGGCTCAAGTAAACCTGTTAATAAAGCGTCTTCTTGCATAGGTTGGGGCGCTTCTTTAGGGTAAATACAGCTAGAGCCTAGAAACAATAATCTGCTGACGCCGTGCTCATAAGCTGCGTGAATGACATTATTTTGAACGGCGAGGTTTTCGAAGATGAACTCACCAGGATATGTCATATTGGCATAAATACCGCCTACTTTGGCAGCGGCAAGATATACTTCATCGATTTGATGTTGTTGGAAGAAGGTATTTACTGCGCTCTGATCAGTTAAGTCCAGTTCACCTCGACTTTTTGTGATTATCTTTACGTTAGCGCTGTTTTTTAAGCGCCTTGCTATGGCAGAGCCAACCATGCCATTATGCCCAGCAATGTAGATGTTCTTCATAAATTTTCTTTTTCAATTAAGACATTCAACGGTACAAAACTGCTAGCGCTTTGAAGAGATGCCTCATAACGTTATTTAATGCGTATGTTAAGTGCCGTAAAACTCACAAGTCAAACTTAAAGAAAGATCACAACACGAATAACAAAATGTTAGACAAATGTAATTTTCTTTAGGTAGTTGATACTGCCTCTTCGCTGCTAAACTCTTAACCATAACTTTGTTAAAAACCAATAGTATCAGCTTTTATTCTTTTGTATTAAAAACGATAACATACTGAAAAAACAACTCATCCTAAATTGAGGTATAGTCGTAGGTTTCAGTAACAGCTGCAGTCTATTGGTAAAGGAATACGACCATGCTAAAAATCTTAGCTACAGCGTTGGCTTTATGCGTGAGTGTGAACGCTTTAGCAGACGCTAATTTATTTGAATCTACCACAAAACTCACGAACAAGAGCGCCAGTTTGACCACTAACCGCTTGCAGGCGCAGACAACCGATCTGTTTATAGAAGCAAAGGTAGACAAAACATACCTAAAGAGCTTGAAAAAAAGCGATTCGGTTTCAATTAACCTCCCAGACACGCACGTAAACGGTAAAGTTATTAAAACCTTTACAGGCAAAGGTGGAAGCCAACATGTGGTTATTCGTTCATTCGTACATGACATCCCAGTAAATTCTGTCGTCACCCTCGGTGATAATGCTGTATACATGGAACTCGTTACTGATGAAGGTTCGTACACGGCTGCGGGCTCTGAAACGTCGTTATTGGTGTATAAACAACACGAAGTTAATGTACAGCAAGGTGTTTCATTCCACGATGACTTTTTAATACCGCCTTCTTTATCAGGAAGCCAATCGAACAAAACAGCATCGTATCTCAACAATATCGCACAAGACAACGCCTACAACAGCGCATATGAAAACCCAGCAAATACAAATTCTGCGCGAACGCCAGGTATTAGTAAGCAATTTGGCGCGTATCAACCCTCACAGGATTTCGGCGATATTGCTACTATCGGCCTTCTCATTGTTTATACCAATAATTCGTTCGATATTGTGGATGACGTTGAAGCTAAGATTGACCACTTCGTCGCCTATACGAACGAGGCATTTGAAGCATCAGGTATTTTTGCGAAAGTTGAAGTTAGAAATGTGGTGTCAGTGGATTATCCCTACAACGATGGAGGCGATGGTCTAAGAGATATTACCAATGGCATTGCACCGTTTGAAGATGTGGCCGATTTGCGAATTCAAGCAAATGCCGATGCGGTCGTATTAATTTCTCCTCAAAATGATAATGATTCCTCTGCCGGCATAGCGTGGCTTAATACACATATTAACCGTCAAAGTTACGACTTTATGTATAGCCAAGTAGACATCGACTTTGATGCCAGTGTATTCGCTCATGAACTAGGACATAACTTAGGGCTTGGACATTCAAGACAGCAAGGGAGTGTAGGCGGCGATTTTTCTTACGGCGTTGGCTATCGTATTCCAATTCCGAACGACGTTGGTTTCTCCACTATTATGTCGTATGACGTTAGAGATGCGGAACCGATTTCTTATTTTTCAAATCCGTCTTTAATGTGCGGAACTATTCCCTGCGGTGTGCCTAAAGAAGATGAAAACTTTGGTGCTGATGCGGTAAACGCCGTTAATGCTGTGAGGGATGTTGTTGCGAGCTATTCAGAGTCTATTACCCGTCTTATCCCGATTAGTGAAGCGTTGTCGCAAATCTCTGACCCAGAATTAAAAGCATGCATTGCAAATCGAGTAAACGACAATGTGATTTATGCTTCTGACGTTAACTTTATTAGTTGCAGTCAAAGAGTTGCTTCGCTTGATGGCCTTGAAAACTTCTCGTTCTTAGACACGTTATATTTGAACAGTGTTGGAACGTCTGACTTGTCGGTATTGGAGGAAATTGAAAGTTTAACCACGCTTTCTCTACGGATGAACTTACCAGCCGATTTTTCGTTTTTAGCCAACTTACCGTTGCTGCAGCGCTTCGATATTGCAGGTTTTGGTTTTGACAACGCACAGGCGCGCAATCTGGCTTCAGTCAAACGCTTACGTCAGCTTTTTATAGCGAGTGATACGCTTGACGAATTACCTGATTTAAGCGAACTCAAATTTTTAGAGTCTGTCGATTTATATGCCGATGTTAGAAGTTTAGACAGTGTGTCTGGCAATAACTTATTGCGTAAATTAACAGTATGGTCAGGTGCGTTAACATCTTTCCCTAGCAGCTTTAGCTGGCCGTTGCTCGAGGAGTTAAATATACAAAGTACACCAATTACCTCTGTCGCGGCGTTGAATGAGCTTACAAACTTAAAGCAACTAACTCTGCGCGATACTCAGGTTGCTAGCTTACAAGGTATTGAAAATAGTAAAGACTTAACGCAGCTGTATGTATCTAGTAACAATCTTTCTGACATAAGCAGTGTGTCTTCGCTGACAAACCTCGAATATTTGGATATATCAAACAACCCGATTATTGATGTTTCGCCCATTCAGGGGCTTACAGAGCTCAAGCTTTTGTATATGGAATCTATCAATACAGGGGATGTGCCAAATTTTGTAGCTGCAGAGAACATGGTCGAATTTGCAGCTGGCTCAGCTGGATACACTTCCAACTGGAATATCATTGATAGCATGGGGCCCCTTCGAACATTGCGCTTGCGAAAAGTCTCTAGCACAGATTTAGCGCTAATTGCTGAGCTGAACCAGTCGTTAACAACATTGGCCCTATCCGACGTAGAACCATCTGATTTATCCGCCCTACTTTTTCACTATCGCGTTGAAGATTTAACACTTTCTCCAGCTGTCGGAACACAGTTTTATTGTTGGCAGGCTAGCTATTTGAGAGAGCTTGTGCAGTATAGCGAAGCAGTTGGTGGTGCGTGTTCTACACAAAACGATAGTAACGATTTTGACGGTGATGGCACTTCAAACGCTGATGAGTTAGCGCTCGGTACAAACCCCACTGTGGATGATAGGCCGCCTTCAACCCTATCGTTTGACTTGAACAATGTGCGAATTTATGAAGACCCCATCAATTATGAAACGATTTACACCGCCATTGTTGAGAGGAAAGGCAATACTGCAATAGAAAGCTATGTAGATGTTGACGTTGAAGCATTGTCAGCCACATCGGGGCGCGATTTTAATGTGGATTCCAACAGATTAACTTTCACAAAAGGCAGCAGCTTCGCCCGTTTGAGAATTCGTGTGTATGATGATTTCGAATTGGAAGGTCAAGAGTCGTTTTCCATTCAATTGTCTAACCCGGTTAATGCCGAGCTAACGGGTATAACAACGTTAACCGTATCGCTTTTTGACGATAATAACGGAGATGATTTCGAATTTGATGATGACAGTGAAGCTCCATCAGTAGGCTGGAGCAATTATTATATGTCGGTAAACGAGCTAGACTCTTCCATTGATATAGTAGTAAACCGACCAGAAGGCTTAACCGGCTCGTTTTCTGTTAATGTTTCAGCATTGGCACTTACCGACAATACAGAAAGCAGTTTTGAACTCATGGACTCTGTTCTTTCTTTTGGTATCGATGACGATTTCTTACCCGTTACAGTCAAGGTAAGAGATGACAATGTTCAAACGGGCTCGAAATTCGTTAGCTTACGCCTAGAAGAGCCTCAAAATGTCATTATTCAGCCTGACTTGGCTTCACTTACCCTAGAAATAAAAGACGATGAAACTGCAGATTATGAAATGGGCTTTCAAAATAGTTTAGTGACTGTTTCTGAGGGCGTAGGCAGTGTTCCTCTTACATTGGTAAGAAGCGCGCCGTACGATGAAGATATTCCATTCTCAATTGCACAAAGAAGCTTTGGCAAAGCAGAGCTGGGGGTTGATGCAACCTTTAATGAAACAAGCTTTGTGTTTCCGGCTGGCGCAACCACATTCACGTTTGAATTAACCATTATTGACGACAACATCAGTGAGCGCCTAGAAAATTTAGAACTCATCATAGAAGGGGTTCCTAATTCTCTGATTAACGAAAATAACTTCGTTTCTGTTTATATAGAAGATAACGATGCAGAGCCTACCGGTGAAATAAGCTTCTCGACATTTGAAATGTACCTTGATGAGTCAGACGGAACGGTAGACGTTCCTTTGCGTCGCACACAAGGCACTACAGGCGTAATTGTGGTAACGGTATCACCTAACACTGGCACTGCGTCTGGCGATGACTTCTCGTTTCAAACTCAAGAGGTCACCTTTTTAGAGGGTGAAGAAAACAAAACTATACAGTTTACAATTAACGATGATGCGATTGAGGAAACAACTGAAAAGTTTACTCTGTCATTAGCAAGCGAAATACCTGGTACCATAGGATCACCAAATGTGCTTACTGTGTCAATTGACGACAACGATGAACCAATGCCAGGTGTGCTAGGCTTTTCCTCCTCAAACGTGACGGTAGGAGAAAGCACCGGCACATTAACAGTTACAGTGCGACGTACAAATGGAAGTTCTGGGGAGCTGTCGACAGAAGTCACCGCTCAGGCGGGAACGGCATCGTCAAGCGATTACTCTTTTACCCCGACAACGCTAACGTTTGCAGATGGCGAAACGCAGAAGACAGTGTCGCTACAAATCGTTGATGACACTCTAGAAGAAAATGCAGAAAGCTTTACGCTACAACTCAGTGGTTTAAATGGCACACAAATTAGTAGCAATAACACCTTAACCATAACTATATCGGCGAACGATGCATCAACCTCTTCGGGAGGTAACAATGGAAACGTATCGAACGGTGGTAGTAGCGGTGGCGGTAGCATGAGTTATTTACTAATGATGTTTATACTCACAGGGTTAATTTACCGGAGAACGTGCTATCGTCGTTCGCGATAAAGAGCGCTATATAAAAAAGGGAAGTGCATCTACACTTCCCTTTTTTTTGACCTAGTATTTTGAAGTTAGTCGTAAGAATTTATAAGGAAGTCGTGCTTCAAATAGATGCCATTAGCATTACGCCCCCCAAATACAACAAAGTTAAGCGTTTGCCAATCAGCCGGAGAAGACGATAAATTCATCCACTCGATGGGCGTGTCGAAAGCAATTTTCTCTTTCACGGGTGTATCGCTCTCTAAGCTATGATAAAGCGTAACAAACGTGTTTTGTGGATTTGCCACAAGAAGTTGTGTACCGAACGCATTTCTTGTCACTAGAATGTCTGATATTTCTGTCTCAGAGAGTACTATGTGTCTGTCAAACAAAGGCCCGTTTTCGGGATCCTCTGAAAGTAGAAAAGCGGTAAACGCGTTAGCATTTCCTTGCTCTTTCACTACCAAGCCAGATTCATTAAATACAACCACTTCGTAGTCGTTTGTGGGTAAATTGCTTAGTGTAAAAAAGTCGATAACTTCTATAGTTGCATCGGATTTTATCTGAATAGTTTTAATTTCCATTGCTTCTTGGTCGAGCACATATAAATTGCTTGCGCTTTCTCTAGAGGCAATATGACATAACCCTTCCATCGGTGAAATGAGCGTTCCATTCTCATCAACAATGCCGTCAGGAGTAATGATAAAACCGTTAAAGTAGTTGCATGCGTTAGCTGGTACCGGTTTTACTAGCGCACTCTGTACAGATGAATCTACCCCTAGTTCGTCGCTTGTTTGTAACTGAGGGATTATCACCTCGCCCTTAGATGCATCTAGCGTAAACCCCTTTTCAATTACAAGGTTATCTATTGCGGTGCCATCAAGGGCCGTAGTGCTAATACTGTCTGAATAGCTGCCATCTACAGTTTTGACAAAAGACTGAGCTGTACCATCAGGCATTAGCGATACGCCAAAGAATTCGTCATACGTTGGCGTCGCTGTCGCATAGGGTGAATTAAGGTCGTAGGCAAGCACCGCGCCTGTTTCAACGAAGGAAAAATCACTTCTTAAGAAGCCACTCTCGGGCAGTACGCCAGCATCCGATACCTCTATTTGAAAATCGTGAACATATAAGACTTCGTAAACGCCTGCGGACTGCGCTGTGAGAAACTCTAAACGCAGTGTTTGGGTTACCGTTTCGTTAACGTGTGGTAGCTGGGCGTATAACACATCGTTCGAGAATGCGATGACGTCGAGTGAAGACTTTGCATCTAATGCCAACAAATCTATATTACTTCCTCTCCATGTATTCCAGCCCTCTGGAATAGACGCGAAGTTAATAGGAAAATTCTCAGGTGAAACAAGTCTTACGGATGAAAGTGAAGTAGAGCCAGCGACTTGAATCGAAAATGCCACCAATTCAGACTCAGTAACAGACAATACATCGTTTGTTACAGCCTCGCCATTTACAAAGAGTTCAAACGCGTCTTCAGGTGCTTTAGGGTAGTCGACATGAAATTGTATTACTACTTCTTGCGCTTCATTTCCTGCACTGTCTGAAACATTATAACGAACGGCATAGGTTCCCACCGCTTGATTATTTACTGTGTCGCCACTGACCTCTATATGATCGCTTAAATCGCCATCTCGTTCATCAAAAGCAGTGATGGATATAGTGGGTATGTCGGCGCCGATTTCGAGATCATAAGTTAAGTTTGAAGGGCTTATGGATATTATCGGCGCATCGGTATCGGGCGGAAGTACGTAAATAAAAGTAACAGAAACTGCCTGTGCATTGTTGCCTGCTGCATCTTGTACATTATAGGTGACGGTGTACGTGCCTTCTGACTGATTGTCTACTGTATCCCCTGTTACAACAATGTCACTCGATATGTCGCCGTCAACGTCATCCACGGCGGTTGCTGTGATATTCGGAACGACATCTCCCACGGTAAGGTTGTAGGTTGTTGCAGCGGGCGATAGCGTAATGGTGGGTGGGGTAACGTCTGGATCACTATCGTCATTGCACCCCTGCAAAATAAATAACGCCCCACATAAAAGTATCAGGCTAATCTTTCGAACCATTTCAGTTACTCCTTTAACATTTGCGATATTGCTACTTACAAAAACGCCCTGCACACTTTTTACACTACGCAACGTAAATATAGCGGCCGTGCAAAACATCCCTATTAATTGTTTGGCCAGTATAGATGGAAATAGTCAGTTGTCCAGAAAAGCGGCAACCCTTTCAGCATTAACGTTATCGCCGGAATTTACATATGCGTCATGCAGCTCCTTATAAAGCAATTTGTCATCGTTCCAAATCGTAAGCATTTTCTTAAGTGTATTGATTAACGAAGGAAAATCTTTCGTTTCTTTATATCTCGCAGCAGTTTGTGTAAGACGTTCGTAACTAAATACTGTGTCTTCTGCTATTAAACGTTTATCAAAACCATAGAAAAAGCTATGACACTGCAGTTGTTCAAACTGGCCCCTGGCCAATGACTCTATAACTAGCGCCAAAAACTTAAACTTGATCGTAAAAAATACAGAAACCCTGCTGTATTCTGACGTTAATATGCTAGCTAAGTACTTCTCATTATATTTGTGTACTCCCCACCCTGCCGACTTCTGTTCCAAATTTATGTTTTTCTGTTTCAAGTTATACCGGCCAATTGGATCGCGGTTTAGTGATAAGTGAATTCCACAAATTGGGCGGAATGTTATTGATGCGGGCACCATGTAACCCTTTCTTTCCATTATTTGATATAGCACTTGCTCGTCATTGGTAGACAACAGATTTATATCGCTTAAATCTGGAAGTGGATAGTAGTCGCTTGCTTTACATAAATGTAAACCCGTTAACCGTTTAGGAGACATAGGGTCTTTCGTTGGACGAATCACGTTACTAAAAGGCAAAGAGTTAGCCTTCATATACGGTAAATGAACGCTTAAAATATCGTCTAAAACTAGTATATCGATATCACCAATGTAGAGATATTCTGACTGTGTAATCGGTTTATCAATGAATCTAATCGTATTAGCTAAAACGTCCGATTTGCTGTATGACGATTGCCTCACCAAAAAACGCTCGCCAAACAATGTTTTTAGCTCTTCAAGCCCACCTAAATAGCGCGACTTAAAATCTTCACAATGGTCTAGTATGACTTCAACGCACGCGCATTCGTTATAGGTTAATGCGTAGTAGATGTAGGGAATCACAAAATCTTCGTATTCTTTGTCCGCGTAAACCAAAATGAGCAGTTGAGTCAAACCATAGTCCTTTAATAAGTGTTAATAAATGTGGCACATTTCAAATGCACGTAGAAAGTATATTAATAACCAGTGCAAGGGTTTACCCTTTAAAATAGCGCACCATAGTATATCAATTAGCGAGGTTGCGTTGTGCCAAAAGTGACACCACAAATGTGCGCACGCTGAAAATTTGAATAATATTTAGCCAGAATAAATATTTTTTACTATAGTTTATCAGGCTGTATCAATTTCGGCCTTCATAAAAGATTAAGTCTTCAAAAACGGATTGCTTAAAGGAATCAAAGTGAAAATGAAAAAAGGAATTTTGTACGTTAGTACTCCACTCTTATTCTCCAGTTTTTCGTACGCAGATATTAGAGAATTTGATAACGCAGTAAATGAGTTATGTAAAAAGACGAAGGTGTGCACATCAGAGCTTATTGAGGCTGATAGTAATATTCCCCCTGAGATGAAAACGATGATGAACAGTTTCTTAGACGAGATGTGCAAAAACTATGCGCGTATTGGAGAGTATGCTGAAAATACAGATCTTATACAGAGCGCGACGGCGTGTCTTAACTCTATGGCGGCGCGTAGCTGCAATGACCTACTTAACGCAGATAATGAAACTGACGAATGCATGCAGTACGAAAAGGTAGCAAACAAATACGACAATGAGTGATGCATTATCACCCGCTACGTTTCACTGAAAGAGCATTTATCTATACTAATAGATATGGATTATCGCTAACGTCGTTAAAGCGTTTAACATAAAAAAAGGGGCCTGAGTTTTCACTCAGGCCCCTTTTTCTAATCGAGTATTAATTACTCTTCAGTTGCTTCTACTGCTTCTTCTTCAGCTTCTACAACTGGACGGTCAACTAGCTCAACATATGCCATTGGGGCATTGTCGCCAGCACGGAAACCGCATTTAAGAATGCGAGTATAGCCGCCTGGACGAGCTTCGTAACGAGGACCAAGCTCGTTGAATAGTTTACCTACAACCTCTTTGTCACCAGTGCGAGCAAAAGCTAGACGGCGGTTTGCAACGCTGTCTTCTTTAGCCATAGTGATTAGAGGCTCGATTACGCGACGTAATTCTTTCGCTTTTGGTAACGTAGTTTTGATCACTTCGTGCTTGACCAAAGAACCGGCCATGTTTTTGAACATAGCTTGACGATGGCTGCTGTTGCGATTCAACTGACGACCACTCTTACGATGGCGCATAGTTTTATCCTTCTCTACAAATCAGTTTGATAAAAACCTGATTAATCTTTTTCAGCGATGCTCTCTGGTGGCCAGTTTTCTAGGCGCATACCTAGAGAAAGACCACGAGATGCTAGAACATCTTTGATTTCAGTTAGCGATTTCTTACCAAGGTTTGGCGTTTTAAGTAGCTCAACCTCAGTGCGCTGTACCAGGTCACCAATATACTGGATAGCTTCTGCTTTCAAACAGTTTGCAGAACGTACTGTCAGCTCTAAGTCATCTACTGGACGAAGCAGAATTGGATCGAATTCTGGCTTCTCTTCTTTTGCTTCTGGCTCAGATACATCACGTAGGTCTACGAATGCATCTAGCTGTTCAGCTAGGATAGTAGCAGAACGGCGGATCGCTTCTTCAGGATCCAAAGTACCGTTCGTCTCCATGTCGATGATTAGTTTGTCTAGGTCTGTGCGTTGTTCAACACGCGCAGATTCTACACTGTAAGCAATACGCTCAACTGGGCTGTATGAAGCGTCTACTAACAAACGACCAATTGGACGATCATCTTCTTCAGAGGAGCGACGGGTAGAAGCTGGTACATAACCACGACCCATTTCTACTTTAATACGCATGCTGATTTCAGCTTCGCCAGTTAAAGTACAAATAACATGGTCAGGGTTTGTAATTTCTACGTCGCCATCATGCTGAATATCACCAGCAACAACAGGGCCAGCGCCAGATTTCACTAGAGTCAGGGTTGCCTCGGTTTTACCTTCAAGGCGAACCGCTAAACCTTTAAGGTTTAGCAAGATTTCAATTACGTCTTCCTGAACACCTTCTTTGGTGCTGTACTCGTGAAGAACGCCATCAATTTCTACTTCGGTAACTGCACATCCTGGCATAGATGACAATAAAATACGACGTAGGGCGTTACCTAGAGTGTGGCCAAAGCCGCGCTCTAGTGGTTCCAAAGTTACTTTGGCACGAGTAGGAGAAACGTTTTCGATCTCAACTAATCTCGGTTTTAGGAATTCAGTCACAGAACCCACAATGCTTCCTCTTTAGTTAGCTTTACTTAGAGTAAAGTTCGACGATCAACTGTTCGTTAATTTCCGCAGACAGGTCAGTTCTTTCAGGAACGCGCTTGAAAGTGCCTTCCATTTTGCTGCTGTCTACTTCAATCCAGGTTGGCTTCTCACGTTGGTCAGCCAGTTCCAAAGCAGCAACGATACGCGCTTGCTTCTTAGCCTTTTCACGAACAGAAACCACGTCTTCGGCAGAAACGTTAAACGATGGGATGTTCACAACTTGACCATTTACCATGATCGCCTTGTGGCTAACTAGCTGACGTGCTTCTGCACGAGTGCTAGCGAAACCCATACGGTAAACTACGTTATCAAGACGCTGTTCTAAAAGCTGTAGCAAGTTTTCACCTGTGTTGCCTTTTAGACGTGCAGCTTCTTTATAGTAGTTGCGGAATTGTTTTTCCAGAACGCCGTACATACGACGAACTTTTTGTTTTTCACGCAGCTGAACACCGTAGTCAGACAAACGGCCACGACGGGCACCGTGCTGACCAGGCGCTGTATCGATTTTACATTTAGAATCGATTGCGCGAACGCCGCTTTTCAGGAACAGGTCAGTTCCTTCGCGACGGCTAAGTTTGAGTTTTGGACCCAAATATCTTGCCATGATCTTTCTCCAACTGTCCGTCGATTAAACGCGACGTTTTTTCGGTGGACGACAACCGTTGTGAGGAATAGGGGTCACATCGGTAATGTTTGTGATCTTATAACCTGTAGCGTTAAGAGCACGGATCGCAGACTCACGGCCTGGACCTGGACCTTTAACGAATACTTCAAGGTTCTTAAGACCGTACTCTTGTGCAGCAACACCTGCACGCTCAGCAGCTACCTGTGCAGCAAATGGGGTAGATTTACGTGAACCACGGAAACCAGAACCACCAGATGTCGCCCATGCTAGTGCATTGCCTGAACGGTCTGTAATAGTCACAATTGTGTTGTTGAAAGACGCATGGATATGAGCCATACCGTCTGCAACCTGACGTTTAGCGCGCTTACGCGTGCTACGAGCTGGTGCTTTAGCCATAACTTACTCCCCGTTTACTTCTTAATTGGCTTACGAGGACCTTTACGGGTACGCGCATTAGTTTTAGTGCGCTGACCACGTAGAGGCAAGCTACGACGGTGGCGAATACCACGGAAGCAACCCAGGTCCATCAAACGTTTGATGCTCATAGAGACTTCACGGCGCAGGTCACCTTCAACGGTGAACTTAGCCACTTCGTCACGAAGCTTATCAATAGTAGCTTCGTCTAGCTCTTTGATTTTTGTATCTTCTGCAACACCAGCACCCGCACAAATGCTTTTCGCACGTGTGGGACCAACGCCATAGATCGCTTGGATAGCGATTACAGCATGCTTGTGCTCAGGAATGTTAATGCCAGCGATACGGGCCATTAACAGCACTCCTCTTGTTTATTTGTCGACGACCTAAAAAGCCCGATAGGATACTTACCCGTCGACTAAATTGCAAATTAAGGTTCAAAATACTTTAAAACAAAACTAGCAGAACCAGACAAGTACTATCTAGGTTCTGCTTACTTAGCTTTGCGAATATTTTGTTCCGCTTAGATTAGCCCTGACGCTGCTTATGCTTTGGGTCAGAACTGCAAATTACACGCACAACGCCGTTGCGCTTGATAACTTTACAGTTACGGCAAATCTTTTTTACTGATGCACGAACTTTCATTACATCTTTCCCCTTTCTATCAATATTAAGGGGCTAACTTATCGGCCGTAGCCTTTAAGGTTAGCTTTCTTCAGCACAGACTCATATTGACTAGACATCAAATGTGTCTGTACTTGTGCCATAAAGTCCATGATAACCACTACAATAATCAGAAGCGACGTACCACCAAAGTAGAACGGAACATTCCAAGCGATTAGCATGAATTCAGGCACTAAACAAATAAAGGTTATGTACAGTGCGCCAGCCAGTGTAAGGCGAGTCATTACCTTGTCAATGTAACGTGACGTTTGTTCACCTGGGCGGATGCCTGGGATGAACGCGCCTGATTTCTTCAAATTATCTGCTGTATCACGCGGGTTGAACACCAACGCCGTGTAGAAGAAGCAGAAGAAGATAATCGCAGCTGCATATAACATCACGTACAGCGGTTGACCAGGAGATAGCATAAGCGCTACGTCTTGCAACCACGCTGTTGATTCATTCTGTCCAAACCATCCTGCGATGGTACCCGGGAACAGAATAATGCTAGAAGCAAAGATTGGTGGAATTACACCAGCAATGTTGACTTTTAGCGGTAAATGGGTGCTTTGCGCAGCAAAAACCTGACGGCCTTGCTGACGTTTTGCGTAGTTTACCACAATTCTGCGCTGTCCGCGCTCTACAAATACAACTAGGTATGTAAGAGCAATAACAATCACGCCAATCAACAGTAGGAACAACAAGTTAATGTCGCCCTGCCTTGCTTGTTCCGCAGTCTGACCTATCGCTGTTGGCAGACCGGCAACAATACCAGCAAAAATCAATATAGAGATACCGTTACCAATACCTCGTTCGGTAATCTGCTCACCCAACCACATAAGGAACATAGTTCCTGTGACTAGGCTCACTACTGCCGTAAAGTAGAATCCGAAGCCAGGGTTTATCACCAATCCATTAATTAGGTTAGGCAAACCAGTCGAAATACCAATTGATTGGAAGATAGCCAATACAAGCGTTAAATAACGCGTGTACTGACTAATTTTACGACGGCCTGCTTCGCCTTCTTTTTTAAGCTCCACCATCGGTGGATGAACCACCGAGAGCAACTGCATGATAATGGATGCAGTAATGTATGGCATAATGCCCAAAGCCAGAACGGATGCACGCTCAAGCGCACCACCAGAGAACATGTTGAACATTTCTACAATGGTGCCTTTTTGTTGCTCGAACAAGTCAGCAAGTACAGCTGGATCGATGCCAGGGATAGGAACGTAAGAACCTAGTCTGAAAACAACAATCGCACCAAGTACGAACAACAATCTTGCTTTGAGCTCACTCAAGCCGCTTTTAGCGCCTGAATCCAATCCTGGTTTAGCCATCTAGCTTATTCCTCTACTTTACCGCCAGCAGCTTCAATCGCTTCTTTAGCGCCTTTAGTAACCTTTAACCCGCTTACTGTAACAGCGCGTGATACTTCACCGCTCTTAACAACTTTAACGAACTGGATTTCTTTCTTAACGATACCAGCTGCTTTTAAAGTCTCAAGAGACGCAGTATCACCATCAACCTTTGCGATTTCAGCAAGAGTTACTTGATCAGTAACAAAGCTCTTGCGTGAAGTGAAACCGAACTTAGGAAGACGACGCTGGATAGGCATCTGACCACCTTCGAATCCTGGCTTAACACGGCCACCTGAACGGCTTTTTTGACCTTTGTGACCTACGCCACCTGTTTTACCAAGACCTGAGCCGATACCACGACCAGAACGCTTACCAGTAGGCTTTGAACCTTCGGCTGGAGAAATTGTATTTAAACGCATGTCTTACTCCTCCACGATCTCAACCATGTAATATACACGGTTGATCATGCCACGTACGGCTGGGGTATCTTCCAGTTCACGAACATGGTTGATTTTACGAAGGCCTAAACCTTTAAGCGTAGCTTTGTGCTTTGGCAGACGGCCAATTGCACTTTTAGTTTGCTTTACTTTAATCGTTGCCATGTTCTGATTACCCCAAAATTTCTTCTACAGACAATCCACGCTTCGCAGCAACTTTCGCCGGGCTGTTCATTTCTGTCAGCGCGTTGATTGTTGCACGTACAACGTTGATTGGGTTTGTAGAGCCGTAACATTTTGAAAGTACGTTTTGTACACCAGCTACTTCAAGTACTGCACGCATCGCACCACCGGCAATAATACCGGTACCTTCAGATGCTGGCTGCATGTAAACTTTAGAGCCAGAGTGACGACCTTTAATAGGGTGCTGTAACGTGTGACCGTTAAGGTCTACGTCAACCATGTTGCGACGTGCCTTTTCCATTGCTTTTTGGATTGCAGCAGGTACTTCACGTGCCTTACCGTAACCAAAACCAACGCGACCGTTACCGTCACCCACTACTGTCAATGCAGTGAAACTAAAGATTCGACCACCTTTAACCACTTTAGAAACGCGGTTTACAGCGATCAATTTCTCTAGAAATTCACCATTTTGAACGTCTTGTTTAGCCATTATAAACTCCTAGAACTGAAGACCAGCTTCGCGAGCTGCATCAGCTAATGCTTTAACGCGACCGTGGTATTGGAAACCACTACGATCGAAAGCCACTGCTTTAATGCCTTTCTCAAGTGCGCGCTCTGCGATTGCTTTACCGACTACCGTCGCTGCTTCAGCGTTACCTGTAGACTTAAGATCTTTTGCAAGATCTTTCTCAACAGTTGAAGCTGCAGCCAACACTTCAGAACCGCAAGGAGCGATTAACTGAGCGTAGATGTGGCGAGGTGTACGGTTTACTACCAAGCGATGCGCGGCCAGTTCACGAATTTTTGCACGTGCGCGAGTAGCGCGACGAATGCGAGCTGTTTTCTTATCCATCGTATCACCCACCTACTTTTTCTTAGCTTCTTTACGACGTACGTTTTCGTCAGCATAACGTACACCTTTGCCTTTGTAAGGCTCTGGTGGACGGTAACCGCGAATGTTCGCCGCAACCTGACCAACCACCTGCTTATCGGCGCCTTTAACGACGATTTCAGTTTGGCTAGGAGTTTCAACCGTAATGCCTTCAGGCATTTCGTATACTACAGGGTGAGAGAAACCTAGTGTAAGGTTTAGTTTGGCACCTTGTGCTTGTGCACGGTAACCAACACCTAACAATGTAAGCTTTTTCTCGAAACCTTGTGAAACACCTTGAACCATTGCATTTAGGATAGAACGAGCAGTACCTGCTTGTGCCCAGTTGTTTGCAAAGCCTTCACGTGGAAGTGCTTTCAACTGGTTATCTTCCTGTGCAATTTCAACAGCGTCATTGAAAACGCGAGTCAAAGTGCCTTTACTACCTTTAACAGTAACTTCTTGACCAGAAATAGAAACTTCTACGCCTGATACAACGTCTACTGGGGCTTTTGCTATACGTGACATTTCAACTCCTCCGTTATGCTACATAACCGATGATCTCACCGCCCATGCCAGCGTTACGCGCTGCACGGTCAGTCATCACACCTTTAGAAGTCGACACGATAGCTACGCCTAAACCA
Source organism: Alteromonas sp. V450 (assembly GCF_001885075.1). NCBI lineage: Bacteria > Pseudomonadati > Pseudomonadota > Gammaproteobacteria > Alteromonadales > Alteromonadaceae > Alteromonas > Alteromonas sp. V450. Next base: position 2,826,875 of record NZ_MODU01000004.1, read on the forward strand.
CCCATTACTTTTGGAAGCTCATCTTTTTTCTTATAGATGCGCAGACCAGGACGGCTTACACGTTCGATAGTGTCAATTACTTGCTTGCCTTCGAAGTACTTAAGCGTAACTTCTAAAACAGGCTTAACGTCACCAGAAGCAGCGAAGTCAGTAATATAACCTTCAGCTTTCAATACTTCACAGATTGCAACGCGAAGTTTTGAAGAAGGCATAGTTACAGAAACTTTCTGTGCCATCTGGCCGTTACGGATGCGGGTAAACATATCCGCGATAGGATCTTGCATGCTCATTATCAGCTACTCCTTACCAGCTGGCTTTCTTAAGGCCAGGGACTTCACCGCGCATCGCAGCTTCACGAAGCTTGATACGGCTAAGACCGAATTTGCGTAGGTAACCATGTGGACGACCAGTTACACGGCAACGGTTACGTTGACGTGAAGAACTTGAGTCACGTGGCAGTTGTTGTAGCTTCAGAACAGCGTCCCAACGCTCTTCTTCAGAAACGTTAACATCGCTGATAATCGCTTTAAGTGCGGCGCGCTTTTCAGCATACTTAGCTACTAGCTTAGTACGCTTAGCTTCACGTGCCTTCATTGATTCTTTTGCCATAACCCTACACCCTTACTTTTTGAATGGGAAGTTAAACGCGTCCAGCAGAGCACGTGCTTCTTCATTAGAGCTCGCACTGGTAGTGATAGTAATATCCATACCACGAACTTTATCCACTTTATCGAAATCGATTTCAGGGAAAATGATTTGTTCACGCACGCCCATGCTGTAGTTACCACGACCGTCGAATGATTTTGGGTTCAAACCACGGAAATCGCGGATACGCGGGATAGCGATTGAAATCAAACGCTCTAGGAATTCCCACATACGCTCGCCACGTAGGGTTACTTTACAGCCAATCGGATAACCTTCACGGATTTTAAAACCCGCTACTGATTTTCTTGCAACTGTAACAACAGGCTTCTGACCGGCGATAGCCGTCATGTCAGCTTGAGCATTCTCAAGTACCTTTTTGTCAGCAACTGCTTCACCTAAACCCATGTTTAGAGTGATTTTTTCAATCCGAGGGACTTGCATGACGCTTTTGTATCCGAACTGCTTAGCAAGTTCAGCTACTACTGTTTCTTTATAGAAATCATGCAGTTTCGCCATCGTACTCTCCAATATAATTAAACAAGTTCGCCGTTAGACTTGAAGAAACGTACTTTCTTCTCATCTTCGAAACGGAAACCAACGCGATCTGCTTTGCCCGTTGCCGGGTTAACAATCGCAACATTAGAAACGTGAATAGAAGCTTCTTTCTCAACAATGCCACCAGCTACGCCCAATTGTGGGTTTGGCTTAGTGTGCTTCTTGACAAGATTAACACCTTCTACAATTACACGGTTATCAGCAATAAGCACGCGAAGGACTTTACCTTGCTTGCCTTTGTCTTTACCCGCTAATACGACTACTTCATCATCACGACGAATTTTATTAGCCATTATCGTGACTCCTTATAGTACCTCTGGGGCCAATGAGATGATTTTCATGAAGTTTTCACTTCTCAACTCACGGGTAACCGGGCCAAAGATACGCGTACCAATTGGTTGCTTGTTTGCATTAAGCATAACAGCCGCGTTACCGTCAAAACGGATGGTAGAACCATCTGCACGACGAACGCCTTTTCTAGTACGCACCACCACTGCGTTCAGTACGTCACCTTTTTTAACTTTACCGCGAGGAATTGCTTCCTTAACAGTAACTTTGATGATGTCACCGATACCTGCATAACGGCGATGCGAGCCACCAAGAACCTTAATACACTGAACCCTGCGAGCGCCGCTGTTGTCTGCAACGTCCAGGTTAGTTTGCATTTGGATCATGTTAGTGCTCCGCTCTTAAAAATTAAGACTCTCCCGAGTCGTTAGTGCTGCTAAAAACAACTGGATGTCGTTGCTTTTATGTACATACCCCCATAAAAAGGGCGCGAAATAATAACAGAAAACTTTTTGAAGTGATAGCGGTAAATTGAATTATTTTTAAACTATGTGGGTAGTAAAAAAGCCCCGGCTAAATGCCGGGGCTGATAACCACGTCAAAGGTTATCAAGCAGGATCTTTTAGCGCGAAGTTATCATTGCCAAACTGTCTGCTCAGATGTCTAAAAACGCATTCTTTCAAACGACTTACACCAACAGGTTTTGATATGAAGTCATCCATCCCTGATTTCAAGCACTTTTCTTTATCTGAAGACAACGCATTAGCCGTTAGTGCGATAATTGGTGTATTGCGTGCCACCTCTCCCATTTCTCTTATTACCCGTGTGGCCTCGTAGCCATCTCTCACAGGCATATGGCAATCCATCAGGACAAGCGTGTACGGACTTTTACTCGCAAGAGCTTTTTCAAATTTCTCACACGCAGCCAGACCATCTTCAGCTAAATCAGCCTGTAGCCCGATTTCTTTAAGTTGTTCTCGGATCACTACCTGATTGATTTCGTTATCTTCAACTATCAATATCCTACATTTCTGAAGATAAACTGCGTCTAACTCAATGAATTCGTTGTCCCTATCAGCGATCTTTTCATTTTGCACTGCCAAAGCATCATCTAAACTTAACGTAACCGTTAAACGTGTTCCTACGCCTACATGACTGCTTATCTCTATCTTTCCGTTGTAGTGTTCAGCAATCTGGCTAACGATGCTTAAACCAAGTCCCGTTCCATTGTACTTTCGTTCGCTGGAACTTTCGCCTTGCGTAAAGGGAGCGAAAGCATTGCGCTGTTGCGCTTCAGTCATCCCGATTCCTGTATCGGTAACAATAAATTTTACTTTGTAATGATTTTTCCCATAACGCACGTGGCTCGTCTCAACGTTGACTTCACCGTGATCAGTAAACTTTATTGCATTATTCAGCACATTAATTATTAGCTGCCCAAACCTTAACCGGTCCCCCATGTAAAGATGGCCTTCAAGTGGTTTGGTATTTACACTAAACGCTAGTCCTTTTTCGCGCGCGTTACGCTCAAACATGGGGACTTGTTCGTTTATAACATTCGCAATATCAACCGCTTCGCGAGCAAAGCACAGTGTTCCCGCGTCAATTTTGGTAAAGTCTATGATATCATTCACGGTGTTTAGCAGTGTATCGGCACTTAGCATTGCTAAATTGACATGCCTTCGTTGCGCCTCACTAAGACCAGAATTAAGAACCGCTTCCAACATTCCTTGTACACCATGTATTGGCGTACGTATTTCATGACTCATATTAGCCATGAACTCACTTCTGGCTTTTAGTGCACTTTGTGCCTGTTCAGTCTTATGACTGAGTACGGCTTTATCTTTGTGCTGTTGCGTAATATCTACCGTTGCACCTATAACCTTCACGCACCTCCCACCTTCGTATATGGGATGTGCGCGGCTTTCTAGCCACCTGGTTTCTCCTACATCGGTAAGGACCTCTAGCTCGTAAGCAAAGTCATTTCCGTTTTTTATCATGTCTTTGAACTTCGTAATGTATTCAGCTTTTTGCTTCTCAGATACGATGTATTGCGCGACCTCCTCAGGCGTAACACGTTTTTCAGTGTGCAAATGCAACATCCTTTTCAACGCTCCAGACCAAATTAAGGCGCCTGTTTCTACGTCAAGCTCCCACGTGCCAACACCTGCGAGGTTTGTTATTTGCTCGAGTAATAAATTGCGCTCTTCAAGAATTGTTTTCTGTGCATTTAAATTATCGATGGATATTTGTTTTTCTAGTTCTGAACCCACCCAAGTTGATACAAGCAGTAAGTAATCATGTTCTATCTCACTGAAAGGAGACTGTCGGGGAGAAAAGTCGCTAAAACTTACTGTGCCAAAACATTCGCCGTACACATAAATAGGTGCCGCGATATAACTTTTAACAGCTTGGTTGTTAATGCTGAGATGTGGAGTGCCAGAGGCGATATCAATGTTGTGGTAGGCAACCACGCCATTTGCAGCGCAGTAGTTATCTGGTAGCTGCAAGGTGCCACCTACGCTAATGTCGCTAGATACAGGGCTTACCGCGTATATTTCATGTGTATCAGCTTTGATTGAACTGACAATGCCCGATTCTAAATTCAACATGTCCTTGCCAATGTCCAAAAGCTGTTCAAGCTTTTGATCAAAAGGCATCTCGATATCATTTGAAATCGTGTGTAACTGCTTGAATATACTCATGAGGATTTAGGCCCTCCAGAACAACATTGAAAAAAGGTTAGCCGTAAACAACTAACCTTTTAAACTTACTCCAATGCAACAGAGATGAAAGCGATTTTGCCTCATCAATTAGTATAATATTTAAGCTACGCCACTTTTTGTTATCAATAAAGAATATTAATTTTGTAGCCGGTAGAGGTATCTGCAGGCTCGACTGAAACAATGTAGTTTTTCTCTTCTACGAAGCCGAATAGCGTTGTACGGTCTAACAGAACTTGTTCATTGTTGTCATCTTCGTACACCGCAATAACTTCATAGTAATCTGATGGAAGCACAATATCTTCATTTTCAGCAAACTCTAGGTTCTGTAGATCATACTCTGCGGTATCAATCGTCTCGTCATTCCTTACCAAATAAAAATCAACGTCGTCATACTCGCTAACAAGGTTAATGAAGTTTACGGTTTTATCGTAAGCTTGCGGAAGACCACTTTCTACAAATGTTGCTGCACCTATCTTGTTGTTACTATTGTAAATAAGTATCGCTTTACTTTCGCCTTGATTAAGTGTGACAAGCTTATTTGTTAGCGGCAACGCACTCCCTGTCTCGTCCGTCACGGTAACACGGTAGTCACCGTAGCGTATTGCATTGAAACTAGAAAGCTCACCTGCGGCTAAACTGAACGTTACGTCTTCTTCATCGGTATTGCCACCAAACGTTACCTGTAGCGAAGCATCAATATTAGTCGAGTTGTATACACGATATTGGGAATCAGCCTCGACATCGGTGAGGGCTGATACTGTCGAAGAGTTCAATATCGTATCAACAATTAATCCTTCTTGGATCGCACCACTTACATCACGAAGCGCCATCACATATTCGGTTTCATACACAAAATTTAGGGTTTGTGATTCAAAGATAACAGCATCGCTTCCTGGCTCTGTCAGATAAATGGTATATTCACCTTCATCAAAATAGTCGCTATCTTCGTCTGCATCCCAGTAAACCGGCTCGGTCATTTCTCCATTTACGATGGTACCTAAATAATGCGCCGCCTCGAAAGGATCTCCGGCGTCACTCATATAAAAGTCATAAGATGCACCGTCTACCGCCACTGATAATAGAAATAGCCGAAAATGATCTTCTAGCGATGCTCTTTCAAATTGGTAGACAGAAAATTCAGGGTTACTAAAATCACCACTCATGACAACAATTGTTTTGTAGCCCTCTTTTAAATCAACCGTTAGTTCTTCTATGAAAACTTCTTGATCGTTAGCATCTGTGCGAATGAACTCAATCTCTATATCACCATCAACTAGCGAGTACATTGAGGTTGTGTCGCCGAATTGTGCAGCACCAAAACTGTCTCCATCAACCTCACGCATTTCTACATTGGCACCGTTGGGTGACGCATTATAAAATTGTAGGTAGGCGTAGGAGTAGTCCGAACTACTGCTATCATCTGAGTCACTGCACGCAGAAACTCCCATCAATAAAAAGCTGCTCACCACGACCATCTTTAACCCAGATATTACACGTCGAGCCTGTAGAATGTTTTGCATAAGTTGCAAGTCCTTAGTTTTTGTTTTCATTTGCTTGGAAAAGAATGCAAATGCGCACCTGAATGCTATTTTTTCATGCGCATTGCCTCGTTAAGGACGTGTAAATGCAGCCAAGTTCATTGCTTTACAATTTCTTTGCAAAGCTGACATTTCTTGAAGAAATTTGACGATAATGTGACAAAAAAAAGCCTGCGTCAGCAGGCTTTAAAGGGAGGGAGCAATTTTACTCGTAAGAATATGAAAGCGTCACTCGGCTATATGAAGAATAACCGCGCAAGCCAATGTGCCATGTACCAGACGCAGGCGCATCAAACGTACATACCTCGTTGTTTCCATTTTGGTACGGACGACAATCGTAGCTGTTTGTTTCAGGCTGGGATCCAAATTTGACATACAAATCTGCATCACCTGAACCGCCCGATGTTCTAATGGTCATTTGTTTCACGCCTTCAGGGATATTCCAAGTATAACGATCCCAGCTGCGACGCGAACCAGATAATCCTGTTAATTGACCCGACACAGGTTCAACACCAGGTTCTGTTACGCCACCACCATTTCCGCTACCGTCACAACCGTTATTATTTAGGTAGTTATATGCATCAGCTAGCTGCATTAAACCGTAGCCGTAAAAGTTATCACGCCCTGCACTACCTTTGTCCTCTGCAGTTGCATTCAATGCATTACGAATTTGATTGTTCGAACACTGAGGGAAATAACTCCAAACTAACGCTGCACCACCAGCTACGTGGGGCGTAGCCATCGATGTACCGCTCAATGCTGCGTACGTGTTAGTCGGATACGTAGATTGAACCGCGCTTCCTGGTGCAGCTATCTCAACTTGGTCATTGTACTGACTATAACTTGCTCGATTCTCATTTGAATCTACCGCTGCAACTGACATAACAGCGTCATAAGATGCAGGGTAAGACTTCGCGCTGTTGCCGTCGTTACCTGCCGCTGCTACCAACAGCATGCCAGCGTCGGTGAAGCTCTGCATAGCGTTGCGCTCTGTAGTTGAAGAGCTTCCGCCACCCAAACTCATATTCACAACATTAGAACCGGCATCCTGACACTGTGAAATTGCGTCAATTAGATCTGATGCATAGGTCCACTGACCGTTGTCGTTAAAGATTTTCACAATGTGTAAGTCTACACCCGGGTATACACCTACTACACCTTCATTGTTATCGTATGCTGCTATTGTGCCTGCAACGTGTGTTCCGTGACCATTACCGTCATTGTACCAGTTGCCTACCGCTGAATTGTTTGCTTGGCCGGTTACACCGTCATTAATACCGGGTAAATCAGGGTGACCTAAATTATAGCCTGTATCAATGACACACACTTTACGCGCTGTAGTGTCAGACTGGCCAAATTGATTAGCTTGAACCATGGTATAGCCGTATGGCGTCGTTTGCGCCATAGGTTTTCTGATTGCATCTATCTCGATGCTTTCAACATTTGGGTTATTGCGTAATTCGTTGAGCGCAGCTTTGTTCAATCGTGCTGCTACCATGCGTTGCTTTTTCAGCTCTTTCCTGATTTTGCCGTTTACTTTGCGAAGCTCAGCACGCGCAGAATCCATATTAAACGCACGCTTTTTAAGACGTTTTTTCAAACGTTTTTTAAGGCGTTTTTCTGCTTTTCTGTTTCTCTTTTTTTCTTTTCTTAGTGCAGCGCTATTCTCTTCTTCCTCTACTTCTGAGAATACGCCTTCTTCGACCATTTCTTCTTTAAATTTAACGATGTATCTGTCTTCGGCATCATCTGAAGCACGCCCCTGTGCTACGCGTTTACCAAATGCATTAGCAAATGCTACAGAAGGAGCCTCTTCTGCCGCTTTTACCAAACCCTCACTAGCTGCTAATGCTGAACCATTCACTAAGCCAAGTGATACTGCTAATGCTGCAGCAGTTAGACATGTATGTTTCTTATTTAATTTAGAGTTCACTATTTATTTCCTGTTTAACAGTCTTTGTCGTTTTAGTACTGTTTTTTATCCGTACTTTTAAAACGTATAGTTATAATTTGACATACAGGTAACACTATTACCTCATGTGATTTGCCCTCCTTTGCTTCCGGCACAACTTCGTTGCAACGTATCACCCGCTTGTCGGGAGTTGTGCGTATTATTGAATTTTCAATGCAAGCACACTGTCTATATTAATAGGTTATTCAACACGTTAAGTATAAAACCGCAATATTGGTATAAATAAATATACGCTAACTATTTGCGTTAAAATGCTTAGAAAATGAGGATAACCGGTCGTATCAACGTATACAGACCAATTCATGTTAGGAATAAAAATCTATAATTAACAATTATTTCACACGAAACAAATGTAACAAAATATTAAAAGACTTATAAATTTAACTTAAAAAATGCCGTTTTCTGCATACTTCAACGTACACGTGAGCGCCTAAAAACGAGAGCAGAGCAAGATGGGAAGATAGGGATTTTTGTTCATGCGCAATTTAGCTTGCGCTCATCAACAAAGAAGGCAAAGCTTGTCGGCTTAACTTTGCTAACAAGCTTTGGCTGAAATGAAAGCTACTAAAGCCCTCGCTGTCGAACTATTTCATACAAACACACGCCGGTTGCCACCGACACATTCAAGCTTGTCACGCTGCCAGCCATAGGAAGCTTCACCAGCTCGTCACAGGTTTCTTTGGTAAGCCTACGCATGCCTTTGCCTTCAGCCCCCATTACCAGTGCAGTTGGACCTTTTAAGTCAACATCGTAAAGGGTTTTATCGGTTTCACCGGCTGTGCCTACAATCCATAGCCCTTTGTCTTGTAGATGCTTCAAGGTTCTAGCAAGGTTGGTAATTTGAATTAGCGGCATAACTTCAGCTGCGCCACAAGCCACTTTTCTTACCGTGCCGTTTAAACTTGCTGACTTATCTTTAGGAACAACGACAGCGTGCACACCCGCACCATCAGCCGTACGTAAGCACGCGCCTAAGTTATGCGGGTCAGTAATACCGTCTAATACCAAGATTAGCGGCTGCGACTCTCGCTCAAGTATTTTATCAAGGTCAGCTTCATCCAACACACGAGCAGGTTTCGCTCTCGCAACTACCCCTTGATGCTGTTCGCCGTTCACTTTATCGTCTAACGCTTTACGTTGACTGAACTGAACCGAAATTCCAAAACGGCGAGCCTGGTTAACAATGTTGGTTAAGCGCTCATCGTTACGCCCTTTTAAAACCCACACTTCCATTACACGCTCTGGTTCCTTTTCAAGTACCGACTGCATGGCATGTAAACCGTATAACCATTCTTGCTGCGCCATTTAACGCTTACCTCTTTTATTCAATGACAGTGTTTTGCCGCTGCTGCCGCCTTTTGCGCTGCCGCGACTTGACGATTTTCCACCACTACGACTAGACGAACTTGAGCCGCCTTTACCTTTGTTGCCTTTTTTGTTGGAACGCGAGTTTTTGTCAGTACGTGGTTTGTTATCAAAGCGAGTCGGAGTTCCTGAAGCCTTCTTAACAGTCTTCACTTTTACCTTCTTGCCCTTGGTGCCGCGCAGCATAGACTTATCGAGTAATAAATCAATCTTTCTTTCATCAAGATTTACGGCCGCAACGGTCACTTCTACCGTATCGCCCAGCCTAAACTGGCGATGGCCCGACTCGCCTACCAATGCCTGTTTTACATCGTCATAGTGATAATAGTCATCATCTAGCGATGTAATGTGTACTAGGCCGTCGATGTGGTATTCGGTAAGGCGTATAAATAAACCAAAGTTAGTGACCGAGCTGACCACACCTTCAAAGGTATCGCCGACGTGGTCGAGCATAAACTCGCATTTCAGCCAGTCGGCTACATCGCGGGTGGCATCATCGGCGCGGCGCTCTGTCATTGAACACTGTTCACCAAGCTGTTCAATTTCTTCAACGGTGTAGTTTTTCGCGCCACTGACTGCTTTTTTGCCCTGCTGTTTAGCAATAATGCCTTTTAGCGCACGGTGCACGACCAAGTCTGGGTAGCGACGGATAGGTGACGTGAAGTGCGCGTAAGCTTCTAGCGCCAACCCAAAGTGACCTACGTTGTCACCGTCGTAAACCGCTTGCTTCATTGAGCGCAGCAGCATGGTTTGAATTAGTTCTTCGTCTACCCGACCGCGGGTTTTCAGTACAACATCCGTAAATGCAGCGGGCTCTGCATCTTCTACAATGGCATGAGGGATACCAATTTCACTTAAGTAACTGGTAAATGCGGTAAGCCTGTCTGCGTCTGGTTTGTCGTGCACACGGTATAGCGCAGGCGCCTCATGTTTTTCAAGCATAAGAGCTGCACTCACGTTTGCCATGATCATGCACTCTTCAATTAGCTTGTGCGCGTCGTTACGCACAAGCGGCACAATATTTTCAATCTTGCGCTGGGCGTTGAATACAAACTTCACTTCTTGGGTTTCAAATTCAATCGCCCCGCGCTTAGCACGGGCTTTTTTGAGCGCACGGTACAAGTCGTGAAGATTACGTAAATGAGGTACATGTGGCTCGTAGCGCTGATGAAGTTCTTTGTCGCCCTGAAGAATATTCCACACTTTGGTGTAGGTTAAACGAGCGTGTGAGTTCATGACCGCTTCGTAAAACTGGAATTCTTCCAGTTTACCATTTGCGCTAATGGTCATTTCACACACCATACACAGGCGGTCGACTTCAGGGTTTAATGAACACAAGCCGTTTGAAAGGACTTCTGGCAACATGGGAATAACTTGGTCGGGGAAATACACCGAGTTACCGCGCTGCTGTGCTTCATCGTCAAGGGCTGAGCCTGTTCTTACATAGTGACTTACGTCGGCAATGGCTACCCACAGCTGCCAGCCGCCGTCGTCAAGCGGTTCGCAATATACCGCGTCATCGAAGTCGCGGGCGTCTTCACCATCGATGGTGACCAACGGAAGCTGGCGCAAATCGATGCGACCTTCTTTGGCTTCATCGGGCACCTGATCGGTAAGCTTTTCCACTTGCTTGGTTACGCCATTTGGCCACTGGTGCGGGATATCAAACGTGCGAAGTGCCATTTCTATTTCCATACCTGGCGCCATATGTTCACCAAGTACTTCAACAATTTTGCCCACCGGACTCATTTTGCGGCGTGGACGCTGGGTAAGCTCTACCACGACCACCTGCCCCATTCGTGCACCGTGTGTGCTCTCTGGTGGAATAACAATTTCGTGCTGCAACCGACTGTCATCTGGCACTACCATGCCAAAACCTTGTTCAACAAAATAACGGCCAACAATAGGCTCGCTGCGCGGTTCAATGACTTGCGTTACAAACGCTTCTTTTCTTCCACGACGATCGGTTCCACTAATGCGTGCTTCTACCACATCGTCGTGAAGGAACAGATTCATTTGCCCAGCACTGATAAATAAATCACCGCTTTTATCTTCAGGACGCAAAAAGCCGTAGCCATCACGGTGACCAATAATTCTGCCTTTAATGAGTTCATCACGGTTTTGGAGAATGTATTTTTTCTGCTTGGTAAATTGCACCTGCCCTTCACGCTCCATGGCACGCAGTCGGCGCTGAATTCCAATTCGCGCTTCTTCGTCGAAGGCGTTCACCAAGTTACAGATATCAAGAAACGACAACGGCTTGTCGTGCTCTTTTAATAAACTCATTAAATATTCGCGGCTGGCTACCGGATTTTCGTACTTCTCTTTCTCGCGCTGATAATGCGGATCATCACTCATGTATTTTAAATTTACCTTTCGTATTTTGTTCAACGTGTTTTCGTTTTTTGGCTTTGTTCTTAAAAGCGCTGTAGAAAACATAAATATGATTGTTTAGACACACAAACCATTTTTGGTTCATGTGGTTATTTGCTGCACAGTATAACAGTATTTGCAGTAAAACATTGACTGTTATTATGGATTCTCAGCCTGACATCTGTATGTCACAAACACTCAGTATAAAAATGGGTTTTCGTTTTTGTTGCATGAGCGTTCAACAAAACAATGACATCACCAGTTACCTTACAAACCTATAAAGAGCAGGCATATGGATAGAAGATCGTTTATAAAGCTGTCGTCATTCGCAGGTGCGAGCGTGGCAGTGTCTACAGGGCTAGCAGGCTGTACCGTTAGCACTTCAGCAAACAGCCAACCGCAAACCAACGCTACCTTTACCCATGGTGTGGCCAGTGGAGACCCATTAAAAGACGCCGTGATTATTTGGACGCGCGCCGTTCCGACAACAGATTCAGGCTCGGATTTAGCCAAAGCCGACATTTTGTGGGAAATGGCGAGCGATGCCGACTTTACTGACATAGTAAGCAGCGGGATAGTTGAAGCGAAAGCAACCCATGATTTTACCGTAAAAGTAGACGTAACAGGCCTTAATCCCGCTCGCCGCTATTTCTACCGTTTTAAAAGCGCTGATAATACAAGCCCTGTGGGCGAAACCCGCACGCTACCTGAAGCCGATGTGTCCAGTGTTACGTTCGGCATATTTTCCTGTTCCAACTACCCCGCAGGCTTTTTCACGCCTTACATGGAAGCAGCGCAAGACGACACCATCGACTATGTATTGCATCTTGGTGACTACATTTATGAGTACGATGGCGAAGGTTACGCAACTGAGCACGCCAAGGAAATTGGCAGAACCTATGCGCCTGATAACGACACCGAGCTTTACACTCTCACTGACTATCGCAAGCGCTATGCGCTATACCGCACAGATGATGGTTTATTGGCGTTACATAAAAATAAGCCGTTTATCGTTGTATGGGATGACCATGAAATTACAAACGATACCTACAAAGATGGTGCTGAAAATCACCAAGCGGATGAAGGCGATTTTTATGAGCGTCGTGCGGCGGCCGTTCAAGCCTATTATGAATGGCTACCCATTCGCCCACCTTTTGGCACCGAGCGCTTAGAAATTTATCGTCAATTTACCTTTGGTAAACTTCTTGATTTATACATGCTCGACACCCGCGTTCTTGCACGCGACAAACAGCTTGAGTACGGCGACTATCGCAATGCTGAAACTAAAGCGTTTGACCAAGCACGCTTTATGAAAGACATCGGTAACCCGAACCGCGGTTTACTCGGTGAAACCCAACGCAACTGGCTCCATTCGTCTATGCAGCAAAGCCAGGCTAAATGGCAGGTGTTAGGGCAACAGCTATTAATTGGCCGCATGCTTTTCCCTGTATCGATATTTAACGGCGTTGAACGCAAAGCAATACCTGCTCATGTACATAGGCTCGCGAATATCAAACGCAAACAAAAGCAAGGTGGCGCACTTAGTGAGCAAGAGCTTGCGCTCATCAATACCGTCATGCCTTACAACTTAGACGCATGGGACGGCTACCCTATTGAACGGGAACAGCTTCTGATGCAGCTAAAATCTATCGGCAAGCCAGTTATTACCCTTGCAGGTGATACCCATAACGCTTGGCATAACAAATTAACCCTTAAAGATGGCACAGAAGTGGGGGTTGAACTTGCTACACCAGGCGTAACATCACCTGGTATGGAACATTACTTAAGCATGGATGGTGAAATGGCAGAAACCCTTGCCGACGATCTTCCGCTTCTTATTGACGACTTACAGTACTGTAATCTTCACCAGCGCGGTTTTATGACATTGACCGTTAGCCAAGATAGCGCAAAAGCCACTTGGCATTATGTGGATGCGATTTTGACCAAAGCAGGCAAAGTGGTTAATACGCATAGCTACGAGATAAACGCTTGATAAAGGCTATTTATTAAGACGGAATAAGCCGCATGCTTGCGGCTTTACTTTATGAAGTCATTTTTTAATTAAATAAGTAAACGCGCTTAATTGAATGCAGCGCGTTTACTCCTTGCCAACCTTAAAACTCGTAATAAACACGCACCCCGGCAATACGAGGCATACCTCGTACGAAGGTAGGAATACCTAGACCGCCGCCTGTATTACCTGCATCAATTAAGAACTCTTTATCAAACAGGTTGTTCACGTAAAACTCGTAGGCAAACTTGCTGTTGTCTTGAAGCAGCTTCACCGATACATCGGTCAGTGAGTAAGTATCTTGAGAAAGACCTGGGTAATTACTGCTCTCAAAGAATACTTCAGACTGGAAGCTAGTTAGCCAGTTAACATCAATGTCAAAGCTATTCATGTTAAACACTTTATTAATGTTTATCGCGCCGCTAACTTCTGGCGCTAAGCGGAACTTGTTGCCGCCGTACTGGAACTCAGAACCATCAGCAGTATTATCAGCAAATTCAGCATCAAGGAAACCAAGGCTTGCGGTTAACGTCAGCGTTTCGCTGTAATTATAGGTAGCCATACCTTCAATACCCGACATGGTCGAGTCGCCTACCGTTACAGTAATCGACTGTAACGTTTCTGCATCCGTAAAGCTTTGCTGATAATCGCTATATTCGTAGGTAAAAATGGCACCTGAGAACAGGAAGTTGGCGCTTTGGTATTTAATACCTAAATCGTAACTGTCTACTATTTCAGGTTTAGTCACATTAACGCCACCCGCGTTTGCATCCACAACCGGTGAACGACGGCCTTTAGCGTAGTTCGCATATAAGTTCCAGTTGTTGTTCACATCGTAACTCACCGCAAAGCGTGGCAACGTATCGTTGAAGTCGCGCTCGGCATCGAAAGTGAACGCACCGTCTGCAGTGGCAAAGGTATTTCGCGTATAGCGGGTTTCGTCAATGTAGCGAACACCAGCAGTAACATTAATATCGTCAGTCACATCATAAGATACTTCAGCAACATAAGATGCAATGTCTAGCTCAGCTTCAAATGTAAACGGTCCTTGTATCAAAATAGGTGGCAAAGCAGGGTTTGAAATAGGCGAACCATCTTCGTTAAATAGCTGAGACACCAATATTGCACGCAGGGCTTCTATTTCCTCTAGCGAGGCGTTGGTCGCTATATTTTGATTAAGCGGAATATTGGAATTAGCCTCTAGCTGTGCTTTTACTGCATCGAAAGTTCCGCGAATAAAGGGGTCTACCATTACATAGTAAGGCAAAATAGAATCGTCTTGAGTAATGGATGCACCTACAAACGCAGCCAGCTTATCACCCGAGTCATACACTAAACGCATCGATGCACCTTGCAGCGTAGCATCGTTATCAAAGTAAGCATCTTGGATCCTAAGTGCAGATCCATCAGCATCGAAGCCTTCACTTACTTCTACATCCTTATAGTATGCATCGGCGTGTAGGCTAAGCATTTGGTTGAAATCATAGTTTACGGTTAAATCATAAGCTTGAAGCGTACGCTCAATACCTAACTCACTGCCCAAACTGAACTCAGCAGCGGTATAAGGACTAGTATCTCCACCATTTGGTGCAATAGAGCCAGATTTGAAAGCGATGCCCGGCTGGTCGTTGTATTCCATGGCTGCGCGCGCAATAATTTCAAACTTCTCATAGCTTGCAAGCCAAGTTGCACGAAGTGCTTGAACCGATACACCCTGAAGATCTTCGCCATTACAAGGCACTTCTTCACCCAGGTGGTTGAACATATTTGCATTGCCATAGTATGAATCAGCACTACAGGCATTATTTTCTACAATACCGTCCATCTCTCGGTAAAGCCCAGCAATACGAAAACTGTGATTATCATTAATAGGCTGGTTATACATAAATTCAACTTCTTGGCCTTGCTCTGAGTTATAGCCAACCTGCACTTTTCCCTCTTGCTCAAAGGTAGGAAGATTAGAGTGAATGCTTACCGCGCCATTCGCTGCCGCCACGCCAAATAGGGTTGGCTGTGGGCCTTTTAAAACCTCTACGCGGGCAATATCGTAAAGCGCCACACTGGCTACGGTTTTTTTACTGATATCAAAACCGTCTTGATAGACCGAGATACGAGGTGTTGCCGACACCGAAGACACATCATCGGTGACGCCGCGAATGTTGAAAGACGGTAAGCTTACGGCCTGTTCCTGAATTTGAACGTTAGGCAAAATACGAGATAGCTCATCAAGCTCCATAATATTGGTGCGTTCTAGAAACTCGCTGCCTATAACATCCATAGTAACGGGCACATCCATTACGGACTGCTCTCGCATTTGAGCGGTTACCGTTATCTCTTCTATATAGTCAGTTTCGTTTTCTGTGTCGGGCGCCACTTCTTGTGCAATGGCTGCGCTTGATAAAGCAAGCGCAATTGTTGTCGCAAGCAAAGAGCGTGAATAAACCGGTCGTGGGTACAGAGGGCGCATCAAATCATTCCTTTCGTGTGCTTATTGAGTACTTTATGTGTTTTTATAAGCATTTCGCCGATAGATTGGCGACATTACTTACTGTTTAGAAATAGCAAAGCACAAAAATGTAGAGCGCTTTTGAGACGGTTCAATGAACTATCTGTGACATGTCGAAGGCAGTTTTATGACAAATATTTTGCACCTCGTAAAGAAACCAAACAGAACCCAATTCTGTACAACAAAGCTGTGTAAGCTCTATGCATGACAGAACAATGTCAGTACACTATTTAAGTAGGACAGAAATAACATTTAACCAAAAAGCGAAATGGAGACTGCAATGAAAAAACTAATGATGGCTACGGCTATTGGCGCTGCAACCCTTTTAAGTGCATGTAGTGCTGAGCACGGTACTACGCAGTGTACGACTGCACCTGAAGCTGAATGGCAGAACCAAGATGCGTTTCAGGCCCAGCTGTTAGCGCAAGGCTACAAAATTAACGAGTTTAAAGTGACAGGCGGCAATTGCTACGAAATCTACGGCTTCGACAAAGAAGAAAACAAAGTAGAAATTTACTTCAACCCTGTTGATGGCAGCATTGTTAAGAAAGAAATGCACTAAGTCTGTTATAGCGAGCCGTATATGAATGCTTGCTTTAATACTTGATAAAAACGCTGCAAACTATTGCAGCGTTTTTGTTTTACCTTAAGAAAGTGATGTAATGTACAGACCTAATAATACGCCTTCGGATATTTACATTTGGGACTGGGTAGTGCGCGTGTGCCACTGGGGCCTTGTCGTTACCTTTGTGACCAACTATTTTATTGTAGAGCCAGGTCGCCTTAATCATGAAATAGCCGGTTATATCGCGGTAGCGCTCATATCTGTTCGTATTGGCTGGGGCGTTTTATCGACCAAATTCGACAGGTGTAGAAGGGTTGCTACTGAATACGCAAGCTTTTCTAATGTAGCATTACACCGACAAGCTTTCGCTGAACATATTCAGCACGTAAGACAAAAGAAAATTCCCACTCACCATGGCCACAACCCTTTCGGCTGGCTAATGATAATAATTGTTATAACGCTACTGCTGGGTTTAGGTATTACCGGTTTTATGATGGAAGAAATAGATGCCATGTTTGGTAATAGTGCGCTGGAATGGATACACAGCATTATGGCTGATGTGCTTTACGCATGTGTGCTAATACATGTCGCTGCCGTGTTTGTTGTGCAATATATGGGAAATATTCAGTTAATTCGCCCTATGCTCACAGGCTGGCGGAAGCGCTAACCCCTTGTAAGTACGCAAAGTGCTCGCTATCGCTGAAGGGCCTTTTGGGATTGGCTAGCTTGTGTTTACCGTAGGCTTTATTCACCTGCAAACTCTCTTAATCATCTAAGCGTTTGCTATCGGTTACCTACCACTGAAATCTAGCTATCTAAAGGTCGCTTTGCTTCACGCACCGCCTTGGGATGCATAAGCTTTTCCAAGCGAGCGAGGTATGACGCTATTTGCTGGTGCTGTTTTTTGTCGTTGGTCACCGAATTATAAAGCCAGTGGTAGGCATCTTCATAGTCGTAAGGGCTACCATGACCTTCTAAAAACAACTCAACCAAGCGAATTTGCGCTTTCAGGTTTTTAAGTGCAGCCGCTTCTCGCAAATACACCACTGCACGCGCTTTATCTTGCTGCACAAGCGTGCCTTTTGCGTAATATCGTCCAAGTTGCTCTAGTGCCGCTGGCAAACCTTGATTTGCGGCATCCTCCATGTAGCCAATTCCACGCGCGGGCTCAGCATCTACACACACACCCCACGCCAGCATATCGCCCCACAAAAATTGGTAGGCTGGAATTTTGAGCACATCGGCGCGAGCTTCAATGTCTTGAACAAGCTGACATCTGTCTTCTACTACTTTATCGAGGTGGGTATTCGCGTTAATCATGTCGATGAGCGCGTCTTGGCTGTAAAGCTGAACTGCGCGAAGCTCTTCTATCGTTTCCCCTTCAAGCGCATAAGCGGAAAACCCCGTTACAGAGGCACTGATTAATAAAGCAGAAGATATAATTCGTTTCATAGCTAAGCAATCAAGGTTGATAACACAAACTTAGTTTAGTTATCGACCTATTATAGATTAACTTAACTAAGAGACGCTTTTCTTTATGTAAAAAATCGCGAGAGGCCAAAGCATTTTTAACTTTGACCTATTCATTTAAAGATATCGCAAAAAAACATATAGGTTAGTGGCTACTTTTTCGCGGACACATGGCGGATTGGATATGACGGGCGTGGTCGGCTAAATCAATACCTAAATCTGTTAAATACCCCCCGTCAGACTGAGTAATTAGCCCTTTAGCGTACAGTCTGGACGCTGCGTTCACCATACTTTGGCTTGCATCGTGATGGATTTTTAGCCCCTGGAGCAGACTGTCTGCAGGAAACTTCAGTAACAAATTTAACTCGTCTAGCATGTCCTGATCGAATGAACTCATGTAACCACCTTAGGCAAAAAAGGGTTATTAAGGTTTTAATACGCGCATTGCTGCGGCGTGTTAACGCAAAGCATCAAAATAGAAGGGCTACAGTAAGAGTTCGCACGCCGTGCGCTAGTGGCCCGTAATTGTTAATTTTCATAACATATTTCTATATCACACCTAAATGGCACCACTGTAAAGGTTATTTTGCCTGTAGAACGTTTAATGTTGGTTTCACAGCGCTTACTGATCGGACTTTGCCGCTAAATAGTATATTCTTGCCATAAATAAAGTTTGTGGATGCACCTGCACTGATGAAGTACAAAGATTTACGCGACTTTATTCGCCAGCTAGAAGCTAAAGGTGAATTGGTACGCATTACCCAGCCCATTGATACCGACCTTGAAATGACGGAAATTGCCGACAGGACGTTGCGTGCCGGCGGCCCAGCGTTGTTATTTGAGAATCCTAAAAACCACGACATGCCCGTTTTGGCTAATTTGTTTGGTACGCCAGAACGCGTAGCCATGGGCATGGGTCAAGAGTCTGTTGAAGCACTTCGCGAAGTAGGCAAGCTACTGGCTTATTTGAAAGAGCCAGAGCCGCCTAAAGGGCTGAAAGATCTTTGGGAGAAGCTGCCAGTATTTAAGCAGGTGCTTAATATGCCTGCCAAAGTCCTTAAAAAAGCCCCTTGTCAGGAAGTGGTGCTTACCGGTGACGACGTAGATTTATCAAAAATTCCGGTACAGCGCTGCTGGCCGGGTGACGCTGCGCCTTTGGTAACATGGGGTTTGAGTGTTACTAAAGGGCCGCATAAAAAGCGTCAGAACTTAGGCATTTACCGTCAGCAGGTTATCGGCAAAAACAAACTTATTATGCGCTGGTTGTCACACCGTGGTGGCGCCCTTGATTTTCGCGAGTGGTGTCAAACCCATCCGGGCGAGCCTTACCCTGTCTCTGTGGCACTTGGTGCGGACCCCGCCACCATACTAGGTGCGGTTACGCCTGTTCCAGATACCCTCTCGGAATATGCTTTTGCAGGTTTACTACGTGGTGATAAAACCGAAGTAGTTAAGTCTATTAGTAACGACTTACAAGTACCTGCCAGTGCCGAGATTGTGCTTGAAGGCTATATTGCACAAGATGAAACAGCACCTGAAGGTCCTTACGGCGATCATACCGGCTATTACAATGAAGTTGACGACTTCCCTGTGTTTACCGTTACCCATATTACCCACCGCAAAGACCCAATCTACCATTCAACCTATACGGGCCGTCCACCAGATGAGCCAGCTATATTAGGTGTTGCGCTAAACGAAGTGTTTGTGCCTATTTTGCAAAAGCAATTCCCTGAAATTGTCGATTTCTACTTGCCGCCTGAAGGGTGCTCTTATCGTATGGCGATAGTTACCATGAAGAAGCAATACCCTGGCCACGCAAAACGGGTGATGATGGGTGTATGGTCGTTCTTGCGCCAGTTCATGTACACCAAATTTGTGATAGTGTGCGATGACGACGTTAATGCCCGTGACTGGAACGACGTTATTTGGGCCATCACTACCCGTATGGACCCTGCCCGCGACACGGTAATGATTGAAAATACGCCTATCGACTACTTGGATTTTGCGTCACCCGTTTCGGGGCTAGGCTCTAAAATGGGAATGGACGCCACAAATAAAATGCCCGGCGAGACCGACCGAGAATGGGGCGTACCTATTGTGATGGACGAAGACGTTAAAAAACGCGTTGATGATATTTGGGACAGTCTTGGTATTATGTAGCAACTCAAAATAGCGCTATTTATTTTGTATTAAAGCTTGCGCTTTTTTAGAGCGCATGAAAAGGCGACACGCTAAGCAAGAAGGTTAGAAGAGAATACATGTCAGAAATTAAGTGTAAGGTTGCAAGCATCATGCCTTTAACCGAAGTGGTACAAAAAGTTGAATTAACGCCAGCAAGCCCTGTTGAGTTTAAAGCGGGTCAGTACGCCATGGTGGTAATGGGCGAAAAAGATATGCGTCCATTTTCTATTGCCAATGCCGCGTTTGACAACACCCGCATTGAATTACACATTGGCGCAGAGCCTGGCAACAGTTACGCTGGTGAAGTGCTAGAGCGCATGCGTGCAGATGGCGAAATTACCGTAAATGTAGGTAATGGCAATGCCTTTTTGCAAAGTAATGGCCTGCCTATGGTGCTTATTGCTGGTGGTACGGGTTTCTCGTATACCTACTCAATTCTGCAAGAGCACCTTAACAGCGGAGACAAAACACCACTTACTCTTTATTGGGGTGGAAAACACGCTGCTGATTTGTATTTAGCTGACAAGCTAACCGAACTCGCTGAAGCGAATGAACACTTCAATTTTGTGCCGGTTGTCGAGTTTGCATGCGACGAGTGGAAAGGCAGAACGGGCTGGGTGCATCACGCGGTAATGGCAGACCATGCTGACTTTGCGAACGTTCAGGTTTATGTTGCAGGTCGTTTTGAAATGGCTAAAGTCGTGCGCGACGACTTTACACAGCGCGGCTTAAAAGTTGAGAACCTGTTTGGCGACGCATTCGCGTTTATTTGAGCGCTAGCGTAAACCTATTTTCTGAAAGCCGGCAAATGCCGGTTTTTTGTTATGTGTTTTAAATCGTTTTTTATGCCAGCATCTTATTCCGATCTTCAGTAGCGCTTCCTTGCGATGACCAACCGTTAAACACGTTTACTCCAATTGTAGCCAAGCCACGTATTGGTTATGGTGAAAAAATAAATACTGGAGAAAACAATGATAAAAAACTTTTCCGCACTCGCTAATATAAACGCAAAAATAAGAAAAAACACCCTACTGGCATCTACGGTTCTATTGAGCGGCACCGTTTCTTTCACTGCTCACGCACAAAGCGAACAGCAGCAAGCTCTTTACGATATTGCCAAAAATGTCTCTGCCGAAAACATTGAAAAAGATATTACTACGCTGGTGAACTTTGGTACACGCCACACTCTTTCTGAAACCGAGTCTAATACCAGAGGTATAGGCGCAGCGAGACGTTGGATAAAGTCTGAGTTTGATAAAATCTCAGAAGAATGCGGTGGCTGCTTAGAGGTATATTATCAATCAGAGGTGATTAGTGGTGAGACGCGTATTCCTGACCCTGTAGAAGTGGTAAGCGTTATTGCTGTTCAACGTGGTTCGACCGATCCAGGTCGCTACGTGATCATGTCGGGCGACATTGACTCACGCGTGTCAGATGTAATGGACTTCACTTCCGATTCACCCGGCGCTAACGACAACGCTTCAGGTGTTGCCGGCACGCTAGAAGCGGCGCGCGTACTATCTAAGTACACATTCAATGGAAGCATTGTTTACGCTGCGTTAGCTGGTGAAGAACAAGGTCTTTTTGGCGGTCGTATTATGGCTAACCAAGCTAAAGAGGATGGCTGGCGGATTAAAGCCGTTCTAAACAACGATATGATCGGCAACATTGAAGGTGTAAATGGAATTATTAACAATACGACAGCGCGAATATTTGCTGAAGGCACTCGTGTAACCGAAACCGAAGATGAAGCACGAGCGCGCAGATTTACCGGTGGCGAAGTTGACTCACCTAGCCGTAATCTAGCCCGCTATATCGATAGAATCGCCGACAAGTACATTGAAAACTTAGACACCATGGTGATTTATCGTCTAGACCGCTTTGGGCGCGGCGGCCATCATCGCCCGTTTAACGACCTGGGGTACCCGGGCATCCGCATTATGGAAACAAACGAAAACTACACCCGTCAGCATCAAGATCTTCGCGTAGAAGACGGTGTGGCCTATGGTGATACCTTAGAAGGTGTAGACTTTGATTATGCTGCTAAGCTTACTGGCCTGAATGCGGTTTCTCTTGCTGCTATGGCGTGGGCACCAAACCCACCTGCAAACGTAGAAATTGCAGGGGCCGTCCAACCTTCGACGTTCTTAAAGTGGGATGCACTAGATGCCGAACAAAACCCGCAGCTTGAAGGCTATAAAGTGTACTGGCGTCGTACTGATGCCCCACAATGGGAATACAGTAAATACGTGGGTAACGTTACTGAAGCCATGCTTGAGAACGTAGTCATTGATAACTACTTTTTTGGCGTTGCTAGTGTAAATAAAAATGGTATTGAAAGTGTAGTTGTTTACCCTGGACCAGCGGGTAGCTTCGGGGAATAACCTTCGGCTAGTTAATAAAAATAAATTAAGGAAGTCGAAATGATAAATGTAGCGGCACAAGGGACTCCCTTTGTCGCTCTTTTTTTGTCATCTCATCCTTAATAACAAAACAGTTCGGCCTTTATGAACGTCGCTTTCCCGAAAAGGTTATCCCGTTCGATTAAGCTTTCATTAATCTCGTTGTTGGATTAAACCGTTGAACTACATTAAAGTGTAATCATTATACAGGGGCAGAAAACTGTATGGAGAGAAATTTGCTAGGCACCCGAATTAGTCACGGTATTAAATATTTATTGTTCATCATAATGGGTTGGTTGTGCTTTTCAATTTCTACCTTAAAAGCGTCCACATTAGGCGCCGCAAACTTTGAAACCTATGTAAGTGACGACGGCGAACCTGCTAGAATAAATGCTTTACTGGAGGACATATTCCAACATGCTGATCTTGATGTCACTCTGCTTGTCATGCGCGATGCATTTTTAGGAAGCGCTGTACTTACGGGAAAAATAGACGGTGAATTTGCTTACATCAACTTAGGTGAAGATAGCGATCAATTTTTATTGTCGCGTGTGTATTTACCTGTAACTCTTTACGCGGTGAGTAAAGATCCGCAAGTAAGCAATGTGAAGTTGTTTCCGCACTTAAAAGGTAGTCGTGTAGCAATTGAAAACCGGTTTGCCAACACCCCTCATTTTCGTTCATTAAAAGACATCAAGTTCTCGCGTAACCCTACTACTTTCGACGCTTTTAAGCAGCTTGCAGATGACAGAGCACCCTATCTTATTACCACAGAGTTACTTGCTCGCGAGTTTAATATAATGCTTGCAAACGATAACGAGGAAACGCTTCACTTTTCAGCTAAACCGCTTGTTAAGACCGGGCTTCAGCTCGCTATTTCTAAAAAAGTATCAAACGCTACACAGCTCATTGAACGGTTCAACAACACCGTCGAAAATATGCAGAATATTGGTAAATTTAACCTGCCTCTCAACCTCGCATGGCTTAGTAAAGATATTAATGGAGATGGCGTAGCAGATTATATTGGACACAGTAGTATAACGCGTTCTAGTGATGACATCGAAAGCGCATTTTCTATAGACCACACGCCTACATCAGAAGCCAGCCTTTTCGTTATCGACGGTATATCGTATTCATCGCTTTCAGAAGCGCAAGCGGCCTTACCCGAAGGCGCACCGCTTGCGGGCCGCGAGTCGATGCTCGATAAAACGACTTATCAGCAGCTGTTGCGGCGTTGGTAAATAATGTTTCAACGTTAGTTTTTATTGGGCATGTACATTTCTAAGATGGTAAGAAGCTCTTCTCCATCGACAGGTTTAGAAACGTAGTTGTTAAAACCTGCCTTTAATGCTTTTACTCTATCAGATGTATAAGCATACGCCGTTAATGCTACTGCGTTTAAAGACGAGATTTCTGGAATTTCGCTAGCGCGAACTTTTAGCATTAAGCCGAGTCCGTCGAGTTCTGGCATGCCAATATCGGATAAGAGTAAATCGAAAGCATCAGGCATATCATTCAGCTCTTTCCAGGCCAATAAGCCATTTTTCACCACATTGACCCTTGCACCATTTGACTCTAAAAATAGCTTAATAAAGTCTCTAGCATCTCGCTCATCTTCTGCCACCAACATGCGCAATCCACTTAATCTTAGAGACTCGGTTAAATCACTGATTTGAGAATGCTTTGATTCAATGACGTCGTCGTGCAAATTTAACGGGGCTATTGGCAAAGAGACAAAGAAAGTCGTACCCGTGTTTGGGCCGTCACTTTCAACATTGATTTCTCCACCGTGCATCTCTATTAAACTTTTAACGATCGATAATCCAAGCCCTAAACCGTGACGATTGTGCTCATTTTTGCCTTGGTAGAAACGTTCAAAAACATGCGACTGTTGCTCTTTTGTCATGCCTTTGCCGTTATCTTTAATTCGGAATAGATAATTCGAGTGCTCTCTTTTTCCGCGAATGTGGACCGTACCGCTTTTTGCAGTGAATTTAAGCGCGTTGCTAAGCAAATTGTTGATAACTTGCTTTATCCGTAAACTGTCACCTAAAATTTGAGTATGCTCATCTTCACAATGAATAGTGAGTTGAATGTTTTTTCCTGCAAACCCTGCTTCAAATGATTTGGCGACTTCTTTAATACAATCAGCAATCTTTAAAGAGTGCGTACTTAGTTTCATCGTACCTGAGATGATGCGCGATAGGTCTAGAATATCGTTAATAAGCGCTGCTTGGGTAGACGCTGCACGTTTTATCACGCCTAGGGCGTCGGTCATGCGATCGACGTTAGCAACATCCATAAGCGCCAAGTCCGTCCAACCTACAATGGAGTTTAACGGGGAGCGTAACTCATGTGAAATACTGGCAAGAAATTGGTCTTTTGCCTTATCGAGCTCTTCCAATTTGCTAATCTGCTTATCTAGCGATGCCTTTAAACTTAAAGCGTAAGGGATAAAGAGATGATCAAAGCCTTCTATTATCAGCTGGTCGTCATCCGTCCATTCGACTGATTCATCTGCCACGCTTTGCAAATACATATCGAATGAATTTCTCGGTGTCAGTGACCTGCCAACGTCTTTACTCGCAGCTTCTCGTCCCGCCCAGCGAATA
This sequence comes from Alteromonas sp. V450, assembly GCF_001885075.1. NCBI lineage: Bacteria > Pseudomonadati > Pseudomonadota > Gammaproteobacteria > Alteromonadales > Alteromonadaceae > Alteromonas > Alteromonas sp. V450. The sequence goes on from NZ_MODU01000004.1 coordinate 2,852,084, forward strand.
GTCTTATCTTTCTGTTCTCTGAACCATACCGTGTAATAGCCTAACTTTGCTGATACACACGAAATATACATACCGCGAATACCGTTGAGATTACAGTTTTCAGATACCTCATCACCTAGCCGATTTATCGAAATCGATTGCTCTGACTGAGATACAGCAAATCTTTCTAAGAGCTTTACCAACGTTGGCTCGGATGGCGTTTTACCTACTAAATAATTTCCGGTAGGGGTTATCACCGCCAGACCACACGATTCAGCCACATCTAATAAATCCTGCTCTTTTTCTCCAATCGCCTCTAACGGGTTAGAAAATGTAGTAAGTTTGTGGACAATATTATTAAGCTTTCGCTGTCGTATTTGAAACTGTTCTTTCTTCCTATGCAGTGCTTTTGTATGCAGTTGCCATGCGTAGAGATGACCAAGCGACTCACACACTAAACGCTTTTTCTGGTCGATATACAATGGTGCACTATTGTGGCACGCAAGCAATCCCCAGAGTTTACCTTCAAAGACTAGTGAAACCGAAAACGATGAACGCACTCCCATATTTTTTAAATACCTAATATGAATAGGCGACACCGAGCGCACCATCGACATAGACAAATCAAGTGGAGGTCTGTTATCACTCTGCAAATAAGGTTGTAACCCTATAGGCGTTTCTTCTACATCGTAAACGCATCGTACTCTATTTTTTAAGTAAAGCGCTCTTGCTTGTGATGGGATATCTGAAGCAGGAAATTTAAGCCCTTTAAATGAACGTGCGGCAGGCTCCGTTGACTCACCAATGACTTCTCCGCAATAGGTTTTGTCAAATTGATAAACCATGACCGAATCGAAACCAATGTAGCGCCGAAATACCTCGGCAATAGCATCAGCAACGTCTTGAATGTCATGACAACTATCGACATCAGGCAACAAGGCTCTAATGTCAACGTCCATCGGAACCCATTGCTGGGCGGCTTCATAACTTAGTTGCGGCGTTGGCTCTAACTCGATGACCAACAACCCATTGGAATCAAAAACGACACCGCTGCCTTCTTTATCCCAGTTGTCTAACCACAGTGCATTTTCAGCAAACTTCCACTGGTAAGCGTGGCGCGTTTCTCCACCTTGAACAGCGGCATGTATCGTGTCAAATGTGTGCCCATCAGGAGCCGGAATATCAATTAACGCAGTAACTAAGGTTTCGCCAGGCACCACTTTTACTTTAAACAACTCACCGATATTTTCGCTAACAACGTGGATAATTTTGGTTGTCGGGTCTATCGCTATAACGTAACCAAAGCTCTGCACACTTTCAATTAAGTGAATTGCTTCATCCTCACAGTTTTGAAGCGATGCGTTGTGTATTCCGTTCATGATTTCTACCGTAAGGGAAAATTACGTTAAATGCTTTTTACATTACCACAATTAGATTCTAAAACACTATTTTCTATGATTTTTTGACAACAACACGATGAATTTTAAGGTGATTTTTTTCAGCTTAAACAAATGCTTTTGACTCGTCGATTTTCTTACACTTTTGTTAGTAATCTTGATCTAGCGCAATCTTTTGGTATAAACTTTCAGTAATTTCTGAAACTTCTGGAAAAATATAATGAAAATGACGCCCTTGATTACATCCGCAGTTATGCATTTTGGCGAAATGGGAAGCCGCTGGGGCTTCAATAGGACAGTTGGGCAGATTCTAGCCGTAATCGTACTCAATGATGAGCCTATCTCAGCGCAAGAAATTGCCGATGCACTTAATATTTCGCGAGGAAACACCAGCATGGGGCTGAAAGAACTTCAGTCATGGCGCCTTGTTAAACAGCACCATGTTCCTGGTGAGAGAAAAGAGTTTTTTATTCCTGCTGGTGATATTTGGACGCTAGCAAACAGAGTATTTGAAGAGCGCAGAAAGAGGGAAATAGACCCAACTATGAGCCTTTTACGTGACTTATTACTCGATGCGCCCGCTAACGAAAAAGAGGCAAATGCACAACATAAACTGAACGAAATTCACGATTTACTCGAATCAATTACGGCATGGTCTGAAGAGCTTCAAAATCTTGGGCCTGAAAAGTTAAACACGTTGATGAAGTTGGGTTCTGGCGTGGGCCGTATGCTTGAGCTTAAGGACAAGCTACTTCCGGGGAAAAACAGCGTTAACTAAGGGGGCCTTCTGTGGATGCATTCTTGCTGTCTCGTTTACAATTTGCGTTAAATATTAGTTTTCATATTTTGTTTCCAACCATAACCATGGCGATGGGCTGGTTTCTATTTTATTTTAAGCTGCGCTCTAATACTTCAGGCCACCCTGTGTGGATGCGTATGTATCGCTTTTGGGTGCGAGTCTTTGCCCTAAGCTTCGCGTTAGGTGTGGTAAGCGGCGTCACCATGTCATTCCAATTTGGCACCAACTGGCCTGGCTTTATGGAAAAAGTAGGTAATGTAGCAGGGCCTCTGCTCGGCTACGAGGTACTCACCGCCTTCTTTTTAGAGGCCACATTTTTAGGCATCATGCTATTTGGCATACGTCGAGTACCTAACTGGCTGCATACGGCTTCAACCCTTATTGTTGCGCTTGGTACCACAACCTCAGCGTTCTGGATATTAGCCTTAAATAGCTGGATGCAAACCCCACAGGGCTTTGAAGTGGTCGACGGTGTGGTGTATGCCACAAACTGGAAAGAAATTATCTTTAACCCATCTTTCCCTTACCGCTTTGTACATATGATGTTAGCGTCTGGACTGACAGCCAGCTTCCTGATAGCTGGGCTTTCGGCCTACCGCATGCTGAAAGGCGACGACAAGCTAGCGCCCAAACTCGCTTTAAAAACAGCCACCTATACGGCGGCAGTGTTAATTCCTTTGCAAATTTTTGCCGGCGACATGCATGGTCTAAATAGCCTTGAGCATCAGCCTCAGAAAGTAGCGGCAATGGAAGGACTTTGGGAAACCACTGAAGGCGCACCTTTGTTGCTTTTTGCAATTCCTGACGAAGAAAGCAAAGAAAATCATTTTGAAATTCCTATCCCTTATGGTGCAAGTTTAATTCTTACTCACGAGCTTAAGGGGGAGATTAAAGGGTTAAATGAGTTTGAAGGAGAGCATCCGCCCGTCGCACCTGTTTTCTTCGGTTTTAGGGTTATGGTAGGAATGGGCATGTTAATGCTTGCTGTGTCGTGGCTTGGCAGTCTCTATCTTATACGAAGCAAAGACTTCCCTGTTTGGCTTAAACGCACGTTTGCAGGCATGGCATTTAGTGGCTGGATTGCAACGCTAGCAGGCTGGTACGTAACGGAAATAGGCCGTCAGCCCTATTTGGTAAGCGGCGTATTAAGAACCGCTGATGCCGTTACTCAATTGCCACCGGCCAATATTGCTCTGTCGTTCACGCTCTACCTTGTTATCTATACGGTGCTTCTAATTGCATATATGGGAACACTTATGTTGATGTGCAGAAGAGCAGTTGAAATTGAAGAGATAACGACAGAAGAGCGGGAAGTTGCAAAGGCAAAAATGCAACCTACTGATCCAGACCCAAGCACGGTTTAAGGAGAGCAAACATGTTTGAAAACGTATCAGCAGAAATGCTCGGCAATATTTATGTAGGCTTACTTGGTCTATCTGTATTGTTGTACGCCATTTTAGATGGGTACGACTTGGGTGTAGGTGTACTTATTCCGCCAAGAACAGAAGCGTTTCGCGATGACATGATAGCCTCCATAGGGCCTTACTGGGACGCTAATGAGACGTGGCTTGTGCTCGCCATAGGTCTACTGCTCATTGCTTTCCCTGAAGCTCATAGTGAGTTTTTACAAACCTTGTACTTGCCTGCAACCTTCATGTTGCTAGGGCTTATTCTGCGGGGCGTCGCGTTCGACTTTCGTGCCAAGGTTGTACAGGTGAAAAAGCGTAAGTGGGATTTGGTATTTAAGTACGGTTCGCTTTTGACTACCTTGGCGCAAGGTTACATGCTGGGTATCTATGTGACGGGACTTCGCACAGATATTTGGGCGCAGGGCTTTGCACTACTCGCAGCATTTGGTGTTACGGCAGCCTATGCGTTTATAGGTTCGTGCTGGTTAATACTTAAAGGCGAAGGTGAGCTTCAACAAAAAGCGTACTACTGGGCCAGAAGAGGTTTGGGAGTGCTAGCTGTAGGGATTGTCGCGGTAAGTATCGCAAACCTAACCCTACATGATGACGTGCGAGACTTATGGTTATCTGCGCCTTGGGGCTATGTGCTTTTTGCTATTCCAGTAGCGTGTTTTGCGCTCTTAGCACTATGTGGTGTGTTGCTTAAAAAACTGCCTGATGCACAAGGGAAAGGCGAATGGCTTCCGTTCCTTATTGCCCTTCTAGTATTTTTACTTTGTTTCACCGCATTTGGCATAAGCTACTATCCGTTTATCATCCCTGGACAGATGACGGTGATGGATGCGCTTAGTGATGCAAGTTCTCTACGCTTCTTGCTCGTTGGCGTAGTTATTGTTGTACCTATTATTTTGGCTTATACGGCCATGGTATATAAGATATTCTCCGGTAAATCAGAGAAGCTTTCTTACTACTAGCCTTCGTCGATGGGATCGCAGCAGATCTCAATTACTTGAAACAATAGTGAACATCATTGAAATTCAATGGTGTTCACTTTCTATTCAGCGCTATACTAGATGCTATACATTGCGAGTTTCTTGCGGTTCCCGACGTCTTTCCTGTGCTTGGGGCATTTGCGGCGACCAGTATCCCCAATCCACGAACTCGATCTGAAAACCTGCGATCAAAGTATGATCCTTTTCCTCGAACAATGTATACCAATGAGTAGAGGACGTTTAGCGTTCGCTAGTCTACCCTTAAAGTGTGATCAAAATTTAAACGTTACTTACCGTTAAATATTTTGTTGACATCAAACTGTAATATTACTATATTTTATTTGGGGCAATTTTTAGTAGAAGGAGCCAATACCATGGAAAATGTATTCCATTCGTTCTCACGGTTCTTCAAGCGCGCGCACCCCTACACAGTCGCTCACTATATCGGCCGTAAAAATGCGCAGCGTATCTTAGGATGTAAAATCAAAAAGAAATCCAAGATATTCGCCGACCAGCACGTTGAAGACCAAAATCATTAATTTATATGGGGCCCGTCAAACCGGCCCCATTTTTTTTACATATGATTAAGCGGAACAGAGGTTGTGTACTTTATCTGCTCCATCGCAAAACTAGACGTGACGTCCGAAAATTCTATACCGTTAACCAATCGCTTATAGAAGTGATCAAAGCAATCCATATCGGTGACGAGTACTTTTAACAAGTAATCGTATTCCCCTGACATACGATAACATTCAACAACCTCATCAAATGACGCCGCGTGTTTGGCAAAGTTTGCCAACCACTTCCCATCGTGTCTTCCAGCTTTCACCTGAACGAATACTGTCATCGCAAGGCCCAGCTGTTTTCCTTGCAATAATGCCACACGCTTAGAAATCACGCCCTTTTCTTCTAGCTTTTGAATTCGGCGCCAGCAAGGTGTAACCGTAAGCCCGACTTGCTCGGCAATTTCCGCGACAGGCGTGTCAGCGTTATTCTGTAGCATGGCCAAAATGGCTTTATCTATTGTGTCTATGCCGTTTGTTTTTTCACTACGCATAGTGAACTGCTACCCTTTTTTAATATATTACGTTTTCGGGAAATTGCGTTAGGTCACTTACTTTTAGCGTTGCGATTTAAAAGCGCTTTTAGTTCTGCTAGCTAACACTATGGCCTAAAGCCACCAAGGCTGGTTAAAATCTACATTTTCCGGTGCAATTTCGTATTGAAAGGGAGGTGTAAATGCATCCCAAAAAGCATCGCGTAAGTCTTCATCTAATATAGTCAGATTGCCGGCGTCGCGATAACGAGATAACACTTTATTATAAGCGTCAATCGGCATTTGAGGGTTAGACTGGCGGAAGATAACACGGCCTCCAAACTCTTCATACATCGCTTTTTCCGTTTGAAATTGTATAACTTGCTTGGTCGCTATCTCTTCAATGGGTTTCGTTGCAGTTTTACTTGAAACCTGATCTTCAAACTTCTCAATAAACTTGCCTACTAGTGCTTGATTTACAGTAATGCCCTTTTGCTTTGCGTAGTCTTCTAATACAAGTTCATAGATTCTGTTAGACGCATTTACACGGGCTACGTAATTAAGCATATCCGTGTAATTATCTTTCGCTTGCTGCTTTAAGTTTTTACGCTCTTCATCGCTGGGCATAATATCTGTCATACGGATTTCGGTATTTAGTACCTTCGCCAGAACACCTTGATCATTTACTTGAGCCGCAAAAATTAGGTTTGAACACAGAAAAAATAGTGCAGTAGTCAATAGAGTTCGAATAGTTAATGTCATGCGTAAATAGCACTCCCTGAAGACGTATTCATATCAGTCGATGTTAAGAGTAAAGCACTAAATGCCATGACATCGCAATAGGGTAACAAACGGATAGGAGGAGAAATATATGTGTATAAAACACAGACAAGTAGAGCGGGTAGTTGTAGACAATAGAAAGAAAAACGGCGGTCAAATGACCGCCGTTTTTGAATTCTTAGATAGCTTGCACGTTAGCAGCTTGAAGACCTTTTTGACCTTCTTCAACTTCAAATTCTACTCGCTGACCTTCTGGAAGCGTTTTGTAACCGTCAGAGATGATCGCACGGAAATGAACGAATACGTCCTTACCGCCGTTATCTTGAGTTAGGAAACCGTAACCTTTATCAGCGTTGAACCACTTAACTGTGCCTGTAACTTTAGACATGTCGTATAGACCTCAAATATCGTATTAAATTGCGCATAAGCGCGTGTAACAAAGTTCTTTAGAGTCTTTAAATTGGCGGAGTATTGGGTCTTACTTACGAATGGACAAACAACTTACAACAAATTACCGGGTAACTCGAGTGGTTTAACATATAGCAAATAATACAAAATCGCGTCTATTTAAAGACTTTGGCTTAAAGCCACAGCCACTATAACACTCTTCGGGACGATTAATATACAAATTAATTGATAAACTACGGATTTCATAAATATTTCACCGTAGCGTAACAAAAATCAAAGCCCTTTTCTCCACGCCGCATACCAACAAATCGCGCCGATCAGGCCGGAAAATGTTGGGAAATACCATGATAGTTCATACATTGGCAGTATCGCAGTCATTAACACAAAGGTCGCTCCAACTACACTCAGATGAGTGGTCTGAGTTGTTTTCTTTTGCTCCTGAAGTATAGCCAAGTGCGCTCGTTGCTGCTGAAGTGGTTGACGTTTCATCTGCTGTAAACCGTCGTAAAGCAGGTCTGGCATTTCGGGAAGCTTTTCCGACCAAAAGGGTAAATTGTCTTTTACTTTTCCTATCATGGCAGTGAAGCCAATCTGCTCTTTCATCCAGTTTTCAAGAAACGGCTTAGCGGTCTTCCATAAATCAAGCTGAGGATACAGCTGACGCCCTAAGCCTTCGATATACAACAGCGTTTTCTGCAGAAGTACGAGCTGGGGTTGTACCACCATATTGAAGCGTCGTGCTGTATTAAATAGCTGCAGCAGCACGTTACCAAAGGATATTTCTGCTAGTGGCTTTTGGAAAATAGGCTCGCAGACCGTACGAATGGCCATTTCGAACTCATCAATATTAGTATCTTGCGGCACCCAGCCTGAATCGGCATGAAGCTGTGCAACTTTGCGGTAGTCGCGATTAAAAAAGGCGATAAAATTTTCCGCCAAATAGCGCTTATCTTCGCGATTGAGTGTACCCACAATACCAAAATCGATGGCGATATATTTTGGATTTTCAGGGTGTTCGGTTGATACAAAAATATTGCCCGGGTGCATGTCTGCATGGAAAAAACTGTCGCGAAATACCTGAGTGAAGAATACTTCAACACCGCGCTCAGCCAGTTTTTTCATGTTGGTATTTTGGGTAAGTAAAGCGTCGATATTCGAAATTGGCAAACCATAAATACGCTCCATTACCAATACATTACTGCGACAATAGTCACTGTAAATTTTAGGTACGTACAAGGCGTCTGAGCCCTCAAAGTTACGACCTAGCTGGATACCATTTGCAGACTCACGCAGCAGATCGAGTTCATCCACTATGGTCTTTCGGTATTCCACAACCACTTCAACAGGGCGCAGCCGTTTACCATCCGGAAGCCAACGTTGAAGCACATTAGCCAAGCTAAATAGCAGCTCCATATCCGCCACAATGGTATCGCGAATGTCGGGACGCAGTACCTTTACCACAACGTCTTCGTTGTTGTGTTTTAGTTTTGCGGCATGAACTTGAGCAATAGACGCTGACGCTAGCGGCGCTTTTTCAAATTCGCTGAATAAATCGCTTAAATCAGAAAGCCCCAACGCTTGCTTGATAATGCCTTGTGCTGCGTCTGACGAAAACGGCGGAACTTTGTCTTGTAAACGGGCCAGTTCGTTTGCAATGGCAGGGGGAAGCAAGTCGCGGCGGGTAGAGAGCATCTGTCCGAACTTAATAAAAACAGGCCCCAGGTTTTGTAGTGCAAGGGTAATACGCTCGCCGGCTGACTTGCCCTTGTGCTTGTTCCGCACCCAGAAAATGGTATGGCGCATAGCCCGCGCATACCAGGGTAACCACTTTGCTGGAATAAGTTCGTCTAAGCCGTGTTCCAACAATACCTTGTTAATTCGGTATAACCTAACAATACGCATTTATGAGCCTGTTTCTCTCAATTTTCTTTAAGTGTTTCTTCTAAGCGGCGCAGTCTCGCATCAGCATTTTCTGCTCGATCGCGAAGCGCATTTACTTCGTCGCTAAAGTGCATAACCGCCAGCTTGTGTGCAGCTAGCTGTTTTTCCTCTATTACAGCGTTGCCGAATACTTTCGCTATGGACGCGAGTGCTGACATCGATTTCTCATGCGCGTTTTTCACCATTTTCACGGTTTGATGGGCAATAACATCATTCGTCTTTTGTGCCAGTAACTCTTCAATGTCGATGTCGAGCTGCTGAAACAAGGCGCTGACTTGCTGAGCAACATTTAGCTCTCCTTCTAAAAAGAGGGCTTTTTGCTGAATAAGGCGAGTCAACTGGCTGGTTTCTTTTAACTCTGGCAAGGTTTGTAGCGACGTTTTAATACAACAGTCTTTTGGCCCAAGGGCCGCGACAGCATCTTCAAACGAGCCTTGTTCGCTAAGCACATCGACTCGGTCAGAAAACGACAGCGTGATCCCATAGGGAAGCGGCGAGATAAAAGCGGTAAGCCTAGCGCCAGCAAGCGCTTTTAGCCTTGTTTCGCTGTCTTCGTCTAAAGACAGCAACTTGTTAAAAACCGATTCGGCCGTTGCGGTTACCAGCGCAGAAGTAGGCATTAAAACTTATAACCTCTGTGCAGCGCTACAATACCGCCAGTCAGGTTTTGATAATCGCATTGCTCAAAGCCCGCCTGCTCAAACATCCCCTTCAAAGTTTCTTGATCAGGGTGCATGCGAATGCTTTCTGCTAGGTATTGGTAGCTTTCTGCATCGTTCGCCACCAGTTGCCCCATTTTTGGCAAGATGTGAAACGAGTACATATCGTATAGTTTGCTGAGCTGCTCTGACGTAGGCTTAGAAAATTCTAAAACCAGTAAACGGCCGCCTGGTTTTAACACGCGAAAAATAGAATTAAGTGCGTTTTGCTTTTCTGTCACGTTTCGAAGGCCGAATGCCATAGTCACGACATCAAAATGGTTGTCGGGGAAAGGCAATGCTTCTGCGTCAGCTTGCACATAATCGATGTTGCTTACCAAGCCTCGGTCGCGAAGCTTGTCACGGCCAACTTTCAGCATAGACAAATTGATATCGGCAAGGGTTACGCGCCCTGTTGGGCCTACCAAGCGAGAAAACTTAGCGGTTAGATCACCAGTACCACCGGCAATATCCAATACTTTGTTGCCAGCGCGAACACCGCTGCAGTCTATTGTGAAACGCTTCCATAAACGATGCACTCCCATCGACATAAGGTCGTTCATTACGTCGTACTTTGCTGCAACAGAGTCAAAAACATTAGCAACTAAAGAGGCTTTTTGCCCTTTATCCACCTGTTTAAAACCAAAGTGCGTTGTATGCTCGGTAGCATTGTCGATTGCAGAGTCTGCTTGCGTAGCGGGAGTTTGATTGTCGCTCATGACAGTCCTGTAATTTGAATATTTTTATTAATGCCGAAGTGTATAGGATTGTGTGCTCAAGCAAAAGCTTTATGCCTGCCTCTCTGCTGATGTAACTTAGGCTCCTGCCCAGTCAAAAAGCAGAGCCTGTAAGGTACAGGCTCACCAGTTTAGAACTTGCTTTAGACTACCCTGTTATTCGTACCCCAGCTGAAGGCAACGATGGCGCTTATCTCTTGCAAGGAACGACCGCTTTCCTTATGCCATTGAGCAAACGCTGCATTGGCCGCCGACAGAGACTTTTTCGAGGTTAATCCACCGTCAACAATGTCATTCTTGCGCAAGTAATCTTCCACGTCACGAGAGAATAAAAACGTATCTATGCCTAGTGCTCGAAGCATGTAAGGGCCGGTGTTGCCACCTAATCGCGCACCGCGTTTTTTCAAAAACGCCCAAAGTTCGGTGATATTGCCTTTTTCAAAGCCCGCTACGAACCTACCAAAGCTACCGTGTTCAAGCGCCACGTCTTTGATCATCATGGCGTTGTCGCGCACTGTCATCACTTTTTTATAATTTCGAACAATGCGCTTGTCTGACGCTTTCTGCTCTAGCATTTCATCGGGCATCAGCAACACTTTATCTATGTCGAAACCGAAAAATACGGTCTCAAAATCGGGCCACTTTTGCTCGATGACTCGCCACACAAAACCCGACTGAAACACCTTTTTGGTCATCGCCGCTAGAAAGCGATCGTCAGAAATGGCTTCAATCTGTGCTTTAGAAAGCGGTGCTTGGAGCATAGCTTCAAGCACCTTTTCACCGCCTTTGCGTTCGCACGCTCGCCGGTAAATAGATTGAAAAGACTCTACCTTAGGCTCCTTCATGAATGCTTAGCCTTTTATACCGCTGTGGCGAAGCAAAGCGTCAACTTGCGGCTCGCGCCCTCTAAAGGCTATAAACAAGTCCATAGGAGGCTTACTGCCGCCCATTTCTAAAATGTTCTCTAAGAACGCTTTGCCCGTGTCGCGATTAAAGATGCCATCTTCCTCAAACTTGCTGTACGCGTCGGCAGAAAGTACCTCAGCCCACTTGTAGCTGTAGTAGCCCGCTGCATAGCCACCAGCGAATATGTGACCAAAGCCGTTTTGGAAACGGTTAAACGATGGGGGAATAACTACCGCCACTTCTTTACGCACTTTATCTAATGTGCCCTGTACATCTACCACACTGCCTTTTTCGCTATGCAGTAAGAAATCAAAAAGACTAAATTCAAGCTGGCGTACCATCTGCATCGCAGACTGGTAATCCCGTGCAGCAAGCATACGGTCAAGTAAATCAGCAGGGAGTGGTTCACCGGTTTCATAGTGACCAGAGATAAAGTTAAGTGCGTCTTCTTCCCAGCACCAGTTTTCTAAAAACTGGCTTGGCAATTCAACCGCATCCCACGGTACACCGTTAATACCCGACACACCCGCTACGCGCATCTTCGTGAGCATGTGGTGAATGCCGTGGCCAAACTCATGGAACAAGGTTACTACCTCATCGTGGGTAAATAGCGCAGGCTTATCACCCACAGGCGCGTTGAAGTTACAGGTAAGGTACGCCACGGGCAGCTGTAATTCGCCATCCATTTTTTCACGACGAACTCGACATTCATCCATCCACGCGCCGCCACGTTTTTTCGCACGTGCGTACAAGTCTAGGTAAAAACTGCCGCGCATCACATCGGCATCGTCAGTAATGGTGAAGTAGCGCACATCCTTATGCCAAGTGTCGATACCAGGCTGCTCGATAATCTTTAAGCCATACAAACGGTGCACCACCTCAAACAGGCCAGACAACACTTTATCTTCAGGGAAATAAGGACGCAGCATTTCATCAGAAATTGTGTACTTTTCCTGCTTCAGCTTCTCGCTGTAATACGGTAAATCCCATGCCGCTAGCTCAGTAACACCGTGCTTATCTTTTGCGTACGTTTTTACTTCTTCAAGCTCTTTTTCTGCCTGAGGCTTAGACTTCGCCGCCAAATCACGTAAGAACCCGATAACCTGATCGGTAGAGTCTGCCATTTTGGTCGCCAGGGAACGCTCTGCATAACTTGAAAAGCCAAGCAATTCAGCCAGTTCAGTACGCAGCATTAGCGTTTCTTTAATAATGTCGGTGTTGTCCCACTTACCCGCATTTGGACCTTGATCAGACGCTTTTGTGGCATAGGCACGATACATTTCTTCGCGAAGTTCGCGATTATCCGCGTAAAGCATTACAGGTAAATAAGACGGAATGTCTAACGTAAACAACCAGCCCTGCAAGTCTTTTTGGTGCGCAGCTTGTGCCGCCGCTTCAAGGGCTGATTCTGGCATACCGGCAAGTTCAGCTTCATCGGTAATGTGTTTAGTCCAGCCCATGGTGGCGTCCATGACATTGTTGGAAAAGGTTGATGATAGCTCGCTAAGCTTTGCCTGAATCTCTGCAAAACGCTTCTTTTGCTCTACGGGAAGCGCTACACCTGACAAGGTAAAATCGCGAACCGCGTTTTCAATCACTTTCTGTTGCTCTTCGCTTAACGTGGCAAATTCGTCCGACGCTTTGAGAGAGGCATAAGCATTGTAAAGGCCTTCATGCTGGCCTACCCATGTTCCGTATTCAGATAATAGTGGCAAACACGCATCGTGGGCTTCACGCAATTCATCGCTGCTCACCACGCTATTCATATGAGACACCGGCGAGAACATTTTGCTTAAACGATCATCGACCTCTTCAAGGCGCAGCACTAGATTTTTGTAAGAGTAATCTTTCGACGCCACGACCTCTTCTATTTCGCTTTTGCACGCCGCAATGGCTTTTTCAATTGCAGGCTTAATAGAGGCAGGTTCAATAGCAGAAAAAATTGGTAGACCATCTACCATTTCAATTGCAGGGGTTGTCATAATCTTTTTCACTCTTAACAAACAATAGAATAATGATGGGGCTTTAGCCGGTAAAAGCAAGCGCAGTTGTGGTTTTGACTCAGGCTTGTTTTACTTTTACGCTTTAGAGGTAGATCATCTCTTGTTGTGATGAGTGGCATTGCTTTAGTTACTCGTTCGCGTCATCGGCATTAAGATACCTGTCGCAAATGTCACATTTCATCCTTTTGTCTACTTTGTCCATTATTTATTAGCAAGCTATACTTTGTTTAATTTTTCTTCAAGGGTTTGCTATGAAAACTCTCACATCGGGCGAGATCGCAACATATTGCGACGTTAATTTAAGAACAGTAATACGCTGGATAGAAAGTGGAAAGCTAAAAGGCTTTAAGTTACCTGGGCGTGGCAACAACCGTGTATTGGTTGAGGATTTTATTGAGTTCTTAGAGCGTCATGACATGCCAATTCCTGATGTTCTGAAAGGAACGGCAACGCCGTCTATACTGATAGTTGACGATGAAATGCCCGTTGCAAAGTCTATTCAACGCGTGGCGCGAAGGGCTGGTTATGATTCATTTATCGCTACTGGTGGGTTTCAAGCTGGTATAATGCTTAGCCAATATGAACCCAAGGTGATGACACTCGACTTAAGCATGCCCGGTATGGACGGTTATAGTGTTATCGACTTCACACGGCAGCAAAATAAATATAAAAACCTAAAAATTGTCGTTATTTCTGCACTCGATGACACTAGCTTAGAGCGCGCGTTGGAAATTGGCGCGGACGCGACGCTGCAAAAACCCTTTTCTAACCACGATTTGACACAAGTATTAGAACAATTTATGTCTATGTGAAGAACAGATTAGGGAGCAGTTTTCATGAAGGCTTTTCGTGCTTTTTTTGTTGCTTGGTGTTTTAGTATAGCAATACCGACGTTCAGCTTAGCTAAACCACTGACTTTTGCGGTTGTTCCGCAGCAATCACCCAAAAAAATGGCCGAGAAATGGCAGCCACTCATTCACTACATTGCGCAATATACTGGTCTTGATATCGAGTTCCGCACGGCAAAAGACATTCCAACGTTCGAGGAAAACCTAGTTAACGGCGAGTACGATATTGCCTATATGAATCCTTATCATTACACGGTTTTCAGCGCTAATCCAGGTTACCAAGCCCTTGTGCGAGAAAGTGATAAATCGATTAAGGGATTAATTGTGGTGAATAAATCAAGTGGCATCACGTCAATTGAACAGCTTAATGGAATGGAAATGGTATTCCCGGCCCCGGCTGCGTTTGCTGCAACCATAATCACTTCCGCGCACTTGAAAGCAAACAGCGTTACAATCATCCCTAGATATGTTAACTCTCACGACTCGGTTTATTTCGCTGTACACCAAGATTTTTTTAACGCTGGCGGTGGTATTTACAGAACTTTGAAGAGTATACCGAGCGACGTAAGGGAGGACCTTCATATTCTATGGGAAAGTAAAGGCTTCACGCCTCACGCTATCGCAACTCACCCAGCAATGGCGGATGTCAAAAGACAGGCTATTCTTAAAGCATTCCTCGCAATAAACAATGATTCGGGCGAATCTTATATTTTGGATGGACTTAATTTCAATGGATTTGTTGCGTCTGAAGATGGTGATTGGGATGACGTCAGAGCGCTGGGAATAGCGTCTATTTCACGACCTCATATGTAGAGTATGTTGAGCATGCGATTGTCTTTACGAACGAAAACAATTACAGGTATAGCATCGATAGCAGCGCTTTTGCTACTGGTACTTATTGTTACCGTATTTCAACTGTTAAATGACTTAGTTGACAGTAGCGTTAAAAAATCGGCGGATACCACTGTCGCACTTTTCGTCTCCACTACAAAAAATGCGTTTCTTAGCTACGATTTGGCCTCGCTCGATGCAGACGTGTCGGAAATACTCACTAACCCAAATATTGCCTACGTAAAAGTGCTCGACAAAACGGGCAGTATTTTCGTACAAAAAGGCAACAAAGATGCATTAGACCGACCATTCAAAGCAGATAAAACAGTGTCTGAATCAGATGATGGGGTGTTTGATGCGCGAGCGCCTATTATGGTTAACAACACATTGTATGGCTATGTAGAAATTGGGTTGAATATTGCGTCAGTCACCGAATCTGTATCCAGAGTAAAACAATGGACTATCACCCTCGCTTTACTCGAGTTTGTGTTAGTTGGTCTTTGTTCTTATTTACTCGGCTCGTATTTAATGTCTCAGCTGCAACAGCTACGGGAAGGGGCAAAACACTTAGGCGAAGCAATAGAAAATAATAACTATAGAGATGTATTCGTACCGGTAAGAGGCAAGGATGAACTAAGCGAACTCGCGGAAGCATTCAATCATTTAGTAGAACGTTTAAAAGAAGAGTACGGGCAGCGTCAGCGAGTACAAGATGAACTTCAAGAACTTAACGTTTTGTTGGAAGAGAAAGTACAAGACAGAACGGCGCTGTTGAACAAAAAGAATTTCCAGTTAGAAGAAACAAACAAAGATTTAAAAGAGACCCAAGTACAGTTACTGCAGGCAGAAAAAATGGCATCAGTCGGTCAGTTAGCGGCGGGGGTTGCGCACGAGATAAATAACCCGGTTGGTTTTGTTGGCAGCAACATATCTACCCTTAGTGACTATGTCGCCACATACCAGATGATTTTTTCTCAAATAGACGTGGTGCTTAAAAGCCAAACAGATAAGGGGAAAGAAACAGCGCTTGAAGACTTGAGAAATATGTTATCTAACCAAGACATGGCATTCATCAATGAGGATATTAGTGATTTGCTAAACGACTCAAAAGAAGGGCTTAATCGCGTGGCAAAAATTGTCAAAGGCCTAAAGCTCTTTTCTAGAGTAGATAGTGATGAAATGCAAAATCACAATATTAATGATTGTGTACGAACTACACTCGCTATGGTTAATAACCAATTGAAATATATTTGTACTGTAGAAACACATTTAGGTAACGTACCCGATGTAACTATTAATGTAGGCAAAATATCGCAAGTAATTACCAACCTACTTATCAATGCAGGTCAGGCCATTGAAAGTACAGGAAAAAATGGAAAAATAATAATCACTACTTGCACAGTAAATGGATTCGTTGAGTTGCGTATTGAAGACACTGGCTGCGGTATTCCCGCCAGTCATTTAGACAAGCTTTTTAATCCATTTTTTACAACTAAACCTGAAGGGCAAGGCACGGGGTTGGGCTTGTCTATATCTTTTGGTATTGCTCAAGAACATGGTGGTAACCTGACCGCAACAAGCAGAGAAGGGGAAGGTAGCTGTTTTACTTTAGCAATCCCTCTCAAAAACGACGATGTTGAACAACAGCCTTAAGATAACTAAATAGCGCGCAAGGATCACAGTTTATGGCAGAAATTACTACAGAGAATAATACCACCTACACGGTGCTATTCGTTGACGATGAGCCAAATATTCTGCGCGCTATAAAACGCGCACTCTTCACGATGGACATAACGTTATTGCTTGCCGATAGTGGCGCAAAAGCCTTAGAGTTGATGGCGAATAATGAGGTACATGTTGTCATTTCCGATATGAAGATGCCGCAGATGTCTGGTGCAGAACTGCTCGAGCAAGTAGCAACAAAATACCCCGAAACGTTTCGGGTTGTGCTAACAGGATACGCCGACATTGAATCGACAATACAAGCAGTTAATCAGGGTAAAATCCATCGCTATCTTCAAAAACCATGGGAGAACCAAGAACTCATTTCCGTTGTTGAAGAAGGTTTAGAGCGCGTTAAACTGAAAGCAGAAAATTTGCGTTTGCAAAAACTGACTAAACTACAAAACAAAAAACTTAAAGACGTAAATACATCATTAGAACAAATGGTGCAGAAGCGCACCCGGCAAATCAAAGCGGCATTGAACAAAATTGAGAAGCATAACACTGCAATGGAGCAGGTGCTTTTTAACGTTATCAGTATTAATCCCAATATCAACGGCAAATTTGCCATTGAAGTCAGTGAACTGGCTTCGAAGCTCGCACGCATTGCCAGGCTGGACAAACAAGAAATTAAACAAATTCGTTACGCGGGACTGATTTGTGAGCTAGGTTTACTAGGTCTTGAAACCGACGACTTTTTAGCGCCTTTTTCAAAACTAAAATATCAGCAGCAACAAAACTACTTATCACAAACCAAGCAGGCTTCACTTATACTCGCTCCGGCCCATGAATTACAGCATGTGTCGGATATCATAGAGTTTCAGTTTGAGCATTACAACGGCTCTGGTTTGTACAACAAAGTCGCCAAAGAAATTCCTGTTGGTGCACGAATACTTGCGATTTCAAGAGACTATTGGCGTTTAGTTACCGGACGTATGAGTGGTGTAGAACTTAGCCCAAGAGATGCGAAGTTTGAAATGAAGAAACATCGCAACACTCGATATGACGGAGAGTTTTTAGATCTACTACTTGAAGCAGAAGATGTCACAACATCTAAACTATTGTCTACTTCGTTAAAAGCCACCCAGTTGAAAGCTGGAATGGTACTCGCACAGAATCTCTATAATGATAGTCATATTTTGATCCTGCCCGAGGGGCATGTGCTTAACGAGGCAACCATACAGAAACTCGTTCAGTTTGAAGAAGAGCGTGGCAAAGCATTCAGCATTCAAATAGAACCAGAAGATTTAGCGAATATAACGAATACATAAACTTTTTCCTCCTAACATCGGTATAGCAACGGTCCGCATAGATAACAAACTAGCCTTCGCTGCCTGAGGGTTGGTTTGCTTTTTAGTGCCCCCATTACATAACAACGAGTAAAAAAAAGCATCATCTTCTAGAGCGTGTTGGATAATTAGAAGAGCATATTAATTTGTTGGTAATTCGCAGAAGAAAAGTAAACGTTGCCGTAGTAAGCTGTTTGTACGCAACTCAAATTTCGTCTAATGACAAACAAGGTTTTTTGTATGACACATTTTGATTATATCTGTATTGGTGGCGGAAGCGGCGGCATTGCATCGGCAAACCGCGCCGCAAAACACGGAAAAAAAGCTGCCATTATTGAAGCAAA
The DNA here is from genome assembly GCF_001885075.1 of Alteromonas sp. V450. Taxonomy (NCBI): domain Bacteria; kingdom Pseudomonadati; phylum Pseudomonadota; class Gammaproteobacteria; order Alteromonadales; family Alteromonadaceae; genus Alteromonas; species Alteromonas sp. V450. The sequence goes on from NZ_MODU01000004.1 coordinate 2,870,203, forward strand.
AGACATTGGTGGTACTTGTGTAAACGTTGGGTGCGTGCCTAAGAAAGCCATGTGGTATGGCGCTCAGGTTGCTGAAGCAATCCATCGCTATGCCCCTGAGTATGGGTTTGACTTGTCGGTAAATCACTTTAGCTGGGACAGCCTTATTGCCAGCCGTCAGGCTTATATTGAACGTATTCACGCGTCTTACGACCGCGTTCTTACTGCGAACGACGTGACCTTAATTCGCGGTTTCGCGAAGTTTATCGATAACAACACGGTAGAAGTTAACGGCGAAAAATACACGGCTGATCATATTACGATTGCTGTTGGCGGTCGTCCAATCATCCCCGATATTGAAGGTGCCGAATACGGCATTGATTCTGATGGTTTCTTTGCGCTTAAAGAGCAACCTAAGCGCGCTGTTGTGGTGGGTGCTGGTTACATTGGGGTTGAGCTGGCCGGCGTACTTCACGCCCTTGGCACAGAATCGCACCTGATAGTTCGCAAGCATGCGCCACTGAGAAATTTCGACCCGCTCATTCACGAAACCTTAGTGGACATGATCCACGCGGAGGGTTGTAAATTACATAATCACGCAAGCGTTGAAAAAGTAGAAAAAGTTGATGATGGAGAGCTATCAGTACACTTAACCAATGGTGAAGTACTAAAAACTGACTGTCTTATTTGGGCCATTGGCCGTAAGCCCTCTACTGACAAAATTGATATTGAAAACACCGATGTTGAACTAAGTGATGACGGTACAGTTAAGGTAGATAAATACCAAAACACCACAGCGAAAAACGTGTACGCGGTAGGCGATATTACTGGTGAAGCAGAGCTCACTCCAGTGGCGGTAAAAGCCGGCCGTTTGCTTAGCGAGCGTTTGTTCAACGGCCAAAAAGAAGCGCATATGGATTACTCACTGATCCCTACTGTCGTGTTTAGTCACCCTCCTATTGGCACAATTGGCCTTACTGAGCCAGAAGCCGCTGAGGAATATGGTGAGGACAACATTAAAGTATATACCTCTAGTTTTGCGTCTATGTACACGGCGGTAACGCGCCATCGTCAAATGACTAAAATGAAGCTGGTATGCGCCGGAAAAGACGAAAAAGTAGTAGGCCTTCACGGTATCGGCCACGGCATGGATGAAATTCTGCAAGGTTTTGCTGTTGCCATTAAAATGGGCGCAACAAAGGCTGACTTTGACGCCTGTGTCGCTATTCACCCTACCAGTGCTGAAGAGTTCGTTACTATGACCTAAGACCTAAGAATAGGTGCTTAATTGAGTGCTTTCTTACAAAAACCGGCATTTACTAGCAAGTAAATGCCGGTTTTTTTATGTGCTTAACTTACTTTTTCCAGTTCAACAGGCACGCCGTTTAGCACCGCATTGCCCGACAGTTCGTCTATTTGTAAATCGTCAGTAAGTATGTTGGTGTTAACCCCAGGGTGCTGACTTGCCACAGATAACTTTATACCCTTTTTGTCATGTCCCCATCCATGCGGGATAGACACCACACCGGGCATAATTGCATCTGTAATCTCAGCCTCAATAGTTAGCTGGCCCACTCGCGATTTCACGCTTACGCTGTCACCATCTTCAATGCCGTATTTAACCCCGTCGTCAGGGTGCAGCTGCAGCGTACAACGGTTATTACCTTTCACCATACGCGGGCTGTTATGCAGCCACGAATTATTGGTTTTAATGTGCCGGCGCCCTATCAAAACAACGGACTGATTTTGTTGCGTAGCATGGTTCGCATTTCCAAAAAAATGCGTATTAACCCTGTCTAAATCAGCCATGAAGTAATCAAAGTCTAAGTGGATCTTCTTATCCTCATGGAACAAAGCATGAGGCAAGGAACGCTGTAGCGGCCCTAAGTCAATTCCGTGAGGGTGTGCTTTAAGCATTTCAATCGACAGTCCTTCTGCGGGAATGTCGGGTGAAGTTTGATTTGAGTTAGCCTGAACATCTCTGTTTTCGTTTGCTCTTCGACCATACAGCCCAGCTTGCAATAAATCGTCAACCACGCCTCTAGGCTGCTTATCCCAAAGTGCCGCATAGTGAGTGGTACCTTTGCCGTTTAGCGCGTCGAGTCTTTCAGCCAAAGACAAATAAATTTGCCAATCGGTAAGCTGATCTTCATCAATGTCCACGACGGCTTCCGAATACTTAGCAAAATTACGCACCGCAAAATTATGAAAAACAATATCGTAGTGGTCGCGCTCTAGCGCAGTTACTGGCGGAAGAATGACATCAGCATGACGTGAGGTTTCGGTAACATAGAAATCTACTGCAACCATAAAGTCGAGTTGAGAAAAGGCTTCATCAAGTTGTTCTGCATTTGGCGTAGTGACCACGGGATTACCAGCACCAATTACCATGGCCTTAATTTGCCCTTCTCCTGGGGTTAAGATTTCTTCAGCTAAACATGCTACCGGGTATTCACCCGCAAACGCCGGGAGCCCTCTTACACGAGAGGTAAAATCGCCCATGCTGCCTCTACCCGAAACTGGCAGTACATCGGCAGCTGGCTGAGTAAACATCATGCCACCTTGCTTATCCAAATTCCCAGTAAGCATGTTAAACAGCATGATGAGATACTGAGTAAGCGTGCCAAACGCCTGCACGCTAGCTCCCATTCTGCCGTAACAAACCGCAGACTCAGCATTACAGAAATCCAAAACAAGCTGAGTAATATGCGAAGCCGAAATTCCTGTGAACTCACTCACCTTTTGTGGTGAATACTCGCGTACGTATTTTTCAACCTCCTTAATATCCTCAGCATAAGGTAAAATTTCATCCACTTTGAATAGCTGCTTTTCAAACAGTACATGCAGCATAGCAAGTAGCAACAGCACATCACTGCCTGGACGTATAAAGTAGTGCTCACAGCTGATATCGGCAGTTTCACTGCGCTTTGGATCGATAACGATGACTTTACCACCGCGGTTTTGAATGCCCTTCAACCGCTTTTTCACGTTTGGCACCGTCATAATGCTGCCATTTGAAGCCAGCGGATTTCCGCCAATGATCATGAAATGCTGCGTGTGGTCGATGTCAGGAATGGGGATTTGAGAGATATGCCCAAACAGCCGTCTACTTACAATGTGATGCGGCAGTTGGTCAACAGATGTAGCGGAATAACGGTTGTGCGACTTAAGAGCTCGATAAAAATAAGGTCCGAACAGTATTGAGCCCATATTGTGCGCATTAGGGTTTCCCAAATATACACCCACTGCGTTATTGCCGTGCGCGTTCTGGATGTGATGCAACTTGCTTGCGACCAAGTCAAAGGCTTCGTCCCACGAAATCTCTTCCCAGGTGCAGTCTTCCCAGGCGCTGTCTTCTCCGTCAATTTTTACTCTTTTAACTGGGCGCTTCAAGCGATCAGGGTCGTCGTACAAATCTTTTAACGCACTGGCTTTTGGGCAAATATGGCCTTGGCTAAATGGGTTATCTTTATCCCCTTTTACTGACAATATTTGACGGCCTTTCGTTACAACCTCAATACCACACATCGCTTCACAAAGCGTACAGGTAGAGTAATGCAATTGATGTTCAGCGTTGCTCACGATAATTCCCACACAATCATTGTTAATAACTTGTTATGAAATTAGCGATTATTACTGTAATACACAAGCATCACTGAAAATGATGGTGTGTTTGTTAAACGTTAAATTTGTAGAGGCAGTCGCATTAGCTGAATGAACTTTTTGCGTTTTGCAGTAGACTTAACGCCAAGTTTACAATTTGAGAGTGCACGTCTGAAGTTAACTCATGTACTCTGATGTAGACAGAAAATAAATAACAAGCGGTTGGAAACATAATTATGATAACGACAAAGAAAAGTTTACTGGCCATCACGCTAGTAAGCGCCCTGGGCTTGGGCGTCGCACCTACTCTATACGCCCACAACGACAGTGAAGAAAAAACAGAATCCGAAGTCGAAAAGTGGGACGTTAATAACCCACCTTATGCACTAAACGAAGTCACCATTAAGACAAACGAAACCACCTGGTCGAGCTTAGACGTTGCTCCAAACGGCAAATTTATGGTTTTTGACATGCTGGGCGACTTGTACAAAGTGAGTATGAGTGGCGGCGATGCGACGCCGCTAACACAAGACTTCGCCTGGAATATTCATCCGTCGATTTCTCCCGACGGCAAGCAAATCGCATTTATCTCAGATAAAGATGGGTTAAGCAATGTATGGGTTATGGACATTGATGGCAGTAATCTTCGTCAGGTAACAAGAGAGAAAAGCAATCTTATCCACTCTCCAAAGTGGAGCCCCGACGGCGAATACTTAGTGGTTACCAAAGGCATTATGTCTAGCCGTAGTATTCCGGCGGGCGAGATTTGGATGTACCACAAATCAGGTGGTGACGGCCTACAAATTAAAGCCCGTAAAAGCGGAAAGCGCGACCAACAAAACATTGCGGACCCTGTATTTTCTCATGACGGCAAATACATTTACTTTACCGAAAATACCGTTCCGGGCGCACGCTTTGAATATAACCGCGACCCACTAGAAGGCATTTTTGCTATCACTCGCTACGACCGCGAAACCGGCGAAGAGAGCCGCTATATCAGCGGTACAGGCGGTGCGGTAGTCCCTACCCCTTCACCGGACGGTAAATACATTGCTTTTGTTCGTCGCGTTAAAGATAGAACCGCGCTTTTCATTAAAGACATTAAGACAGGCGTTGAAACACCGCTGACGTTGGAACTAGAGCGAGATATGCAGGAAGGCTTTGGTTCGGAAGGCTACTTTGCCTACTTCGACTGGATGCCGGACAGCAGCAAAATCGTATATTGGACAGGCGGTAAGTTCCACACTATCAACGTGAAAGATAAAACCACCAGCACCATGGACGTAACTGTTGAAGGTACGGTGAAATTCGCAGATGCGCTGCGCTTTGACGTTGATGTAGCCCCTGATGAATTTGACGTTCGCATGATCCGCTGGTCTCAAATGTCGCCTAATGGTAAGACCGTACTTTTCCAAGCATTAGGTAAACTTTATGTGCGCGACGTTAAATCTGGCAAAATTAAGCGTTTAACGAAACAAAACGACCATGACGAGTACTATCCGCGCTTTTCTAACGACGGAAAGTCGATTGTTTATACCACCTGGAATGACCAAGACCTAGGTACCGTTCGCGTAGTTTCTGCACGAGGCGGCAAAGGAAAGGTGATTACCCAGCAGCCAGGTCACTACATTGAACCTTCGTTCTCTGCCGATGGCGAAAAAGTGGTGTTCCGAAAATTTACCGGCGGCTACTTGCTAGACCCTAAGTACTCGGTTGAACCAGGTATTTATGTCGCAGACCTTGAAGAAGATACGGTAGAAAAAGTGTCTGATGGCGGATACAACGCGCATTTCGCGGGAAGCGATGACCGAGTTTATTTCACCGAATCAGCGGGCGGCGAGGCGTACTACGAAACTCAGCTTTCTAGCGTCAACCTTAAGGGTAACGACAAGCGAACCCACCTTTACGGTGCAAATAAGGTAAGTGAGTACAAACTTTCACACGACAAGAAATGGGTTGCGTTTGTTTACCAATTCAAAACTTATGTAGCGCCATTTGTTGAAAATGGTAAGCGTATTACCATAGGTCCGAATATGACCTCACTGCCAGTAACCCAGCTTTCAAGCCGCGCGGGTGAATACCTAACCTGGTCGCCTGACAACAAAACTCTTAGCTGGTTTAACGGTCCTACGCTATTTAGCCGTTCACTCGATGAAGCCTTTGCTTTTGTTGAGGGCGCGTCTGAAACCTTGCCTGAACCGGTAGCTGAAGGTATGGACTTGTCGTTTACCACCAAAGCTGACAAACCATCGGGTTACAAAGCCTTGGTTGGCGGCAAAATAGTAACCATGCGCGATGCCGACAATACCCAAGAAGTCATAGAAGATGGTGTTGTGCTAATAAAAGACAATCGCATTGAAGCAGTGGGTAAACGCGGCGACATAAGCATTCCTGACGGTGCGTTAGAAATTGATACCACCGGTAAAACGATTATTCCTGGGCTGGTAGACGCGCACGCTCACGGCTCGCAAGGCCGTAACGAGATTATTCCGCAGCAGAACTGGAGTCAGTACTCGAATGTGTCATTCGGCGTAACAACAATTCACGACCCATCAAACGACACAACGGAAATATTTGCTGCGGCTGAACTACAGCGTAAAGGCGATATTGTTGCGCCGCGAATTTACTCCACCGGCACTATTTTATACGGTGCAGAAGGGCTGGGTTACAAAGCAATCATCAATAATTATGAAGATGCTTATTTCCACGTAGAGCGCCTAAAAGAAGCCGGGGCTATTTCGGTGAAAAGCTACAACCAGCCGCGTCGTGATCAGCGTCAACAGGTACTGTGGGCGGCAAAGAACCAAGAGATGATGGTTGTGCCTGAAGGGGGCGGTAAGCTTCAACAGAATCTGACCATGCTGGTAGATGGGCACACTGGTCTTGAGCACAGCATTCCTGTAGAAAAAGGCTACAGCGATGTCACGCAGCTATGGAAAGCCACCGAGTTCGGTTATACGCCAACCTTTGTTGTATCCTACGGCGGCATGATGGGTGAAGAGTACTGGTACGATAAAACAGAAGTGTGGAAGAACCCACGTCTTCTTCGTTATACCCCATCGACTATTCTAGATAGTCGCGCTATTCGCAGGCCTACTGCACCAGAAAATCAATACAATCACCAAAACGTAGCAAGCTACGCCAAAGAACTTCGAGATAATGGCGTTAGTGTACATATAGGTGCGCACGGACAGCGTGAAGGCTTAGCTGCTCACTGGGAGCTGTGGATCATGGAGCAAGGTGGCTTCACGCCTTGGGAAGCGCTACGCGGTGGTACTATAGATGGCGCTAAACATTTAGGTATGGGCAAAGATCTTGGCAGTATCGAAAAAGGTAAACTTGCAGATCTAGTAGTCATTGATGGCGACGTACTTAGCGACATTAGAAAAAGTGAATTCGTCGAATACACCGTACTTAATGGTCGCGTTTATGAGTCGGCGACCATGAACGAAGTGGGCAGCAAAGAAAAACGCAAGCCGTTCTTCTTTGAAAAAGATAATGCCACCTTTATGCCGCAACAAACGGCAGATGAAGTGGAAGCGAAAGCGCACCACTATCATTGGGAGCATTAATCCAACAAGCGCTAAACCAACAGGGGCTTCACATTATGTGAAGCCCCTTTGCTTTTAGTTAGGAAATCTATTCTTTTTATCGGTTTCGCCCGTATTGCTCGTGTGACGATACCCAATCTGATGAACTAATTGCCGATGCTAGCGATAATTCGCCAGCCAGTACCACCGAGGCAACGATTTCAGCAAACTTGTAAACGCGATCACGGCCATAACAGTCTAGCAATTCCAAGCACTCCCGCTGCGTACCAATACCTGTACCACCGCCGTATGTAGCGACAATAAGCGAGGGGATAGTGATTGAAACATACAGATCCCCTTCTTCAGTTAATTCGGAATACATCATACCGGCTGAGGACTCAGACACATTTGCCACATCTTGGCCTGTAGCTATAAACATGGCGGTAATGCCATTGGGTGAATGCAGACCCGTGTTGTTTACCCCCGATAAAAACGAGCCAACACCGGCAACTCGGCCATGATAATCTATTTGTTTAGGGTCGACGCGCATAACTTCTAGAAGATGCTCTCGCTTAATTGTCGCTTCAGCGGTAACGCGTTTACCCCGTGTTCGCATAATATTTATTTGCGACGCTTTTTTATCTGTCGCAAAGTTAGACTCTAAATAGAAGTTTTCAATACCTTGGTAATTATCCAGTATCCATCCGCACGCGGCGAACGTTGCTCGGCCTACCATGTTTTGCCCAGCGGCATCACCAGTTTTATAGTTGAACCTGAGGAAAGCAAATTTATTTGAAAGAAAATGATCAATATATGTGAGTTTAGCGATACTTGACGTTGCTTCTGCTTCCTCTTTTATTTTTTCAAAGTTATCTTTAACCCACTTAACAAAGTCACGTGCTCCACGGGCGTTTTCAAATATAAATACAGGTGCACGTTGCATCGCATCATCAACCACCGTAGCAGTTACACCGCCACTCATATTTAGCAGTTTCATTCCTCGATTATAAGATGCGACCAACGTGCCTTCGGTAGTCGCAAGTGGAACAACAAACTCCCCTTGTGCGTGCTCACCATTAATCTTCAACGGCCCTGCTACGCCAATAGGCACTTGTGCTACGCCAATAAAATGCTCGATATTCCCTTGAAGGGTAGTGGGGTCGATAGAATACTTACCAACGTGATTCACCTTTTTCCCAGTCGCACTTTCAAAATATGCCTGACGTGTTTTTATAATTTCTTCAGCATAGTCATCCATATCATCACGAGGAATACTGGCGCTTCGTTGACCGGGTGGGGAAATATTATCCTCAACCTCAAACTTTAGTTTCCCAAAAGGCGAAGCAGAAAAGCATATACCCAGCTTTCTTTTCTCAGGACAAGGCGCTTTATCAATATCCAAATGAACCGTAATGGTTTGTCGTAGACCGAAGGCTTTGCCTTCAGAGGCATTTAATGCTTCTGCGGAAATACTGTCATCCGCAGTTAACTGAAGCGTGACTTTTTCATTCGGTATCTTTTCCCCATCTAACGAAATCCACTTTACCTCTTTAATTGTGGCATCTTTCAAACGATTTTTAAGCGAAAAGGAAAGCCCTTTATCTGTTTTAGTTAAGCTTGCACGTGTGTAGAGTTGTTTTAAGAGTATGCTGGGTACGAACATAGTACGTCCTTCTTATTGCTGTTATCGCCATTAATTACATATTTCTCTCACTTTTATAGCACACTCTTTGTGCAGTTCTATGACTTAATGCACCTATTTGCAGACTTATTTGTGTCAAATCAATTCTAATTTTGGGTCAATTCTTTCCAAAACTGAGCCATTGATAGACTTTTACGCTCAGCGTATTAGAAATGGGCGCCTTCTTATCTCCACCTTCCGTTCGTAATCAATAAATTACTATTTGTCACCGCAGTTTTGATGACCACAAGGTATCTGATCGTAGCAAAGGAGGTGTCAGGGATAACGATGCCAAGGATGACGAGCTCACAAGGAATGAGCGTCAGATACCTTAATTCAAGATCGTAATTTACGGCTGATCTTTTCAACAAACGATAGGGACGCACAAATGAGAAAAGGATTATTTAGAACGGAGGTGGTAAACAGACCGACAAGTAATAGTCATGGGAATATTTTGCTTTCGCCCTCCCCTATATATTCACTGCTTACAGGAATGTTTGTGGTTTGGCTTGCGGCAGCAATTATTTACATTAGTGTCGGTCAATATCCTCGTAAAACGTCTGTACAAGGATGGTTAGAACCTAAAACAGGCATGTTTAAGTTGTTCTCACATTCACAGCGAGGAGAAGTAACAGCCGTACATGTGGAAAATGGAGCAAAGGTTAGCAAAGGCGACCCACTTGTTACTATCAGCTATCGAGATAAAGATACAAACGGTTCAGCCAATACCTTTGTATTTGAGGAATTAAAAGCGACAGAAGCACGAACAATGCAAAGCTTAATGCGTCTTCGAGAGCTGCATACACTAGAAAGGATGCAGCTCTCATCCGAACGCAGTAATGCGAAAAGCGTACTTGAGGAACTAGACACGCTTGTTCAACTTGCGCAGCAGCAATGGTCACTTGCTAACCGTCGCTTGGATCAGCAGACTCGCCTTAAGAAAGCCGGCTTTGCAAGCCAAAAAAATATTGACGATGAAGAATTCAGGGTTCTTTCACTGACACATCAGTTAAAGCGTGCCGAACAAGAGCGAGAGAAAGCGCGCCTACACCTGAAGTCGTTATCTCAAAAGGTTTCATCTCTTCCCCAGCGGCATGCAAATGAGCTCAGCGACATTGAAAATAAACTGAGTGATATCCGCAGGCGCATCATCATTCAAAAAAACGCGGAAGAAAAAACGATTTACGCATCGCATGGTGGAGTGGTGTCGGGTTTGAATGTCAAAGTAGGCTATATCGTAGATGGTAAACGTCCTTTGTTGACGGTACTCCCGCAAAACGCGGCAATGTTTGCAAGAATCGTAATACCCGTCAGTAATGCTGGATTTATTGATGTAGGGCAATCGTTAAAAATTCGCTACGACGCGTTTCCTTATCAGAAATTTGGCACTCATTTGGGCGAGGTTGTTAGTGTCTCACCCACAATGATGTTACCTGGGGAACTCGTCGATGCACCCATCTTAATTCAAGAACCATCCTACGTTGTAACGGCAAAACTCAATACCAATGAAATATCTGCGTACGGTAAAGCTTTAACACTTAAAGCCGGGATGACCTTTTCAGCAGATGTCCTTTTGAGCCAAAGAACCTTAATCGAATGGCTACTTGAGCCACTGTATAGTATACGGGGCAAATTGTGACAACAATTAACGCACAAAATACTCTTGCAAGAGACATTTTTTCAACGTTCAAGCGCGTGCCCTGTATTTTACAAAGCGAGGCTGCAGAGTGCGGGCTAGCATGTATTACTATGATCGCACAGTTTTATGGTGACAAACGCGACCTCAACATGATGCGGCAGATATCGCCGGTAAGCATACGTGGTACTACGCTAAAAGACATCATAACGGTGGCACATCATCTAGGCTTTCGTAGCCGAGCGATTAAAGTCGAGTTGGAAGATTTATCCCAGATCACGCTGCCTGCAATCATTCATTGGGATTTAAACCATTTTGTTGTTCTAGCGGCAGTAAGCAATGACCAGATTGAGATCAATGATCCCGCTCAAGGGAAAAGAGTGCTGTCGTTTGAAGAAGCTTCTCGACATGTTACCGGTATCGCTCTAGAAGTATGCCCTACAACTGACTTTGCTCCCCGCCCCGCTGGGAGGAAGATTAGCTTTTCCAGTTTTTTAAACAACAGTGCCGGAATGAAGCACAGTTTAATTGTATTGCTCTCGCTTTCAATTGTACTTCAAGTACTAGCCATTGCCTCACCCTACTACTTGCAAACTGTGGTAGATGATGTCTTGATTTACAACAATGACGCACTACTACACACTCTTGCTATTGGCTTTGGGCTGCTTCTCATTATTGAATGTGCTACCGCGGCACTGAGAAAAATCATCATTTTGTCGGTATCGACTCGACTTCAACTACACTTGTCGTCATCAGTATTCAAACATTTGCTCTCACTTCCTTTAGACTATTTTAGCAATCGCCATGTAGGTGATGTTGTTTCGCGATTTAGCTCGCTAAGCCATATTCGAGAGTTTCTTACCACTGGGGTCGTTTCTGCTATATTAGATGGAATAATGGCCGTGTTAACAATCACAGTCATGGCGATTTATTCCATCAAGCTTACTCTTGTCGTTTTGGCACTCATTGTCGTAAGTTTGTGCATAAAGTCGGTAATACTGCCGTTTATGCAGCGGATAACCACTGAGCGTATTGCTCTATCGGCGAATGAACAAAGCTACTTTATGGAGACCGTTAGAGCGGTCATGCCTGTAAGGGTATATCAACAAGAGGCGCATCGGTTAAGCCATTGGCAAAATAAGCTTGTTGCTATGCTTAACAAAGATGTTCTGCTGGGCAAAATTAATATTGGCAGCAGCATAGCGAATCAGTTTTTATTCGCTGTTGAGAACCTTTTAGTTGTGTATATTGGCGCGCTGCTTACCATGGAACACACTTTGACCATCGGTATGCTACTCGCCTTTATTGCTTATAAAACCCGCTTCGTTAACGCTATCAATGGCGTTATCAACAGCCTTATCTCTTACAAGATGCTCAACGTTCACTTTGACCGTGTCAGCGACATTCTTCTCACCAAGCAAGCAAAAAATAGGCTCGTAACACGTAAATTAGGCCTTTCCAATTGCCATAGTGCTCTGGTACCAGCGCATACTGATGCGCATCCCATTCTCATTGCTGAACAAATAAGCTTCAAATTTAGCGTTGCCAATGAGTTGGTTGTTGACGCGCTGAATTTATCTGTTAAGCGCGGGGAAAGTATTGCAATAGTAGGTGCAAGTGGCACGGGTAAAAGCACGTTACTGAAATGCTTAATGGGACTGTATACCCTGACGAGCGGCAGCATAACAATGTTCTATAACGAAAAACGTCCACCGAAAGTTGCAGCCGTGTTACAAGACGACTCATGTCTTAGTGGCACAATCGCAGAAAATATTTGCTGCTTTGACAGTGCACCTGACTTAGAAAAAATAGTGACCGCTGCGCAGTTAGCCTGTATTCATGAAGAAATCATAGCGATGCCTATGCAATACCACTCTTTGGTAGGAGATATGGGAAGCAGCTTAAGTGGAGGGCAACGCCAGCGTATTTTACTAGCCCGCGCTTTATACCAGTCGCCTGACATTTTGTTCTTAGACGAAGCGAGCAGTCATTTAGATACTGTTAACGAAACTCGCATAAATCAGCATCTAAACACATTGAAAATCACACGAATTATTGTGGCTCACCGTCCACAGACAATCGCCGTTGCAGACAAAGTTTATCACTTAAAAAACGGCAAACTTTACTTTAACTCACCCACGGAAGTACAAGGGCAAATTACCACTGAACCATACGGAGAATACCAATGACCACACATGAAATACGTGAAAATACGAGCTTAATGACCGCTCAAGAACGTGAGCGAATTGGCACACTTGGCATAACGCCGAGCTTAGAGGCTGTTCCAATAACCTGTTTGTCGAAGCGGGAATTACAGGTTGTCTATAAAATTATGGAAGGAAGCTCAAATAAAGTTATTGCTAATGAGCTTTTTATAAGCGAACGAACCGTTAAATTTCACTGTGCCAACATTTACAAAAAACTTAATGTTGACAGTCGCTCAGCACTTATAGCAGGTTGCTTTCGAACGCTTTATCAAGACTTGTTGTAAAGCAAGCACAACAGCAGGGTATTACCGCAGATTATTAGCTTTTCACAAAAACACCCAGCAAACCGCTGGGTGTTTCACATTGCAAAAAAGCTTAAAATTAAAGGATGAAACGCGAAAGATCTTCGTTATCCACCAGCGTTTCCAGATGGCTGTTAACGTAGTCTGCATCAATAACGAACGACTCCCCGCTTTTCTCTGAGGCGTCAAACGAGATATCTTCCATGAGGCGCTCAAGTACGGTGTGCAAACGGCGAGCCCCAATGTTTTCGGTGCGCTCGTTTACCTGCCACGCTGCTTCAGCAATGCGCTGAATGCCGGAGTCATCGAAACTAATATCCACGCCTTCTGTTTTCATTAGCGCAATGTACTGATGGGTTAACGATGCATTTGGCTCGGTAAGAATGCGCTTGAAGTCACCGACTTTAAGGGCAGATAGCTCAACGCGGATAGGAAGACGACCCTGAAGCTCTGGAATAAGGTCTGACGGCTTACTCATTTGGAATGCGCCCGAAGCGATAAACAAGATATGGTCGGTTTTAACCATGCCGTGTTTTGTTGATACCGTTGAACCTTCCACAAGTGGAAGCAGGTCACGCTGAACACCTTCGCGAGACACATCGGCCGATGAGTTACCCTCGCGCTTACAGATTTTGTCAATTTCGTCGATAAATACAATACCGTGCTGCTCAACCGACTCAATGGCTTTTTCTTTCAAATCTTCTTGATTCACAAGGCGTGCCGCCTCTTCTTCAATAAGCAGTTTGAACGCTTCTTTAATTTTCAGCTTCTTCTTTTTCTTTTGCGAGCCCGACAAGTTCTGGAACATGCCTTGAAGCTGATTAGTCATTTCTTCCATACCTGGAGGCGCCATAATTTCTACGCCCACCTGCGGCAGTGCTACATCAATTTCGATCTCTTTGTCGTCCAGCTCGCCTTGACGAAGCTTTTTGCGGAATGCTTGGCGCGTGCCGCGATCTTCAACGTTTTCTTTATTGCCCCATGCATCTTCTGGTGGAGGGAGCAAAACGTCTAAAATGCGCTCTTCCGCAGCTTCTTCTGCGCGGAATTTCACTTTTTTCATTTCGTTTTCTTTCGTCATCTTCACCGCAATATCAGCAAGATCACGAATAATCGTTTCTACTTCTTTACCTACATAGCCCACCTCAGTGAACTTTGTTGCTTCAACTTTGATGAATGGCGCATTCGCAAGTTTTGCTAAACGGCGAGCAATTTCAGTTTTACCTACACCCGTAGGGCCAATCATCAAAATATTTTTTGGTGTAACTTCTTGGCGCAGCTCAGGTTCTAGCTGCATACGACGCCAGCGATTTCGAAGTGCAATAGATACAGCGCGCTTGGCATCTTGTTGACCGATAATATGACGGTCTAACTCGTGAACAATTTCTCTTGGTGTCATTTCAGACATGAATAAACCCTTTTCTAACAGCGCTTGCCGTACTCGTATTCCTATGAGCGACAGCAAGCAGATAACAGCATTCAGCTATTACTTAGTAATCTAGTACATCAACCGTTTGGCTATGGTTAGTGAATACGCAAATATCACCCGCTATGGTCAACGCTTTTTCAGCGATTTCTTTCGCGCTCAACTCTGTATTTTCAAGAAGTGCTGTAGCTGCGGCTTGCGCGTAGTTACCACCAGAGCCAATCGCGATAAGATCCTGTTCTGGCTGCACAACATCACCGTTTCCGGTGATAATAAACGATGCGGTTTCGTCGGCTACGGCAAGCAATGCCTCCAGTTTACGAAGTGCTCTATCAGTTCGCCAGTCTTTGGCGAGCTCTACCGCCGCCTTGGTTAAATGGCCTTGATGCGCTTCAAGCTTTGCTTCAAAACGCTCAAATAGCGTAAATGCATCGGCCGTTCCACCAGCGAAGCCTGCTAAAATTTTGTCGTGGTACAAACGGCGCACTTTGCGTGCGTTACCTTTCATTACGGTGTTGCCCAGTGATACCTGTCCGTCACCAGCCATTACCACCTGATTCCCACGTCGTACTGATACAATCGTTGTCACGTTAATTCCCCGTTCTGCTGGGCGCTGCTGCGTTATAAGTATAGCCTTTGACGTAACTAAGGCAGCAACGTAATAATTCAATAACAAATAAGTGGGGGAAGGCTTTTTAATTTCAAGGGTAAAATACAATAATGTGCCCTTTACACTAACGTACGTAAAGGCTTGAGGGGCTATGCACACACCATGTCGCAGCTTTGCTTTAGATATTGGCTTCTACGTGTTTTACCGCCGAATAAAACATGTGCAATTGAATAAAGAAAGTGACAACCATTGTTACAAACCTAGGTTGCCATGAATTGGAACTTATCGCGTGATAATAGCAATTAATACCCTGTTTACGCGTAAGCCCCCCATTCCTTGAGGTTGCTGTAGGTATTACAGGAGTGCTCCCCCTGAATTTAAGGGCACTCTTTGTTGCTAGGTTACCTATATCTAAAAGCCTCATGTACTGCACTCGTCCTTACTTTTCTGTCAACGAACGATGTAGCAACAATGTCTACAAGTTCCAGTACCAGATTTGGCAAGTCGCAATGTTCACTTTGCGCAGGCTATGCTTAGCTTTTTCAGCATCTCGTTTAGACTCATAAGGACCCAAAATTACTCTGAACCAATCGCCATTGCTACCAGAGCTATGCCTTATAAGGGCTTCTAAACCTTGAAACGCAATCTTCGCTTTCATTTCTTCTGCTTGCGCGCGAGTTCTGAACGAAGCGCATTGCATAAGATACCGCTTGTCAGATTTTTCCTGTGCTTTTACGTCTACTTCAACTTCATAACCAGGCAACGTTTTAATGTATTCCCACTCTTCTTCAGGAAGCTCTGGAAGTGCCTCTTCACTCGGCGCTACTGGCCTTGCAGTTTGGACGTCGACATTTTCTTCAACATTGTCCTTAATCGACCATAGAAATACTCCGAACCCAACAACAAGCGCAAACACTCCTACTAATCGAACAACAGGTAGCTTGCCCGAAGGGGATGCGTTAGCTTGATTATTTCCAGATGGTTTATTCCCTCTAGTGGCATTTTTTTTCTTTTGGGGAGAGCGTCCACGAGAGACATAATCGCGTTGGGCCATACTAAGCAATATTCCTACTTTTTATGATTGTTTGTGAGGAGACATCATTTCACGCGTAAATGTTAACGCATTGCTTCACAACAAGCTAACTGAAATCCGTCGGATCTATATCTATTGACCAGCGAACCTTGGGCGCCTGCTTTAACGCCTGTATGAAAGGCAAAGACTGCCGCAATGCACCGTGTAAAGGTGCGCGCTTTGCGTGGCTACAGATGAGCATATAGCGAAAACGTCCCTGGCGCTTTTCTATCAAGCAAGGAAAAGGCCCAGAAATACTGACAGACTCATCATTAGCAAATATACCTTTGCAATCCTGCAAAAAGTTAAATGCCAATCGGCTTTCTGTCGCCTCTGCACGAATAACGAACTGACTAATGTATGGAGGTAACCCTGCTGCTTTTCTTTCAAGCAACGCATGTCGTGCAAAATGACCGTATCCATTATTGACTAAATCTTGTAGTAGCGGATGTTGAGGGTTGTGCGTTTGTAGCCACATTTCTCCAGGCTTACTCGCACGGCCGGCTCTTCCCGCCAATTGTGTTACAAGCTGGGCAAGCTTCTCTGACGCACGAAAATCTGCGCTAAAAAGTGCACCGTCACAATCAAGTACCGCAACCAAGGTAACATGAGGGAAATGATGCCCTTTTGAGAGAATTTGCGTACCTACGAGCAGCTGATATTCCTGTCTGTTTATCGCGTCAAGTGTATTGTTCAGCTTATCTTTTCCTCGCACAGAATCACTATCAATACGTACTTGCTTTACACCTGGAAATAGCGCGGCCAACCCTTCTTCTACTTGCTCAGTTCCCGTACCTGCAGTAACCAGTTCGTTACTACAGCAAGACTCGCACTGACGCGGTATGGCTCGCATACTGCCGCAGTGGTGGCACTGTAACCGATTCATTGTTTTATGTACGGTGTAGGGTTTATCACATCGCTGACACGTGGCAGTGTGTCCACAGTGATGGCACAGCAGTGCAGGCGCGTAACCTCTTCGATTCACAAACACCAGTACCTGATTGCCAACATCCAGATGTTGGCGCATTATCTTGAGTAACCCTTGCGAAATGCCATGGTGGAGAGGTTGATCTCTTGCGTCTAAAATGTGCTGATGTGTGCTTTGCGCCCCCCCTGCCCGTTTTGTTAGCTGTAAATGCGTATAACGTTGGCACAAGGCATTATTGAGTGTCTCAAGTGATGGTGTAGCACTTCCCAATAACAGGGGTATGTTGTGTTCTTTAGCGCGCATTGAAGCAAGATCTCTTGCGTGGTAGCGCAAGCCATCCTGCTGTTTAAAAGACTCGTCATGCTCTTCATCAACAATGATCATGCCCGGGTTCTTCAACGGCGTAAATATTGCTGATCGCGTACCGATGATAATACCTAATTCGCCTGCACTTGCGCGTTGCCACACGCGAAATCGAGCCTTGTCGGAAAGCTGAGAATGCAACACCCCCACCTCAATTGCAAAGCGCGTTTCGAAGCGAGACACTGTTTGAGGCGTAAGGCCAATCTCAGGTACCAAGATAAGAATTTGCTTGAAGGTACACTTCCGTTTTGCCGCTTCCGGTCACGCCCTCTAGCAAGCTGACGGCAAAGCCGCCGTGCTGCCGGTTTATAGTGGCTATAGCAATTGCTTGCTCGGTATCAGGGACTGGTTTATCGCCTATG
Organism: Alteromonas sp. V450; assembly: GCF_001885075.1. Lineage (NCBI taxonomy): Bacteria > Pseudomonadati > Pseudomonadota > Gammaproteobacteria > Alteromonadales > Alteromonadaceae > Alteromonas > Alteromonas sp. V450. Next base: position 2,887,902 of record NZ_MODU01000004.1, read on the forward strand.
GTCAGCGTTGATAACCAGCCAGATTCTGAAAACTCGGGAGCATCCGCACGTATGTAGGCTAACCCTTTTTCTTGAAGCGCCTTTACCGCGGGGGCACCATAAAGTTTACGCGCGTTTGACGCAATCAAGGACGTTGACAACAGTGCGATAAAGCATGCTTGTTGCTTAGGTGCTCTAGCAAGGTCTGCCTCATGGGCCGCTTGTCCCTTCTCAGTAAGCGCCAACACGTCTTCCTTTATTGGCTGGGCCGATTCACCTTTTCTCAATAAAACAGGAAGCATCGCATGCACAACTTCACCGGGTGCATGATGATAGTATTGCCACAACCATTTGGCCATTTTCAAAAGACTGTTATCTAATACCGGAGAAGTATCTAATACATCGACAATCGATTTTAACTTTAACCTTTGTTCCGCTGTCATATTGAGTGTTGATTCTGACGCCTGACCGTCTATCACAACACCAACAAGCTGCCTTGGCCCAAACGGCACAGTTACCCTCACCCCAGCCATTAATGGCGTTGGGTGGGTGTAGGTAAAAAGCTGTCTTAGTGGTGCAGGAACAGCAACAAGAATCAGGGTCATGAATTCATATCTCTTCGCAACTCGGTGGCAAAATAATGTGTGTTTTTGCTATGATAATTAAAACCTCACTGTAATCACACCTTTCATGCTTACCCTTGTAGGTTAATCAGCATTTTGCGCGTTCTGTGTACACAAAGCGCTTGATCGCCGGGCACGCATACATTATTATGCGCCGCTCTTTTGCGATAGGTTGTTATTTAAACCACTTATCATTTGAATATTAAGTAACGTATGGTGTGCAACTTCGGGTTGTATAGCGATACGGCCTTATAATGTGAGGTAATCCCATGAAACAAGGTATCCACCCTGATTACGCTGAAATTACAGCAACGTGCTCTTGCGGCAACGTAATGAAGATCCGCTCTACTATGGGTAAAGACATCAACCTAGACGTATGTTCTTCATGCCACCCATTCTACACTGGTAAGCAACGTAACGTTGACACTGGTGGTCGTGTTGACCGCTTCAAGAAGCGTTTTGGTGCGTTGGGTAAAAAGTAAGCCTGATATCATCAAAAACGAAAAAAGCGCCTATATGGCGCTTTTTTTGGTTCTAAAGCCATAATCAATGCCTTACAACACGTACACTATCAAAGTGCCTTTCCCAATCGCCTTTGCTTTGTTTTTTACACGCTTCTTCGCTGGTAAAAGAAATCGATTGAGGTATCGCTTTAATACTTTCAACTGCAATATTCACTTTATTTATGAAGTCTATATTCCATTTATTTGTACTAGCGTTCAATTTATCCGACTCACGACTAAATACCGCAATAACTTCTGGTGAACGCCAGTGACCAAAATGTGTTAGCCATATAAACCCGACATCATCGTTTTTGGCTTCTTCACATACTTCTGTTAACACTTCGATAAGCCTTCGCTCGGTCAATAGCAATTCCTCTTCATAATTTGCATCGCATCGAAATTCATTCAGTTGATTTTGCGCTAACATTAAATCAAATACACAATTCGTATGTATGAAATAAAACTCATCATTTTAATGAATGACAATTATAGCGTTTATTTACTGGTCTAATCAGCACTGCTCACCTACATTGAATACTAAAGATTCTGATCAGATATGTACACGATGATAGGCTGTGATAGAGTTACAATCAGTAAGTTAATAGCCACTATCACTTTTATGAATAATACTGATTTTTCAGAAGCACTTTGCAGCAAGTGGTACAAATTTAACACACAACAGCAGCGTTTAAGCCAGTAATTTGCGTTAATTAAGACTCAAAAATAAAAGCAACAAGATGCAGATGCGTGGCACAAACAGCAAACCAATGAACCCTACTTCAAAGGATACGATATTTCATGTCAGACTTTAGACAACGCGCACTCGACTATCACGCTAAGCCTACTCCAGGAAAAATCCGCGTTGAACTTTCTACGCCAGCTGACAGTGTGGATGACCTTGCACTTGCCTACAGCCCAGGAGTTGCTGAACCCGTAAGAGAAATTGCCGAAGACCCAGATAATGCATATAAATATACCGCCAAAGGCAATATGGTTGCTGTTATCAGTAATGGTACTGCAATATTAGGGCTTGGTAATCTAGGCCCCTTGGCATCTAAACCTGTGATGGAAGGGAAGGCACTTTTATTTAAGCGCTTTGCTGGATTAGACGCGATAGACATAGAGGTCAAACATAGAACGACAGAGGAATTTATTAATACTGTCGCAAATATAGCGGATACATTTGGCGGCATTAATCTTGAAGATATTAAAGCGCCAGAGTGTTTTGAAATAGAACAAGAGTTGATTAAGCGCTGCAGCATTCCGGTTTTTCATGATGACCAGCACGGCACGGCCATTGTTACCGCGGCGGGTATGCTAAATGCGTTAGAAATTCAGGGAAAAAACATCGAAAGCGCGAAAATAGTTTGCATGGGAGCGGGTGCAGCAGCGGTAGCTTGCATGGAGTTACTTATAAAATGCGGTGCGCAACGCGAAAGAATATACATGCTAGATAGAAAAGGGGTTATTCATACTCGTCGCGATGATTTGACCGAACACAAAAAGCTGTTTGCTAATAATACAGATAAACGCACACTAGAAGATGTTATGGAAGGTGCGGATATTTTTGTAGGTGTGTCTGGTCCAGATTTACTTCCGCCAGAAACATTGGCCTTAATGGCCGATAACCCTATTGTTTTTGCTTGCTCAAACCCCGACCCTGAGATTAAACCAGAGCTTGCGCATGAGGTACGAAAAGATTTAATTATGGCGACAGGCCGCTCAGATTACCCTAATCAAGTCAACAATGTATTGTGTTTCCCCTTTATTTTCCGCGGGGCGTTAGACGTACGGGCGACCGCTATTAATGATGAGATGAAAGTGGCAGCTGTTGAAGCGTTGCGTGCAATTACGAAAGAAGAGGTGCCCGCAGAAGTACTGGCCGCGAGTAAGAGTGACAGCTTATGCTTCGGCAAAGATTACATCATTCCGAAACCAATGGATCCTCGTTTGTGTGAACGTATAGCTAGCGCTGTATCAAAAGCGGCAATAGCGTCTGGAGTAGCCCGTATACCGGAGTCACCAGAACCGCAATAAACTTCATTAATTACGGTGGAAAAGGGCGCGTTTTAATACCTTAATTCGCGCCCTTTTTTTGACAGAATTTAATGATTGCTATTCGTCACTCACGTCATTTTCAAAGCTAGGATCAATGCCCATTTCTTCCATTATGCGTCGCGCTTCAGCAGGCACACGATTAGGATTGTCTTTGCGAAGGTCATCATCGTTTGGCAAAGGCTGTCCGGTAAACGCATGTAAAAAAGCTTCGCATAACAATTCTGAATTGGTTGCGTGACGCAGGTTATTTATTTGGCGACGAGTACGCTCATCTGTTAATGCCTTCAACACGTTAATTGGGATAGAAACCGTGACCTTTTTAACTTGCTCACTTTTTTTACCATGCTCCGCGTAGGGGTGTATGTATTTACCGTTCCATTCTGCCATTTTGCTAACTCGGTCTACTCTTATTTATGTTATGACTGGAAATTCTAAACAAGTTGACGAAAAGGTCAATTGAGCAGTGTAAACCTCTTGACGTCTAGACATATATTATTTAATTTAGACGTCTAAACGTCTATAAAGACATTACCTCATCAGAGTAGAGAAAAAACATGGTTTCATACGCACAAGGTATCGACGCTTTAAATCAGTCCCTATCGGAACTGCGTGATATAGATGTCTCTTTTGAATTCTTTCCACCAAAATCTGAAGCAATGGAAAAAACGCTTTGGAAATCGGTTGAGCGTCTTGCACCTTTGAAACCAAGTTATATGTCGGTCACCTACGGTGCCAATAGCGGAGAGCGAGATAGAACGCACGACGTTGTAAAACGCATTCAGCAACAAACTGGTGTAGCGGCAGTGCCTCATCTTACATGCGTAGACGCTAGCCGCGAGGAGTTGAAGCAAATAGCGCAAGACTACTGGGATTCTGGCATTCGTCGTATTGTCGCGTTACGCGGCGATTTACCACAAGGCGTTGATAAAACCGAGATGTATGCCTCTGACTTAGTGACATTGCTCAAAGACGTTGCCGACTTTGATATTTCGGTAGCAGCTTATCCAGAAAAGCACCCAGAAGCACCAAACGCACAGTTCGATTTACTTAACTTAAAAAGAAAAGCAGAAGCTGGCGCAACAGAAGCAATTACGCAGTTTTTCTTTGATACCAGTGTTTATTTACGCTTCAGAGATCGCGCGGCAGCTGCAGGCGTTGATTTAGATATTGTGCCAGGCATACTACCTGTCACTAATTACCAAACGCTAGTGAAATTTGCGGGTTTTACCAACGTTCATGTACCTGGCTGGTTGCATAAAATGTTTGATGGTTTAGACGAAGACGACCAAGCGACACGTAACCTTATTGGCGCCAATATTGCGATGGATCAGGTAAAAGTACTGGCCAAAGAGGGCGTTAAGCATTTTCATTTTTATACCCTTAACCGCTGTGAGCTGAGCTACGCTATATGTCACATGTTAGGCGTTAAAGGCAATTAACAATAATTTGCTGCTTATCCATCTGACTCACCGGTAACGTTCGCCGGTGTTTGCAGACAGCGTGCCAATGGCGACGAGTCGTTAGCACAGTTGATCATTATTCTTTGCTTAGTCTAATAAGCCCAGTTACCATTTCTTAAATAATTTTTTCTACTGCACGTGGTAACAATGGTACCCTCCAATGTTCAAATCGATAAGCATTAGTCAACGTGGATTCAACGGGAGTGATCAGGTGAATTTAGAAAAGGCAAAGGTTATTTATCACAACGTAGCCCCTCAGCTTCGTGACCTTTTCAATATTTTTATTAAGCGCTGCCGCGAAGATACCATCACTATTTCGGCAGGTCACCTTGCTTACGTTACTCTGCTGTCTCTCGTTCCTTTTATTATGGTGACCTTCACTATAATGTCAGCGTTTCCAGCATTTGCATCGGTTAGAAGCAAACTCGAACATTTTATTTTTAATAATTTTGTACCGACAGCAAGTGACGTTGTACACAAGTACATGTCTGACTTTGTTAGTAACGCATCACAGATGAGCGCTATCGGCATTTTGTCTCTACTGGTAGTTGCGCTTCTGCTTATCTCTAACGTTGACAAAACGCTTAACCGTATTTGGCGGACGCAAAGCGACCGTCCCATTGTTTATACCTTTGCTATTTATTGGATGGTTATCACACTGGGCCCTATGCTGATGGGTTCCAGTGTGGTAGTAAGTTCATATCTAACTGGCTTGGCAGCATTTACAGAAGAATATACGCCGGGACTTGGAACATTTTTATTGAGCTTAGTACCAAGTGGGGCCGCAATGCTCGCGTTTACCATTTTATATATGGTAGTCCCCAACCGCCGTGTTTATGCGCGTCACGCCCTGGCAGGTGCGTTAGTTGCTACTATTGCATTTGAGATAACTAAATCTGGTTTTGCCTTATATGTAACAAACTTTCCCTCATACGAACTGATATATGGTGCACTTGCTGTAATACCCATCTTGTTTTTCTGGGTCTACCTGTCTTGGATAATCGTATTATTCGGCGCTGAATTTACCTGCAGCTTAGGTGAAGCTTTTGAGAACAAAAAAGCAGAAAACGAACCACGCAAGGTACCGAAAGAATAAAGTATCAGAAGAAAAAAGAATCTAAAGATTAAGGCATACAAAAAAGGGAGCCAACGGCTCCCTTTGTGCGTGTCTCGCCGCTAATTTTTCATTGAAGCAATAAAAGCGTCTGACTCGGCAATGGCCGAATTCATCTGACGAATAAGTTGAGCCACGTTTGTTTCAATTGTGGATAATTCACCCTGCAGTGCCCCTATCGCACTGGCGTTTAAATTATGCTTGAGATACAGCACATTGTCTTGTAGTGCATTTAATACGGGCGGCATTTTACTCTCTGCCTTACGCATCGCTTTCATAAGAGAGGTATATCTTTGTTGCGTTACTCGTAATTTTGCGGCGCTGTCGCGTTTAAGCTTAGCGTTTTGATATTTATCAAGCTCTTCTTGCCACTCGTCGAATAAGGCTTCAGCGACCCCCTCTACTTTATTTATACGCGCGGTTACTTCTTCAGAAGCAGCCACGCTGTCTTCGTACTGCCCATTAAGACGGTCATAAACGTCTTCTAGCTCTCCGCCATCGAACGCCACTGCTGCGCTGAAAGCTTCAAGTGCTGAGCTAAATTGCTCTTGCGCATCTTCTTGCGACTCTTTTGCATTCTCCACTCTATCAACTAGGATATCGCGTTTCTCAACGCCCACTTTCTCCCACGCTGCATAATATGCAGATTGGCATCCGGAAAGCGCGAGCATCGCAATGAATGCTGATGCGATTAATTTCATGCTGTTACTCCACCTCTATAGCGCGCTGCACTAATAATACAAATCAGATGTAAGATAACCCCTAAAGGCCAGAATACAATAGCTAGAATGACTGTAGCCGCTAGTGCATAACAAACGCCAACCGCGACAAAATAAAACAACGCACCTAAAATTCTCCCTTGCACCAAGTGCCCGAGTCCCGGAAAAAAACAATTACAAATAGCGGCAATTACGTTACCGCCCGATCCTTGACCTGCCATATAAACATCCTCGCATTTATGACTATAATATGATTAGCTAGCACGTAATGACACTTGTTCTATAGTATAAACATGCAACTGTTTTGCTTGTTTTTAGAACATAAATAGCGTTGAAACCGTCAACACGCCTAAGTTTTATAACAACAAATTAAACCAAAACAGACACTCACACAACGCGCAGAAACAAAATGAAACGACTTTACCCAGACGTGACCTGCTATAGAAACGGATTTATTGAAGTCGGAAACGGTCATGCACTTTATTATGAGCAAAGCGGCAATCCCGACGGTATTCCCGTACTGTTCATACATGGCGGGCCGGGCGCCGGTCTTCCCTCAAACTACAAATGTTTTTTCGATAGCAATAAGTATCATATTATTGGCTATGAACAACGAGGGTGCGGTCGCTCAAAGCCGCTAGCTGACATTGCTAATAACGACACGTGGCTAAACGTTGATGATATAGAGACACTGCGTGAGCATCTTGGAATCAATAAATTTTTGCTTTTTGGCGGCTCATGGGGCTCTACGCTGGCACTAGTATATGCGTTACAACACCCTTCCCGAGTTAGCGGATTAATCCTACGCGGCGTATTTCTTGCTCGCCAAGAAGATAGAGAGTGGTTTCTCTCACCTCACGGTTGTGCAGCGCAGCTCTTTCCAGAGTACTATCAAAAATTTGTCAAAGGCGTGCCGAGTCCGGTCACTGCCAACTCCGTATGTGACTATTACACTAAAATGGTTCGTTCAACGAACGAGTTACAGCGTCATGGCGCATTAAAACGATGGTATCAGTGGGAAGAACGCTTATCGCGCTTAACTCTACCTCCTGGTATCGGCGATTGTACAACGAACTACCCTATGCATTTGGTCACATGCCTTGCAACATTAGAGTGCCATTTTCTGTCTAATAAGTGCTTTTTAGAAGAAAACTATATCCTTGAAAATATTCAAAAAATCAGCCATATTCCAGGCACTATAATCCATGGTCGCTACGATATGATTTGTAAAACAGAAGCCGCTGAGGCGTTACATAAACAATGGCCCCAAAGCCAACTTCAAATCATTCCAGATGCGGGCCATAGTACATCTGAACCCAGTATAGGTTATGCCCTATGTAGGGCGACACGCGATATGTCTCGCTTTCTTCAGGAGTGTTCATCGTGATTGCAGTTATACAACGTGTTATTAATGCAAACGTGAGTATTAAAGGCGAAATTGTAGGCGAAATAGGCAAGGGCATGCTGGTACTTTTAGGCGTTGAAAAAAACGATGGCGACGCTGAAATTGAAAAACTGGCAAACAAACTATGCCGCTACCGAATTTTCAATGATGAAAACGGGAAAATGAATCTCAATATAGAGCAAGTGGGTGGTGATATGTTAGTGGTATCACAGTTTACGTTGGTGGCGGATACACAAAAGGGTAATCGCCCTGGTTTTTCTCATGGTGCAAGCCCTGAACACGGTGAAGCGATTTATCAGAAATTCGTAGCGGCACTTAAAAAGAAAGACGTAAACGTGGCGACAGGCAGATTTGGTGCTGACATGCAAGTAGGTCTAATAAACGACGGTCCGGTGACGTTTCAATTTCAGGTGTAGAATTCGCAAAGCAGAATTAAACTTGTGCCCTCATTATAGTTACGTTTAAATACCCATTCACTTTTTAAGAAAGGCTGGAACATTGTGTACAAGGTAGTCACACCAAAAAGCGATGCCGAATTTGAAGCTTATTTCCATTTTCGATGGCAGTACCTCCGCCAGCCTTGGAATTTTCCACCGGGATCTGAAAAGGACGAATACGAGCAGGTCGCTGAGCACCGTATGGTCACTAATCGCAAGGGCGAAATAGTTGCCTGTGGCAGAGTGCATTTAAATACTGCTGAAGAGGCACAAATTAGGCACATTGCGGTTCATGCTGAACATCAGCGAAAAGGGTTAGGCCAAATGATAATGGCGGCGCTAGAAAATGTCGCTAAAGATTTAGGTGCCGAACGTGCAGTCACAAATAGTCGCGAAATTTCAATCGACTTCTTTAGTGCGTGTGGCTTTGAAATTGAGCGAGAAGCACCCAACGAATTAGGCATGCTGAAGCGCCAACAGATGGTGAAGAAGTTCACCGAAAGTAACACGCTTGTTTTACATCCTAAGTGGTGTAAAGCCCTACAAGATACATGGACCGAAACCATCCCTATTACTGAGCATATGGGGATAAAGTTATACCAGTACACTGGTCGCACGCTTGAAACCCGCGCCTCATTAAACAAAAATATCAATATACACGGCAGCATGTTCGCCGGAAGTATTTTTTCTCTTGCAACACTTACTGGCTGGGGCATGATTTACCTTCAGTTGAGAGAACGGGGATTAGATGGAGATATTGTTTTGGGAGATGGTGATATCCATTACCATAAACCAATTACGATGAAGCCAAGAGCGCTATGCAACATCGAAACCTTATCGGGTAAGTTCTCACCGCTCGAGCAGGACAAAAAAGCACGTTTCGAATTAAGCGTTGCTATCCTAGACGGCGATACACCTGTTGCAGAGTTTGAGGGCGTGTTCTACGTACTTCCCCCAACTAAACGCGAAGAAGCGTAATACTAAACCATGACTAGTCCTGAAATAGGTTGACACTTATTTCGGTTAAAACGCCCGATGTATTTCATCGGGCGTTTTGTATTTAAGGGCCTGATGTGGCCGCCTACCATTATAGATTGCTATTGACTCTGCAACCATCTTTCTCGCTTCTTCTAAATCTCGTGGCTTATGGAGTAAGTATTCATTTTTAAGAATACCGTTTATTCGCTCTGCAAGGGCGTTTTGATAGCAGTCGTAGCCATCTGTCATCGAGCACTGTACATCATGTTTTCTATGGAGTTTTTGATACTCTTCTGAACAATACTGTATACCTCTGTCTGAGTGATGCACGAGCTTTTCTTTTGTACTTTTTTGTTTAAGCGCTCGAGTAAATGCTTGCTTTACTGACTGCGTTCGCATGTTATCGTCAACCTGATAGCCCACAATCTTCCGCGAATAAGCATCTGTAATGAGACTTACATAACTCTCTCCACTTCGCGTCGGTAAGTACGTGATATCCGCTACCCAAAGCTGATTGGGCTTCTCTGCTTTGAAACCCGCTTTAATGAGATTAGGGTGACGACGGAACCGATGATGGCTGTTGGTTGTTTTGTGATACGCGCGCTTTGTCGGCACCAATAGCCGCTTTTCTCTCAGTAAATTAAAGAGATGGTCTCTCCCGATATCCATTTTTTCGAGCGCAAGCAGATACTGTAGTTTCCGAGTGCCGATGCGAGGTTGCATCATTCGCTCCTGACGGACGAACTGAATGACTTGACCTTCAAGCGCTTCGCGCTTGAGTGAGCGAGCGCAGTATTGGTAGTAAGCCTGACGAGAAATCTTCAGGTAACGACAGGCTTTGGCAACGGACACTCCGCCTATCACTTTTTCTTGGATGACTTTCTTTTGCGCTTTTTTACAACGCTTACTCCATAGTCACTTTCAAGGACATTTACAACGGCTTCAAAGAAATCAGCTTTCATTTTTGTATCAGCAAGCTCTTTCTCTAGCGCTTTAATTCGCTGTTCGGGGGTGAGTTCTGCTTTGGGTTTATCCACGACGTGGCCTCGCGTTAGAAACTTCGGTGTTCCATCCGTCCAATCTAAACGACCGTGCTTACGAAGCCAAACTAAAACAGTTGAGCAACCTTGTATTCCGTAGTGATCTTGAGCCTGCCTGTAGGTGAACTCGCCTTTTTCAACTTGGTCTACAACAGCCAATTTAAAAGCGAGGGAATAATCACGTTGAGTTCTTCTGCTATTTGATTTCATTACACTCTCCAAAATAAGTTTGAAAAGTGTCAACGCTATTTAGGATGGGTCACCACATAGAAAAAAAGCGCCTTATAGGCGCTTTTTTTGAATCTAAGGCAGTGCTAGGCAATCATAGCCGCTTGCAGCTTTTTCATCGCGTTCTTTTCGATCTGACGAACACGCTCTGCTGAGACTTGATACTTATCAGCCAAGTCTTGCAAAGTGATCTTGTTGTCAGCTAACCAACGCGTTTCAATTATATCTTGACTGCGTTCATCTAACGTCTTTATTGCTGAATACAGGCGCTTACTCGCCGCCGTATCCCAATCATTGTTAATGACATCTGTTTCGACATCTGAAGACTTATCTTCAAGGTATTGAACCGGTGCAAAATTGCCTGTTTCGTCTTCATCGGCAGTCAAATCAAATGCTTGGTCCTGCGAACTCATACGGGCTTCCATCTGAAGCACCTCTTTTGTGCTCACACCCAATTCGTTAGCCACCGTTTGCACTTCATCATGGGTAAACCAACCAAGACGCTTTTTGGCCTTACGCAGATTAAAGAAAAGTTTACGCTGCGCTTTTGTTGTAGCAACTTTAACTATACGCCAATTCTTTAGCACGAACTCGTGTATTTCGGCTTTGATCCAATGCACTGCGAAAGAAACTAAGCGAACCCCTACTGTAGGGTCAAAACGCTTTACCGCTTTCATCAGACCAATGTTGCCTTCTTGAATTAAATCAGCTTGTGGAAGACCATATCCTGAGTAAGACTTTGCAATGTGCACAACAAAGCGAAGGTGTGACATTACCAGCTTTCTAGCGGCCTGTAAGTCTTCGTCTTCGCGAAGGCGCACTGCCAACTCACGCTCTTCCTCAGCGCTAAGCATATCAATGCTGCTTACAGCTTGAATGTAGCCTTCGATGCTACCGCTGTGTGGCACTGACAGGGCCATCGATTGCAAATTATTGCTCATTATTCACCTCTTTAATTACGACTTCATGTTATCAAATTAACACAAGCCGCGCGAGACCAAATTAAGATGTTAGGAACCAACCAATATGTAGGTATAGTGACATTTTCCACAATATCAAGACTACAGCAAATAAAAAAAGTTCAAATTCTTACGTAGCTGTAGCATAACGCTGAAATGCCAATACCCAAAATAATAACGTAAAAGTTTACACCAACTGTCGATTGTTGGCCTCCAACTAATCGCACAGAGATGAAGCTTAGCGCTTATCCACTCTCTATTCGTGATATAGCGTAACTTTATACCTTGCTTTTGTGACAGAAAACTGAAATATATAGATTAAATCAATCGATTTTTGCATTACATCTTTCAACTTTTAATTTTACCCTACAACGTGAAAGTTCGGCCTAGACAAAAAGTTAAGAAGTAAAGCAAAGGAATGCGTAGCAATGAGGTCATAAATGTTTGCTTATGTCGCACGACAACCTATTTTTGATATAAATAAGAGCGTTTATGCTTACGAATTACTCTTCAGAGCTGGTGAAGAAAACTGCTTTCCAAACATTCCTCCTGATGAAGCAACGTCCAAAATCCTGACCTCTACACACCTAAGTCTTGGCATTGATGAGATAACGGGCGATAAGAAAGCCTTCATAAACTTTCATCGTGATACATTGATGTTTCGATTTCCCACTTCACTTGATGCGTCTAAAGTCATTATTGAAATCGTAGAAACTGTAGACGTAGATGACGCACTAGTCGCCGCGTGCAAACATATTCGTGGTCTTGGCTACCCCATCGCACTTGATGATTACGACATGAACGGCAAGTGGGAGGCATTCATACCTTTTACCAGTGTTGTAAAAATTGACATAACCGAAATTCCACACGAAAAAATCCCTGCGTTGGTTGAACGATTCAAGTCTTACAAAATAAAGCTCGTCGCTGAGAAGATAGAAACGCATGCTGAATTCACTAAGTTTAAAGAGATGGGGTTCGACTTTTTCCAAGGTTACTTCTTAGCTAAACCAGAAATTGTAAGGCATAGAAAGCTAGGCCCTAGCCAGCTAACAATGTTGCAGTTGCTAAGTCTCAGTAACCAACCCAAATTGAATTATGACGAGGTCAATAAGATTATTGAGCGCGATCCTTCGTTAACCTACTTACTTTTGCGATTTATCAATAACCCAATGGTAAACAAACGCAACAAGATAACCTCACTCAAACATGCCTTGGCGTTTATGGGAGAAATAGAGGTAAAAAAATTTATTTCGCTACTCGCGCTAGCTAATTTAAGTGAGAATAAGCCAACTGAAATTATGCAAATGGCCTTAGTAAGAGCTAAGTTTTGCGAGCTTGTTTACAGTCAACTGTATGCAGATAAAGATCCTTTAACCGGTTTTCTCACCGGGCTCTTATCCTTGCTTGATGCAATGATGGAACAAAATATCGACGAGCTTGTACGCAAAGTACCCATTAGCGATGAAGTAAAAAATGCATTATGCGGTGTACCAAGCGCACTTCGGCACTGTTTAACGCTTTCGCAATTTTTTGAACGCGCAAAATGGACTGGTGTGCGAGCATTTGCCGTTAAATATAATGTGAAACAAAACCTGCTCCATAGTTATTACAGCGACGCTATGAAATGGGCAATGCAAGTTCATAATGCCGCGCTAGAAAGTTAAGACAAAGATGGATAAGGCTCGAAGAGCAGTAATTTTTTTAGGAAAAGTTGTTAGATTGCTTTTAGTTATCATAAACTACAATATCAGACTTAAAATCAGATACTCATTTTTGTGGTAACGGGAAGGTCCTATGTTCGCGTTTATTGCTCGCCAACCTATTTTAGATAAAAGCAAAAGCGTATTTGCTTATGAATTGCTTTTCAGAGACGGCAAATCCGGTGCCTTTCCTGAACACAGTGAGCAAAAATCAAAATTTATAAACGAACACTTTCATCCTTTAGGTCTTGATGACATCAGTGGCGAAAAAGCGTCGTTTATAACTTTTTCTACCGACACACTCGTTTCTCGTTTCCCTACATCACTCAACCCTGAATCTGTAGTGGTAGAGTTGGCAGATCCGGCCGATACAACGAGCGGGTTATTTGAAGCGTGCCAGCATATTAAACAGATGGGATTCAAACTGGCTATCGACGACCCTATGATGGTAGGCATCAAGCACAGTATTTTTCCCTTGATTGATATTGTAAAAGTTGATGTGTCAAAAACACGCTTTGAAACAATTGAAAAGCATATACCACAATATCACGATGCGAGCGTTCAGCTTGTCGCTGAACAGGTTAATACACAAGACAACTTTTCTACTTGTGTTGAGCTGGGATTTGACCTTTTTCAGGGGTACTTTTTCTCTCAACCAGAAGCCCGAATATTGCGACAGCTCCCTGCGTCCAAAATGAACATTGTCGACTTAATGGGTGAGAGTTCTAGTAGTCAGTTCGATATTAATCGTATCAGCCAAATTATTGAGCGCGATGCTACGCTAAGCTTTTTGCTGCTTAAATTTATCAACAACCCAATGATAAACAAACGCTTTAAAATCACATCATTAAAGCATGCACTCAATTACATGGGCGAAGTGGAAATAAAGAAATTTATTGCGCTTCTCAGCCTGACTAACCTCGGTGACGAAAAGCCGTTAGAAATAATTCATATGTCACTTGTGCGAGCAAAATTTTTCGATTTATTGGCGGAAAAAAGAGGGATTAAAAACAATCCTCCTATCGCTTTTTTAGTCGGCCTGTTTTCTTTACTTGAAGGTTTACTTGATCAATCAATGACGGATATTGTTAATCAGTTGCCGTTATCTGATGAAGTCAATGAGGCCTTGTTGGGCAAAAATTTGGAAATAAACAATTACATGACATTGGTTCGCGCGTTTGAAAGCGCGTTATGGATGAATGTAATCAAGCAAGCTAAATTGCTTAACACCGACCAGAAACAACTTCACATGCTCTACAACCAAGCAATCGTTTGGGGCAATGGTGTGCGAAGCGCGATATCACACCACTACCCAAAAGCGACGGCTTAACATTGCTGTCGCTAGCTGGGCTCAATTTGTCTTACATGACGTTGCACTGAAATTAATGACCCCAACAGACCTAGTAGTATCGACAACCCCAACATGATTAGCAGTGCGCTACCAGTTAACCCCGTTATATTGAAGTCTTTTTGATACATTGCGGCAAAATTACTGATACTGGAGTCCATCCACCACAATATTAGGATAACGGCAAACCACGCTATCAGGCCACCTAACAATCCAAACCAGAAACCGGTGTATAGGAAAGGGCGATGGATAAAAGCATCGGTTGCACCTACTAGCTTCATTACCACTATTTCATCGTATTTATTCAATATGTTTAATCGGATCGTGTTACCAATTATGAGCACGACAGCGATAAAAAGCAGTAAGCCAATAAGTGTAACAAGGTCTTGCGCAATACTTATGACCGCATATAAGCGTTCCAACCACTCAATGTCTAGCTTGCCGATATCAACCTCTCGCTGTTGGCGAAGTCTATCAAGTAGGGCTTTAGCAGCCGTAGGTGACGCATGTTTTTCTACTGGCGTTACTAAAACCACGTCGGGTAATGGATTTTTTTCTAAGTAAGCTATGGCATCGCCCAGCCCTGACAACAACTGAAATTCCTTTAGCGCCTCATCAGCAGGTATGTAGACTACCTTATCTATCTCTTGCCACGTATTAAGCCTGGCAACGAGCTGTTGCGAGCTAGCGGCATCAATATTAGGTTTAAGAAACAGTGAAATCTCTGACGCTTGGTCCCAACCCGCGGTAATCTTTTCTGTATTTTTTACCATTATATAGAGCGTGCTTGGTAAAGTGATGCTCAACCCAAGAACACCGATTGTCATCAGTGACGCGATGGGCTGACGCCATAACTCTCCTAAGCTTGCAAGTGCTTGCCTAACGTGACTAACGAAGAACATAAATATGAGCTGTAGAGCACCAATTTTTGCCGACATTGCGCCTCGTTTTCGGCCTTGAAATAAGATACTCATGATCACTCTCCCGTTGTTTCTGACGAACTAGAGAGGCCGTCTGTAATCATCTGCCCATTTTTCAACGTCAACGTGCGATAACGCATGCGGGCAATCAATCCTAAGTCGTGCGTTGCAATTAGTACCGACACACCTGCTTGATTGAAATCTTCGAAAAGGCGAATTATTTCCATAGACAGTTTAGGATCGAGGTTTCCTGTAGGCTCATCAGCAAGTAACAGCGGCGGTTTATTAACCACTGCTCGCGCTATACCTACTCTTTGCTGCTCACCGCCCGACAACGTAATAGGTAAACTTCGCGCTTTACTGCGAAGTCCAACCATTTCCAACGCTGCCTCTACACGTTTACGCGTTTCTTTGTGCGTGTAACCCTCTATAACAAGTGGAAGAGCTACATTGTCAAAGACACTTTTTTCCATCAGCAGGTGATGATTTTGGAAAATCATTCCTATATCGCGCCTGATGTAGGCGATATCTCGACGCGTGATACTGTTTAAGTCGTGGCCGTTAATAAGAACGCGCCCTACTGTTGGGCGCTCCATAATACTGATAAGTTTAAGCAGCGTACTTTTCCCGGCACCAGAGTGCCCAGTTAGAAAGGCCATTTCGCCGGGCGCAATGTGAAAGTTCACCTTGCTAAGGGCGCGTTGCCCGCCTGGATAGGTTTTGCTTACCTGCTCAAACTTTATCATTGTTTTTCCCTACCGCTTTGCTGGTTTTAGCTTTCAGGTGTGTCCATTTCGCTAAACAACGCATCTATAAATTCTTGTCCGTTGAACTGGCGTAAGTCATCGATACTTTCGCCAACACCTATATACCTTATAGGAATTTTAAACTTATCGGCAATAGAGAATATAACACCGCCTTTTGCTGTGCCGTCTAGTTTGGTAAGCGTGATACCTGTTAAGCCTACCGCTTCGTTAAACAAGTTGGCTTGGCTAATGGCGTTTTGACCAGTACCAGCGTCTAGTGTAAGCATTACTTCGTGAGGCGCATTCGGATTGAGCTTCTTCATTACGCGAACCACTTTCTTAAGCTCTTCCATCAGGTTGCTCTTATTCTGCAAGCGCCCTGCCGTGTCAGCAATGAGGATATCGGTGCCGCGCGACTTCGCCGCTTCCAGCGCATCATAAAGTACCGACGCACTATCAGCGCCCGTGTGCTGTGCAATAACCGGAATATCGTTGCGCTCGCCCCACACTTGAAGCTGTTCAACTGCAGCAGCCCTAAATGTATCACCCGCAGCAAGCATCACTTTCTTTCCTTCTTGCTGGAACTGCTTTGCTAGCTTACCAATAGTTGTGGTTTTACCCACACCATTTACGCCGACCATTAAGATAACGAACGGACCTTCACTTGAATCATGCGCCTGCATCACGTCTGATAGAGGCTGATTCACTTGAGACAACATGCCCGACATTTGCTGCTTCATGATCTCCAGCAAGGCTTCGGCATCTTTCAAATCTTTTCGAGAGGCGCTGTCCGTTAGGTGATCGATGATTTTTTGCGTGGTATCCATACCAACATCAGCGACTAAAAGCTGTGTTTCAAGGTCTTCATACAGCTCGTCATCGATGGTTTTACCTTTAAACAGGCTAACTATACCGCTGCCTAAGTTCTCTTTTGTACGAGATAAGCTTTCTTTCAAACGCGCAAATAGCGATTTCTTTTCTTTCGGCTTTTCCTCAACCTCTGCCTTAGCGCGGGCCTCCTCTTCCGCTTGCGCTTTTGCCTGCGCTTCAGCCTCTGCCTTAGCGCGAGCTTCTTCTTCCGCTTGCGCTTTTGCCTGAGCTTCAGCCTCTGCCTTTAAGCGAGCATCTTCTTCTGCTTGAGCCTTCGCCTGTGCTTCAGCTTCAGCCTCTGCCTTTAGGCGGGCTTCTTCTTCCGCTTGGGCTTTTTGTTTCTCTGCTTTCTTGTTCTTATTGAACCAGCCAAAAAGTTTCGACATCGTTAGGACAAATCCTTATAAATTCTTATCAAATTCGGCTACACTTGCCGCCTAATGTATGAACGCATGATACCATTGTCAGCCACTATGAAGCGAGTTTCTCGCCCTACTCGGGCACCATCTTCTGCAAAAAAACGTCTTTCACCAAAAAATGGGAAAGTAAAAGGCGCAAATAGCGCTGGCCAAGTACGCATTATTGGTGGTCGATGGCGTGGTAGAAAGTTACCCGTGCTTAATGCTGAAGGGTTACGGCCAACCACAGATAGAAATAAAGAAACCTTATTCAACTGGTTGATGCCTTTTATCAACGATGCACGCTGCCTAGATGTATTTGCGGGTTCTGGTGGGTTGGGCTTAGAAGCATTGTCTCGCTATGCTGCACATTGCGATTTTATAGAACTCGATAAACAAGCGGCAAGTCAACTTAAGAGCAACCTTACGTTGCTAAAAGCAAACGACCAGGCATCGGCTGCTGTCCATCAAGGTGATGCACTCGGTATTCTAAGCGGTATTAGCACAACACCTTACGACATTGTCTTCGTCGACCCGCCATTTGCAAAATCATTAGTCGCGCCTACGCTAGCTGCGTTAGAAGACAACAAACTTGTTCAAAGCGGTAGCGTGGTATACATAGAGCACGAGAGTACGCTGACAACACCCGCTCTCCCTGCCCATTGGAAAATTATTAAAGACAAGCAAACAAGTGCGCTTCGCTATATGTTAATTGAGGTAAGCTGATTGACGTAGCGCAGTTGAGCTTGAATTTGCTGTGAGTTTTGGCTAAACAC
Organism: Alteromonas sp. V450; assembly: GCF_001885075.1. Lineage (NCBI taxonomy): Bacteria > Pseudomonadati > Pseudomonadota > Gammaproteobacteria > Alteromonadales > Alteromonadaceae > Alteromonas > Alteromonas sp. V450. Next base: position 2,906,163 of record NZ_MODU01000004.1, read on the forward strand.
TCGGCATTCAAAACAAAAGACGCCAGAAGAAAAAGCGCATGAACTACACGTACATGCACGAAGCCTAGCAATGGTTTTAGCTAGGCTAATCTCACATCGTACATTTATTGAAGTTCAAGACCAATATTTGAGATACCAGCTTCCAAGGCAAGGGCTTTCATCTCGTCTGCCGCTTTCGCTGGGTACTTAGCTTGCTCAACATAATCAAGCAGTTCGTTTTGTACCTCAACTTCAAATGCCATCAACGGGTGCTCTTTTACGGTCTCGTCGTCCGCCTCTTCACTTTCTAGTAAAAAGGCTTCAACACTGCCTTGAGACAATTTACTGATCACCACGGCACCTTGTGGATCATCTCCAGCCATCAAGTTAAGAAGCCCGGCTAGCCCAATCGCCGCATCAATGGCCGGATAAACGCCGTAATTGTCGTGTTCGCTGGTGTCGGGCGTAGCAACTTCCACTTTCTCTAGCTGCACGGCAATATTAAATTTACTCTTAGGAGACTTCAGCGTTTCCCACACTAAGTTTAAACAGTTGCGCAGTGCACTTGCGTCGCCGCTTTCTGTCAATTCGCAAAAAAGCATGTAGTTGGGCAACATTCGTTCTAGTAACGCCGCACCAAATGCAACGGCTTTCCAGCCTTCCAAGGCGCGAACACGCCCAAAGGTATTTAGTTTTTGCTTTGCCATTTAAAGGGCTCCAGTGGCATGCATGAAATATTTGGTAACGCCATCAAGAAGCATTTGGATGGCGATCATAACAAGGATCATACCCATTAATCGCTCCATCGCAACTAGGCCACGTTCCCCTAAAATTTTATGGAATACATTTGAGAATAATAAAATCACTGCGCTAATTGACCACGACGCAGCAAGCGCAATCGACCAGTCCACCATTCTGTCTGGTGCTTGATTAGCTAGCAGAATTAGTGCTGCTAGCGTTGAAGGCCCAGCAATCATAGGAATAGCGAGCGGCACTAAAAAAGGCTCTTCCCCTACCGCGAGTCCGCTTGGGTTACCAGAAGACGGAAATATCATCTTCAGCGCGATAAGAAATAAAATTATACCTCCAGCAATGCTCACGGTTTCTTGCTCCACATTTAAAAAGTTGAGCACCGATTGACCGCTAAATAGAAATAGAAATAAGATGCCAAGGGCGAATAATAACTCACGAATGAGAATAAACTGACGTCGTTTCGGCTCAATCGATTTTAGCACCGACATGAAAACCGGCAGGTTACCGAGAGGATCCATGATCAGAAAGAGCATAACGGCAGCGGACCAAGTATCCATTTATTTTCTGTCTCCGATTAAGAGCGTGAACTCAATTTAAGCACAAACTCAAGAGTATAACTCAAGATATATGCTGAATGATGGCTTTGGCGCGCAATGGTAAACCAAGCGGTGAGAGTTAAAAACACCTTTTAACATTCTGTGGCGATTCTTTGATAACGGTTAAATCATTCCGCACAGATAGTTACACAAACAGCGAGACTTAAAATGCTTGTAATTGCGGCGTTTTGCTGAAGATATAATGGTTCTATACCAAGGTAACACAACAAAAGAATCGCTAAAAAGACTCGAAAAAAAGAGAAAATGCGCTTAACTAAGACAATAGGAATCAACACACGGTAGTCGCTCGGAGTTTTTTCGCCTTTTAGGTAATGTCTAAAGAATAGCGCCTCTGATGTAATAATAGAAAATGGTTGGCTTCGCCTAGAGCAGAGGCTTTGTTTATACAAAACAATAACGATAACAATCAAAATAGGAATAATTGCAATGAGTTTGATGACAGTTAAAGAAGTAGCTGCATTTTTAGGCGTTCAAGAGGTACGTGTAGAGCGTCTTGAGCGTGAAAGCCTTTTAGTATCTAAAGACAAAGATGCTGATGGCAATCCACTTTTCGATAGTGGCGATGTCGAGCGTTATAAAACATTGGCCGAACGCTTAGGCGGCATCTGATTCACAAAATAAAGGCGATGTGAAATGTCGTAAAAGTTGAAGAAAAAAGCAGCGTTCGGCGGCCATTCACGCCGCCGAGTGCTGTTTTAGTTTATGCACTATAGTCTTTAAGCATTCTCGCAATGGAGCGAATGCCTTTCGCTGTAGCCCCTACCGGCATTTCAGAGGTTGCCCCGCCATGGTAGGCCGCAGCTAAATCTAAATGCACCCAGCCTTCAGGCTTAACAAAGCGTGATAAAAAGCCCGCAGCGTTTGACGCACCGCCACCGCCGCCGCCTTTCATTGGGCGACTGTTTGCTGTATCAGCGAACGCAGATGGACAACGCTCTGCGTGAAAATCTTCAAGAGGGAGTGGCCAGAAACGTTCGTTTTCTGCCTTTGCTGCTTTAAGCATTTGTTCGCGGGCATTGTCATCTAACGAGAATACGCCATGGTAGTCAGAACCCAGTGCGACCACCGCAGCACCGGTTAGTGTTGCCGCATCAATGATTAACGGTGCGCCCGTCTCTGTCGCCGCCATAAGGCCATCAGCTAACACTAAACGTCCTTCGGCATCGGTATTAACCACTTCAACGGTTACCCCATTTTTATAGGTAAGCACATCACCCAATTTATAAGCATGACCGCTAATAAGGTTTTCTGCACAGCACAAAATAAGCTGAATACGCTTTTCACTGCCTTGAGAAATAGATAACCCTAATGCGCCTGTTACCGTCGCTGCGCCGCCCATGTCACATTTCATATCTAACATGCCTTCGCTAGATTTTATGCTGTAGCCACCGCTGTCGAACGTGATGCCTTTTCCTACGAGTACGGCATCAACCGGCGCATCCGTATTACCTGTTGGGTTGTAATCAAGTACCAGCATTGCAGGGGGACGTTCACTACCGCGGCCCACATTATAAATGCCAATCCAGCCCTGCTCTTTTAGATCTTCACCTACCGTCATTGAGTAAGTGACCTTGTCACCACCTAGTGACTTAAGCCACTGTGCTGCGCGGGTTGCTAAGGTTTCAGGGCTTAAGTCTTCCGGCGTTTCATTTACTAGCTGACGGGTAAATAGTAACGCCGCGTATTCTTGCTCTAGCGCTTCTTTGTCAGCCGTTTCGGCCCATTTTATTGACGCTGGCTTACGCGCACGCGTAAAGCTTAGTGCAAAAGCCCACTGCTGCTCTTTATGCCAGTCACCGCTTAGCGTAACTGCTGGCAGGCTTAAGCCATCTAGCTTTCTTGCCGCTTGCTGAATTAAACGCTCATTAAGCTTGTCGTCAGGCAGGTGAATAACTGCACCTGATTCAGTGAAAGAAAGCTTAGCACTCTCGCCCCACACTGCTTCAGCATTGTTTCTAGAAAGGCTAACGGTAAATTCTGCCATTGCGTTTTATTCCTTATTACATCGTTATATTATTGCAAAGCGCTTTTTGCGCGTGCACAAATGTTTGTTACTCTCTGGCGCCTTGTTTACTGCGCTTGTTGTTCGCTACGCGCATACGCTATGCGTGCACGTTCAAAAGCACACATATCAATTAGCTAAACACACTAACGTGTTTTCACCTAGATTCTAAAAAAGGCAACACATGAAGTTTTCACCTTCCTTATTACGCGGCACCCTTATAAAAAGGTACAAGCGATTTCTTGCCGATGTTGAGCTAGACGACGGCACTATTGTAACCGCACATTGCCCAAATACTGGCGCTATGACTGGCTGCGCTGTTCCTGGATACACTGTTTTTTTAAGTGAGTCCACCAACCCAAATCGAAAACTCAAGTATACATGGGAGCTAGCCCAAACCTTCGACGGTCACTTCATCGGCATTAATACGCACAATGCTAATAAACTGGTGGCGGAAGCGCTAGATAACAAGGTGCTAAGCGAATTTTCAGACATCACAGATTGGAAAGCAGAAGTAACACCTCCAACCGCCAATAGCCGGTTCGACTTTGCATTAAGTCGAAAAAATGCTGAACATCAGAGTGTTATTCAGTATATGGAAGTTAAATCCGTTACCTTAGCAGATGAAAACAAAGGGTTCTTCCCCGATGCTGTTACCCAGCGCGGCGCGAAGCACTGTTTAGAACTTGCTCGTTTAGCTGAAAGTGGTATTAAAACCAGTCTATTATTCTGCGTACAACACACCGCTATCGAAAGTGTACAAGTGGCAGGGCATATTGATCCAACTTATGCAGAAAGCGTAAAGATTGCCGCAAACGCTGGTGTAACGATTTTGGCTGCGAGCTGTATAATAGACGAACAAAAAATCCTATTAAATCAAACACTCCCTTTGATTTTATAAAAAATAGGTTGATTTTTTTCATTTCGCCTTCATATTTGCGCCTTGTTTTAGTGGGAGAACGCACTAATGCGTTTGCTGGTAGCCAGCAGGTCAAATGACAAAAACCTGGCTAATTTATAAATGCAATACACCAGCATAATAATTACATAGACACGATTGATTGCCTGAAGCTGTCGAGTCTGATATAGATATCGGTCCAATCAGGACAAGATGGATGTCGTAGTGTAGGAGATGTGGCAGATGCCAACAGGAAAAGAAACAAAATCCCTAGGACTATTAGCGCTGGCAGGTTTACAGCCGTACGAGCCAAAAGCTGACGAAGAATACATGGGCGAGCCCCAAATGGAGCACTTTCGTCTATTGCTTAAAGCATGGCGTAACCAGCTTCGTGAAGAAGTTGACCGTACGGTAACGCATATGAAGGATGAAGCAGCAAACTTCCCTGACCCTGTAGACCGTGCAGCCCAAGAAGAAGAGTTCAGTCTTGAGTTACGTACACGAGACCGTGAGCGTAAGCTGATAAAGAAAATTGAAAAAACGCTTAAGCGAATTGAAGAAGATGATTTCGGCTTCTGCGATTCATGCGGTATCGAAATTGGTATTCGTCGCTTAGAAGCGCGTCCTACAGCAGATTTGTGTATCGACTGTAAGACCATGGCTGAAATAAAAGAAAAGCAACTTCAAGGTTAAGTTACACACCTAGATTAGTTGATATAGAAAGCCTCATCCCGAAAAGATGGGGCTTTTTGTTAAGTCTTTATTATGCATAACCACTATGTAGGGCGTTTTGCTCCCTCTCCATCCGGCCAACTCCATTTCGGTTCGTTAGTTACTGCTGTTGCCAGCTACCTGGATGCTAAAAGCCATAGCGGAAAATGGCTACTTCGCATGGAAGATATAGACGAGCCTCGGTGTATTGCAGGTGTCGATAAAGACATACTCACCACATTAGAAGCCCACGGCCTGTATTGGGACGGCGACGTCATCTATCAAAGCCAACAACATGCCCGCTATCAAGCGGTACTCGATGACTTGCTTACACAAGAAAAAGCCTATTTTTGTACCTGCACACGTAAGCAAATTAAAGCCATGGGCGGTATTTATAACGGCCACTGTCGGACTGAGCCGGTGCACTCAGCTACACAGGACTGTGCCGTCCGTTTAAAAATAGACACGCAACTTGAACCCTTTGATGACGCGCTCATGGGCAAAGTTATGCCCTCTAGTTCAAACGCTGATTTAATAGCCGAAGACGTAGTGCTGAAACGACGAGATGGCTTGTTTTCATATAACCTTGTGGTCATTTTAGATGACGTATTTCAACAAGTTAACCATGTCATTAGAGGCTGTGATTTAATTGACGTGACGCCTTTACAGCGCGCCGTGTACCACGCGCTGGGTTACACTTCCCCTAAGTATGGTCACGTGCCGGTAGCGGCCGTGGCGCCAGGCAGAAAACTAAGTAAACAAAACCGTGCAGCGCCTGTTAAAAACGAAACAGCGCTTAGCAATATTGTGCGTGTGATGCACTTTTTGGGCTTTTCCTTTCCAAATGCGTCAGAATTTGGTGATATTGATTCAGCGCTTAAGACGGCTATTTCAATGTGGGATAGGAAAAAAGTAGTGAAAACGCCCGAAATTATTGTTCCACAGCATGAATCCACTTATTATAGCGAACCTTTATAGTCTGCGGAGATACCATCATCATTCATCGTGTTTTTAAATCTGTTAAGCGCGCTTTTTCAAAAGAGAGTTCGTCTCCTAACGCTTTGAAGCCAAGGACTATGACCCGTGGAGAACACGGTATATCTCGCGAAGACGTAAGCGCAAATGCATTGAAAGTAATGTATCGCCTTAATGGAGCTGGCTTCGAATCCTATTTGGTAGGGGGCTGTGTACGCGACATTTTGATGGGTCACGAACCAAAAGATTTCGATGTGGTGACGAACGCCACACCTGAACAGATTAAAGGCTTGTTCAGAAATTGCCGCCTTATAGGCAGGCGCTTTCGCTTAGCCCATATTGTATTTGGCCGCGAAATTATTGAAGTTGCTACTTTTCGTGGGCATCACCAAGAGTCCGACGAAGACGAAGATCTGCCTAAAGGCAAAGCTATTGCAAAGCGTGACGCACATGGTCAGTTAGTTCGCGACAACGTATTTGGCACCATTGAAGAAGATGCTGAGCGCCGTGATTTTACCTTTAATGCCATGTATTACAGTGTGGCCGACTTTACGGTAAAAGACTTCGCGAATGGCCTAGCCGCTATAGAAAAACGAGAAGTTGAGCTTATTGGCGACCCGGAAACACGCTACCGTGAAGATCCAGTACGCATGCTGCGTGCGGTGCGCTTTGCCGTTAAACTTGGCATGCGTATAGAAGCGAAAACCGCTGCGCCAATTAAATCTCTGGCCAACCTTTTACAGAACATTCCACCTGCGCGCTTGTTTGAAGAAACCCTTAAACTGTTTTTATCGGGTAAGGGTGAAGAAACTTTCTTAATGCTGCACGAATACGGCTTAATAGAGCCATTATTCCCTCAGCTAACGCCGTTTTTAAAAGATGAAAACAGCCGAGAAATGCAGTTTGTACGTCGCGTACTTGCTAATACCGATGAACGCATTAACAACGATCAGCGTGTCACTCCAGCTTTCTTATATGCAGCCTTGTTGTGGTATCCGGTCGAAGAGCAGTCACAACGCTTACAAAGCGAATCTGGCTTAAACGCTCACGATGCATTTAATATCGCTTCAGGCGAGGTTATCGCTCGTCAAACGCAACGTATTATGATCCCGAAACGGTTTTCTACCGTGGTTCGAGATATCTGGATTTTACAGCAACGCCTACCAAAACGCTTTGGTCGTCGCGCGTTTCAATTGCTTACTCACCCTAAATTTAGAGCAGGCTATGACTTTTTGCTTGCCCGCGGCCAAATTGAAGGTGGCGATCTGCTTGAGCTAGCTCAGTGGTGGACGCACTTCCAGCACGCTGACAACGGTAAGCAGAAAGGCATGCTTAACGCACTTCGCAAAAGCGAAGGCGCAAAAGGAGCCCCGCGTAAGCGCAGGCGTAAACCAGCGAAACGAGGTCCTGATGCATAAAGAGCATGTGTACATTGGTGTAGGTAGCAACCTTGGCGATAGCCAAGGAAAAGCACAGCGCGCGTTTGATGCTATTGGCCAAATAGAAGACACCCGCGTACTTAAAACCTCTTCACTTTATTCTAGTAAACCGATGGGGCCGCAAGACCAACCTGACTATATTAACGCGGTATGCTTAATAGAAACTTCGTTAAAACCGCACGGCTTATTGAAACAGCTGCAGCGCATTGAGCTGGAAGAAGGTCGCGAGCGCAAAGGTGAGCGCTGGGGCCCACGCACCTTGGATTTGGATATATTGTTGTACGGTAGCGAAACCATCGACACCGCAGACTTAATCATTCCCCACTACGGCATGGCTGAACGCGAATTCGTTATGGTTCCGCTGTTTGAAATTGCGCCCAATATGGTTATGCACGACGGTAAACCCATATCAGCATGGGTTGCTAATTGCTCCCTAGACGGACTTCGTCGTCTACGCTCTTCCAATTAGCGGTAAAATCCGTATAGTTCGCCACACGATACCAACAATATCAATCTGAGACATGTCATGAAGAAAGTAACTGTATCGGGCTTGCTTAAGAAAAAGCAGGCCGGGGAAAAGATCACCTCTTTAACCGCTTACGACGCCAGCTTCGCCAAAATGTTCGACGAACAAGGCGTTGACGCCCTGCTTATTGGCGACTCTTTAGGCATGGTTCTTCAAGGTGAAGATGACACCTTACCGGTAACCATCGATGACATTGCCTACCACACGAAAAGTGTGCGTCGCGGCACTGAACGCGCCTTCGTGTTGGCCGATATGCCGTTTATGTCTTATGCCACGCCGGAGCAAACCTACACCAATGCAGCAAAACTCATGGCTGCAGGTGCAAGCATGGTTAAGATGGAAGGCGGAAGCTGGTTATGCGACACCATAAAAGGCTTGAACTTACGCGGCGTACCTGTGTGCGGCCATTTAGGCTTAACGCCTCAGTCAGTACACGTATTTGGTGGTTTTAAAGTACAAGGCCGCGAAGCGAGCCAAGCTGAAAAGCTGCTAAGTGAAGCGAAAGCGCTGGAAGAAGCGGGCATTCAGTTATTGGTGCTTGAGTGCGTGCCTTCATCGCTAGGCAAAGCGGTTAGCGAAGCGCTAACCATACCGGTAATCGGTATTGGGGCAGGCAAAGATACCGACGGTCAAATTCTAGTGATGCACGACATGTTTGGCATCAGCGCGAACTATATGCCGAAGTTCTCAAAGAACTACCTAGTGGAAACTGGCGATATGCGCAAAGCCGTATCAAAATATATTGAAGATGTGCAAAGCGGTGCGTTTCCATCGACTGAACACAGCTTCGAGTAACGAGGTTAATTATGAAGGTGGTTGATAGTATTTCGGCATTGCGCGACACCGTAAATACGTGGCGACGCAATGGTGAAACCGTAGGTTTTGTTCCGACTATGGGCAACCTGCATGATGGTCATCTCAAACTAGTAAAAAAAGCGAAAGCGCATAACGACAAAGTGGTAGTTAGCATTTTTGTTAATCCTATGCAGTTTGGCGCAAACGAAGACTTAGACGCTTATCCACGCACTATTGAAGAAGACAAAGCTAAGCTGATTTCTGTGGGTGTAGACGCGGTGTTTTTACCTAGCGTTGCGGAAATGTATCCGGCAGGTCTCGAGGCACAGACATTCGTTGAAGTACCCGGCATTTCCGACTCTCATTGCGGGGCAAGTCGTCCAGGCCACTTTCGCGGCGTCGCTACCGTAGTCACCAAGCTTTTCAACATGGTACAGCCAGACGATGCGTTTTTTGGTGAAAAGGACTTCCAACAGCTACAAGTTATTCGCGCTTTGGCTCGTGATTTGTCGATGGCTGTAAAGGTCCATGGTGTGCCTACTGAGCGCGAAACGTCAGGCCTGGCAATGAGCTCTAGAAATGGCTACCTCACAGACGAAGAAAAAGCGACCGCGAGTGCTATTTTTGCAGAAATGCAGCGTATAAAAGCGGGTATAGAAAGCGGAAACACCAACTTTGTTGAGCTTGAAAACATCATGGTTAGTAATCTTGAAGCGAAAGGCTTTAAGAAAGACTACTGTCAGGTAGTTAACGCCGCCACCTTTGAACCGGCTAGCGACAGCGACAAAGAGTTAGTTTTACTGGTTGCTATGTTTATGGGTAAAACCCGTTTAATCGATAATATGCAAATTACACGACGTTAAGCGAAAGCCGCTTACAACGAAAAAACGCCCGATGCATTACTCCTAAACAGAGCCTGCATCGGGCGTTTTTTGTGTGTTGCTGTTACCGTCAGCTATTAGAGTCCGCTGTTAAGAAGCAACGGTTTCTGTTTCTTCTGTTTCGCGAACAAAATCCATTAGTTCTTTCCAAGCCTGAGTCTCTTTCGCAATTAAGTGCTGCTCAGCCAAAATTGCAGCCAAGTCGTTATGGCTAGTCAGCGGATTCGCTAACACTACGCGAAATACCGTAATACACTGGGAAGGGTAATCAGGCGCTTCTAGGCGAGTACGAGACACAAAAGACTTACCTGCTTCACGCTGCTGCTTTTGTACCGCAACAACAAGAGCATCAACCTTTTCATTAATGGCATTGCGGGTTTTAGCATTCACATGCTTCAGCTTTTCCTGCACTTCAGCGGGACAAACGCGATAAGTCAACAGTGATAGAATAGGTGTAGTCGTCAATTCAAAGTCTTGGGCTTTATCAATCATCTGCGCAAAGTCTTTGGCTTTATCAATGCTGCGATCAATAAGCAGTTCATACCCTTTGCGACCGAATATATGCAGTGCCGAATACACCATCATAGCCATGCCGTTACGAGAGCCTTCTAGCGTGGTAGCCCCTAAGTCTTTAGAGCCTGCACGCAAAATATATTGGGCGTGATGCCTTACCGCGTTGGCATTTTGTGGATCTTTGAAAAGCGCCATGCCCGCGCCCATAGGTACGTACATTTGCTTGTGTGCATCAATGGTGACTGAGTCTGCTCGCTCAATACCTTTTAGTCTGTCGCGATAACGCGCCGAGAATAACGTAGCTCCGCCCCATGCTGCATCCACATGGAACCAGCACCCTAATTCTTCGGCTACGTCAGCAAGCTCATCTAGCGGGTCTACGTGCCCTGTTTCGGTGGTGCCGCCCACGCCAACGATAGCAAGAAGCTTATTGCCTTCCTCTTGATAGCGTTTACCAATGCGAAGCGCTTTAGCTGGATCAAGGGTTTGTTTCGGTGCAGGCACCGTTAACAGTTGCTCGCGACCTAACCCCAATACATCCACAGCCTTTGACAGTGAATAGTGCCCCCGTTTACTGCACATCACGCCTAAGTTGTTGATACCATAGTGACGATATGCAGCAGCAAGACCTGCTTTGGCCACACCTGAAAACCCTTTTTGTGGGCCAAGTAATTTATTGCGAGCCACCCATAGGGCAGTGATGTTGGCAATGGTGCCGCCAGAGCAAAAAGCGCCTAATGAATGGGCAGCACTATGTAGGTGTTCGTCATAAAACCCTTGAGGCTGGTCGTACACAAGGTTGTGCATCATTCCCAGTACTTGACGCTCTAGTGGAGTGAACGCTTTAGATGTTTCAATCTTAACCAGGTTCTGATTAAGCCCTACCATTAACTTTGAAAGCGGCAGGTGAAAATAAGGCAGCGCAGAGGTCATGTGACCAATAAACGTAGGCGAGTAAGTATTTACAGAGTGCGCAACGAGCTTATCGAGTAAGCTTTCAGCATGGGTAGAAACAAACTCAGGTGACTCAGGTACTTTGGAGTCTGAAAAGTCTTTTTCAACTTCTTCTAACGATGTCTTTTTTGTCACCACGTGCTGCGACAAAAAATCTAAGATATTGTCAGATAAATGCTGCTCTATTTGAGCAAGCTTTGAGTCTTTGTGCTCAGGCTTGGTAAAGACCCTAAACAGGTGCTCTAAACTAACTTGCGCTTCACCCACTCAACACACCTCATATAAAAACTATCACACATTTCGCTACGGTTTCTGTGCGAAATAAACAGGCGCTTTGGTAGGATACCGGCCCGACACTTACTTTCCCTTAATGCTAGTTACCCACTATTTAACATAGCTAGGCGTTAAATAGTCGCTACACCTTGTTTATCGATATAGCGCTGGCGAACATCTATGACTTGGTCCTTTCGTTGTCAAACCTGAAAACTTAACACAACACTTTCAGGGTCACGCACTTTACATCAGATTATTATCACCGCCAAGTAGTAGACACGCGCAATTGATAGAAATTATTGAAGGAAGCTTATGTAGAGCGCTTTGCTTTTTACTCGTTAAAGCGCTGTAAAGCTACATGCGTAACCACACAATACCTTTATAAAATTAGTACCGCAAAGTTTACCGCTGTCTACTATATTTAATTTATGAATAATTAAGAAAAAGTAAATCAGGGGTTTCACTTAAGTACTAATAACCTTTGACGTAGTTTTACGTGGGATTGCGGAGTTAAGTTTATGCCGATAAGAGAAATATCAGAGGACTTTTCAATCGAAGATATTGTGCCTTATTTCCAACCCATTGTTGACCTAAGTAGCCATGGCGTTTGGCGATATGAATGCTTAGCGAGGCTTATTACACGAAGCGATAGAACTTTTTTACCTAGTGAATTCTTATACTTAATTGATAGAGAGCAACATGTAAAAACACTCGCTGCGAGTATGTTTGAACAGTGCGCCAGCTATTTTCACGACACTAACGTTCCGTGGAATATTAACATTACCGAAAAAGATCTGGACGACGAACTACTCACTAACACGCTCCTAACACACCTAGCCAGCTACCCTACCCCGGAAAGAGTGAGTATTGAGGTTAGTGCATCTGCAGCGCTTTCTAACCCAAAACGTTTGAATCGATTCATTGATAGAAGCCTTCACGCAGGTCTAGGTGTTTTTATCGACAACGTAGGCTCTTGCCCTGGCAATATTCGCGCGCTGATGAATTTACCTATCAGGGGAATAAAACTAGCGGGAGGGCTAGTGAAGCACTACGAGCAGCAAGAAGCGGTTCGAGAATACGTTGACTATTTACTTTCACTTTGCGAAAGACACGGTGTAAGCACTATTGCAGAACAAGTAGAAGATGAACAGCACCTAGAGAAAGTTAAGCGCCTCTCTATTAAATACGCACAAGGGTACGTTTTTAGTCCGCCCGTTGCCAACGTTAAAAAGGCGCAGAAGCACTGATACAGCATGAACCACTAGATTATCAACTGCTCAATAAAATGTCAGCTTTCTTCACTACGGCAGTTAAGCTGCCAGCACGCCTGACCGCTACCTCGGTACTTTCGCTCAAACGGCGTCATGTGATCATCGCCAGTGACTTCAGATAAATCAGATACCATGCCGTAATGTTTAGCCGCTTGCGCAAATTCCATTAGATAAATGAGCCAATTGCTACGCACCTCAATATTGGGGGTGATGGCCATCAGGTCAACCATAGCCGCGCTACCATGCCAGCGCTTTTGAACCTGGGTCTTTTTAGGGTACGGATTGGGGTATAGCAAAAAGTGCTGCGTTACGTTCCAACTTGACTGCTTTACTAAGCGCCAAAAATCATTTACATCGGCACGAATTACCCGATAGTTGTCTTGCTGTGCGCTGTAATGCTCGTGTTTATCCACCCGCAGCGCCGACTTATCAATGCCGATAACGCGCGCATTGGGGTTAGCTCTTGCAATATTCGCCGTACTTTCGCCAACGCCGCAGCATGAGTCTAAAATGATCTCGCTACTAGCGTCGTTAAAGCCTTCAAGCCACGCGCTAACATCATCAAAAGCGGCTTGTGTATGGTCGCTAATAGGTCGCTTATTTTCACTCGCTTGGTATTTTTTCACTAAGTCGTCTAACTTATCGTGAATGCCTACCTGTGATGTTGTGATTTCTCTAGAATTACCACTGGCCATTAGCTACGAATACCTTTACCGGTTTTAAGCAAATAGTACGCAACACTGAATAACAGCGCGTTAAAGCCTACTAATAATGTAAGCGATAAGGTTACGTTTACGTCAGAGACCCCCAAGAAGCCATAACGAAACCCGTTAACCATATACACAACAGGGTTTGCCTTACTTACCCATTGCCAGAACTCAGGCAGTAGCGATAGGGAATAAAACACGCCACCTAAGTAGGTTAACGGTGTTAATACAAATGTTGGCACCACGCTAATATCATCAAAGGTTTTCGCAAATACCGCGTTAATTAAGCCTGCAGTTGCAAACAGGGTAGAAGTAAGTAACAGCGTGAGCGCAATAATGCCCAAATTATGTATTTGTACATCAACGAAAAACAGCGACACCAAGGTAACGATAATACCTATGAGAATAGCCCGGGCTACGCCGCCGCCAACATACCCCAGAATAATGACCGAGGTGGGTACTGGTGACACCAATAGCTCTTCAATATTGCGCTGAAATTTGGCGCTAAAAAATGAAGATGACACGTTGGCGTAGGAGTTTGTGATCACCGACATCATAATAAGGCCAGGCACAATAAATTCCATATAAGTAAAGCCGCCCATCTCGCCAATTCGGTTACCAATGAGGCTGCCGAATATCACGAAGTACAAGCTCATTGTAATAGCTGGCGGCACAAGGGTTTGTACCCATATGCGCAAAAAGCGCGTGCATTCCTTTATCCAAATAGTGGTTAACGCCACATAGTTTTGTTTAAACCAACCCACGTTTTCTTCTGTGTTCATGTGTGTACTTTCAGTTTTCATGTTCTTCACCTTTACCTGCTATGGGTTTAGCCAGCTTGCTTCGCTGATTCAACTAAACGCACAAATAGCTCTTCAAGGCGATTTGATTTATTGCGCATGCTCATTACCTGAATACCCTTTTCACTTAGCTGAGTGAAAACCGGGTTCAACCCTTCCGTTTTTTCAACATCTACTTCAAGGGTATGGTCGTCAATCAAACGCTGTTCAAAGCCCGTTAGTAGGTTATCTGTGTTCGACACACCTTCTGGAATTTTGATATCCAACACAAAGGTTTCTAGGCTTAACTTAGATAGTAAAGCTTTCATGCTGGTGTTCTCGACAATGGTGCCCTTGTTAATAATAGCGATATTGCGACACAGCATTTCTGCTTCTTCAAGATAGTGGGTAGTGAGGATGATGGTAATCCCCTGACGGTTAATCTCTTCTAAGAAACCCCACATTGAGCGACGAATCTCAATATCTACGCCCGCGGTTGGCTCATCTAAAATAAGTAATTTCGGCTCATGCATGAGTGCCCGAGCAATCATCAGCCTTCGCTTCATACCGCCGGATAACTCCCGCGCGCGGGCATCGCGTTTTTCCCACAAATCAAGCTGAGCAAGGTATTTTTTAGCGCGCTCTTTAGCAATGCTGCGAGGCACGCCGTAGTAACCTGCCTGATTCAACACAATTTGCAGTACAGTTTCAAACTGGTTGAAGTTGAACTCTTGTGGCACCAGACCAATGCAGGCTTTAGCTTGCTCTTTTTGCGTTGTAAGGTCGTAACCAAACACCGAAACATTGCCTGTCGTTTGATTAACGAGTGAACTGATAATACCAATAGTGGTAGATTTGCCTGCCCCATTTGGGCCAAGTAGTGCAAAGAAGTCTCCTTCTTGTACTGTAAGGTCGACGCCTTTTAGTGCCTGTACGCCACCTTTGTAGGTTTTGGTTAACCCTTTAATGTCCAACGCTTTCATGATTTGCCCGTCGTGAGAATGTGATCACTAAGACGTATTGACCTTTGATGCAAACCAAAGGTCAGCACGCCCTAATTAACTTTAGTGAGATGCAGTTATCTGTCGCTAACAACGCTCAACTAACGAAGTGTAACCTAGTTCATGCTATTAAATGAATACACTCGCGTTTAGTGGTTGCTTTAAACAGTTTAAACTTTCGTCTTTTAAATGAGAGCGGAAACACCGTTTTTCAACCCCCAAAAAAAAGCGCCGCGTACCGTTGGGGTAGCACGCAGCGCAAAGGGTAGCTTAATACCGGTCTGCATAGATAATTGCCCGCTTAGAAGGCGCTGGCAGGTTTCCTAGCAAAGCGTGGGAATGCAGAAATGGCTCTACAGAGCAATCCGCCTCGCTTGCTTAGCACTTAAAAAAAGCCGTGCACTAAACTCGACGGACAAATGCTATTAAACCCGTTATTCATGGCAGAAAAAGCGCGTAATTGTGGAAATGTGATGGTGATTTAGCGTGCCCATAGATTTAGCACGTTAAGCTGCTCGCCGAGCCTTATATTAATCCGCGCTCCGGGACATTGTGGGTGACTGTCCCAAGGTTAAAGTTCACGATGCGCCCCTCAAATATGGCGTAAATGAGGCAGGCTTGAGGATTTTATGCCGAACTTAGGCAATCGCTGCTAATCATAGGTATAGTGTGCGCATTATCTGAATAATATTTGCGGGTTAATGAATGCCAAAGACAATTGCATTAGTGGAAGATGACGCGGCCATTCGCGAGAACTACATTATGGCGCTTAAAGCGCAGGGTTACAGTGTGAATGCCTATGAGGACAGGCCTTCTGCTGCTGAAGCGTTTAACCATACCCTTCCCGACCTAGCCATTATCGATATTGGTTTAAAAGATGAAATTGAGGGTGGCTTTATGCTGTGTCAGCAACTGCGAGGCCTATCCCAAACCCTTCCCATCATCTTTTTTACAGCACGAGATAACGATGTGGACACTATCAGCGGACTTAGAATGGGCGCTGACGACTACCTCACCAAAGATATAAGCATGGCCCACTTACTTGCGCGCATTGCGGCTTTGTTTAGACGTACCGACTTACTTGCTGCACCCACAGAGCAAAAAGATGAGCTAAAAGTGGGCGACTTAAAAGTAGATGTGTCAAGAATGACGGTAAGCTGGCAAAACCAGTCCGTTTTATTAACGGTAACTGAGTTTTGGATGCTGCATGCGCTCATCAAGCGCCCCGGTCATGTGAAAAGTCGCCAACAGCTCATGGATGAGTCTAGAATGGTGGTAGACGACACTACGATTACTTCTCATATAAAACGTATGCGTAAGAAGTTTGTTCAACTTGACTCAAACTTCGACCATATCGACACCGTGTACGGCATGGGTTATCGCTGGCAGCTTTAACCGGCTTGAAATTGTGAGCACATTTCATCCATTTAAAAGATAAAGGCAAACAACTAAAAACATGGGATTTCGCTTTTCTATTCGTTTGCAGCTTATGGTGCTGTCGCTGTTCTTATTCACCATTCCCTACTTGGGTTATAACTATGTGTGGGAACTCGAGCAGTATCTGCGAAACGGTCAAGAGCAAACCATGATTGGCACTGCGCGGGCTGTGGCCACTGCACTTCATGAGCGTCCCGCTTTATTTGATAGCCAATCGGCGTATCTTCAAGACGTACGCCCTGGCACAGATCTTTACGCGCCACCTATCCCGTCCCCTATTCGACTGGATGGCGAACTCAACGACTGGCAGCAAATCAGTGAGTTAATGAGTGAGTATGGCAGTGGCGAAGTTATTGAGTATTACAATGGCTATGCGGGAGAACCCACCAGCTTGTCGTTTAAGCATATGGTAGGGCGCTACGGTCAATTTCTATATGCCATGTTTGAAGTGAGCGATGACGTGCTGCTTTGGCGGCAGCCCAATAGTTTAAGCGTGGAGACAGGCGACCACTTACTTGTGGGCATGGAAACCCCACAGGGTGAATTAGCAAGATATGTTGTTGCACCGTACGAAAGTGGCTGGGTAAATGCGTACAAGCTCGCAGACAACACATCTACAACGCGGGCAATAGAGAACGCGCTCTCTATTCAAGGCCGCTGGCAAGAGACAGCCACGGGCTACAATATTGAACTGCGCTTTCCGCTATCAATGACCACAGGCGGCTTAGCATTTTCAATTGTCGATGTAGACGATAAGGCAAGTCGATTGAAGCAGTACGCGCTAGGAACGGCAAACACGAATGATCTCGCTGAATTAGGTACTGTTATTACCCCTTCCCCCGAAATTGAGCGTATTTTGGCAGGTTTAAAATATGCCGATTCCAGGGTGTGGGTCGTAGATAAGCACATGCGAGTACTTGCTCGCGCGGGTGATATTCAATCGGCCACCGGTATTGAAGTAGACGAGAAAGAAACGTCTTCTAATGCTGTTTGGAATTGGATAGAAAGTGAGTGGTTACTACCACTTTACTATCAAATTCTAACACAACCACCTGCCGACTTTATTGACGAGTTAGACGATGCCTATGCATTAGTAGGGCAGGATTTAGGCACGGCGCTTAACGGCCAACCCGATTCACTATGGCGCTTGTCTCCCGATAACAAGGCCATTGTGCTTTCCGCTGCCTATCCCATTTTCATTGAAGGGGGCGTAATGGGGGCGGTTGTTGTAGAACAAACGACGAATGGTATTCGAACATTGCGAAATCGAGCATTAGAACAGCTCTTTCACGTTATTTTAGCTGTAATGACGTTGGGAACATTAGGTCTGCTGCTGTTCGCAACGCGAATTTCAAACCGTATTCGCTCCCTTCGCGATAACACCGAAGCCGTAATTGATGATAATGGAAAAATTATAGGCACTTTGCCGACATCAAATCAACGTGATGAAATTGGCGACTTATCGCGTTCGTTCGCCGATGTACTCTCTCGACTGCAGCAATATAACTCTTATTTAGAAAACATGGCGTCTCGACTGTCTCATGAACTAAGGACACCTATCGCTGTGGTGAAATCGTCTTTAGATATGCTGTTACACGATAATGACTCCGAGCAACAAGCGGTTTTTGTTGAAAGGGCTCAGTCGGGCGTAAATCGTCTAAGCACCATATTAAACAGCATGAGTGAAGCAACCCGATTAGAACAGGCAATAGAGCAAGAAGACTTAGAAACGTTCAATATCGTGCAAGTCATCAAAGGGTGCGTAGAAGGTTATCAACACACCTACGCGCTGAGAAAGTGGACCTTAACTGCAACAGACAGTAGCTTGCTTATTGACGGGTCGCCTGAGCTTATTGCTCAACTGTTCGATAAAGTCGTGTCGAATGCTGTCGACTTTAGCCAGAACAATGATGAAATAGTCATTAAGCTGGAAAAGCATGACAAGTCAGTAACATTGACCGTAAGTAACCCAGGCCCATTACTTCCCCGAGGGATGAAAAATCAACTTACTCAATCAATGGTTTCGGTAAGAAAAGAAAACGACGTACAAAACGCTGCACAATCTCCGCATTTAGGTCTAGGGCTATACATTGCCAATATGATCGCTCAATTTCACAAGGGCCGACTATTCTTAAACGATAGGGAAGATGCATCTGGCGTCGTCGTAACAGCTACATTTCCCACCTCTTCTGATACAAAGCGTTAAGATTTATTTAAAACACTTTACAAACAATTCAAATGAGAATGTTTATCATTTATGTTTACATGACGATTTTTATTAAATAGACTTCGTCCTCCTTACACACACTCAAGGAAAACAGGATGAAAAACACTAAACTAACAATGGGCGCACAGACCATTGCCGCAGCTTTGGCATTTGGCAGTAGCGCTGTAATGGCCCAAGAAGAAGTAGAAGCGTGTAGCGACACGACGTCGGCTGAATGCAAAGCAGTATCTGACGAAGCCATAGAACTCATTAAAATTCACGGCGTACAGCAGTCTATCTACCGCTATAATAAATCTGGCGATCCTCGTCGTTTAGCCGATTTAGTTGACACACCACAAACCATTAGCGTTCTTACGCAAGACCAAATTCAAGAAAGTGGTAGAACAGACCTAAAGGATATACTGCAAGCACAGGCTGGCGTAACCTTAGGTACAGGTGAGAATGGTAATGCTTTTGGTGACCGCTATATTATTCGCGGCCACGAAGCACGCAGTGATGTATTTGTTGATGGCCTGCGCGATCCAGGTATGACAACCCGTGAAAGCTTCGCAACCGAACGTGTTGAAATTACCAAGGGTCCAAGCTCTACGTTTGCCGGACGTGGGTCTTCAGGTGGTGCGGTGAACTCTATCACCAAAAAAGCGTCTACTGCATACAACTTTGGCCGTGTTGATGCTGCGGTTGGCACCGATGAGCACACACGTTTAACTGTCGATTTAAATAAAACGTTAACTGAGACCAGCGCGGTGCGCTTAAACGGCCTTTATTCATCTGAAGATAAGCCTGGGCGCGAAGGTATTGAGCGTGATCGTGAAGGGGTTCAGCTTTCTTATGTCAATCAACCTACCGATCGCTTGTCGTTCACTGGGGATATTTATTACCTAAACGCTGAAGACATTCCTGACTTAGGTAGCTATTACGACAGGGATGCAGGCTACCCGCTTGAAGATATTCCCGTATATGCACAAGACGAAGACTTCCAGAATTCAGAAGTAACCACATTCACGTTGCGTACAGAGTACGACATTAGCGATAACCTACGTTTTTATAACGCAACGCGCGTAGGTAAAACGGAAAACGAATATATTACCACCGGTATGCGTGGCACTAACCGTGACGCCACCGACCCTACTGCACCAGGTGCATACACACTATCGTTAAGCAACCACCAAGGTTGGCAGGAAGTTGATTACGTAACTACACAGTTTAACCTTTTCTGGGATACTGCCTTTGCAGGCGTTGATCACCGCTTTGTATTCGGTTTTGAATATACCGACGAGTCGGTAGACAACGGCGTATTTAATATGGACTACGCTAATCCATCAAACTGCTTAACCAGCGGGCGTCGTGGCGTATCTGAAAGCTATTGCTTGCTAGATGGCAGTGGCAATGAAGTTGACAACATTAGCGGATTAATGGGCAAAACCTACACCCGTGGTGATGCTGACGCTTTGTTCGACATTGAAACCTACTCACTGTACGTTATGGATACTTTCGAACTTACCGATAATCTTAACGTTTTCGCAGGCTTGCGTGTAGATAGCTACGACTACACCAATGCGACGTCAGGCCGTGATGGTGAGCAAGTGTATGCTTTCGAAGATGAGCTTTACAACGGCCATTTAGGACTAGTTTACGATGTGACCGAAAACGGCAACATCTACGCTTCTTATAGCACGGCAACCAACATAAACGGCGGTGAATCAGATCTTGGTGCTAACTGTGGTTATGGCGGTATTTGTGGTACGCCAGAGCAAGCGTCTCAAGCTGACCCTGAGCAAGTAGAAAATATTGAGCTTGGTACTAAGTGGTCGCTGTTTGATGAGAAACTTGTAGCAAACGCGGCACTATTTCGCATTACTAAAAGTGATGTACACGAGAGTGTAGGTGATGCTTATTCAACGCTAGGTACATTAAATACCGGTGAAAACCGTGTAGAAGGTATTGAGTTTGGTTTAAGCGGTGATATCACAGATAAGCTTAGCATTCAGGCGTCTGCTGCATTTATGGATTCTGAAATTCTTGAGTCTTACAGCGAAGATAATATCGGTCTTGCGCTAAGTAACTTCGCAGACGAAAGCTTCTACGTTCAAATGCGCTACCAGCCTAATGAGAAGTTCGCCTTTGGTGGAGACTACAGCTATCAGTCAGAAATGTATGGTGGTCAACCAGATACTGCAGCGGGCTATAACGCTGAAACCGGTGAGTACTCCATCGTAGTTCCTGACTATCAAGTGGTTAACCTGTTCGCTAACTACTACCACTCAGAGTCACTGACTTTCCGTGTTAACATTGGAAACGTATTTGACGAAGAATACTGGACGGCAGCCTACCGTTCTGGCGCCTTCATGTATATCGGTGATGGTCGCAACATTACAGGTACCGTTAGCTACGAATTTTAATGCTAGCATGACCTAGGCAGACAACTGCCTAGGTCTTTTTATATTAAAAACACTCTTACAAGCGTTGAAAACATGATTATTATTGATGACTTATTGACGAAGAATGAAGTTGCTCAGTTTCGTCAGCAGCTTTCTAACGTTCCTTTTGTTGATGGCAAGAACACAGCGATGGGCATGGCTGCAGGCGTCAAAAATAATGGCCAAGCGGACGCACAAGACAAGCGTGTTCAACAGCTTGCTAACCTATTGCTGAGTAAGTTGGGCAATCATCCCAAAGTTATCTCTGCTGCCCTACCCCAACGTATTTTTCCACCTTGCTTTAATCGCTACAGCGAGTCACAAACCTATGGCTATCATGTAGACGCCGCCATCATGCGTATCCCTAATACGCCCGATGTTTTACGCAGCGATATGTCGATGACTATCTTTCTTACTGACAAAGACCAGTACGAAGGCGGTGAGCTTGTTATACAAACAGGATTTGGCGAGCAAAAAGTTAAATGCGATGCGGGAAGCGCTATTCTCTACCCCTCTTCAAGCCTTCACAAAGTCACACCTGTGACCAAAGGTGAACGTGTTGCCGCTATCACCTGGCTACAAAGTATGGTGAGTGACCAACAAATGCGTGAAACCCTTTTCCAGCTTGACCAAAGCATTCAGTCATTGGTTAACGACGGCACCGCTGAGCGAGAGCAGCTTGATGGACTACATCATGTTTATCACAACCTGGTAAGAAAGTTCGCTCAGGTTTAACCGCTGTCAAACACAAGCACTAGCGCGAAAGTTTTCTTAAAAGCGAAATAAAGTCGAAGCCAATAAGGTCTTATACTAAAGGTGTAACGCAGTTGTATATTACTGGGTTTATTCTATGGTTAAGTCAACAGACGTCTTCTTTGAATACTTTGTGCCGTGGTACTTGAATGAAACACAAAACAGTTTTTAGCGCCCTTCTTATTATGGCTTGTTCAAGTATGGCATTAGGGCAAGATGAGCGCACCGCAAGTTTTTCTATAACGCTGAATAATAGCGATGGCACCCCCGTCGACAATGGCGTGTTTCTTTTTGAGCCTCAGTTCGAGGTAGAGGCGCATCAGATGCCGCATCAAGAACCTGCCGTAATGAATCAAATAGACAAACAGTTTGTTCCTCACGTGCTTGTCGTAAAAGCGGGTACTGAAGTGACCTTTCCTAATGCAGATAACTTGTTTCATCATGTCTATTCATTTTCTTCGACAAAGCAATTCGAACTAAAGCTTTATAAAGAATTTACCGCAGAGCCTTTACGCTTTGAAAATGCTGGTATTGTCGATATTGGCTGTAATATTCACGATTGGATGCTGGGCTACATTGTTGTTGCGGACACGCCTTATTATGGAAAGACCGATATACAGGGGCAGGGTTTAGTTTCGCTACCTCATGGTGAATACACTGTAAGTTTTTGGCACCCACAAGTAGAAGGTGAAAAGGCTTTCCCTCCACAGTCCATTTCTGTGTCTGCCGATACTCAAGTAACCTGGATGCTTAATACAAACATAATCAGAGATGACGGATTCGATTCTGGTTTCGGCGACTATTGATGCGGTTTGGTACTCAACTATTAACGCTATTGTCACTAGCGTTTTCGTTAGCTAGTTACGCAGAAACAGATTTTTTATTGCGTGGAACGTGGGCGCTAAAAGAAAATACGCAAAGTTTCCAAGACTTTGGCCAAAACCACCAGCGATTTGAAGATGATGGCTTACACCTCTCTCAAGCCGTTATCTCAACCAACCTGCGTTTGTTTGATGATTGGACATTATCTGGTGTTTTAAATGCTTACAGCGACGGCGAAGAGCGGCTCAACTTTTCTCAGCTATATCTCAAGTATCGGCCACTTAGTGCTTCCTCGATAAAACCTGAAGTAAAAGTGGGTGCCTTTTACCCTGCTATATCTGCTGAAAACACAGACTTTGGCTGGCTATCTCCTCACTTCCTCACTAACTCAGCCATAAACAGCTGGATCGGTGAAGAACTCAGAATCGGAGGCATTGAAGTTAGCCTTAGGCAAAATGGCAGACAAGTGCAGAGCAACTGGTCATGGAAAATATTAGGTAGCTTATTTAAGGGTAACGATACGACCGGAACACTGCTCTCATGGCGTGGTTTTGCGCTTCACGACAGACAATCACTTTATAATGATCAGATAAATTTTCTGCCTATACCGGGTGTTGTTGATGAAGACAAGCTAAATGCCCCTGCATGGACCGAGCCGTTTAGAGAGATAGACAACCGCTTTGGATATTACTTCGGTGCGCACTTGGCATATAAACGTAAAGCAGATATGCGCTACTACTACTATGATAATAACGCCAACGCTAACGTCGTCGATCCTGATCGCATTTATGCGTGGCATACACGCTTCCATTCGTTGACTGTGCGTTATCTACCCCGCCGCGAGTTAACGCTGTTTTCTCAACTTCTTTATGGCAATACATTAATGGGGGAACATATTGTTGAGAACGACTTTGCGAGCGCTTATGTTGCCGCAGCCTTAGACATGAGCGTTTTTGGCTGGCAATCGTTAACGCTCGCCGTGCGCGCTGACTGGTTCCAAGTGAAGGACGAAGATGAAAATATCTACGATCCAAATGCTAGCCGAGGAAGTGCGCTGACAATTAGCACGCGGTACAACCTAAACCCGCGCTTTTTCATCACTTCAGAATGGCAGCTAAATAGAGGACACCAACAAAATCTAAGTTTTTTTCAACAGAGTGAGCGCTTTTCGGAGCACATTTTTCAAATTGCGCTGACAACAACTTTTTAAATTAGCTTTGTGCTACTTCGATTAAATCAAACGTGGTTGTACTATCACCTTCCACCATAACGCGGCATTGCCCCCAGCTTGGGGGAATTCGCCAAATATGATTTTCAGCTACTGTGAATTTCTCTCGGTGTGTATCACAGCGTACTTCAACCGTGTCGAGTTCTCCCTCAACATTGTTAAACGCAAATTGATTGCGTACTAACGTATGAAACCAACTTCCTTGTTTGCCAATCGTTACAGGCACAGTTAAATTTTGTTCGGATTCAATTACCGATTTTATCCTCTCAACCAGCGGAGCAATTTGGCTTATGCGAGCCTGTTGGCTTTCCATTTTGCTAAGCGAATCAAACGATGAAAGGGCATCTGCGTAAAGGCCACGTTGACTGTCTAGCATGGTTTTTCTTTGCAATGCATATGCGACATAATCTTCGTCAAACACCATGTTGCCATTGCTCTTACTTCCGTTGCTTGCTAACACACGAGTCAAACTCCTCGCCTCTCTTTCAACATTTTCCAGTGAGCGAGCAATCTGCCAATCCATATTCAAAAGCCAAGTGTTTTCGTATCGATTTAACGTGTCCCATTCTTTTAACTCGCTTAGCGCTTTATCAGCCGCATCTATATCACCGGCTTGAAACAGTGCATCAACATCTTTATAGGCTTTGATAAACTTTCTCGACGCGCCAGTTTGATTCGCAATGGCAAAATCCATCTGTACGCTTTGGTGACATTGCTGTGTGGGCTGACCGTCTTTGATAGCAGGTTCAAACTTCCATTTTTTAACTGCACTGAGCGCACTTCGTTTAAACGCTTTATGGCCAAAGAAATCATCAATGACAGGATCTTTAACCCTTCCTTCTTCATCAATAACATAGCTCAGTTTTACCCAGCCTTCTCGCCCACGCATAACCGCCTGAGATGGATACTTTGGACTAACGCGTTCTAGTGGCTTGGCAGGCGTGAACCCGGTAATGCGAGTAACTTTATCTTTTTCTGACTCAGCAAGCACTTTTTCCTCAAGTTCATCACAAGGGATACTCAGTTCCTGTGCAGATAACTCGGCAGTTAAGAGAGGAGTGAAAAGAAGTGTTAGAAAGAGGGCGTGCGCGCGGTTCACAAAACTATGCGTGTTGTACATGTAAATCTTCCTTAATAATGACGCATATCAGTTAACAGAGTATCTAAACCCGCCAACCAAAAAAGACGATATTTGGCACTGAACAAATTATCTACATCCTGTCGTTCAGTACCACCAATATTTAGACTATTATTTTTTCGACGATTGCTCAAGTGAGGCATCGGGCACATTTTTTATCATCATCTGCTCTTTACGCTTCGTCATCATTTTAGCAAGTCTTCTCATACTTACCGTTGTATCTTTCTCATCTATAATATCCACACCTAGCAAGCGTTCCAGCAAGTCTTCTAACGTGAGCACGCCTTCAAGACCACCGTATTCATCAACTACGAGTAACATGTGCACATGCTTATTAATGAAATGCTCAAACGTCACCGACAATGGCATTGTATTGAGGACTGTGACCATATCTTTCGCATACTCAGATAAAGGCTTATCCGTATTACCTCGAGCCTGCGCAACTAGCAAATCAGAGCGCATAACAAATCCAGTAATGTTTTCTGAATCGCTGTCTTCAAACACGGGGATACGAGAGAATTCTATATTAGCGTGCTTGTGAAAAAAGCCTTCTACCGTCATCGATTCAGATACTTTAAATAACGCTGTACGGTGGGTAATCGCGTCTTTGACTTTCAGTTCGTGCAAACTTAACAGGCTTTGGAGAAACGCTGCTTCGTGATTAGCTAGCTGGCCTTCTTGGCCTGACAACTCTGCCATGGCGTGAAGCTCACTGCGACTCAATCCGCGAAGTGGGCTGTCTTCTTTAAAGCCTTTTGTCATTAATTCAGACATTTTTACGAACGGCATGAGAACAATTGATAGGTATTTAAGAAAATATGCGGTTGCTGGTGCTAACGTTCGCCAATAGGTTGCGCCAAGGGTTTTAGGAATGATTTCAGAAAAAATAAGGATAAGTAACGTAAGCACTGCCGAAATAACGCCCAAGTATGCATCGCCGAACACGGCCGCTGCTTGTGCACCTGCACCTGCTGCACCCATAGTGTGGGCAATAGTATTCAGCGTTAATATGGCAGATAACGGTGTATTGATGTTATCGGTTTGCTTACGTAACAGCACGCCACTGGCTTTACCGTCTTTTTCCAGCACAGAAATGTACGCAGACGAAACACTCAAAATGACTGCCTCAGCAATCGAGCACAAAAAAGAAAAGCCCAATGCAATGAAGACGTACACAATAAGTAAAAACATGAAGTTATTCCAAGCGTCCTTGTAGGTTGAAACGCATTTTAATTTTAATAAGTTGAGCGACTATTATGGATAATAGAGCAGGATATACAAGCGCTCTGTAAATATCATTCGAGCGCTTGAATGAGGAGAAGCAACTGCTGCGTTAAACCTAACCACAGCATGCCGAGTGCTGTTCGTGATTATGGCGATATTGCTGAAGCTTTTTCACACCCAGCCTGACCATCAATCCCGCCAGCAAAATTGCACATAAACCATAAATTATTTGAACACCTGCGCCGTGCTCATGAACGTGGCTGGCTGTTTTGATCATCGATGATAAAGAAAACGAGGACACTAGGTAGTTTAGTGCATACCCAAAGCCTAAGCTTGCCGAGATAACGCTGAATAAATAAAGTGCAAGTGTTCGCGCCCCCATCTCTTGTTTTATCATGCCCATAGTAGACACGTTAGTGGCCGGGCCTGCCATTAAAAACACTAAAACAGCACCAGGCGAGAGCCCGGCCGCGAGAAAGCCAACCGCAAGCGGCGTTGACGCAGTAGCGCATATGTACATAGGAATACCAATAAGTGCCATCACAAGCATAGCAACAACACCATCTCCCCACTGAGTTAGAAAGTCGGTAGGCACCCAAGTTTTAATAGCGGCGGCAAGTGCTAAACCGATAAGTAGCCACACCACAATGTCTTCAAGTAACTTGCCACTGGCGTAGGAGAGCACGCTTTTGACTTTCGAAGGCGAAGATTCGTGTTGAGCTTTGTCTGTGCTCTCGTGATTATGAACATGTGTTTTTTCGCTTGCACAACAGGACGTGTTGGCCTGTATTTGCGTTTCTGGTTTAGGGACTTGCTTTGGCCCACAGCACGATGACTGCGTCATGTCGGGTTGTCTTCGTTGAGCTTCTTCTGCTTCTGCGAAAAAACGTACCATCACACCCGCATAAATGGCACTTGTAATAGCAGCGATAGGCCTCACTATTGCGTAAAGGGGGCCAAGTAGTGCGTAAGATACAGAAACGCTATCCACACCCGTTTCGGGGGTAGAAACTAAAAAAGAGACAGTAGAAGCTTTAGAAGCGCCACTGCGTCTCAATCCTAGGGCAGCAGGAATAACGCCACATGAACAAAGTGGTAAAGGCGCACCGATAATAGCTGCTTTGCTAATAGAGCCAAAAGATGCACTTCCCATATGCTTTTCAAGAAAAGAGACAGGCACTAGCTCATGCATCACTCCTGCGACCAGTAAACCCAAAAGCAACCATGGCGCTGATTCCATGAACAGCGCTAAAAAGTTTTGCCCTAGTAAAATGATATCTGACACATAGCCTCTCTAGTTATCTTGCATAAAGCACTACTTAAAGAAGTAGCTACCGATGCTTGAGTAACGATGATGTTTACAATGTCATATTAACAGATACAGGCGAAGACAGAAAATGAGCAAAACCGATTAACACGATTTACACTAATTTGAAGACTCAACTCTGGGTAATACCAATCCGCATAGATCATTACCCTCTCAGCGAGAGTTAAAATGTTCATAATCGCCACGTGTTACCGCAGATATAGTGGTTCTAAATCAAGGTTACACAACAAAGTATCAGGCAAACAAAATAAAAATGGCCAGTACAAATGTACTGGCCGAATGTTGACTGTCTCGGAGCGTGATAGCAACCACGAGGTCAACCATGAAGAACCTTAACTATTTAGTGATGCTCTGCTAGCTATCGTGCTGCGACGCCTTTTTCAACTTAGAAACTACAGAGAAAGCTTCAAGCATTACGAGTACTGAAACCACCAGCACTACTGCGTCTAGGAAGACCAACAAATAATTTCCTTCAACGTAGTACTCTTTAAGCTTTATCAGACCAGCAAAGAAAGCCATGATTAATACAAATACCATGGGTATTAGCGTGTACCTTGCAGGACGGCCAAGCTTGATCAGCATAACCGATATAACTAATAGGGTAAGACTCGCTAGGATTTGGTTAGTAGAGCCAAATAGCGGCCAAATGATCATACCGCCACTGCCTGACGCGCCACCTGCTCCGAACGCCAATAACAAACAGCATCCAACTGCGACGAGTGTGGCAATTACACCGTTTTTGAGGGCACCAATTGAGTAAATATCCCCCCATTCTTGTATGATGTAGCGCTGTAAGCGTACACCGGAGTCCATAGTCGTACCTGCAAACAGGACAACCATTACTGCAAGAATCGTTGAAGAAAAATCTACTGGCAGCCCCCACCCCTGTTGAATAAGGTTCGCACCACCGGTGATAAATGCGCCGACACTGCCAGCGCCTAAGTGACTATATACTTCGTGCCATTCTTCAGGTGAAGCAGCGAACGCTACACCGCTTACCGCCACAATAGTAATAAGCGCAAGCGAACCTTCGCCCACAGCGCCGAGGTAACCTACAAAGCGTGCATCTGTTTCTTTGTCTAGTTGCTTAGAGCTTGTACCAGAAGACACTATTCCGTGGAAACCTGAAACCGCACCGCATGCTATCGTTACAAACAGTAATGGGATGAGACTAGGAGTATCTAACGCTGTTTGGGTGTTAAACGCCGGCGCGGTGATGTCTGGCATGGCAAAGAAAACGGCGCCATAAAGTAAGAATAAACCAACCAGTAACTGCATCCCGTTGATAAAGTCACGAGGCTGTAACAGCATCCAAACGGGTAGTAACGACGCAATGGCTGCATAAACAAAGAGAATAATGATCCAGTTGGCTTTATCTGCCAAGCCGAACATTGTTTCAGGCAAACTTAGCGGAATATAACTTCCAGCATATACTGACGCGTATAAAACGATAATTCCGACAATACAAAGCGGTATCAAGCTGAAATTTCGTTTCAACAGCTGCCCGATAACGAGGGCTACTACGATGGCTGTCCAGGCGGGAAACACAGCGTTAGGCTGTGAAACAAAAGAGTTCGCAATGACCACGCCAAACACTGCGTTCACCATAAGCAATACCAAGAATATGACTATCATGAACAACGCGCGTGAGCGCTTGCCAATGACCGACTCTGACAATGCGCCCATTGACTTACCCTTATGACGGGCGCTAGCCCATAGCGCACCCATATCGTGTACACCGGCAAACAATATAGTACCAAATACCACCCAAAGAACGGCCGGTACCCAACCCCAATAAACGGCTATAGCAGGGCCTACAATAGGCGCGGCCCCAGCTACGGACGTAAAGTGGTGCCCCCACAACACCACTTTGTTTGTCGGCACAAAATCTACTCCGTCTTGCATAGTATGTGCGGGAGTGACAAAACTATCATCTAGCTTGAATACACGGCTTGCAATAAATTTAGAGTATACAAACCAACCGAACAACATGCCGATGATGCCCAGTATGACGATGGCAATAGACTGCATTTTTAAAATCCTACTGTCGTTTTTATGTATATTGGTTACGGTCGCGCGACCAATTAAACCATGTGTAGCTTCTCGTAGGTTATAGTGTAAGACTAAAGTATAAGCACAATACAATCATTTCACACTCTTCATACCACTTAGCTATCAATACAAGAGCTACTACATCAAATAGCATTTAAAAAAGTATTTTACCTAATTTTTACGCATATTCTTCGCGAAGCTACTTTAAATAATATTCATTCTCGTTTATAAGTACGCCCCATCACTTTCAACAGACAAAAATAATATGGCATCTCCTAAATTACACATGGCTTTTCGCAAATATCATAGATGGCTAGGTTTTTTCTTAGCGGGAATTATGGGCGTCTATGCTATTAGCGGTATATTACTTATTTTCCGCCCTACTGATTTATTAAAATACGAACAGACTGAATTAAGGCAATACGATGCAAGTTTATCTGGTGTTGAGCTACTCCCCTTACTGAAAGTACGCGGCAGTAAAATAACAGCCGAAAACAGTGAGGAAGTTGTGCTCAATATTGGCCAGTACAATAAACTAACGGGCGAGGCAACTATCGTTAGGAAAGACTATCCTCTCGTACTTTCTAAAATGGTAAAACTTCATAAAGCGACAAATAATAGTCCGCTTTTTTGGCTTAATATCGCGTTTGGGGTTGGCTTACTGTTTTTCGTGATATCTGCATTTTTGATGTTCGTGCCTAAATTACCCATGTATAAAAATGGGCTTAAGATTGCAGGCGTTGGCGCGATATTAACAATATTGGTTGTTGCGTTTGGCTCCTAATGCCTTGGAACAGCGCTGCACGAAGGGGCGCCTTACGAAGCGCTCCTTCGTTTTTAAATGCTATTTACTTTTGAAGAAAAGAACGATTTAAGCTCCGCGTAAATCGCGTTGGACTCAGGTGTATTATCGAAAATAAGGTATTCAGCGTGTGACATTCCTTCGAGCACTTCAAGTTGCGTAGTCCCGCCCGCGGCTTTAATACAGCGATTAACTCGGACAGTATCGCTAAGAAATAAATCTCTAGTGCCCGTCACTAAAAACGTTGGAGGGAAACTTTCGAAGCTACCATAAAGGGGAGATACAGTTGGGCTGTTAAGCTTATGCTTACCCGCATAAAGAAGCGCTGCAGCGCTCAATAGGCCATCATAACTCACTAAAATGCTGTCTTTCCCTTCGTTAACAAAAAGACTATCGCTAGTTTTTGAGAGATCAGCCCAAGGCGTGCCCACATAAATGGCGTGAGGCAGTGTAACGCACTGGCGTATGAGAGATTGTACAAGTGCTAAAGTAAGGCCGCCTCCTGCTGACGTCCCCCCAACAAATAGGGTAAGCTCAGGTTGGCGTTCCATTAAGGCTCTGTAAACAGCCTCTACATCTTCTACTGCAGCAGGACAAGGGTAAGAAGGAGGCATTCTGTAATCAACGCTATACACCACAATGCCCAACCTCGCTGCGACTAAAATGCCCTCTTCTATACTAGCTAGGCCGCTATGTAACACATAAGCTCCACCATGGATGTCTAGATATGCACAATCCCTATATTCTGAGGAAACGGACTGAGGAGTTATCTTTCGCACTGCAACGTCGTTAATACGCATCAATTCTACTTGTACACCGTAGTGCTTACGCATATTTTTAATTTTCTTTTTCAAAATGTTGTTACGATTTTGAATTAGTGACAGCCATTGACGAGCAGTACAAGGAGCTGTCATGGCAATGCGCGTTATCTCCTCCACCGGAAGCGAAGAGATTGCCTTTTGCAATGCCAAGCTTACCGTTTTTGGGGGCGTTATCTGTTCGTTGGGCATGTGTCGGTCTCTGATTCATTTATACAAAAGTTAAAATGGTATGTGTAAGCGCATTATTGAGTTAAAGGCGACATTATCTAGCTAAGCAGTGCTATAGCAATGTATTTTTTTATCATAAGGTTTCCATAAGATTTCAATTTATTATTATATTTCAATACCTTGAGAAATTTAATTTAGCATTTTTCTTATAAATAAAAGTATAAGGCTTTCATAAGAGAACATTTTGTTTCGAGTCGCTATTGTTTAAATCGTTCTCAAACGACAACGTAAATACACAGCCAGGAGACACCACATGAAACAAGTAAATATTAAAGCGTTTTCTTTTTGCTTATTACTTTTATCTGCGAGTAGCTACGCCGGAGTAAATAGCGAAGGAAAAATGTCAGCAGCCGTAAATAACCATCAAGAAGATCAGTCTTTAATACAACAAAGCTCTGATATTATTGAAAAGCTAGATACAAAATTGAACCAAGAAATAAAAGTGCATGTTCAAAACATTGAAGACAGCTTAACAGACGCGTTATCGAATACTATTGCCCAATTAGCAAAGGCACTTACTAACTAATACCGGAATACATAAAGGAACCACACCATGAAAAATTTCTCATTACGTAAACTAGCTCTTGCTTTTGGATTTGCTGCAGCGACGTCATTTACCCAACATGCGTCGGCAGACGATGCACAAACTTCAGTATGGAAAGTGTCTAAAGGAGAAGACATTGTGTATGTAGGTGGAACCATCCACATTTTGCCAATATCTGAATTTCCACTCCCTGCCGATTTCACTGAAGTATATGAAAAAAGCGACACCCTAGTATTTGAGGTTAAATTGCCAGACCCTACGGATATTGCTGCTCAGCAGAAAATGATGTCTAAAGTTTCTTATAAAGAGGGAAAGACGCTAAAAGACGATGTATCAGAGGAAACGTATAATGCTCTTAACGCCTACCTTAGTAACTTTGGTGCAACCGCAGACCAACTCGCGCGCTTTAAACCTGGCATGATTGCGTCGATGCTAGTTTCAATGGAGGCGCAGCGGGTACAACTGGCAGGCGAAGGGGTTGATGCATACTTTGCGCAATTGGCAACACGAGATAGCAAACATACCGAATACCTTGAAACATTAGATTTTCAAATAGAAATGATGAGCAAGTTAGGTGAAGGCGAAGAGGACCGACTAATATCAGAAACGCTCCGTACACTACCCGAACTTAAGTCTATGCTTAGATCTACCATTGATGCATGGCGAAATGGTAATACCAAAAAGCTTGATGAGCTCGTTATCGATACATTTAAACGCGAGTCACCCACTTCATTCGAAGAAGTGTTTACTAAAAGAAATCACAATTGGGTACCACAAATAGAAGCTATGTTCGGCGATGACGATGCTGAGTTTGTACTCGTTGGTGCAGGACACCTTGTAGGCGAAGACAACGTATTAGCGCTGTTAGCTGAAAAAGGTTACACCATAGAACAGCTATAGCGATAAGTTTCCTTGGATGTTTTGGGCCGGTTTCACCGGCCTTTTTTATTTGTGGTATTTATTACTCAATCCATAAATAGAGCCTACGTTCATTTTTTGTCTCATCTTTTTTTAGTAAGCAGAAAAAGGGGCCAATATAAGCCGGTTATTCAACGAAGAACACGCAGAATAATGTATGCCGTTGCAAAGTCACTGATGGTCACAAGGGATGTAGTCGCTGTACCATTTCTTGAAAGCAGTAATGAGTTTACAGCGTGTTACCCCCCTCTCACCAAGCTTTAAAGAAGCCAAAGGGGTGGCGCTTATTCAATCTAGAACTCTCAGCTGCATGGATGCAGCTGCGAAGCCGCTAATACAAAAGCACAGATGGGTTTACGGCGTGTTTCGGAGGGCATACACTCACTCCCTTTCCAAAAGGCATAAAAAAAGCGCACCTAAGTGCGCTTTTTTGTACCTTATGTTGCTAAGTCTAGATTAGTCTAGGATCTTAGATACAACACCAGCACCTACTGTACGACCACCTTCACGGATTGCGAAACGAAGACCTTCTTCCATCGCGATCGGAGCAATTAGCTCAACTTTGAATTTAAGGTTGTCACCAGGCATTACCATTTCTACGCCTTCTGGAAGCTCTACAGCACCAGTTACGTCAGTTGTACGGAAGTAGAACTGTGGACGGTAGCCTTTGAAGAATGGAGTATGACGGCCACCTTCATCTTTAGATAGTACGTATACTTCTGCTTCGAAGTTAACGTGTGGCGTGATTGAACCAGGCTTAGCTAGTACTTGACCACGCTCAACTTCGTCACGCTTAGTACCACGTAGAAGAACACCAACGTTCTCACCCGCGCGGCCTTCGTCAAGAAGCTTACGGAACATCTCAACACCAGTACAAGTAGTCTTAGTAGTTTCTTTGATACCTACGATTTCTACTTCTTCACCAACTTTAACGATACCTTGCTCAACACGACCCGTTACAACAGTACCACGGCCTGAGATTGAGAATACGTCTTCGATTGGAAGAATGAACGGCTTGTCGATTGCACGCTCTGGCTCTGGGATGTATGAATCAAGCGCTTCACCAAGCTCGATGATTTTCTTTTCCCACTCTGCGTCGCCTTCAAGCGCTTTAAGAGCTGAACCTTGGATAACTGGTAGGTCATCACCTGGGAATTCGTATTCGTTAAGAAGTTCACGAACTTCCATTTCTACTAGCTCTAGAAGCTCTTCATCGTCAACCATGTCACACTTGTTCATGAATACGATAATGTAAGGAATACCAACCTGACGACCAAGTAGGATGTGCTCACGAGTCTGTGGCATAGGACCGTCAGTCGCAGCAACTACTAGGATACCACCGTCCATCTGAGCAGCACCAGTGATCATGTTTTTAACGTAATCAGCGTGTCCTGGGCAGTCTACGTGTGCGTAGTGACGAGTAGGAGTATCGTATTCTACGTGTGAAGTAGAGATGGTGATACCACGTGCTTTTTCTTCAGGCGCGTTATCGATTTGATCGAAAGCCTGAGCGTTACCACCGTAAGTCTTTGAAAGAACTGTAGTGATAGCTGCAGTTAGCGTAGTTTTACCGTGGTCAACGTGGCCGATTGTACCCACGTTTACGTGGGGTTTCGTACGTTCAAACTTTTCTTTTGCCATTTTTCTCGTTTCCTAAGTTAAAAGTCCGACCCACCAATAGACCGGACCGAACCTTCATTTAGATTAAATTCTAGATTCAATAATAGCCTGCGCCACATTGTTCGGCGCCTCAGAATAATTGAAGAACTCCATTGAGTATGAAGCACGACCTTGTGTTTGTGAACGCAAATCAGTTGCGTAGCCAAACATTTCTGAAAGCGGCACTTTTGCACGTATTATTTTAACACCTGCTACGCCATCTTCCATACCTTCGATCATGCCGCGGCGACGATTAATGTCACCAACAACATCACCCATCCAGTCTTCTGGAGTAGTCACTTCAACTTTCATTGTGGGTTCAAGTAACACCGGATTTGCTTCTGCGGCGCCTTTTTTGAAACCCATAGAGCCGGCGATCTTAAACGCCATTTCAGAAGAGTCAACATCATGGTATGAACCGTCAAACAGCGTAACCTTTACATCAAGTACCGGATACCCTGCAAGAACACCACTTCGCATCTGCTCCTGAATTCCTTTATCGACCGCTGGAATGAACTCTTTTGGTACAACACCACCGACGATTTCGTTCACAAATTCGTAGCCTGATCCTTCTTCTTGAGGCTCAATGCGTAGCCATACATGACCAAATTGGCCACGGCCGCCTGACTGACGAACGAACTTCCCTTCAACTTCAACAGATTTACGAAGGGTTTCACGATAAGCAACCTGAGGGTTACCTACGTTACATTCAACTTTAAATTCGCGCTTCATGCGGTCGACAATAATATCAAGGTGAAGTTCACCCATACCTGAGATTATCGTCTGACCTGTCTCGTCGTCAGTCTTCACTTTAAACGACGGATCTTCAGCTGCAAGCTTGCTTAGGGCAATGCCCATCTTCTCTTGGTCAGCTTGCGACTTAGGCTCAACCGCAATAGAAATTACCGGCTCTGGGAACTCCATACGCTCTAGCGTAATAACATGATTAGGATCACAAAGCGTATCACCGGTTGTTACATCTTTAAGGCCAATGGCCGCAGCGATGTCACCTGCACGTACTTCTTTAATTTCTTCACGGTCTTTCGCGTGCATCTGCACGATACGACCAAAGCGCTCACGCTTGCCCTTAACAGGGTTGTAAACCGTATCACCCGTGTTTACAACACCAGAGTAACAGCGGAAGAAGGTTAGCGTACCCACAAATGGGTCGGTCGCTATTTTAAATGCTAGCGCTGAAAACGGCTCATCGTCGCTTGAATGACGCTCTGCTTCTCTCTCGTCTTTGTCGTCAAGTACACCTGTGATGGCTTTAACTTCTGTTGGAGACGGAAGATAATGAATAACCGCGTCTAGTACTGCCTGAACACCTTTGTTTTTGAAGGCACTGCCACAGGTGGCAAGAACAATTTCGTTGTTCAGCGTACGCTGACGAAGGCCTGAACGAATTTCTTCCTCAGAAAGCTCTTCGCCTTCTAAGTATTTATTCATTAGCTCATCAGATGCTTCTGCAGCCGCTTCGATCATTTCTGTGCGGTACTGCTCAGCGGTATCTTTATATTCAGCCGGAATGTCTTCATAGGTAAATGTCATACCCATGTCTTCTTCATTCCAGTTGATGGCTTTCATCTTCACAAGGTCGATGACGCCATGGAAATTCTCTTCAGCGCCCATGTTGATTTGAATCGGAACACAGTTTGCGCCTAAACGCTTGCGGATTTGACCCACAACACGTTCAAAATCAGCGCCAGCCCGGTCCATTTTATTAACGAACACTAGGCGTGGCACTTGATATTTGTCAGCCTGTCGCCAGACTGTTTCTGATTGAGGTTCTACCCCAGAAGACCCACAGAAAACAACTACCGCACCGTCTAGTACACGCAATGAACGCTCTACTTCGATAGTAAAGTCAACGTGTCCAGGGGTGTCGATGATGTTGATCCTGTGTTGATCGAACTGTTGCTCCATACCAGACCAGAAACAAGTCGTTGCAGCAGACGTGATAGTAATACCACGCTCCTGCTCTTGCTCCATCCAGTCCATGGTAGCAGCACCATCGTGCACTTCACCGATTTTGTGAGACAGTCCTGTATAAAACAGAACACGCTCTGTGGTCGTGGTTTTACCCGCGTCCACGTGAGCCACAATACCAATATTGCGATAACGCTCAATCGAGGTCTTACGAGGCATAAATCTCTCTCAGTTAAATAACGTTGATTACCAACGGTAGTGAGCAAACGCTTTGTTTGCTTCGGCCATACGGTGAACGTCTTCACGTTTCTTAACCGCTGAACCTTTATTATCTGCTGCGTCTAGCATTTCAGCCGCTAGGCGTTGTGCCATAGACTTTTCGCCACGTTTACGTGCAGCTTCAACCATCCAACGCATACCTAGCGCGTTACGACGAACTGGACGTACTTCAACTGGAACCTGATAAGTTGAACCACCAACACGACGAGACTTAACCTCTACTGTTGGGCGGATGTTATCAAGCGCTTCCTCGAAGATATCTAGGTGTGCTTTGCCGGTTTTTTCAGCAACAATATCAAGCGCACCGTAAACGATTTTTTCAGCGACTGACTTTTTGCCGTCGAGCATTACGACATTCATGAATTTCGCAAGCAGTTGTGAACCAAATTTTGGCTCTGGTAGGATTTTACGTTGACCTACGACTCTTCTTCTTGGCATTTTCTATTCTCCGTATGAATTCAGGGAAAACCCAAAACTCTTAAACTTCAGTTTGGCCTTACTAACGGAGAACCGTTATGACTTAGGCTTCTTCGCGCCGTACTTAGAACGGGCTTGTTTACGATCGTTTACACCTGCGCAGTCAAGCGTACCGCGAACTGTGTGATAACGAACACCTGGTAGATCTTTAACACGACCACCACGGATAAGTACTACACTGTGCTCTTGTAGGTTGTGACCTTCACCACCGATGTATGAAGAAACTTCAAAACCGTTAGTTAGACGTACACGACATACTTTACGTAGTGCAGAGTTTGGTTTCTTAGGCGTAGTAGTATATACACGAGTACATACACCACGTCTTTGTGGACAAGCTTGTAGAGCAGCTACGTTGCTTTTTTCAACGGGCTTTCTACGCGGCTTGCGCACTAACTGGTTAACTGTTGCCATTAACTAGCTCCTGATTAAAAACTACGAAAACCCAATCACTGTGATTGGGTCCATATTAATGCGATTAATTGCTTAATCGCGCTTTTTGTGAACATTGTGCTCGTCAACATTCACTGAGCGCTGATACAAAAAACCGCGACCGTTTGTCGAGCCACTTGTTGGCTATCCAAAATCGGGTCGCGGAATATTAAAGATCATCGCTCTGACTGTCAAGGTGTACAAAGGTTAAGCAGTTAATTTATCTGCAATCTGTACAACATGACTGCCAAATTGTTAGGAGTACGTTAACGTACTCCTATGATCTTGCCTTATTCGGCAGTATCTTCGTCTGCACCAGCATTAAGCGCTTCGGTTAGTGCCTGTTCTGCTTCAGCAGCAGAAACTGACATTTCTTCGATTTGCTCTTTGCGACGTTGCGCACGGCGTTCGTGGTAAGCGAAACCTGTACCCGCTGGAATTAGTCGACCAACGATTACGTTTTCTTTCAGACCGCGTAGGTCATCTTCTTTACCTTGAACCGCAGCTTCAGTTAGAACACGTGTTGTTTCTTGGAACGATGCCGCTGAGATAAATGACTCAGTAGACAGTGACGCTTTAGTGATACCAAGCAGCTGTGTTTCGTACTGCGCTGGGATCTTGCCGTGTTTTTCAATTTCACGGTTAGCCACTTTAACGTTCGATACTTCAACCTGTTCGCCTTCAAGGAACTGCGTATCGCCTGGATTAGTGATAATGCACTTACGTAGCATCTGACGGATAACTACTTCAATGTGCTTATCGTTAATCTTAACACCCTGTAGACGGTAAACTTCCTGAACTTCGTTCACGATGTAGTTTGCTACAGCTGAGATACCACGTAGACGTAGGATATCGTGTGGAGACTCTGGACCATCAGCGATAACTTCGCCTTTTTCCACTTTCTCACCTTCGAACACGTTAAGCTGACGCCACTTAGGAATCATCTCTTCGTACGCGTCACCCTCAGCAGGTGTAATTACAAGACGCTTCTTACCTTTGGTCTCTTTACCGAAGCCGATAGTACCTGAGATTTCTGCAAGGATAGCAGGCTCTTTAGGCTTACGTGCTTCAAATAGGTCCGCAACGCGCGGTAGACCACCGGTGATATCACGAGTCTTCGAGCTTTCCTGAGGTATACGTGCTAGCACGTCACCTTCGTTAGCCACTTTGCCTTCTTTCGCTTCGATGGTGGTGAAGCTTGGAAGACGAATTTCTTGAAGACCGAACTCGTCGCTTTCAAGAATTAGCTTAGGCTCTTTAGAGTTTACTTTCGCAAGGTCTTTAACAACGATACGGGTTAGACCAGTAAGCTCGTCTTGCTGCATTTCGGTATTAGAGTCATCAATGTCTGCGAAGCTAATCTTAGCTGCACGTTCAGTGATGATTGGGTGACTATGCGGATCCCAGTTAGCAACAACGTCGCCAGCTGCAATAGTTGCACCGTCATCCACGCTAAGTACAGCACCGTAAGGTACTTTATAGCGCTCTTTCTCACGGCCTTGCTCGTCGATAACAGTAAGTTCTGTTGAACGAGAAACAATAACCACTTTGCCGTCAGAGTTACGTACGAATTTCGCATTGTGTAGCTTAAGGCTACCCGCCGTCTTAACTTGTACGCTATTCTCAGCAGATGCTCTTGATGCCGCACCACCGATGTGGAACGTACGCATGGTAAGCTGTGTACCTGGCTCACCGATTGACTGTGCTGCAATAACACCAACCGATTCACCGCTACCCACCATGTGACCACGTGCAAGGTCACGACCGTAACACTTAGCACAAACACCGAAGTCGTTGTCACAAGTGATTACCGAGCGAACCATAATTTGGTCAACTGAGTTAGCTTCAAGCATGTCTACTAACGCTTCGTCTAGAAGAACGTTACGCTCTACTAGTACTTCGTTAGTACCTGGCTTAAGTACATCTTCTGCTACCACACGACCTAGTACACGCTCGCGTAGTGGCTCAACAACGTCACCACCTTCGATTAGTGGTGTCATTTGAACACCTTCGAATGTGCCACAGTCGTCGTTAGTGATTACCAAGTCTTGTGCAACGTCTACTAGACGACGCGTTAGGTAACCCGAGTTAGCTGTCTTAAGTGCGGTATCAGCAAGACCTTTACGAGCACCGTGAGTTGAGATGAAGTACTGTAGTACGTTCAGACCTTCACGGAAGTTCGCCGTAATTGGGGTTTCGATGATTGAGCCATCTGGCTTAGCCATCAGACCACGCATACCAGCTAGCTGACGAATCTGAGCGGCACTACCACGAGCACCCGAGTCGGCCATCATGTAAACAGAGTTAAATGATGATTGCTCTTCTTCTTCGCCATCGCGGTTAATTACGATGTCAGTCTTAAGGTTATCCATCATGGCCTTAGCAACTTTTTCGTTGGCATTTGACCAGATATCGATAACTTTGTTGTAACGCTCACCCGCGGTAACAAGACCGTTTTGGAACTGTTCCTGAATTTCAATAACTTCTGCTTCCGCTGCATCAATGATGTCTTTCTTAGCAGCAGGGATAACCATATCGTCGATACCAACAGACGCACCCGCGATCATCGCGTAGTGGAAACCGGTATACATGATTTGGTCAGCAGCAATTACTGTGTCTTTCAGACCTAGCGTACGGTAACAAGCATTCAATAGTTTTGAGATTTGCTTCTTGCCCATCGCTTGGTTGATGATTTCAAACGGCAGACCCTTTGGAAGGATCAATGAGAAAATCGCACGACCAACAGTCGTGTCAGTTAGCGTTACTTTCTCAGTTTTGTTGCCATCTTCATCGATGTCATATTCAGTAATACGTACTTTAACGCGAGAGTGAAGCTCAGCATTACCTGTGCGGTATGCTTTTTCCGCTTCATTCGGGCTGGTAAATACCATGCCTTCGCCTAAGCCGTTTACTTTGTCACGCGTTAGGTAGTAAAGACCCAATACAACGTCCTGTGAAGGTACGATGATTGGCTCACCATTCGCAGGTGACAGAATGTTGTTCGTTGACATCATAAGTGCACGTGCTTCTAGCTGTGCTTCGATTGTCAACGGAACGTGTACCGCCATTTGGTCACCATCGAAGTCGGCGTTGTACGCCGCACACACTAGCGGGTGAAGCTGAATCGCTTTACCTTCAATTAGTGTTGGTTCGAATGCTTGGATACCCAAACGGTGAAGTGTAGGTGCACGGTTAAGTAGTACCGGGTGTTCGCGGATAACGTCGTCTAGTACGTCCCAAACCTCTGGTGCTTCGCGCTCTACAAGCTTCTTAGCAGCTTTAATTGTTGTCGCAAGACCACGACCTTCAAGCTTACCGTAGATAAACGGCTTAAATAGCTCAAGTGCCATCTTCTTAGGAAGACCACACTGGTGAAGACGTAGCGTAGGACCAACGGTAATTACAGAACGGCCTGAGTAGTCAACACGCTTACCAAGAAGGTTTTGACGGAAACGGCCTTGCTTACCTTTGATCATGTCTGCAAGCGACTTAAGTGGACGCTTGTTAGAACCGGTAATCGCACGACCACGACGTCCATTATCTAGAAGCGCATCAACAGACTCTTGAAGCATACGCTTTTCGTTGCGCACGATGATGTCTGGAGCAGCTAGGTCTAGAAGACGCTTAAGACGGTTGTTACGGTTAATAACACGACGGTATAGGTCGTTAAGGTCAGACGTTGCAAAACGGCCGCCGTCTAGGGGTACTAGAGGACGTAAATCTGGTGGAAGTACCGGAAG
Source organism: Alteromonas sp. V450 (assembly GCF_001885075.1). Taxonomy (NCBI): domain Bacteria; kingdom Pseudomonadati; phylum Pseudomonadota; class Gammaproteobacteria; order Alteromonadales; family Alteromonadaceae; genus Alteromonas; species Alteromonas sp. V450. Next base: position 2,947,691 of record NZ_MODU01000004.1, read on the forward strand.
AACCGTCATGATCATCCACTCTGGCTTGTTACCAGACTGTTGGAATGACTCAAGCAACTTAAGACGCTTAGTAATTTTCTTGCGCTTAGTTTCAGAGTTAATTGAAGGCAGCTCTTCACGCATAGCCGCAACGTCTGCGTCTACGTCTAGTGCTGTAAGAAGATCGAATACTGCCTCAGCACCCATCTTCGCTTCAAACTCATCACCGTGCTCTTCAAGTGCATCCAAGTACTCTTCTTCGTTTAGAAGCTGGCTGCGCTCAAGCGTAGTCATACCTGGCTCTGTAACCACGTATGATTCAAAGTAAAGTACACGTTCAATATCACGAAGTGTCATATCAAGCATTAAGCCGATACGAGACGGAAGTGATTTAAGGAACCAAATGTGCGCAACAGGGCTAGCTAGTTCGATGTGACCCATACGCTCACGACGAACTTTAGTCAGTGTAACTTCAACGCCACACTTCTCACAGATAACACCACGGTGCTTAAGGCGCTTATACTTACCGCAAAGACACTCGTAGTCTTTAACCGGACCAAAGATACGCGCACAGAACAGACCGTCACGCTCAGGCTTGAACGTACGGTAGTTAATTGTTTCAGGCTTTTTAACTTCACCAAATGACCATGAACGGATCATGTCAGGTGAAGACAGACCGATTCGAATATTATCGAATTCTTCAGTCTTGTTTTGTTGCTTTAGAAACTTTAATAAGTCTTTCACATTACTCTCCCAGCGGAGTCAGTCTCTAGAGCCCGGCGCAAGCACCGGGCCATCTCATAACATTACGCGGCGATTGCCGTATTACTTTTCTTCAAGCTCGATGTTGATACCCAACGAGCGAATTTCTTTAAGTAGTACGTTGAATGACTCTGGCATGCCAGGCTCCATTCTGTGGTCGCCATCGACGATGTTCTTGTACATCTTGGTACGGCCGTTAACGTCATCTGACTTAACAGTAAGCATTTCCTGAAGGGTATATGCTGCACCGTATGCTTCAAGTGCCCACACTTCCATCTCACCGAAGCGCTGACCACCGAACTGTGCTTTACCACCAAGAGGCTGCTGTGTAACAAGGCTGTAAGAACCCGTAGAACGCGCGTGCATTTTGTCGTCTACTAAGTGGTTCAGTTTCAGCATGTACATGTAACCAACCGTAACTGGACGCTCAAATTCGCGACCGGTACGACCGTCAAACAAAGCAATCTGACCGCTTTCTGGAATATCCGCAAGCTTCAGCATTTCTTTGATTTCAGATTCACGAGCACCGTCGAATACAGGTGTTGCTACTGGAACACCCTTACGAAGGTTTTCCGCTAGACGACGAACTTCGTGGTCTGTGAAGCTATCGATGTCAACTTCTTGGTGATTCTCACCAAGCTCGTACACCTTCTTCAAGAAGTCACGTAATTCAGCCAGCTCGCGCTGCTCTTTAATCATGCGATCAATCTTCACACCAAGACCGTGTGCAGCCATACCCAAGTGGGTTTCTAGGATCTGACCGATGTTCATACGAGACGGTACACCTAGTGGGTTAAGAACGATATCTACCGGCGTACCGTTAGCATCGTATGGCATGTCTTCTACAGGCTGGATAGTCGAGATAACACCTTTGTTACCGTGACGACCGGCCATCTTATCACCCGGTTGGATATGACGCTTAACCGCAAGGTAAACCTTAACAATCTTAAGTACGCCAGGTGCTAGGTCATCGCCTTGTGTAATCTTGCGACGCTTCGCCTCAAACTTCTTATCGAAGTCTAATTTGATTTCAGCGTGCTGGTCAGCAATTTGATCTAGCTCTAGCTGCGCGTCTTCGCTGTTAAGTGCGATTTCAAACCACTTTTCACGCGGCAGGCTGTCAAGCTTAGCTTGGTCGACACCAGCACGGATTAGCGCAGTTTGTGCACGAGCAAAAATACCGTCTGCAAGAATTTCGAACTCGTCAGTAAGGTCTTTCTTAACCTGACGTAGCTGCATGTCTTCAATTTCAAGCGCGCGCTTGTCTTTCTCTACTCCATCACGAGTAAATACTTGAACGTCGATTACGGTACCGTGAACAGAATTAGGTACACGTAGAGACGTATCTTTCACGTCAGACGCTTTTTCACCGAAGATTGCACGCAGTAGTTTCTCTTCTGGCGTAAGCTGCGTTTCACCTTTAGGCGTTACTTTACCTACAAGGATGTCGCCACCTTTCACTTCCGCACCAATGTAAACAACACCTGATTCATCAAGCTTGCTTAGTGCAGATTCACCCACGTTCGGGATATCAGAAGAAATTTCTTCTGGCCCAAGCTTAGTATCACGGGCGATACAGCTAAGCTCTTGAATGTGGATAGTCGTAAAGCGGTCTTCCTGCGCTACACGCTCAGAAATAAGGATTGAATCCTCAAAGTTGTAACCATTCCACGGCATGAACGCGATACGCATGTTCTGACCAAGTGCAAGGTCACCTAGGTCTGTTGAAGGACCATCAGCTAGCACGTCGCCTGCAACAATCGGGTCGCCAACACTACAAGTAGGCTTCTGATTGATACATGTGTTTTGGTTAGAACGTGTGTACTTAGTCAGGTTGTAGATATCGATACCTGCTTCACCTGGAAGCATTTCATCTTCGTCTACCTTAATAACGATACGGCTGGCATCTACGTAATCAACCACACCACCACGCTTAGCAACTACAGTAACACCTGAGTCAACCGCGATAGTTCTTTCCATACCGGTACCAACTAGCGGCTTATCAGCGCGTAGTGTAGGTACTGCCTGACGTTGCATGTTCGCACCCATTAGTGCACGGTTCGCATCATCGTGCTCTAGGAATGGGATAATGCTTGCAGCAATTGAAACGATTTGCTGAGGCGAAACGTCCATGTATTTGATGTCTTCTTTAGGCATCAAAGTTGTTTCACCGCGGTGACGACATGGAATTAGGTCGTCAACCAATTCGCCAGCTTCAGTTAACGCGATGTTAGCCTGAGCGATTGCGAATTGACCTTCTTCAATTGCAGATAAGTAATCGATTTCGTCTGTCACCACGCCGTCAACAATGCGACGGAACGGTGTTTCTAGGAAACCGAAGTCATTGGTGCGCGCAAAGCTTGCCAATGAGTTAATTAGACCGATGTTCGGGCCTTCCGGCGTTTCGATTGGACATAGACGACCGTAGTGAGTCGGGTGTACGTCTCGAACTTCGAAGCCTGCACGTTCACGTGTAAGACCACCCGGGCCTAATGCAGAAATACGACGCTTATGCGTTACTTCTGATAGCGGGTTGTTTTGGTCCATGAACTGAGAAAGCTGAGATGAACCGAAGAACTCTTTAACCGCAGCCGAAATAGGCTTAGCGTTAATAAGATCCTGTGGCATCACGTTGTCTAGATCACCTAGGCTTAGGCGCTCTTTAACTGCACGCTCAACACGTACAAGGCCAACGCGGAATTGGTTCTCTGCCATTTCACCTACAGAACGGATACGACGGTTACCTAGGTGATCGATGTCATCTACTTCATCTTTACCGTCACGAATCATTATTAGCTGCTTCATTACAGAAATAATGTCTTCTTTGTCTAGTGTACCAGCACCAATTAGTTCCTCACGGCCAAGACGGCGGTTGAACTTCATGCGGCCAACAGAAGACAGGTCGTAACGTTCATCAGAGAAGAACAAGTTATCGAACAAGGTTTCAGCTGCATCTTTTGTTGGTGGCTCACCAGGACGCATCATACGGTAAATTTCAACTAGTGCTTCAAGGCGGTTAGTTGATGAATCGATACGTAGCGTATCTGAAATGTATGAACCGTGGTCAAGTTCGTTGATGTAAAGCGTTTCGAACTCTTTGATACCCGCTTGGCTAAGTGCCGCAAGGTTTTCAAGGGTTAGTTCGTCGTTCGCACTTACAATCACTTCGCCTGTGTCTTCGTTTACGTAAGTAGCTGCGTAAACACGGCCAATTAGGTAATCTGCGGGAACTTCAAGCTCTGTAAGACCGGCTTTTTCTAGTGCACGCGTGTGGCGCGCAGAAATACGACGTCCCGTTTCAACAACAACGTTGCCTTCACCGTCAATGATGTCAAAAGCAGCCGTCTCACCACGTAGGCGATCTGGAACCACTTCCATCATTAATTTGTCTTTGTCGATACGTACGCTTACTTTATCGAAGAATGTATCTAGGATTTCTTCTGATGACATTTCAAGTGCGCGTAAGATAATCGTTGCAGGCAACTTACGACGACGGTCAATACGTACGAATAGGTTATCTTTAGGGTCAAACTCGAAGTCTAACCACGAACCACGGTAAGGAATTACACGTGCGTTATAAAGCACTTTACCTGACGAGTGAGTTTTACCTTTGTCGTGATCAAAGAATACACCAGGTGAACGGTGTAGCTGTGACACGATAACACGCTCTGTACCATTGATAACGAACGTACCGTTCTCAGTCATCAATGGGATCTCGCCCATGTACACTTCTTGTTCTTTAATATCTTTTACGGTACCTGGCGCAGCGTCTTTATCGAACAACACTAACCGAAGTTTTACTCTTAACGGAGCAGAGAAAGTTACGCCGCGAATTTGACATTCTTTAACGTCGAAAACGGGCTCTCCCAGGCGGTAGCTTACATATTGAAGCTCTGAACTACCTGAGTAGCTTTTAATTGGAAAAACGGAACGAAATGCTGCTTCCAAACCGTATTGAGCTTCCGGATCGGTCTCAATAAACTTTTTGAAAGAATCAAGCTGAATTGAAAGAAGGTATGGAATTTCCAATACCTGTGGGCGTTTGCCAAAATCCTTACGGATACGTTTCTTTTCGCTATAAGAGTAAACCATGGGTTCCTCAGCCTGCTGATTTATGACCCAACCTGCTGCAAAATGCTTTAAAACGCGTGCTATGGGCTAAAAGCTACGTTTCAAATGGCGCACTAAGCAACAAACTTCCACAACCCTTTTTCGGGCAGATACACCAGCATACAACAAAATTTAACCAATTATTAGTTAACTTGTTGGATTTTTATGCTTTTTATGGGTATTTCCGAATGGCGCTTTGCGTAATGTAGTCAAGGGTTAGTTTCTACACACTATACAGCGCAAAAAGGCTGGTGGTTCAAAAAACCACCAGCCTTGCCGTCTCAGGCAATAATTTGGCTATGCCAAATTACTTGATTTCTACTTCTGCACCAGCTTCTTCAAGCTCTTTCTTAAGTGCTTCAGCTTCATCTTTGCTTACGCCTTCTTTGATAGCTTTAGGAGCAGATTCAACTACTTCTTTAGCTTCTTTAAGACCTAGGCCAGTCGCGCCGCGAACTGCTTTGATAACTGCAACTTTGTTGCCACCGAATGAAGTCATAACAACGTCGAATTCAGTCTTCTCTTCAGCTGCACCAGCGTCGCCGCCAGCAGCTGGACCAGCAACAGCAACAGCAGCTGCAGCAGATACGTTGAATTTCTCTTCAGCCGCTTCAATTAGTTCTACCAGTTCCATTACCGGCATTTCAGCGATTGCGTTTAAGATATCTTCTTTAGTTAGAGCCATGTTCTCTAAACTCCTGGGTATAAAATGTTAAAAAAATCAATATGCCAAAAACGCCAATTACTTGGTGTCTTTGACCGCCGCCAATACGCGCACAAACTTGCCAGGAACTTCGTTGATTGTTTGAACGAATTTCCCAACTGGTGCTTTGAAGGTTGCAAGTAGTTTCGCAAGCGCTTCGTCGCGGGTAGGTAGTGCTGCAACTGCGTCCAATTTCTCTGGACCAAGAAGACCGCTACCAATAGATAGTGCTGTAACTTTTAGCTTATCGTTCGTCTTACCGAAGTCTTTGAAAAGACGTGCCGCACCGCCTGGTGCGTCGATAGAGAAACCATAGATAAGCGGACCAGTTAAGGCGCTGTCTAAGTCTGCAAATTGACTGTCTGCTAGAGCACGCTTTGCAAGAGTGTTACGTACAACCTTTAGGTATACGCCTTGCTCACGAGCTTTAACACGAAGGTCAGTCAGTTCTGCAACTTCCATCCCACGGTATTCAGCAACGGCTACGGATAGAGCGCGAGACGCAACATCAGAAATTTCTGCTACGATCTCTTTTTTTGCTGCTAAACCTAGTGCCACTGAGTTCACCTCTTTGTATCTGACTTTGTTTGCGGTTACCCGCTTACGCCGTCAGGGTTCACAGATTGATACCAACCCTCATGGTTGATACCGCTCTACGGTGTTTGTTACCCCAGAGAGTCTGAGTCAAACCACCGTCTGCGCAGGTTGTTGTATTAAGCAGTGTGTTGACTGTGAAAGTTCTCTTACCTCTTTCACCACACCGCACCTGCGGTCTAGGACGGGAGCTGTTTATTAGCACTGCTAATTGTCACAGCTCCAACCCATAACCTTTAAGAGATTTCGATGAGCCTAAGCTCAGCGAAATTAAAGACCTACAGAAGCCTTATCAAGAGCAACACCAGCACCCATTGTCGTGCTTAGGCTGATCTTCTTGATGTATGTACCTTTAGCAGAAGAAGGCTTAGCTTTCTTCAATGCTTCAAGTAGCGCTTCAAGGTTTTCTTGAATTTGGTTCGCTTCGAACGCAATCTTACCGATGCTAGCGTGGATGATACCGTTCTTATCGTTACGGTAGCGTACCTGACCAGCTTTAGCGTTCTTAACTGCCGTTGCAACGTCAGGCGTTACAGTGCCAGTTTTAGGGTTAGGCATAAGGCCACGTGGACCTAAGATTTGACCTAGTTGACCAACAACACGCATCGCGTCTGGGCTAGCAACTACTACGTCAAAGTTCATTTCGCCTTTCTTAACTTGCTCAGCTAAGTCGTCCATACCAACGATGTCTGCACCAGCTTCTTTCGCTGCTTCAGCATTTGCACCTTGAGTAAATACTGCTACGCGAACGTCTTTACCAGTACCGTTAGGTAGTACAGTTGCACCACGAACGTTTTGGTCAGATTTCTTCGCATCGATACCAAGGTTAACAGATACGTCAACGCTTTCTGCGAACTTAGCTGTCGCTAGTTCTTTAAGAAGCGCTACTGCTTCGTTGATTTCGTACTCTTTAGTAGAGTCAACTTTGTCGCGGATTAGGCGAGCGCGTTTAGTTAATTTAGCCATTCGATTAGTCCTCTACGTTCAAGCCCATTGAGCGAGCAGAACCCGCGATAGTGCGTACCGCTGCATCTAGATCAGCTGCAGTAAGGTCTGGCTCTTTAGTTTTAGCAATCTCTTCCAACTGAGCGCGAGTAACTTTACCCACTTTTTCAGTGTTAGGACGGCCAGAACCGCTCTTGATGCCCGCTGCTTTCTTAAGCAGGTAAGACGCAGGAGGAGTCTTAGTTTCGAATGTGAAAGAACGATCTTCGTATACAGTAATTTCTACTGGTACTGGAGCGCCTTTCTCAAGGCTTTCTGTTTTCGCGTTGAAAGCCTTACAGAATTCCATGATGTTTACACCGTGTTGACCTAGTGCAGGACCAACCGGTGGACTTGGGTTAGCAGCGCCTGCTGCAACCTGAAGCTTAATAATACCGCTTACTTTTTTAGCCATTTTACATGCTCTCTTGTTTGGGTCTAACGCCTCGCAAATACAGAGATTATTTGCTCAATCGGCTTCCCGTTTCCGTTTAAAAGGGCGCGCATTATATAAGGTGATTAATCACTATGCAAGCCCTTGGATGATTAAAAAACGATCTTGTTGCAACCGCATATCGGTGTGATAGCGCAGGTTGTGTACTGAAATAAAAAAGCCTGCACTAAGCAGGCTTTTTTAAATATCACTTATTTAACCTTTTTCTACTTGGCCAAACTCTAATTCAACTGGCGTTGAGCGACCAAAAATAAGTACCGATACTTTTACGCGGCTCTTTTCGTAGTCTACTTCTTCTACCACGCCGTTAAAGTCTGCAAATGGACCATCGGTAACACGAATAACTTCGCCTGGCTCGAACAACGTCTTTGGTCTTGGCTTATCAACGTTTTCTTCAAGGCGATTTAAGATAGCATCCGCTTCTTTTTGCGTGATAGGCATAGGACGGTCAGATGTACCACCGATGAAACCCAATACGCGAGGAACGCTTTTCACCAAATGCCACGACTCTTCTGTCATTGCCATTTCTACCAAAACGTAACCCGGGTAGAATTTGCGCTCAGATTTACGTTTTTGACCCGCACGCATTTCCACTACTTCTTCAGTTGGTACGAGTACCTGACCAAAGTAGTCTTCCATGTTGTGCATTTTGATGTATTCAAGCAGGGTCTTCTTAACGCGAGCCTCATATTGTGAATAGGCTTGAACTACGTACCATCTTTTCTTTACTGCTTCTTCTTCAGACATACGCTTATGCTCCTATTCCGGTAATAAAGCCAACTACACGAACGATGATGCCGTCTAGTCCCCATAAAATTAGTGCCATAATCAAGGTCGCTGCAAGCACGATAAGTGTAGTTTGGTTCGCCTCTTGGCGAGTTGGCCACACAACCTTGCGAACTTCCGTGCGAGACTCTTTAGCAAAGCTCAAGAAGGTGCTACCTTTTTCGGTAGTTGCCGCGATAAAACCAGCAATACCAACAACTACAACAATCGCGATAGCGCGGTAAAGTACCGAGATCTCGCCGTACATTGTGTTAGCGGTTACTAAACCGGCCAGTAGTGCAAACACCACTACCCATTTAAACATGTCCAATGCATTGGACTGATTTTCCGTCTTTTCGCTCATGTTACGATCCTAGCACTACAGCGTCGTTGTTTTACGCATCTACTCAATGCGCAATTTAAAATTCTTAGTTTAAGTAAATTTGGCAGGGGTGGAGGGACTCGAACCCCCAACCATCGGTTTTGGAGACCGCTGTTCTACCAATTCGAACTACACCCCTGTGGTGTCTAAAAGACAAAATTTACTTACACTGCCCTTGTGAGTTGTGCGTCTTTTCTAAGGAAAGTGCGGTATCGCAAGGGAGGGACGCGTATTATACTTAACCACTTTCAAGATACAAGCGGTTTATCCATCCCATCTGCGATTGAACGCTAATTCACGCCTTACCTATTCAACGCCTATAAATCCGCCCGTTTGATGAGCCCACAGCTTGGCATAAATGCCATTGTGTGCAATCAACTCTGCATGCGTCCCCTGTTCTACAATGTTGCCCTTATCCAAAACAAGTAACCTGTCCATTTGTGCGATAGTAGACAGTCGGTGTGCAATAGCGAGTACTGTTTTGCCTTCCATGACCTTGTCTAAGCAGGCCTGAATAGCCGCTTCAACCTCTGAGTCTAGTGCAGATGTGGCTTCATCTAATACCAGTACGGGCGCATCTTTTAGTAATACACGAGCAATAGCAATGCGCTGACGCTGCCCACCGGAAAGCTTCACGCCTCGTTCACCCACGTGAGCGTCGTACCCTGTTCTACCATGACTATCGGTAAGGGTAAGAATAAAGTCGTGCGCTTCGGCCTGTTTTGCTGCCCGGATCATATCTGCTTCTGTCGCATCGGTTCGCCCGTAAAGAATATTGTCGCGTACCGAGCGGTGCATCAGCGAGGTATCTTGTGTCACCATGCTAATTTTAGCGCGAAGGGTCTCTTGACCTACTTCAGTAATATCTTGGCCGTCAATAATAATGCGCCCACTCTGGGTGTCGTAAAAACGCATGAGCAAATTAACCAGCGTCGATTTACCCGCGCCAGAACGCCCCACTAAGCCCACTTTTTCGCCGGGCTTAATGGTTAAATCCAAGTTGGTGAATACATCAATGGGTTTGTTGTCTGCACCTGAATAGGAAAAATGCACACTATCGAAATTAATCCCCCCGCCATTAACCTTTAACGCATTGGCCTTTGGCTTGTCTTTTACTGCAATAGGCTGCGCTAGTGTATTCATGCCGTCCTGCACCGTGCCTAAGTTTTCAAACAAACCTGATACTTCCCACATAACCCAGTGAGACATACCGTTTAATCGCAAACACAGACTAATAGCAATGGCGATATCGCCGGGGCTTGCAATGTTTTCCATCCATAAATACACAGACAGCGCGCCAACAGTGAAAATAAGAATGGCGTTAGCCATTTCTACACAGAATTCCAACACGGTAACCAAACGCATTTGCGGGTAAACCGTTTTAAGAAAACCATCCATACTTTCTTTGGCGTAATCCGCTTCGCGCCGACTATGTGAAAACAGCTTCACCGTTGTGATATTGGTATAGCTATCAACAATACGTCCTGTCATTAATGAGCGGGCGTCGGCTTGCTTTTGCGAGACTTCTTTTAGTTTAGGTACCAGCACCTTCAAAATACCGATATACACAAAAAACCATACGATTAGCGGCATAGCTAAGCGCCAGTCAGTGCTGAAAATAAGCACGACCATAGAAATAAAATAAACACTGATATACACCAGCAAGTCGAGAACCTTGGTCACGGTTTCTCGTACCGATAGCGCTGTCTGCATCACTTTGGTAGCCACACGGCCGGCAAACTCATCGTGGAAGAAGGTTAAACTTTGGCCAAGTAAATAACGATGTGCCTGCCATCTAATGCGCATGGGGTAGTTCCCCATCAAAGACTGACGAGAAAACAACGAGCGCAACAAAATAAACAATGGAATAAAAACGAGAACGGTTAACCCCATGCCAATTAGGGTAAATTTTTGGTCCGCTAAAAACGTGTCTCGATCCTGCTCAGAAAACCAGTCTACAAGCTGCCCCAAAAAACCAAACAGGGCGACTTCCAACATGGCGACAACTGCACTTAGTAAAGACACCGTTAAAATAACACCCCACATCCCGCTGGTGTAATATCTACAAAACGCGACAATGCCAGTAGGCGGTTGTGAAGGGGGTGTATCAGGGAAAGGCTGGGTAAGCTTTTCAAAAAATGAAAACATGCAGAACTCGCGACTAATTAAACAAGATACGCTGACGGCAGCGGGCTTTTCGACGAAATATGGGCTGCGATTGTGACAATGCGCAACACTCATTAGTTACGCAATTCTACACGATATGTTCATATTTTTGAGCGCTATCTGTTAAAAACGTAGCATTTAGCGAATGTTAAAAAAGCGTTAAGCGCACCTGTATTCACGACTAAGCCACTTCACGGGTCCAAAGCAAGACTTCATACTACGGTCTAAAATAAACGAAACCGAATATATCGCTTAAACGCCAACAAGAGCGTAATTCACAAATGTGCTCCCTCGCCTGTAATTGCAATAATTGCAAAAATAATGTGCAAAAATAATGACAATTTTAGATATGGATATTTTAAAAAAACAACGTTCAACGAATCGTTTATCTTTTAAGGCATCGCGGATACCTTTAGTTTTAATATGTTGTTGTATATCAATGTTGAGCGTTACTGATGTGGCTGCGTCACAGTTAATACAGAATAACAAAGCTACGCTAGACGTGCAGACGCAATCGAGCGGAAATCCGGTTATCCAGCAACGTCCTAGTGCCATACAGGTAGAAAAACAGGCTGATAGTGTAGTTGTGCCTTATTTGGCTGAAACTGTGACTATAGACGGTATTGTAAATGAGTCTGTCTGGAAAGAGGCCGCAACGGTACCTCTTACCTTCGTCACTCGCCCTTTCGAAAATACGGCTCCTCCCGTTAGCACGACCGCACGAATTTTTGAAAATGGTGAAAATATCTATATCGCATTTTCCGCACAAGATAATGATATATCGCAAATACGCGCCCTGTTCAGAGACCGTGATAGCGTATGGAACAACGACCTCGTAGGAATAAAGATTGATACATTTGGCGATAGCCGCCTCTCCTACCAATTTTTTGTAAATCCACACGGCATCCAAACGGACGCAATTGAGAACCAAATGACACGAAGCGAAAGTGATAGTTGGAATGCAATTTGGGATGCGCAAGCACGGATAAACGATGATGGGTACACGGTAGAAATGGCACTTCCATTTCGCATTATGAACTTCATAGATAGCGATGGACCAAAACAGTGGCGCGCCGAATTCGTTCGTTTTTATCCTCGCGAGAATAACCTGCGGATTTCTAACCGTCCAGTCGACAGAAATAATGCCTGCAACTTATGTCAAATGGGCGAAATGCGCGGATTTGCCTCAGCCAAGCAAGGTAAAAACCTTTCCCTTACGCCCTACGCTGTAGCTGGATACGCACGCAACCGTCAGCCACAAAGCGACTGGCAATATCAAAACAATCAAGAAGTAGGGGTTGATATAAACTGGGGAATTTCGTCTGACATGTTATTACAGGCGACAATAAATCCAGACTTTTCACAAGTCGAGGCTGATGCTGGACAGCTCGGAATTAACAACCCTTTTGCGCTTTTTTTTCCGGAACAACGCCCGTTTTTTCTAGAAAATGCTGACTTTTTCAGCACGCAATATGACTTAGTTTACACGCGCAACATCGGCGCTCCCGATTTAGGTACAAAACTGACAGGGCGTATCAACAACCATACATTCGGTATATTGGCAGCGAATGATGAAAGTACGACATTTCTGGTACCCGGTAACTTAGGCTCTAGTGTCGCAAGGTTAAATGAGCAAAGCACGAACGTTGCAGGGCGATATCGCTACGATGTTTCAGACAACCTCTCTTTCGGTACTATAGCAACAGGCAGGCACGCATCAACCTATCACAATGTAGTGGTAGGGATTGATTCGCGCTATCAAATAACGCCCAGTGACACACTACGAGTCCAATTTTTGCGCTCACAAACAGACTATCCCAATGATTTATATACTACATTTTGCCGCAACGAATGTACCGACGACAACGATATCAACGAAACAACGTTACGAACGCGTTTCGACGATTCGTTCTCTGGCAATACATATAAAGTAGACTATCGCCACGAAGAGCGTACTTGGTACATGATTGCAAATAGAACAAGTACTCAGTCAGATTTTCGTGCTGATCTTGGCTTTGAAAGTACCGTTGACAGGCATAAAAATGTGTTAGGCGGCGGCCGCATATGGTGGAGCGACGACTCGTGGTGGAACAGGTTTGAATTTGGCGGTGATTGGGACATCACGCACAATGATGACGGCGAACTAATAGAAAGAGAAGTACAAGCGCAATTCGAACTCAATGCAGCCTACCAATCCTATTTTAATTTTGGTTGGGTTAAACGCGATACGGTTGGATTGCGTGAAAATGGCGCTAGCCTTTCGATTGATGGTAACACCACTCGGTTTACTGAACAGCAATTTTCGCTTTACTTCGAGGCGCAGCCCTCTCGCACTCTCTATTTTGAAAATTTTGTTCGTATTGGTGACCGCATCGATCTGCGCAACAATCGGTTAGGGAAACAACGTCTCTTCGAGCCATCTATTACTCTCAACTTAGGCCAAAAGTTAAGCGTGTCTGTCAGCCATGAGTACAACCAGATTGATGTCAACGACGCCGAACTGTTTACTGCAAATCTCTCTGACTTGCGTATGAGCTATCAGTTTGATGCAAAACAATTTGTTCGCCTCGCCCTCGTTTATGCAGACATCAAACGCAACCCCGATAATTATCTTATGCGCGTAGATGCAAGAGAGCGTAGCCTTGGCACTCAATTGGTTTATTCATATATGATAAATCCACTTTCACGGTTGTTTATTGGCTATGGTGATTCAGCAATTGCAGATGAGGATAACCCAGGTCTAGCGCGAACCGAGCAAGCTGTATTTATGAAATTCAGCTACGCTTGGTTGTACTAGATTCGGCAAAGCTATCAATGTCATGGTGTGAGATGTTCAACAAAGGTTAATCGGAGTAACCCAGCGCTTTTAAAGTACTTTCTACTTTATCAACGTGCTGTTCGCGCCACTGCTCTAGCGTCATTGAAGCATCTTTCTCTGCTCTCGCTTTAGCAATAGTAAAGACATTTTCAGCTTGCTCGAGCGGGATCACAGCAATTCCTTCTTCATCAGCGACCACAATATCGCCAGCATTAACGCTAACGCCGCCACACAACACCGGCGTGTTAAGCGGCGCAACACACTTCTTAGCACCTGGTTTAGGGACAACACCGCGGGCGAATACGGGGAATTTATTTTCTCGTGTTTGTGCAATATCCCTGATAACGCCGTCGATCACAAAGCCTTTGATCCCTCTTGATTGTGCAATAGCACATACATTCCCCCCCGCCACAGCATAGTTGTCGTCAGCCTCTACAACAATAATGTCGCCAGGACTGGCGCGATAAATAGCGGCATGCAGCATAAGGTGATCGCCAGGAGCGCATTTTACGGTAAAAGCTGGGCCAGCAATGCGAGGTATGTTTGACCACAGTGGCTTTATTGCATAATCGATGAACTGCTGTCGAGGCAGTGCATCTGCATAGTCACAGGGAGATATCGTCTCGAATGGAATCGTGTTTGTTTGCATTTGAACCCTCAACTGGCTGATTTTTCACTATCTCACCACTATAGCTCACTATAATCAGCAAGTTGTTACAAGCTGTGTATTTTCATTATAAACGCTTTTTCTATTCCATAAGCCGTGCTAAAACCTTACGCATAACCTAGGCCATGCTGCCTGGGATTTTGAAATATGCCTGAATAAAACTCTCTTGAAAGGCAAAGTAGTTAATAAAGGAACCAACACCATGTTACGCAGTGTTTTAAGCATCAGTGTCGCATTAGCCTTAACGGCCTGCAGTCCACAAAATTCAACCAGCGAAGCACCTTCGCAGCAGCCTTCTGAGGTAGTGCAGGAACAGGCATTAACGTCTGGGATAATGAAAGAAAATATGGACACGTCAGTTGCTCCAGGTGACGACTTCTTTCGCTACGTAAACGGCACATGGTATGACAACTTCGAAATACCTGCCGATAAGTCTAGCTTTGGCGCATTTGTTATTTTGCGTGACGAAGCGCAAGAGAGAGTTATGGATATAATTAAATCATCTGCTGAGGGTGATTTTAAAGCGGGAAGTGACGAACAAAAAGTCGGCGACTTTTATCGTTCATACATGGACATGGAGACCCGAAATGCGCTTGGCGTTTCACCGTTAGCACCAGAAATTGAAAAGATCGAAGCAATCTCTGATTACACTGACCTCGCTAAATATTTCGCATATGCGACGCGCTACGGATACGGTACACCGTTCTCACTTGCACAATTTCCAGATTTAAGATCTCCAAAAGAATATCTTTTATACACGTGGCAATCTGGGCTCGGCTTGCCAGAGCGTGAGTATTATTTTAAAGATGACGAAAAGTCGCAAGACGTTCGCAATGCCTATGTTAGTCATATTCAAAAAATGTTTGAAATTGCAGGGTTTGATGCACCGGCTAGTAGCGCACAAATGCTTTTTGCTCTGGAAACGCAAATTGCCGAACTACATATGAAAAAAGAGCAAGCTCGTAACTTTGCTGCCAACTACAACAAGCTTTCCATTGAAGAATTGCAAACATTGATGCCACACTTTAATTGGAATGCCTATCTAAAAGAGGCAAACGTTGAAGATGTGGCGAGCCTTGGAGTATTGCAGAAAGACTTCATGGAAGGTATCGATACCGTAATCAATGAAACACCGCTAGATGACTGGAAAACCTACCTTAAGTGGGGATTACTAAATGCCACTGCCACAAGACTAAATAGCGAGCTTGATGAAGCCAACTTTGCTTTTTACAGCAAGGTATTACGGGGCGTAGAAGAGCAACAGCCTCAGTGGAGACGTGCCGTTAATTTGTCTAACGCGCATGTGGGAGAACTCATTGGGAAAGTGTATGTGAAACAGAACTTCCCACCTGAGGCCAAAGAGCGCATGCTCAAAATGGTAAATAACCTCCTGTTGGCTTACAAGCAAAGCATTGAAGAGCTTGATTGGATGACAGATGAAACGCGCTCAGAGGCGCTAGATAAGCTGTCAAAATTCACTGTAAAAATTGGTTATCCAGACCAATGGCGTGATTACTCTGCACTAAAAGTTAATGCCAGCGATTTATTTGGAAACTTAAAGCACTCTTCTGACGTGAATTATCAAGAGATGTTGAAAAAACAAGGCGGCCCAGTATGGACTCACGAATGGGGAATGACACCGCAAACCGTTAACGCATATTACAACCCTCCATTAAACGAAATTGTGTTTCCTGCTGCCATTTTACAACCGCCATTTTTTGATATGAATGCCGAAGATGCTGTGAATTATGGTGGTATTGGTGCAGTTATCGGACACGAAATAGGCCATGGCTTTGACGATACGGGGTCCACATTTGACGGCGATGGTGTACTGCGTAACTGGTGGTCTGAAAAAGACTTGGAAGAATTCAAAAAGCGCACTGCAAACCTTGTTGCCCAGTACGATGAATTCGAGGCGCTACCTGACTTGCACGTTAACGGCGAATTCACTTTGGGAGAAAATATTGGCGACCTCGGCGGTATAAGCATTGCCCTTAAAGCCTATCACCTTTCTCTTGAAGGTAAAGACGCGCCAGTCATAGATGGGTTCACTGGCGACCAACGTGTCTTTATTGGCTATGGTCAAGTATGGGCTGGCAAATATCGCGATGAAGCACTTCGCAGCCAAATTCAAACAGACCCTCATTCACCTTCGCATTTCAGAACAAATGGTGCTGTGAGAAACGTACCGGAATTTTATGACGCGTTTAACGTAACCGAGGAAAATGCACTTTATCTTGCGCCCGAAGAGCGTGTAAAAATTTGGTAGTTCATACACGGTTACTCGCGACGCGTTAACGTAAGTAAAAATACCTAAGCAAAGGGCGGCAAAATAAATTCCATTTTGCCGCCCGTTTTTATATATAAGGTTAGTAATGGGGGGCTAATGCCACAATACAGGTCATTAATTTATGCCGCAGCTTCGCTTATTTACTTAGCAAGTTTGTGTTTCGCGCCTTACAGCGGGCAATTTATAGCCAAAGCTTTACCCGTAGGGTTACTTATGCTTTTTAGCTTTTTAAGCCTAAACGGCATAGCAAGGTTAATGGTTTGTTTTGCACTTTTCGCAAGCTTAATCGGTGATATTTTTTTAGCACTTTCTATTTCGAAGCAATTTATTTATGGCCTTACTAGCTTCTTTATAGCGCACCTCGCCTTCATCTTAAGCTTTATTCATTTGCGTATGACACAGCCAGTAAAAGCATCGCAGAGCAGAAGCGCTAGGGCTGCGCGCTTCGCACTAGGCTTTATTGTTATTTGTTTTGCTAGTTTAATGGCCAAGCATATACTGCCTGTGACGCAACAGCTTTATTTACCCGTACTCGGCTACTTGTGTGTAATAACCATTATGGGGTTAGCGGCTGTGCTGCTTACTCGTTCATGGTGGATAACGGCAGGGGCGCTCATTTTCATCGTTTCAGATGCTATTTTGGCGCAATCAATATTTAGAGAGCCAATCGCTCTATCTGCATTTGCTGTTATGCTAACGTACTACACTGCGCAGTACTTGCTTGCGCGAGGGCTTATTGAGGCGTATCGGCGAGAGATTTCAACACGCTAAGTGCCGCGTTGACCTTATCGGCTTGAATGAACAAGTGGTCGTGATAATAGGCCGCCACTACATTTGCGCTGATATTTGCCTTGGTAAGTGCTGACGACATAGCTGCAGTCATCCCAACTGCATCTAGGCTTGAGTGAACTTCACAGGAAATACAGCGATATTCGCTACTAAATTTAAGGCCCATTACTCGAGCTAACGATACTTCCAATATGAAGGTGACACCTTCTCGCTCTTTAAACATTCCTTTCGCATTGTGTAATAGGTCAGGTGTCACCGATTCAGGGGCAACAGAAGCAAACACATAGACGTCGTCATCTGCCACAGGAGATAAGTTGCGCAGTAACGTGCTTAATTCTGTGATCCCCGTCATAGAGTAACCCTTGTAAATATCAGAGTTTTCGCGCTCTCACGCGTTTACCCTTAATTTTACCCTCGCGAAACTGAGCCATAGCGCGTTTTACGCTTCGCGCTTTTACGGCAACGAAGCTCATGCTATTTTGCACCGCGATTTTTCCTACGTCATCTCCAGGTATACCGGCATCTTTGGTTAACGCGCCGACAAGGTCACCCGGTCGTAACTTTTGCTTTTTGCCTGCACTTAGCGAAATACAAGTAAAGTCAGGTTGAGAAATTTTGTTTTTATGGAAGCGTAAACTTTGCGCCCCTTTCAGAGGAATATCGCTTTCTTGCAGCACTTCTATCTTGCGAAGAAAGTGCTCCTCCTCTTCACTGACCAATGTAACCGCCATTCCCTGCGCACCAGCACGCGCCGTTCTACCTATACGGTGTATATGCGTTTCAGGCTCTTCACTTACCGTATAGTTAATGACACACGCCACATCGTCAATATCTAGACCACGAGCAGCAACATCGGTAGCCACCAACACCTGTAGCGCGTCACTGGCAAACTGCATAAGTACCGCGGTTCTCGCATGTTGCTCCATGTCGCCCTGTAGACCCGCTGCACTGAACCCCTCTTCCACTAATGCATCAACCACCTCTGTTACTTGCACCTTTCGATTACAAAAAACAATGGCATTTTTCGGCTGATAGTGAGTGAGCACAGCTTTTAATGCTTGTGTCCTTGTATGCGATAGTACGTTAAAACCAATCTGTTCAATGGCCGGCTTACTGTCTGCTGACTCCACCTTGCAAGTAATAGGATTACGTAAGTACTGTGTTGCAACACGCTCAATGTGTTCGGTAAATGTAGCTGAGAATAATAGCGTTTGAACATCGCTCTGCATTGGCCCAAATATTATGCGCAAATCGTCTTCAAACCCCATATCAAGCATTCTATCTGCTTCATCTAAGACTCGCAGCTTTACATCGTTTAATTCAATTCGCCGCTTTTGCACGTGGTCCATTACGCGACCAGGGGTGCCAACAATAATATGAGGGCTGTGCTTCAGCGATTGGATTTGAGGCCCCATTGGTTGCCCACCACACAACGTGGTAACTTTTAAATTAGCGATGTGTTTTGCCGCACTACGGCATTGCTCGGCAACTTGGTCTGCAAGTTCTCGTGTGGGGCAAAGGAATAACGCCTGCGTACAAAAACGGGTAACGTCTATTTTTTCTAAAGCAGGAATAACGAAACATAAGGTTTTACCACTGCCTGTTTGCGCTTGTCCCACAATATCGCGCCCTTCAAGGGCACTTGGCAGCGACTGCGCTTGGATAGGGGATAATTGATATATACCCTGTGTATCCAGCGCCTTTACAATGGCTGGGTTTATATTTAGGTGTTTTATTGTTTCAACCGTCATTCTTTTTTCCAAAGGTGTACAACGCCATTGTTGGTATGATGCACTATGCTATAGTCTCGAGCTACCATTTTACTCCAAGCCGCTAACTTTGATCTATAGGACTCACTTTTTCGAACTTTAGCTGCAGCTAGTTTTAGTCTTTCAAAAACAAGTATGCTCGTCTGTTTTTTACTCAGCGCTAAATAGGCAGTAGACACACCTGAAGTTACACTTTCGGTTATTCCATTACAGTTCAGTGAAGCAAGTTTACAGCCGAAATCTAACCCGGCTTTAGATCCAAACGCCAAATCTACGTCACCTTTATATAGCGCCTCAACAAGTTCATCCCACGTTTCAAATGAGCGTATTTTCAGGTTATATTTAATTGCAATTTCGTTGCGATAATCCTCTTGTATAGTGCCAATTGTATAAGTTTTCGGGAGCGCGTCGAGTGAAGGAAACACCGGCGTATTAATGCCATACAAGCCATGATAGTTACGAGATACAGGTGTAACCCAGTGAAAAACTGCATCCCTTTCTTGTGTTTTTACGATTGAGAAAACCAACACATTGGATTTCGTCATGGCTTCTTTCGCTATTCGCTTCCATGGCGCTGATAAGATGGCAGCAGACATCCCCATGTCGTTGAGCACCCCTTTGACCAGTTCCACAGCAATGCCCTTTAACCTACCGCGCTCATCTAGCTGTGAAAACAAAGGAACTACATCTGCAATCACCCACAAATTCGATGCATCTGAGACCATATCACCATGTAAACTGAGGACGCCGTATTGAAGCGTTGCATCGGGCATATGCGGTCTCACAAGAGATATTGTCTCGTTGGCTAATTGGTAAAACGCGCTCGATACTTTGTAATCACTGATTAACTCCACCAGATGCTGTTCAATAGCAGAGGCCGCCGCGTTTTTTTCTAAGGCAATGTACGCAACACCAAGCGATGCTTTGTCATCGAAATTTGGCGTACAAGGGAGTGTGAATTTCAAACAGTCGAAGGAAAACACCGGTGTAAGCCAGAAATATTCCTCTGTATTTGCCTCGGTCTTAACGATATTAAGAATAACACTTAGCTCGCCGTCATGGCCCGCTGAAGTTTGCAAATTGTAGCCGGCGTCCTTCGCTATATGCGCAATTAAGCTTTTAGCGTAAGACGTCAGTACATCAAGTTTTCGCTCCGCAATAATAGGTGAAGCATCATGTGAAAAGCTGTAAGCCAGTGTTTTAGTCGTTGCGTGTGAAGCAAAGCTCCACAGCGCAACGATTAAAAATAGCGCACAGATAATTATTCTTGAAACGCGCTTTGTAATTTCCATTTCAGCGTTTGCCCCGCGTAAAACGGCACCATATCAGTCCCGTCAGCAAGCGTGACTTGTTCTGGTACGGTCCATTGTTCTTTTACAAGCGTGGTTTTCGTGGTGTTTCTAGGTAAGCCGTAAAAATCCGCGCCATAATGGCTTGCGAATCCTTCAAGTTTATCTAGTGCACCTAATTGTTCAAAAACTTCGGCATACAATTCTATCGCTGACCACGCGCTATAGCAGCCTGCACAACCACATGCATTTTCTTTTTTATGTTTGGCATGAGGTGCAGAGTCTGTGCCTAAGAAAAACTTTTTATTTCCACTTGCTACCATCTCACGAAGTGCTTGCTGATGGATATTACGCTTTAGTACAGGTAGGCAATAGTTGTGAGGACGCACTCCCCCCACAAGCAAGTCATTTCGATTCAACAATAGGTGTTGCGGCGTAATTGTCGCCCCAACATAGTCACTTGCTTGCGCAACAAACGTTGCAGCATCTTCGGTTGTAATATGCTCGAAAACAATTTTCAGCTTAGGGAAAGCGCTCACGATAGGGCCTAAATGTGTATCGATGAACACTTTCTCTCGGTCAAATATATCAATATGGCTTTGTGTCACTTCGCCATGAATTAGCAGCAAAAGCCCTTGTTCTTGCATAGCCTGAAAAACGGGGTAAAGCGCCTCAATATTTTTTGCAGCCGCGTCTGAATTTGTGGTTGCTCCAGCAGGGTATAGCTTGCATGCAGTAACGCCTGCGACCTTGGCATCTTCGATATCTTGAGGCGTTGTTTGGTTTGTAAGGTACAGCGTCATCAATGGCTCAAATGAACTACCATGTGGTCTAGCGTCTTCAATTCTGCGCTTGTATGCCATTGCAAGTTCTGCATTAACAACCGGCGGAACCAAATTCGGCATGACGATAGCCCGCTGAAAACAACGTGCAGTGGCAGGAACAGTTTCTGCGAGCATTTCGTTGTCTCTGAAATGAAGATGCCAGTCGTCTGGAGTGGTTATAGTGAGCGTTTGCATGCCTAATGCCTCGTTTTACATATTTTATCAGGTGTGACTTGAGCGCCCAATAATAGCACAGTTAATGCCTTGTGTGCGTTACCCAAATAAGCTTGTCTGTATCATAGCCCGCCGCTTGTGCCTTATTGAGAAGGCGCGTTTTTATCTGTGGCGATAGTTCAGGGCTGCGCGCTAGTAGCCACAAATATTCTTTGTCAGGGCCGGTTATTAACGCATATTGATAATCATCCTTGTCTAAATCCATGATTACGTAGCTCGCATAAAAAGGGCCAAAGAATGATACTTTGAGATGCCCTATCGATGGAGATTTAACGAAATAAGCCCGACCTTCGGCTTCATCCCATGTGTTTTCCTCAGAAGAAAAGCCTCGGTTGATCACTTTCACACCACCGTCTTCACGCATACTGTAGGTCGCAGTAACATCACTTAGGCCTTCTTCGAAGCTATGGTCATACCGTGCTATTTCGTACCATTCACCTAAATATCGAGGCAACTCAAAATTGCCCACAGGTTCAACATTATCTGGAACGCCCGTACACGACTGTAAAAACAACACACTCACTAGTACTGATGCAGCTACTTTAACCAGATTAACCATATATCTTTCCTTATTTGCTGATATGTTAAAAACATAAAAATGGTACAGTATCCAAATTGACACTAAGCGTGAGATATCTATCTATTTTTACACCAATTTCGTCTGATCTTTCCTTCTATTTATCCCTGATAGGGATTACATTGACCGAATCCCGAAATGCCTTAAGAAATGGAGAGTAACCCAATGCAAACTTATTTCCCTCATGCCAGCAGACTTATTTATGGTTGTATGGGGCTTGGTGGCGGCTGGAACAATGCGCCGGTTAGCACAAGCGATACTCAACAAGCTCAAGACGTTATAGAAAAAGTGCTCGATTTGGGTATAAACGTATTTGACCATGCCGACATATATACGTTTGGAAAGGCTGAAACGGTTTTTGGAGAAGTTCTCAAATCATCTCCAAGTCTTAAAGATAAAATGATAATCCAATCAAAATGTGCAATCCGTTTTGAGGATAAGCAAGGCCCTAAACGCTATGATTTTTCGGCTAAACATATACAAACATCGGTAGAGGGCATCTTAGAAAGACTCAATATAGATCAGCTCGACATACTATTACTGCATAGACCAGACCCGCTAATGGAACTAGAAGAAGTTGCTGGCACAGTGAGACTTCTTCAGCAACAGGGAAAAATTCAACATATCGGTGTATCAAATATGCATGGCCACCAAATTGCATTTCTCCAGTCTGCGCTAGATACACCTATTATTGCTAACCAACTTGAAATGAGTTTAGGTTTTCGTGAATGGGTTGAAGATGCCATAACAACAAATAGTGCTGCCAACAGAAACAATGGATATGCACCAGGCACCGTAGAGCACTGTTCTATGAATAATGTACAGCTACAAGCATGGGGTAGCCTCGCTCAAGGCCGCTACACCGGAGCAAAGGTTACTACAAAAGAAGACCGTGCCACTGCACAATTGGTATCCCAACTCGCCAGTGAGTATCAAACCTCACCTGAAGCCATAGTGATTGCATGGTTAATGAAGCATCCCGCAGCCATAGCTCCTGTGCTTGGGAGCACAAATTTAAAGCGCATTGAGGCGAGCTATCGCGCTATAGACGTTAACCTTACTCGTGAGCACTGGTATAGGCTTTTTGAAAGTGCGCGCGGACAAGAAATGCCGTAAGCATCACAGAAGAGAACATTAAATGCTTAAAGGATTTCATCATGTAGCGGTTATTTGCAGTGACTACCACCGCGCTAGAGCATTTTACACTGAGGTGCTGGGGTTTTCAGTTATTGATGAGAATTACAGGGCAGCGCGAGACTCATACAAATGTGACCTAGTACTGCCTGATGGTAGCCAATTAGAGCTTTTTTCGTTTGCCGACGCGCCACCCCGACTCACTCGCCCAGAGGCTCAAGGGTTGCGTCACCTCGCCTTTAAAGTTGACGACTTAGATGCCGCTATTAACCAATTATCTAACAAGAACGTGGAATGTGAACCAATACGTGTAGACGAATACACCGGAAAGCGCTTCACGTTCTTCCAAGACCCTGACGGTTTACCACTAGAGCTCTATGAACTATGAAGGCACACGAAATTACTCCGTAGTGCCGAGCATTTTTACTTCGCGTTGTGGGAACGGAATTTCTATATTGTGTGCTTGCAGCGCTTTAAATATTGCTAAGTTTAGTGCGTAACGAATTTCATAATGTCTGACTGCAGGTGCCCATACTCGAACTCCCACATTAACGCTACTGTCGCCAAAGTTATCAACGCCTATCGCAGGCGCTTTTTCATTAAAGACGCCTTCAACACTTTTTACAGCATCTTGTATAACCGTTATTACGTGCTCAACATCACTAGAGTAGGCGACGCCAACATCCAGCTCAATGAGCATATTTTCTGCACTATTATGTAAGATCTCTCCGACAATAAGCTTATTGGGTATCTGAATACGAACATTGTCTTCATCAATAAGAATGGTGTATGGCAGCATCACTTGGTCTACAACTCCGGCCACGCCTTGCACATTAACCGTGTCGCCAACAACAAAAGGCCGCGTAATAATTATCGTAAACCCTGCTGCGTAATTTGCCAGCATTCCCTGAATGGCAAGCCCTGCACCAATGCCAATAGCACCTACCGCTGCAATTAATGGTGTAACACTAATCCCCACATTGCCTAATGCAATAATAATAACGATACCCAGAACGACGAGCTTACTGGCCCCCCCGGTAAATCGGCTTAATGTGATATCGATTTCTCGATTCACCATTAAGCTCTCTACCATGTGTCCTATCTTGTTGGCTATCCACCATCCAATAAAGAAAATAAATAGCGCACCTACAATCTGAAAACTGTACGTTACGGCAAATTCAACAAGCGTATCGTAAAGGGCTTGTGCCTGTTTTAATTCTTCCATCAATGAACAAAAAAAAAATAAACGTAAGGTGAGCTTAAACAACTACAGCATGAAAGACCAGTACCATTGGAACGAATGAACAATGGTACTGAGGCAAAGCAATGGCAAGGCTCAATGCAGCATGCTAAAAATTAGTGGGTGTATTCACTTGCTTCAATTTTGGCCAAACGTTGTTGTGTAGGGTTTTTAAGATAGTTATAGACCAAACCAGCAAAGAGTACGGCTGCAAAAATAGTGGCCACAATGAAACCATACTTTGCGTCTCCACCGTTTGCATCGCTTACCAGTCCCATTATGAATGGGCCTGCAGCGGCACCAGCAGCGGTGAAAAACAATATCACTCCGGCTACACTGCCATGCTGATGCTTAGGAAAACAACTGATCCCTTTAGAGTTAAAGGTGGGATAAATAACCGACATAAATACGCCGGTGAGCGGAAATAGATACAACGCGAGTTGTTTGCCACCCCAAAGTCCAAGAGCAAAACAGACGACTATCGCTCCACTAAACAGCATCAAAACCAGAGTCCAATTGAATCGTGACATCATCCATATTCCAACAAAACGTCCTGCCGCACGAAGAATAAAAAACGCGGTTACAGAATAAATAGCCAACGTTTGAGAGAAGCCTTGCGTATAACAGTCATACGTTGATTTAATTGAGGTAGCATCACATACCAAATAGCTTGGCATCCATACATATATTGCACTTTCTGCTGCCACATAAAGAAAGGCCCCGACAGAAAACCCAAGCGCGTAAGGGTTTTTCATTAACAACAAACTTTGTAGTACAGAAACCTTGTCTGATGAATCAGCAGTCACTTTGTTGTAGCTGGGATATTTAACAAGCAGGGCCCCTACAATAAGTACGGTGCATACACCGCCAGCTATCACATAAAGCCATTGCCAAGCAACGCCTTGATGTATCAGGTAAGCTACAATCAAGGGGCCAATTATTGCACCTACGCCAAAAAACGCTTCAGCGCCGTTCATGGTGGCCGTATGTTGCTTTGTTGAAGTAGAAATATCACCAATGAGCGCAAGAGCACCTGTTTTAAATATGCCAACGGCCACGCCAGACAAGCTCATTAAGCTGACAATGAGGAGAAAATCGTTGGCAATTAAAAAGCTGTAGCAAGCCGCACCAAAGAGCGCTAAACCAATGATAATAGTAGGTTTGCGGCCTAATTTGTCTGCTAAGAACCCTAATAATAACCCCGACAGCGCAATACCGAGCATGGGCAATGAATGCATTAAACTCGCCTGTGCGTTGGTAACCGAAAACGCAACTTTTACCTCTTAGATGATTTCCCCTACCGAGTCTGATGTCATAGCAAACATCATAAACATAAGGTAGGTTAGCCAGCGGATAATTCTGCTACTAGAGTCTTGGTTAGGCATAGTAATCTCACAAAACGTACTTTTTAAATCTTATCAACCGCTTGTTAACGGCGAACACTACAGCGCTTTACATATCGCTTATCAAAAAAATGTTAAACACACTGTAATAAGCTTGATAACTTATCTTAATCGTTTAAGATAAAAGTTAACAGAATTTAAAAAGGCTGTAAACCAGTTAATTAGCATAGGCCGTTCTGCATCTAATTGCGGGCGCCGCTGGAGTTATTTATGAGCTATGCTGCAAGCAGTGAAGTTTGTTTATCAAGAATTTTAGAATCTATTGATTTTACTGGGTTAACCAAAAAAGACACCGCGCTTTTTACACGTCGCTTAAACGCGCATTTTCCCTCGTTGTTTGAAAAATACACCTATATTTACGGACACCAATACGATTGTTACTTCCACTTACAAAAGCTAATCGAAGCGTTAAGAGATGGATTACAAGCGAGAAAACCCGCCCTTAAAAGGTTGGATACTGAAAGCCTAAAAGATCCGCTTTGGTATCGAGACGAGTCGCAGGTCGGAATGGCTTGCTATGTCGATTTGATGGGACCCAAGGTAAAAGATTTACAAAGCAAAATTCCATACTTTAAAGCCATAGGCATTACTTACCTACATTTAATGCCACTTTATGCTTCGCCTGAAGGCGACAGCGATGGAGGTTATGCTGTATCGGATTACAGAAAAGTTAACCCTGTGCTTGGAACAGTCAGTGAACTCGCAACGTTAGCGTCGGCGCTTCGAAAGGAAGGTATCAAGCTCGTGTTAGATTTTGTATTTAATCATACATCTGACGAGCACAGATGGGCTCAAGCAGCGCTCGCTGGTGATGTCCAATACCAGAATTTCTATTACCTGTTTGATGACCGACAAGAACCCGACCAATACGAGCAGACACTCAGAGAAATCTTTCCACAAGTAAGGCGAGGAAGCTTCACGTATAATGAACACATGGAAAAGTGGGTATGGACCACATTTAATAGTTTTCAGTGGGATCTAAATTACAGTAACCCAGAGGTGTTTAACGCAATAACATCGGAAATGCTGTTTCTAGCAAATATAGGCTGTACCGCTCTACGGCTTGATGCTCTTGCATTTATCTGGAAAGAAATGGGAACAAACTGCGAAAATCAAGATAAAGCTCATTTACTTATACAAGCTTTTAACACCTGTTTACAGATTGTAGCGCCCTCAGTTGTCTTTAAATCGGAAGCTATTGTTCACCCCGATGAAGTTGTTAAATACATCGACAAAAACGAATGCCAGCTCTCTTACAACCCCTTATTAATGGCACTTCTGTGGAACTCGTTAGCAACGAGAAAAACCCGCTTACTGACTCGTTCCATGCAGAAAAGTTTCTCTATTTCACAAGACTGTGCATGGGTAAACTACGTCAGGTGCCACGATGATATTGGTTGGACATTCGATGACGCTGTGGCACAAGAGTTAGGTATTAACGCATTTGATCATCGTATGTTTTTAAATCAATTTTATACTGGCCGATTTGAGGGCAGTTTTGCTGACGGTGTTCCCTTTGCAGAAAATCCCTCGAACGGCGATTGTCGAGTATGCGGTTCGCTTGCGTCACTTTGTGGCCTTGAGAGTGCGCTGAAAAATAACAATCAGCAAGAAATTGACGATGCAATCAAACGAATGCTATTGCTTTATGGCATAACATTTAGCATTGGCGGTATTCCATTGTTATATTCAAGCGATGAGATAGCTAAACTCAACGACTATAGCTACCGTACAGATGACATTAAAAAACACGACGATAGATGGGTAAATCGAATTGCAGTCTCGCCTCAAGATATTGCTGTAGTGCTCGGCACCGTCGCACCTGTTACAGCACAACAATACGCCAGCATCCGTGTTTTCGACGGTCTAAAGAAAATGCTGGAAACGAGGAAAAGGTTCGCCGTTTTCGGTCGTGCAACAACAACAGTTATCAACGCTCAAAACCATCATTGCTTTGTTTTTGTTCGCGAAAACGACAATAACGAAACGTTAATTGTGCTGTGTAACTTCAGCGAGCATACGCAGAGCGTGAATTGCGACGTATTATCGAGCTTTGCAACTTTGCCTTACCGCGACCTTTTAAGCGAACAGCACTTTTCACGCTTACCCAGTTCACTAACACTATCGCCATTCGAACAAAAATGGCTACACAGCGCCTACAGTTAATACTGTAAGGCGCGCTCTACATTCATTCTTCAACTTAATAAGTAAAAAAGCGCTTATTTTGCAATTATTCCCAGCAAAAAAACAAAACAGGACTAGACTTAAATTAATATGGCAGCGCTAAGGAAATCAGTTTCTGTTCGCTGCAAGATCATCCCCTCGTACACATCTCGACATAGCTAAAAATAAAGCTGAAGAGCAAGTTATACTTATGCGGAAAAAGGAACACGCTATGCAAAATGGAAAGGCGTTAGAGTATATGTGCCCATGTTGTGGCGAAGTTAACTTTTTGGATATTGATTGCACAAAAGATATGTATAAAGAGAAACTTGAACCTTGCAAATGCTGTAAAAGGATCCTCAGCTTAACCGCAGCAGACGGTGTGTTAGGCCGAATTAACCTTATCGTCGATACTCATGACACCGAGCGGTTGTTAAAATGACAACCGCGCAGCATTTTTTCATGTAAATAAATTTAGTGGTGTGGAATTTTAGCGGAAAAAGTCCTGCTTCAACGCGCTGTCCGTCAAAAAGCGACCACCTAATGCAGATGTTTTCGTATATGAGTTTGTGTCGCGGATCCCTCTTGCCTTAACGCAATAATGGGTAGCGTTGATGCTTACTGCGACGTCCTCTGTATTGGTCAACGTTTGCAAAGCCACCAACACTTGCTGCGTTAAACGCTCCTGTACCTGTGGGCGCTGAGCAAAAAAACCTACCAGCCGATTTATTTTTGAAAGGCCGATAACCGTGTCTTTAGGTATATAAGATACAGTCGCCGTGCCATCAATAGTAACAAAGTGGTGCTCACAAGTGCTGGTAAGGCTAATATCAGACACTTGTACAGGTTGATCTATCTGCATCTTGTTTTCAATAGCAGTAATCTTAGGAAATTTACGATAGTCCAACCCGCCGAATATTTCGTTTACATACATTTTTGCAATTCGCATTGGCGTATCGCACAGACTGTCGTCAGTTAGATCAAGGCCAAGCGTGTCCATTACGTCACGCATCGCGCTTTCGATTCGTTTGCGCTTTTGCTCGTCAGTCAGACCATTAGCCACCATGGGTGTCTCTAAACCCTTGGCTTCTAATGCTTCTCGTACACGTTGTGCTGGCTCTGATATAGAGGGGTCTAGTGCATCGCGCACAATTACCGCTTCTTTTGCTAACATTACTTTATCCGTTATAACTTCTTTTTTGACCTTGTACGAGCATAAGTTCGTTACAGATCGATTACGTGGCAACATGACTTTTATTTAATGTCATTGCTACTTACCATGCATATGGCACAGAATAATAAAACCGTTACCTTTCACCAAAGAAGGACATTATCTTGAATTCACCTGTGTTGATTACAGGCGCAAGTCAACGTTTGGGCTTAGCCATGGCAAATAGTCTACTTGACCAGGGCCAGCACGTTGTCGTGACTTACCGAACACTTCGGCCAAGCATTTCAATGCTTGAGAATAAAGGCGCTACAGTCATACAGGCCGATTTTAGCACTGAGGCGGCTATTGATCGAGCAATTGATGAGATTAAGGCAATCAGTAAAACCTATCGAGGAGTAATTCACAACGCGTCAGATTGGGCACAGGAGAAAGATAACGATAATAAACACGAATTAATGCAGCGCATGATGATGATTCATGCCGTCGCCCCCTACCGCATAAACTTGGCATTAGAAGAGGCGTTGTGTGGCTGTGAAGTGCCAGCTGACATTATTCATATGACGGATTACGTTCAAGAAACAGGAAGCGAGAAACACATGGCATATGCGGCAAGTAAGGCAGCCCTGCATAACCTGACCCTGTCATTTGCTAAGAAGCTCGCACCAAAGGTAAAAGTAAATAGCATTGCCCCAGCTTTGCTTATGTTCAATGAGGGTGATGACGAAGCTTACAAGCAAAAAGCGCTAGGAAAATCATTGTTAGAGATAGTACCGGGGGCGCAAGAGGCCGTGAAAGCCGTAAACTATTTATTAGATAGCGACTACGTAACAGGACAAACCCTTCATCTAAACGGCGGGCGACATTTGAAGTAAAGATTGCCCTCTTTTCGGTTATTCCAGTTTTACTGCATGGCTTAAAGTAATCGTCACCGCCAATTAATTTCATCGCCATTTGCCTTGGTCTCATGCTGAGGCATGGCTATAATCCGAACCCTATTTTGTAGCTATTTGGAATTTTACTATGCACGGCAACCGTACTATGGCGCCTGAATGGCATAACATTGATGCTGTTATGTTAGCGTGGCCTCATGCGCAAACCGACTGGGCTCCATGGTTAGAAGACGCGAGAACGACGTATCTGAACGTGATTGCTGCAGTAAACCGTAATGATGCGGGTGTAATTTTATTATGTGCGCCAAGTGACGTAGACGATCTCAACTCTCGTTTACCAGAGAACGCTCGAGTGCTTATTGTTCCTGCCTCATTTAACGACACATGGATGCGCGACTACGGCTTCATTACTTGTAAAGACAGTGAAGGCAATGGCTCGCCGGTAGAATTTCGCTTTAACGGTTGGGGCAATAAGTTTAACGCCGCTGAAGATAACCTGGCGAATCAGCGTTATCTTGCCAGCATGTGTAAATCTGTACTTCGCAGCAGCCCAATTGTGGCAGAAGGTGGCGCGCTAGAAATTGATGAAGACGGGCATCTATTAAGTACTGCCCAGTGTTTACTTAACCCTGAGCGTAATGGTGATATGTCGCTAAGCGCTTACGAAGATGCATTTAAAGATATGCTAGGCTGCAGCAAAGTGACTATTTTGCAACATGGTCATTTAGAAGGTGATGATACTGACGGTCACATCGACACATTAGTGCGTTTCACGCCGAACAAAGGCCTAGTGATCCAGGCGTGTAACAACCGTCCTAATGACAGTCATTTTGAAGGGTTGAAAGCGTTGTGCGACGAGTGCGCCCTTGAGCTGCCTGAGCATGAACAGTTTCATCTGCCGCTGCCTAATATTGTAAATGACGAAGGGGATCGCCTGCCGGCATCGTACGCAAATTACTTAATTTGTAACAACGCAATATTATTGCCTGTTTACGGTGAAGAGGAAGACGCAGAAGCTATTGAAACTGTAAAGAGAGCACATCCCAATCATATTGTTGAACCAATCGATTGCAGTGTACTCGTAAGACAATACGGCAGCTTGCATTGCATTTCCATGCAGGTGCCTACAAATACGTTAAAAGATTCGATTATCACCACCTTAAAGAAAGGAGTGTCATTACATGCGCCCAGCTAAGCTAAAAGTGGGTCTGGTACAACAGGCTGTTGCCGATAACGATAAAGCAACGAACTGGAATAAAAGTGCCGAGCAAATTGCCAAATTAGCGGCTGAAGGATGCGAGTGTATTTTGCTTCAAGAACTACACAGCACCCTGTATTTTTGCCAGCAAGAAGATACTGACGCCTTTGATTTGGCTGAACCAATTCCTGGGCCTGCGACAGACTTTTTTGGTGAACTCGCCGAAAAACACAATATCGTGTTGGTGACATCTTTATTTGAAAAGCGCGGTTCAGGTTTGTATCACAACACTGCAGTCGTGTTCGACCGCAGCAAAGAAATTGCGGGCAAATACCGTAAAATGCACATTCCTGATGACCCAGGCTTTTACGAGAAGTTTTACTTCACACCGGGCGATATGGGCTTCACGCCTATTGAAACCAGCGTAGGTAAACTTGGCGTATTGGTATGCTGGGATCAGTGGTATCCAGAAGCGGCACGTCTGATGGCGATGGCTGGTGCGGACTTGTTGTTCTACCCTACCGCAATTGGCTGGGATTTAACTGACACAGAAGAAGAACGTACCCGCCAGCATGGTGCATGGGAAACCATTCAGCGCTCTCACGCTGTGGCAAACTCAGTACCGGTTATCGTGGCAAACCGCACTGGATTTGAAGCGTCACCTGTTGAAGGTGATCCAGGTATTCAGTTCTGGGGACAAAGCTTTGTAGCAGGCCCGCAAGGTGAGATTTTGGCCAAAGCCGAAGCTGAAGGTGAAACCACGCTAACCGTAGAGCTTGATATGGAGCGTACCGAGCAAGTGAAGCGCATTTGGCCTTACTTCCGCGACCGCCGCATAGACGCCTACGACGAACTAACCAAGCGCTGGCGCGACTAACCCAAATAATGGGGGGCAGGATCAGAAACCTGCCCCCCCATTTTTGATAGTGTTATATTTTAAATACAATTCCATCATAGAGCATGAATACCTGTCGTGAGCGTTTGGGCAGAAGCGTTAGCATTACCTCTTCATCTATATCCAGCCCACCCGTGAACTGACCAAAGGCTGGCATCACAAATACATTTTCGTTGTTAGTAAAGCATTTGCCTGAGTAACGGCGGCGGGTGATAACTGTGCGCTTTTTGGGGTGATAATGACCGATAACCTGAGCACGAGTTTCATTCGTTTCTACTTCGTGTCTGAAAACCATATTATCTAGCACTATTTCAGAACACGGCGTACCCGGTATGCCGTCGGGTAAATCTGGGTCGTGATTACCTTCTACCCACATCCACTCGCTCACATTATCGACTAGCCTGCATAAGTGCTGACGGTCCTCAGTGGTCATGCGCGACATACTGTGTTTATCGTGAAAGCTGTCACCTAAGCTGATTACTCGCAGTGGCTTGTAATCTTCGATGATACTTTCTAACCGCGTTAACGTAGCGGTGGAATCTAAGCTTGGTAACGGGTTCGCATAGCTGCGTAAATAACTGCCTTTTTCTAAGTGGAGATCAGACACTACAAGCCAATCGCATGCGGGTAAGTACGCCACACCGCGCGCGTCTAACAGCCACAAGTAGTCTGCGTATTTTGTAATAGTGATATGGCGCCGGCTTACTTTTTCGGTTAGCCACGCGTCAGTTATTGCCAAATTATCCTCTTATTCTTTTCGTTTTTGCTTCTTTCTAATACTACTCAACAGATGAGCCCGATAATAACGCACGTACTTCATCTAACATGGTTTCAGCTTCGGCGTATAAATTAGCTTGTTCAATAATAGCTTGTGCGCCAGCGCCCTTCACTTGTTCACTACGCACATCCAGCACTATTGGAATGGCCATGGGCGACGGCTTTTCAAGATTCACTAATGTCGCTGAATCTACATAGCGAATAAGTAAATTAGCAAGTCGTCGTAAATCTAGTAGCTCACGCTCTGCATCTGCCCGTGCTACTTTAAGTAAGATATGGTCGCGGTCGTGTTCACGCAATGTATCGTAAATAAGGTCGGTAGAAAACGTTACCTGCTTCATGGTTTTTTGGCTGGCGTGATAGCGCTGTTCAGTGAGGCCACTCACCACCGCCACTTGCCTGAACGAGCGCTTAAGCATAGGTGCCTGTAACATCCAGTCTTCCAACTCGTCCCCTAAAATATCCGGCTGGAATAGCTGCTGCAGCTGCCCCTGTGTGATGGCGTTTACTGATGCTACCGATAACCCATAATCGGTTACGCTGAAGCTTAACGGCTTAATGCCCATTTTCTCCATTCGTCGTGTTAACAGCATGCCCAAGGTTTGGTTCGCTTTGCGACCGTCGAAGGTATAGTACAAAGTGTAGTGCGCCTGTCTAAACGGAAATTGTTCCACAAGCACGTTGTCAGGATTAGGCAGTTGAGAAAACGCCTGTTGAAGTTTAAGCCACTCTTGCACCTGTGCAGGCAGTGCTCTCCATGATTTCTGAGTAGCCAAAATTGCACGTACCCCTTCCGCCAAATAGGTAGATAGCGGCATTTGGCCACCCGCGTAGCTTGGTATTTTCGGCTCTTTCGCTTTTGCAGGCTTGGCATGCAGCTGCATGTCGCGAATAGCTTCAAAACGCAGCACTTCTCCGGCAAAGTAGAAGGTATCTCCAGGCGTTAGCTGCTGGGCGAAATACTCTTCAACCTCACCTATAATCTTGCCCTGGTTTCCTCTTCGAATACGTTTTACTTTAAGCCGACCTGCTTCAACGATGGTGCCTATGTTTTGCCTGTGCCGTTGAATAACCCGCCGATTCGCTGGCGAGTACGTGCCATCGTCGTTTTTCGTCAGGCGTTGATATCTCTCATATGCGTTGAGGGCACTGCCGCCATCTTGCGTAAACTGCCACAGTTTGTCGAAATCATCTCTATCGAGCCCTTGGTATGGCGTGGCGGTAAGTATCTCTTTATACAAGGTATCTGGACTATCAGCCCTACTACACAAGCAGTTCAGTATAAATTGCGGGACAATGTCCAGTGCCCCTGGCTGTGGACTTTCCCCGTCTAACTCCCCTTTTTCAATAGCGGTGATCGCCGCCTGACATTCCAGCGCCTCAAAGCGGTTTGCCGGTACGAGCAACGCTTCACTTGGCTCGTCAAGCCTGTGATTTGCTCGCCCTATCCTTTGCAGCAGCCTGCTTACGCCTTTAGGTGCGCCAACTTGTATGACCTTGTCTACATCACCCCAGTCGATACCTAACTCCAAGGCCGACGTACATACAATTGCTCTTAGCATACCGCCCGCCATCATGGCTTCGGTTTTACGACGCTGCTCTTTGCTCAAGCTGCCGTGATAGAGGGCAATGGGAAGCGCAGCCTTGTTTGCCTCCCACAGCATTTGGAACAACAGCTCTGACTGAGCGCGGGTATTAACAAAAACCAGTGTGGTTTTGGCGTTTTCAATGGCCTGGTAAATATCATCGATGGCGTAGCGCGCCATAAAGCCGCCAAAAGGCATGCGCGCTTTAGAGTGCAGCATTTCCACCTTAGGTTTTTCACCCGCTTTCACTTTTACAATATTAGCGACACCGTCACTGCCAGCCAGCCACGCACCTAGCGTTTCGGGAAATGCCACGGTGGCAGATAATCCAATACGCTTACAATGCGGTGATAGAACGCTTAACCGCGCGAGGGCGAGTGAAAGAAAGTCTCCGCGCTTGTTGGCCATTAAACTGTGCGTTTCGTCGATAATCACGCGTTTAAGTTTGCCAAAAAGCTTATCAGCATCGGCGTAGCTCAACATCAGCATGAGCGATTCTGGTGTGGTAAGCAGGATGTTTGGCGGCTTTTTACGTTGACGCTGGCGCTTGTGTGAGGGCGTATCGCCTGTGCGTGTTTCTGCCGTTATCGGCAGCCCCATCTCTTCAATGGGCTGTAACAAATTACGATGAATATCTTGCGTGAGTGCTTTCAGCGGCGATATATAAAGGGTATGCAGGCCGCTGAACCCACTCTTCTCTTTTCCTTTCGTTGCCTGTTTATTTATTGCTTTTGTTTCGACCTGTTCACTGGTTCCGGTCTTCTTAGCAAGCTCCCTGTCTTTCGACATCTCGGCAAGCTCACTTTTGCTCATCGTCTCAGCAAGTTCGCTTATACCAAATGTCTCAGCAAGTTCGACTAGGCTAGGTAAAAAGCCAGACAGGGTTTTGCCAGCGCCGGTTGGCGCAATCAATAACGTGCAGTCATGCTGATCCTTTTCCACCAGCATGGTGTGTTGATAATCGCGTAACTGCCAGCCTTTTTGTTCAAACCAGTGGGCAAAGACTGAAGGAAGTGGAGTCATTGATGGTTCTTGTTAATACTTTTAGCACTTATACGGCAAAACCTTGGTTAGGTTTACTTGTAACGCCTTACGATAGATGCACAATGTAATCATCCTCAGCGCGTTTAATGTTTAGATACACTTTTCACTTCGACCCCATGCATTTTCTTAGCGTAAACTTCAGCGCAGAGTTTTTTACCTTATTATGCTTTACGAATTAGCGATTTTCTTACAAGGACCGTACATGCGAATTTACTCAATAGACGCCGTTAGAGGTTTAGCCATTCTTGGCATCTTATTCATGAACATTACGTTTCACCAAAACGGTTACGCTAACTATGCATTTTTTGAAGAGCCGCTATTATCTGACACGGTTATTTCACTTTTTAACTCGCTGTTTTTGGATGGACGATTTCGTTCTCTGTTCTGCCTGCTGTTCGGTGCGGGTCTGGCAATTCAATTTGAGGCCTGCGAAAAGCGCGGACACCATTTTTTAGATTTCTCACAAGCCAGACTTAAATGGCTGTTTGTGTTTGGGCTACTGCATGGCGTATTTATATTCAGCGGCGACATCTTGCTGTATTACAGCCTGTGCGCATTTTTTATTTTAAAACACTTCACACTCCCTCAAGATGAACTCAAAAAGAAAAGTATTCATTACCTT
This sequence comes from Alteromonas sp. V450, assembly GCF_001885075.1. Taxonomy (NCBI): domain Bacteria; kingdom Pseudomonadati; phylum Pseudomonadota; class Gammaproteobacteria; order Alteromonadales; family Alteromonadaceae; genus Alteromonas; species Alteromonas sp. V450. The sequence goes on from NZ_MODU01000004.1 coordinate 2,983,970, forward strand.
ATTGTGGGAAGCGCAATTATGTTAATCGGTGGGCTCGTCATGGCGTTTGTTTATGACATGGGGGCTGAACTACCAATGCGCCCCAGTGAAACATTTAATGAAGAAGCGGCCTTGTGGCAAAGCGGCTATTTAGCACAGCTTGGTATTCAAGCATCGTTTATGCTGTCTACGGTTATTGTCGCGCCATTCACTATGCTGTGGCAGTCTATGGGGCTTATGATGTTTGGTGCATACCTGTATAGAACAGGCTTTTTTAATCACGGCTTCTCATTAGTGGTCTTTAGGAAGTTAGTTTTGGTTGCTATCGTCACATCTATCATCACAGCACTTCCACAATTTTTATTCGAACAGGTAACGTTAGATGTGGTGCCCATGTTCACCAGTATTCCAGCTATTTTTTGTGCTTTGGTATACGCTCACCTATTGATAAACATAAAACATACTGCAGCGTGGTGGTATCAGTCGCTTATAAACTGCGGCAAAGTTGCACTCACGCTCTACCTAACTCAATCAATAGCACTCGCCGTGCTCTTTCGCATCGTCATGCCGGCATATTTTCCAAACTTTATTTACAGCGTAACGTTACTTGATTTGCTTCTGGTCACCATTGTCTTCACCGCAGTACAAGTTATTTTGGCAAACGCCATTAATAAGCACTTCAACCAAGGCCCCTTCGAAGCCCTATGGCGAAAAATGTATTTGCGCAGTTTTCACAAAAAGCAAAAATTGAAACAAGATGAGATAGAGCAACTCACCTAACGCGATGTCGCTTGCACCTTGAAAATTGTGTCTATACTGAACAGTAAACGTAACCTAAATAAGTAGGCCTGCTAAGCTTTACTCTACATTAAAGGTTAGCAGGCCCAATGGCTTTTCCTAAGCTATTGAGGTAAATAGGCATGATACAAAATCGACGTCGAGTAGGGCTATTTTCAATAGCAGCGGTGATGATAATTTGGCACCTTTTCTGCCAACGTGCTTTTGCAATTGTGTTGGACAGTGCGCAAACATCACAGCTCGCCCCTAGCAGTTACGAAGTTAAGATAGTCGAAAGTAGTGAGCTCGACTATGCCTCTCATGCCTATTACTCAGCATTACTACGATTAGCACTTAGCAAGACAGATGACTCCACTAAGCCAACTTATCTCGTGGAGAGTAGAAGTAATTTAGTTCAGGAACGTGTCCTGCGCCAGCTAAATCGAGAAAGGGGAATTGACGTGTTTTGGACAGTGACGTCAAAACTACGTGAACAGCAGGCCATTCCGGTGCGGGTCCCTCTATTAAACGGGATCATGGGCTATCGCGTCTCTTTGATCCGCCAAAGTACTCTACGTGAGTTTAACAATGCTCGTAGCGCGCCTGACCTGAAGCGGTTTGTTGCAGGTCAAGGTCACGACTGGCCCGATTTTCAAATTCTAGAGCACAATGGGTTTACTACGTTAGGAACCAGTAATTACGACATTATCATTGAGCTTTTAAAGGCTGGCAGAATTGATTACTTTCCTCGTGCGGTTCATGAAGCGGTGATAGAGGCTGAATCGCTAAGCGATCCAAACATTATCATAGAGCCTTCCGTTTTATTGTATTACCCGTCTTACGTATTTTTTTTCGTTTCACAATCGAAACCTGAATTAGCGCAGCGGATAGAGCAGGGATTAAATATTGCTCGAAAAGACGGAAGCTTCGCCGCGTTATTTGATGAGTACATTAATTTTAAGGATATTGAAAAGGCGCTGAATCTTTCAGAGAGAACCGTTCTCAAACTTGATAATCCGCACCTCTCCGAAGCGACGCTAGACGCGACAGCATCAGAAGCCCTATATCTTGAGGTTTTAAATTAAGTAGCTCGAGCTACACGTTACAGTCATCTCTGGCGGTTTATAGAACGACTACAACATTGGTAATCAGCGCTACTTCTGAAAATCATAAAGCTTGAGTGATGGGCGGTTTTCAATAATTTGCCACGTTAACATATTAAATGGTCGCTTTTAGCTATTCACTACGTAACAAGAGCATTATTTATTTAGTGGATAATATGTATCGTGCATCCATCAACATGGCTAAAAACTGATGACACCGGCCTTTATTGCGAACCGGGTGAATTTTACATCGACCCAATGAATGAGGTCGCCACCGCGCTTGTCACACACGGTCACGCTGACCATGCACGGGCAGGGCATCACCGTGTATACGCAAGCCCAGAAACGCTGGCGATTATGCAAACCCGCTACGGTGAAGATATGGCTACTCACCAGCACGCTGTAGCTATAGGTGAAAGCATTAATTTTAACGATGTAAAAGCCACATTTTATCCAGCAGGCCATATTCTTGGCTCTACACAAATTCTTATCGAATATGCAGGCTACCGCGTTGTGGTTTCCGGCGATTACAAGCGCCGTCACGACCCTACTTGCCCGCCTTTTAAAGTTGTACCTTGCGATGTGTTGATTACCGAAGCCACTTTTGGGCTTCCTGTCTTTAAGCACCCGCCCATTGAACATGAAATTGAAAAGCTCCTTCATTCGTTGCGCGTATTCCCCGAAAGATGCCATTTAGTTGGCGCATATGCATTAGGCAAATGCCAGCGGGTTATTTTAGCGCTGCGCGAGGCGGGTTACGCAAAGCCCATCTACTTACATGGTGCGCAGCTAAAGCTGTGTGATCTCTATAAGCAATTAGGAATAGACTTAGGCGAGTTAATACCGGTGTCTGAGGTCGCGGATAAAAAAACATTAGCCGGTGAAATAGTCATTGCGCCGCCTTCTGCACTTGCCGATAGGTGGTCACGAAGCTTGCCTAATGTACGCCCTGTTGTGGCATCTGGATGGATGCAAATCCGTGCTCGCGCTAAGCAAAAAAATGCAGAGCTACCGCTTATTATCTCCGATCATTGCGACTGGCCTGAATTGCTGCAAACCATTGAAGAAGTCAACCCGAAAGAAGTGTGGGTAACTCACGGCAGAGAAGACGCCTTGATGTATCAGGCAGAGAAAATGGGCTTTAAAGCCAGAGCGCTATCGCTAGTCGGTTATGATGAAGAAGAGCAAGGAGGCGATTAGTGGACGCATTTAGTCACTTACTTGAACAGCTGTATTTCACGTCTGGAAACAAAGCTAAAGCGCAGCTTATCGCAGACTACATTGCCAATACGCCAGACCCAGACCGGGGCTGGGCGATTGCTGCTATGGCAGGCACGTTGCGGTTCGAATTTTTTAAGCGCAACACGGTAAAAAAGCTTATTACCGAACATACCGATCCTGCGCTTTTTGCCATGAGCTATGACTATGTGGGTGAGGTTAGTGAAACTGTGGCCCATTTATGGCCTTATAGCGAGCCTTCAGATTCGCTACCCACGCTTACCGAAGTGGTACAAACCTTTGCATCCGTAAGTAAGCAGAAAGTTTCTGAGACGCTAGCCCACTACCTAACAATAATGACACCCGCGCAGCGCTGGGCATTATTAAAATTAGGCACGCGGGGATTACGTATAGGCGTGTCGGCTCGCTCTATAAAGCAAATATTGGCCGACTATGGCAATAAAGACATCAAAGAAATTGAAACACTTTGGCATGCGGTTACCCCACCTTACGTTGACATGCTTAGCTACCTAGAAGGAAAAGCCGACAAGCCTGATATTGAAAACGCCGTCACCTTTCATCCAGTTATGCTTTCTCATCCCATTGAAGATAGCGATATCAACGCTTTCACCAAGGACACGTGGCAAATTGAAAACAAATACGACGGCATTCGTGTGCAGCTTGTCGTTAAGGCAAATAACGCTGTTGATGATAAAACTCAAAAAGGAAGTGGGAGCGATGGCGACGAGTCTGAAAAAGCTCTTTTTTCTCGTACTGGCGATGATATTAGCCACTCATTCCCCGACTTACTTGAGTCTGTCAGCGGCAATATGGTGCTAGATGGAGAGCTACTGGTTATCCATAATGTGGAACATAGCCATGGTTTAGCAAAGGATTCAGTTAAAAAGGGGGGGAGCAATGTGAAAGCGCAGAGCGATGACAAAGGCGTCTTCGCTTCATCCGCCACACAGCCTGACGTGGATACCTTTAATGCGCTTCAGCAGCGCCTTAATAAAAAGAAACCGAGTAAAGCGCTACAGTCTTCCGCCCCGGTTGGGCTAATCGTTTACGATGCTTTAGTGCTTGATGGAGAAGATCTAACCGATAAAACACTAAAAGCAAGGCGCAATGCCCTTGAAGAATGGTTTCAAAAGACGAGTAACAGCCGCTTGTTTCTTTCTGAAACACTCAATGCCACTTCCCCTCAAACTTTGCGCCAGCTTCACACCCAAGTATGCGAAAATCGTGCGGTAGAAGGGCTGATGATAAAGCGCTTAGACAGCAGGTACATACCCGGCAGACCCAAAGGCCAATGGTTTAAATGGAAGCGCGATCCGCTGGTTGTGGATGCGGTAATGATGTATGCACAGCGCGGGCACGGCAAGCGCTCCAGCTTTTACTCTGACTACACGTTCGGCGCTTGGGAGGACAATCAGCTTCTGCCTATCGGAAAAGCCTATTCCGGGTTCACCGATGAAGAACTTAAAAAACTAGATAACTGGGTAAGACGCAATGCCGTGGGACGGTTTGGTCCGGTGAGAGAAGTGAAAAAAGAGTTAGTGCTTGAAGTGGCGTTCGATGCGGTACACCCTTCATCAAGGCACAAATCAGGTGTTGCGCTTCGCTTTCCCCGTATCCATCGAATTCGCTGGGACAAGCCCGCCAATGAAGCTGACACCTTAGCGAATGTTAAAGCGTTAATAGAAAACTAAGCCCGCAAAAACACTTCCTAAGTTAGACAAAATCGCAGAGAATGGGGTGAGAAAAAAGTAGGCGTATGCCTTACAAAACACATTAATAGGAAGTCGCCATGCCTAAGGCTAGTGAAATTAAAAAGAATAACACCGTGGTATTTGACGGAAAAACTTGCATTGTAAGAGACATAGAACGCTCTGTGCCTCAAGGTCGTGCTGGTGGCAGCATTTATCGCATGCGCATGTACGATGTAGTTACAGGCGCCAAATACGATGATACCTTCAAAGACTCAGACACCCTAGATATGGCTGATTTAATTCGTCGCCCTGCTATGTTTTCGTATATTGATGGCGATGAATATGTGTTCATGGATAAGGAAGACTACACCCCTTACCATTTGAGTAAAGAGAGTATTGAAAACGAAGCTCTGTTTATTAACGAAGAGACCGATGGCATTCAGGTGGTTATTGTTAGTGAAGTGCCCGTTGCCTTAGACTTACCAATGAGCGTGGAACTTGAAGTGGTTGAGACCGACCCATCTATTAAAGGTGCGTCAGCTACCTCTCGCACTAAACCGGCAACGCTTTCAACTGGCTTAGTCGTACAGGTGCCAGAATATATCAGCACCGGTGAATGGATAAAGGTTAATACCGAAGAGCGCAAGTTCCAAAGCAGAGCCGATAAGCACTAGGCCGACTTGACGTATTAGCTTACGCTGCTCATATAGCTTTAAATGACAAAAAAGGGTTCTATCGAACCCTTTTTTATTGCCTGTGACCCATCCTAAATAGCGTTGACACTTTTCAAACTTATTTTGGAGAGTGTAATGAAATCAAATAGCAGAAGAACTCAACGTGATTATTCCCTCGCTTTTAAATTGGCTGTTGTAGACCAAGTTGAAAAAGGCGAGTTCACCTACAGGCAGGCTCAAGATCACTACGGAATACAAGGTTGCTCAACTGTTTTAGTTTGGCTTCGTAAGCACGGTCGTTTAGATTGGACGGATGGAACACCGAAGTTTCTAACGCGAGGCCACGTCGTGGATAAACCCAAAGCAGAACTCACCCCCGAACAGCGAATTAAAGCGCTAGAGAAAGAGCTTGCTGATACAAAAATGAAAGCTGATTTCTTTGAAGCCGTTGTAAATGTCCTTGAAAGTGACTATGGAGTAAGCGTTGTAAAAAAGCGCAAAAGAAAGTCATCCAAGAAAAAGTGATAGGCGGAGTGTCCGTTGCCAAAGCCTGTCGTTACCTGAAGATTTCTCGTCAGGCTTACTACCAATACTGCGCTCGCTCACTCAAGCGCGAAGCGCTTGAAGGTCAAGTCATTCAGTTCGTCCGTCAGGAGCGAATGATGCAACCTCGCATCGGCACTCGGAAACTACAGTATCTGCTTGCGCTCGAAAAAATGGATATCGGGAGAGACCATCTCTTTAATTTACTGAGAGAAAAGCGGCTATTGGTGCCGACAAAGCGCGCGTATCACAAAACAACCAACAGCCATCATCGGTTCCGTCGTCACCCTAATCTCATTAAAGCGGGTTTCAAAGCAGAGAAGCCCAATCAGCTTTGGGTAGCGGATATCACGTACTTACCGACGCGAAGTGGAGAGAGTTATGTAAGTCTCATTACAGATGCTTATTCGCGGAAGATTGTGGGCTATCAGGTTGACGATAACATGCGAACGCAGTCAGTAAAGCAAGCATTTACTCGAGCGCTTAAACAAAAAAGTACAAAAGAAAAGCTCGTGCATCACTCAGACAGAGGTATACAGTATTGTTCAGAAGAGTATCAAAAACTCCATAGAAAACATGATGTACAGTGCTCGATGACAGATGGCTACGACTGCTATCAAAACGCCCTTGCAGAGCGAATAAACGGTATTCTTAAAAATGAATACTTACTCCATAAGCCACGAGATTTAGAAGAAGCGAGAAAGATGGTTGCAGAGTCAATAGCAATCTATAATGGTAGGCGGCCACATCAGGCCCTTAAATACAAAACGCCCGATGAAATACATCGGGCGTTTTAACCGAAATAAGTGTCAACCTATTTCAGGACTAGTCACTGCTACACAGCTTTGAAAGCGTTTTTTTAACGCTTCTACTTTGCGATATTTTCCTGCGTAGGCAGCGCGCTGAATGCGCCGTATTGCGTAACCGTGTAAGCCCCGCAACGAATAGCAAACTCAGTGGCTTCGCTAACATTTTCAAAGTTTTCGGCCCACGCATCGAACTCATCGGCGTTTTTAACTTTAGTAGAAAGGAAGTACAAGAACCCACCGATGAATGAATCGCCGGCTGCGGTGGTATCTTTCACATCCATTTTGGGCGATGCCAATGTGCCGCTGAACGACTTAGTAATATAGTGAATTGGCTCACCACCGTCTGTTACCAATACAACTTTCACACCGCTATCTAGCCACTGCTGTACTTTTGCATCGGCATTCTCTTCGCCGTACAGCTCTGCAAGCTCTTCGCGGCTTGCCTTTAAAACAGAGACTTTTTTAGCCGCCTCATCAATACGCGCTGGTGCATTGGCAGTATCATCCCAAAACGCCGGGCGATAGTTAATATCTAGACACACCATCATGCCGTTTTCCTTCGCCTTGTTTAAAATAAACTCGGTGCCAGGGATAAGCTCAGGGCCAGAAATTGAGCCAGAACAAAAATGAAGTACCGTATTCTTGTTGCAATCAATCGTCGACAAGTCTTGTTCTGAAATGTGCTTATGCGCGGCATTGTCAACGTAGAAGTCGAACGAACGCTCGCCGTTTTCATCTAAGTTTACAAACGCCAGTGCCGTGTTCCCTTCTTGTGTGGTCCACACGAAGTCGGTATTCACTTTATAGTGCTCAAGCATTTCTTTAAGAAACGCCCCAAAAGTATCGTCACCTACCTTTGACACCATCGCACTCTCGCCACCCAGTTGAGCAACGGCAACCGCCACGTTAGCAGGCGCACCACCAGCATAAGGCTGAAAAGGTTTCATTGCTGGTATGTTGCCATCTTTGGGCGCTGCACCTTGGCTTAACATATCAATAAGCACTTCACCTAAACACAAAATCTTCATACCAGCCTCGCTCAAAAAATTTCAAAAAGGTCGTTCACTCTTACGCACTGTGCGTAAGGTTAACGAATCGTTAATTAATTGGAGCATAGTATTGACGAACAAACCCATTAAATCAACCTAATTGATTTATATTATTCGCAATGATTTACAGATGTCGATCTATAGTCTTCAAACCAAAAGACTTTTGAGAAAAAATAGACACTGTTGAAGCGAAGCGTTCTTGTTATTACACTCTTTACACACTTATTGGTAGATAGTAATTACTTTGAATATTGAATCGGCGTTTCACCTGGCATCACAAAAAAACGCACCAGAGTTACTCGATAATCGCTCAGCGAATGAGCGCGCGATCCTAACCTTAATTCGGCAACGTATTGCATTACCTAAAGCTGAAATTGCACAGCTGACTGGGCTATCGGCGCAATCTGCAACGGTAATTATCAAGAAGTTGGAAAGCGATGGCTTAGTTAAACGCTTAACGCCTATTAAAGGTGGCGTCGGTCAGCCTAAGGTTCCTTTTGGATTGAATGCTAATGGGGCATTCAGCATTGGCCTTAAAATAGGTCGTCGTAGTTTTGATATGACCTTACTCGACTTAAAAGGCAAGGTTAAAGCAACGCTGAACGAAAAGTTTGCCTATCCAACGGTAAGCAATCTACTTAACTTCGCAGAGCGGGCATTCAATGTTTTAACTAAAAGCTTAGATACAGCGCAACAAAGCCTGGTGAGAGGGTTAGGCATAGCTATGCCTTTTGAAATTTGGAGTTGGGCAGAAGAAGCTGGCGCACCGAAAAAAGAGTTAGACGAATGGAAAGAGTTTGACCCGCAATCCACACTTGAAAGTTTATTAAACCTACCGGTTTTTATTAAAAATGACGCGGGGGCCGCATGCAGCGCGGAAATGTCTTTTGGCAATCCAAAGCGCTTTGAGAGTTTTTTATACATTTTTGTTGGTACGTTTTTAGGCGGTGGCCTGGTACTCAACAACCAGCTTGTCAATGGCAAAACAGGTAATGCTGGTGCTATCGGTTCTTTACCTTTTTTTAGTCAAAATAAGCAGCGCCAGTTAATTGCGCAGTCTTCGCTTTATCTATTGGAAAGAAAGCTCAATCAAGCAGGTGAAGATGCCAATCACATCTATGAGTCGCCTTCGCATTGGCAATGTGATGAGTCTATTGTAGAGGCTTGGATAGGCGAAACGGCCAAAGGGCTTGCGTTTGCTTCACAGTGCGCAATGAGCCTTTTAGACTTAGATGGCGTAATTATTGACGGCGCAATACCCGGCAATATCAAAGAATTATTGGTTGAAAAAACCCAAAGCGCGTTGAAGCAGGTAGATATGCGCGGGATTACACCTGCGCGAATTAATCCGGGACATGTTGGCGTCAAAGCCCAATCTATTGGAAGCGCGAATTTAGCGCTTCAGGCTAACTATTATTAATTATTAAGGTTTTAATGACAGTAAGTAATACAGCGATTCATATTTTAGATGGTGGCATGGGTCGCGAACTTGAAAAGGTTGGTGCGCCTTTTAAACAACCAGAATGGTCAGCGCTGGCACTGATGCAAGCCCCTGAGCTAGTGCGAGAGGTACACACCCACTTTCTAAATGCTGGTGCCACTGTCATTACTACAAATGCCTATGCCCTCGTTCCATTTCATATTGGTGAAACCGCGTTTAACGAACAAGCATTTTCGCTGGCCGAGTCAGCGGCTAAGCTAGCAAGGGAAGCCGTCACTTTTCAGCAGCATAAAAGCGATAAGTTGTCGGTCGCGGGCTGTGTGCCACCAGCCTTTGGCTCGTACCGTCCAGACTTATTCGATGCGGGTCGAGTGGCCGAAATTTTAACACCGCTGATTAAAGCACAAGCCCCTTTTGTAGATATTTGGCTTATTGAAACGGCTTGCTCTATTGAAGAAGCTAATGCTGTAGTTTCATTAATAAAGAATCTTTCTTCCCTTCCTATATGGCTGTCATTTTCTTTGCAAAACAGAGCGTCGTCCAATGAGCCTATGACTCTTCGCTCAGGCGAGCCGCTAGAAAAAATAACGCCGTTATTGAGCCATGTTGATAGCGTGCTATTTAATTGTTCACAGCCAGAGGAAATGGAAACTGCACTGGCAATTACGCGACAGTTGAATGAAAACATTGCTACTGGTGCATACGCCAATAGCTTTTCAGAAAGAAAGCGTCAGCATGAAGCTAACGCAATTTTGTCAGAGTTGCGCAACGATATAACACCAGAGCGCTATGCGGATTACGCTCAATCATGGATAGCGGCAGGCGCCAGTATTATTGGAGGTTGTTGCGGCATAGGCCCTGAGCATATTAAAGCCATAAGTGATAGCATAAAACTTTAAAACTGAAATCACGCTAGCGCAAATGAAGTGCGTCAGTACGCAAAATCCTGTGTTTCAAAGTACACTAGCACAGGCGAACCGCAGTGAGAAAAAACCTCAATAATTTGAGCCTTGCTCGGCACACTTTCGCCCTGTTTGTTTTCTAAGGTTGTCTGACAATCGTCGACGATAAACAATGCATCATACGATGGGCGTTCGCCAATGAGGTGAATGTATAAATACTTGTCACCGAGGCTGATGCTAGTCCACTTTTCATCAGGCTCATCTGTAACGCTATCTTCGTCAGAATGCGATGGTTTGTACTGTTTTACTAAGCGACGTTTAAATAATAGCTTTTCAAATATTAGCTCCGATTTTCCTAACCACTTAGTGCCACCCCGCTCAAAATGACCTTTATAAAACTGTGCTGGAATAGAAAATCTTTCACCATCAACAAGTTTATTTAAATCGAAGTTTTCCGGTAACAGCGTCACCATGTTACCGTGAGACGTTGCACCTGCTTGTAGATACGCAATGAGCTTAGCTTTATGCGCACTTTTTACTGTATAGATAAGTTGGTAATCGTGTGGCGAGTAATAAAGGGGTAAGTGACTCGCATAGAGTGTAGCGCCATCTGTAAATAACACCATACCGTGAGAACCAACTCTTGTATGATTTTTATGATCAGCGTGTATTGAAGTAATAGCCTTAGGTGCTTTACTCATGCCATTTGCACTTAGTTCTTCTGTGGTTGTCGCTGTTGCCCCTGTGCACACCATATATAAACACAAGACAGTAAAATAAAAACGCTTCATAAATCTTTCACGCTTAACAACAATTTTATTATGACGATACTGGCACAATAACCACTTACAATTAAGCTACAATAAATAAGCAATTAATTCTTAACTGGAAACAATAAAGCGACAAAGCTATGGATATTGAAGACTTAAGAAAGTTTATTGTTGTTGCGCAACATGAGAATTTGAACAAAGCATCTATGCATTTATCAGTCACCACAGGCGCATTGTCTAAAGTGGTGAAAAGGATAGAACAAAAGTTAGAAAGCCAATTGTTTGACCGAGTAGGTAAGCATATTCGACTCAACCAACGGGGAAACAAATTCCTTCTTTATGCCACTCATCTTGTGCACGAAGCCGATCAGGCGCTCAGTGAGTTTAGGGGCAATACTGCTTTATATAACATTACTGTTTCTGGCCCATCGCTCTTGCTTCAATATTATTTGCCAACTTTGCTTGCTAAACCATCCTCTGTACAAGATCGTTTTCACGTTAATATCAATGCTTGCTGGGAAGGGAAAGCGCTGGAAAGCGTTTCTAGAGGGGGAAGCGACGTGGCTATTGCCACCTCTTTTGCAATGGAAGAACGAGAGCAAGACCCGTCATTACATCGCATATCATTAGGGTCGTCTACCTATGTGGTTGCAGCCGCAAAAAATCACCCTGCGGTAGCTGAAGCAAAAAACAGTACATTAACAAGTCAAAGTTTGTACGCTTATGCTTTTGCTTGCCCTGACGTTTCACCTTTTTGTGGAATAAAGCGGGGTATAGGTTCTGATGGGTGGCGAGACGACAAAGCCCCCCGCTCCATACACTATCGATGTAATGATTTTGGCACCCTGCTGTCTATTGTCAGGCAAGGGCTGGCTTTGGCCTACGTACCTGACTTCATAGCGAAAAGCCATGATCTTACTTGCGTGTCCGTATCAGATTATGACTTTTGCCATGAAGAGCATTTTGAGTTGATTTACAAACCGAGTATGGCATCAGGCTGGCTCAATCGGTTTGTCGATTCAGTTAAACGCGTTATTTAGTAACCACATTTTTGGCGCCTTTAAGAAGCGCCTCTTTATCAATTTTATTGGGCACTTCTACGCCACGCCTTGCTGCAGGTCTCGCTTCAATACTGTTCTTCCAACGTATTAGGTTGTCCAAGCCTTCAATGCTAACGCCAGACCATTCGTAGGTACGCACCCAACACCAGTTCGCCATGTCAGCAATACTATAGTCGTCAACCAAATACTCTCGATTTTCTAGCCTCCCATCAAGCACAGTAAATAGGCGGCGCACTTCATTTTGATAACGGGCAATCGCCACTGGGATTTTTTCTTCTAAATAACGGTGGAACACGTTTGCTTGGCCCATCATAGGTCCAATGCCGCCCATTTGAAACATGAGCCACTGCATAACCTGGCTTTTATGCTTGGCGTCACTGGGTAAAAACATTCCCGTCTTTTCAGCCAGATAAACCATGATAGCGCCAGACTCAAAAACCACGTGACCGTCGGCCTCCCTATCAATAATAACCGGTATACGTCCATTGGGGTTCATTGCCAAAAACTCTGGGGTTTTCTGCTCGCCCTTCATTAAATTTACAGCATGGGCGGTATATTCAAGCCCCATTTCTTCAAGCGCTACCGAGGCCTTCCAGCCGTTCGGCGTAGCGGCAGTGTATAAATCTATCATTAGGCTTTTGCACTCTCTCTGTTACTCACTGCCTCATACCAGCGCGCTAAATTAACGTGTTCCTCGGTCATACGGATTTTTACCACTCGGGCGAAATCCATAGCGCATAACGCCGTTATGTCTGCGATAGAGAAAGTATCCCCTGCGATATATTCTTTTACACCAAGTCGTCGCTCTAAGATATTGAGGTATTTAGACGCGTTGATACCCGCTTCTTTGCCATATTCCGGTACGGGAGTCATGCGATCTTTAAAGTATCCTGTTGTATGCTGGAAGCACATGCCAATTTGCATCATGAAAGCGAACTCTACCTGGCGCTGCCACATGGATATTGTGGCTTTTTCAACGGGCGTTGTTCCCATTAGTGGGGGCTCTGGTTGCAGTGCTTCAAAGTATGTGCAAATGGCATCGGTTTCTGCGATGCAAGTGCCGTCATCTAGCTCTAGAATGGGTATTTTTCCCAACGGGTTTTTAGCACGCATTTCAGCACTTAGGTTTTCACCTTTTTGGATGTCGACCTGAACATATTCAGCGTTAATACCTTTTTCGGCTAAAAACATACGTACTCGACGCGGGTTGGGTGCCGTTTTCGTTTCGTAGATTTTCATAATGACTGTCACAAACCTTATGACGGTTGTTTACAATAGGGGTAATACTAGATTAGTAACTGCACAAATCAGTTTCAAATCACTCTGCCTATGTATGGAACTATTCAGTACTTTTATGGTTATACCTCTAGGGCGCAACGCGCTGTCTAAAGCGCTAACCATCACTAGGCGACTATTGTGCCCTTGAAATAAATTAGGAACCTGTGATGACTTTAAGACGCTTTATTTCATTATCGGTGAAGTGTACAGACTGATATTCCCGTAGCGCGCTTTCTAACTCACTAGCCGCAATCGCCTGCTTCGATAATTTGTCGCGATACTTTTCATAGTCAGCAATCTTGCTTTCCCAATGAGCCTGCTTTTCCCAAGTTGTAGCAAAACGGTCTGCGATTTCACTACCAAACTCTGCCGCCACAGCATTGTATCTGTCGTTAACATTCGTGTAGCTACGCTTTATTTCGTTAATGCGATGCATGTTCAATGTTGGCTGAAAAACGTCGCGCTCGGCTTGATTACCTGTTTCTAGTGACTCAATAATAAGCGCTTTTCTTTCATCCCTGGATAGCGTACTTTCCTGAGCAAGTTGTAAACGCGCTAGCGCCGCTTCGTCCACCTGCGCTTCTTGGCTAAATAGGTAATGGTACTCAGTGTCGTTGAAGTAAGTGCGTCTTATCCCTTCGCGCTCGTCAAGCTTATAAGACACGTCTTGCAAGCTATGGCTAGCCAAGTCGACCTCTACTTCGATTGAAGAAAGCGCCACTTTATAATCTACGTAACGAACAAATAGATCAGTCGCCACTGCCTGCGTACCCGGCGTGAAAACAGCGCTTGCATGGGTTGAATAAGCAAGCTTAACCCCGTGTGGTTCCTCTGTGGTACGCATAAATATAAAGCGATCGAAGCTATCTTTGGTTGAGTAATCAAGCTTGAACGGGATAAGCCCTTTACCCGCGGTAGTAGGCTCATTTTGCAACTGTCCTTTGATTACTGAACGTTCATGATGAAGATGACTTTTTTCATGCGCTTTTTCACTAGCATTCTCAGGAATGTCTGCCAATGAATTTTGATTAAGGGTTGCTGTTTTAAAGAAAGATTGAACATAAAAAATTGCGGCCAATACCAAGAGGGCCAGAAGCCCTCCTAATATTGGATAGACACGGCGCTTTTTACGCGTCGCCACTATAGACCCAATCTTTTTAAACGATTCGCCTGACGGACAAAAACGTCAACGGGGTCAGTCTCAAACCAGTGCGTAATTCCAAAACTCTGGTTCACTTCATCTAGGTGATTCATTTTATAATTGTCTTTTAGCACCTTACCAAGATGGGAACTACACGTTGAGACTAAACCATCATTTGGCTCTTTAAATGCAGTGCCAGTAATGGCAAGAAACGGGTCAACTACGTCAAGAGCGTTAGTATAGGTTCTGCCGCCACTCCACGAAAAATAGTATACGCCGTTTTCAGCTAGCATCTTTCCGTCATTACGACAGTAAGCCGTAGGCATGCCTTCTGGGTATTTCTTATTGAAAGCTACTGAGCCTTCGGTCGACAATGAATTCAGTGCTGCAACTGAATCTGTCGGCTTGTCTCTCGGATCAGATCCAGATGCTATCTCGATAAGGTTTGCAAACGCATTTACCACCGTACCTGTGGCTTTTTCTCCTAACGAGTCTTCAGCAAGGGCATCGCGTAGTTCGTCGGCCACTTTGCTACCCCAGTTGACCCCAGCAACCGAGCTTACTGATGCTACTTTGTCAGGAGCGACGCTTGCTGCATATCGTGCTGTGGGGCCGCCATGGCTGTGTCCGATAAGGTTAACCTTTTCAGCACCCGATAAGGCGAGTACCTCATCGATGTACTCCAGTAATTGCTCGCCTCGCACTTCTGTTGAGTTTGCTGGTGAAACCTCAGCAATGTATACAACAGCACCGTTACGGGTAAGTTTGTGTGGAACTTTGTAGAAATAATCGACAAATAGTATATCTTCAAAGCCGAAAAGGCCGTGCACCAATACTATTGGGTGATTCGTTTTTGCATATGTACCTGCGAAGGCTTGTCCTGCTCCTCCAACAAATACACTCATGCCTGCAAACATTGCAAGCAGGGAAACAATGAGAGCATTCCTTGCTCTTTTATTTTTGGATTTTCTCATCGTGTGTGTGCCCCATAATTATGACATTGTGGTCTGTGGTCAGACCTTTGTTATAATAATGTAAAACATATGTAAAGATCAACCTTACTGTTGAAACTTTAATAATGCCAATGAGTAAATATAGATAAAAAGTTTGTAGAGCTGCTCGCTATTAATCATTTAATTCAAGAAGATAGGTTTTTCCTGATGGTATATTTCCCCACACCATTTACGCCTAAAATATAGGGGATAACTAATATTTATAGTCGTCTATTTCTTTTTGGAATATGCTTGAATGAAGTTTACCGCAAGGCTTGAAGTGGTTAGCCACATTCCCTTAAACGGGTTGAGCTTCATACCTATTTGGTGCTTCAGCGTAAAATCATCTCCGACCCACCTTTCTAATTCACTTGGCTTTACAAATTTTTGCCAATCATGGGTTCCCACAGGTAAGTAACGCATTACGTATTCAGCGCCTAAAATAGCAATAACATAGCTTTTTAGCGTTCTATTTAACGTTGCCAAAATCAGTAAACCACCAGGCTTTACTAAACTGGCACATTCTTGAATAAGCTGCTGCTGGTCGGGAACATGCTCCACTACTTCAGCATTGATCACGACATCATACTGTAAACCTTCTTCTACTATCTCACTGGAAAGCATATGCCGGTAGGTAACCTCA
Source organism: Alteromonas sp. V450 (assembly GCF_001885075.1). Taxonomy (NCBI): domain Bacteria; kingdom Pseudomonadati; phylum Pseudomonadota; class Gammaproteobacteria; order Alteromonadales; family Alteromonadaceae; genus Alteromonas; species Alteromonas sp. V450. The sequence continues at coordinate 3,000,062 of NZ_MODU01000004.1, forward strand.
ACGCCATTTTTTTGCGCATGACGTTTTGCCACTTCCACGCTCACCGCGCTGGCGTCTATACCCGTCACCTGCGCTCCCAATCTAGCCAGCGGTTCACTAATAAGTCCGCCCCCGCTGCCAATATCAATAATAGACAACGCGGAATAGTCGGGGGGTAAGTTCCCTTTGCCAAAGTGACTCTCTATTTGTGTTTTTATCACATCCAGCCGCGCACGGTTAAATTCAAGGGCTGTTTTGTATTTTCCTTTCGGGTCCCACCAAGACTCAGCTAACGCATCAAAACGCGAAATCTCTTGTTCAGAAAAGTTATTTCCGCCAGTTTTTTTACTTTTATCTAGCACGATATTTTACCTTTAAACGTATTTAGTTGAGTGCTTTACAGTTGACCCTTATTACAGAGGGTCTTAAGGTGAACATAGGTACGGTTTTAACACCTGTCCGCATGCTATCTAGCTATTGAAAATAGGTATACCTTTAAAAATATACGTTGTAAGAGAGGGTTCTGATTTTGGCGAACGCAAAAAATGTTTATGGTCGTCCGCTCCAGCTGTGTTGTGGAAATACTGGGTTTACTCGAGAAGGTTTTTGTTATGTACCCGATGCTGATGTCGGTAATCACAGCGTGTGCGCGGTTGTCACCGACGAATTTCTTCAATTCTCGTTACGTCAAGGCAATGATCTTATTACACCGTGGCCGAGCATGTCATTTCCAGGGCTACTGGCTGGTGACAGATGGTGTCTGTGTGCAGCTCGCTGGCTACAGGCTTACGAGGCAGGTGTAGCGCCGAAAGTACGCTTAGAAGCCACGCATGAAAAAGCGCTAGACATCATTCCCCTTTCACTACTAGAAGAATATGCCGCAGATTAAGCGAGCGCTTTAATACCTAATATCTTCAACATGGTTAGTTGATAAAACTAGAAAAGTATAAATTGGAGACGAAAAGGCATGCTGTTAAGCATGCCTTTTCAATAAGCTCATAAGTGAGCAAATACTGCCGCTTGGCCCTCAGATGTGTTTATATGCAGCGTTGAGGGCACCCATATTGATAAGGCAACACATCACCGTCATTTACTGAGGCGTACGAATAACCATAAGTCGAGTTTCAGACATATCCTCTATCGCGTAGCGAATACCTTCGCGCCCCAGACCTGAGTCTTTAACGCCACCATAGGGCATGTTGTCGACCCGCCAGCTAGGTACATCTCCGATCACCACACCGCCAACCTCAAGCACATCCCATGCTTTGTGGGCTTTGTATATGTCGCGAGTAAACACGCCAGCTTGTAGCCCATATCGGCTGTTGTTCACCTCATTAAGTGCTTCGTCATAATCATCAAACGGTACTAGGATAGACAATGGCCCAAAAGCTTCCTCGGCACTGGCATCGCAATCTTTCGGTACATTTTCCATTACCGTAGCCTCAAGCATAGCACCGTCACGGGTACCACCACACAAAATGGTTGCCCCTTTTTCTTTTGCCTCTTTAATCCAGCTATAAAGGCGCTCTGCTTCACCTTCTGAGATCATAGGGCCAATAAAAGTATCTTCGTTTGAAGGGTCACCAGAAACAAGCGCCTTTACTCTTTCTACATAGCGCGACTTGAATTCTTCGTATATTTTGCTGTGCACCAGTAGTCGCTGAACGCTAATACAGCTTTGACCTGATTGATAGTAAGCTCCAATTATTACACGGTCGATGGCGTCTTCAATATCGGCATCTTCGTCAATTACACATGCAGCATTACCGCCAAGCTCTAATACCACTGGCTTCTTTCCGGCCTTAGCTTTAAGCGCCCAGCCAACATCAGGTGAACCCGTAAAGCTAAGCAGCTTTAGTCTTTCATCGGTGGTAAATAAATCAGCGCCATCACGGCTACACGGCAAAATTGAAAACGCGCCTTTAGGCAAATCAGTTTCCGCCAATACTTCACCGATAATAAGTGCACCAATAGGCGTACGCGAAGCAGGCTTGAGCACGAAGGTGCAACCCGCAGCAATGGCAGGCGCCACTTTGTGCGCCGCTAGGTTAAGAGGAAAGTTAAACGGCGATATAAATGAACACGGACCTATGGGGACCTTCTTGGTCATGCCCTGATAGCCTTTGGCTCTTGCCGATATCTCTAAGTTCACCACCTCGCCATTAATGCGAACGGATTCTTCAGCTGCTATTTTAAAGGTGTCGATAAGCCGGCTAACTTCACCCTTTGCATCTTTAATTGGCTTTCCAGCCTCAATACAAAGCGCTTGAGCCAACTCATCGGCCCTTTCAGTAAAGCGTTTTACACAGTGCTCTAACACCGCTTGCCTTTCATACGGGGCCATAGCTGCCATCGCAGGCTGGGCTTTTTCTGCGGCGGCAATGGCCTTATCGATGGTATCCGCATCTGCCAGTGCAACCTTAGTTGCCACTTCTTGGGTATATTTGTTTGTCACTTTTAAGTCGGTATTCGCGTATTTTGGCTCGCTCGCTAAATAATAGGGATAGCTATCCTTTAACATTGTTCACTCCTTACCTGTGTATTACGCTGGCTTAAAGCTTGGCGCTTAACGCTTTAATCGTTTGATTAAGCGTTTTGTCATTCATACTGTAATCAACTGGACAATCGATAATATGCACGCCTTTTGTGTTCAAACACTTATCCACCATGTGAATGAGCACGTCAGCATCATCAACTCTCCACCCTTGCGCACCATAACTTTGTGCGTATTTAACAAAGTTGGGATTACCGTAATCTAAGCCAAACTCGTCAAACTGCATGTTTGCTTGCTTCCACTTAATCATTCCGTACGCATCATCACGCAAGATGATCACCACAAGGTCTAGCTTTAGCCTGACAGCGGTCTCGATTTCTTGGCTGTTCATCATAAAGCCGCCGTCACCACAAACGCTTAATACGGGCACGTCTGGCTTAACAAGCTTTGCAGCGATAGCTGAGGGTAGGCCTGCTCCCATTGAAGCTAGTGCATTATCTAATAGCAGTGTATTGGGGTGATAAGCAGGGTAGTTTCTCGCAAACCAAATTTTATAAACGCCGTTGTCTAGGGTCACGATACCATTGTCTGGCATTACCTTTCGAATATCCCGAACCAAACGTTCCGGTAAAATGGGGAATCGGTTGTCATCTTCTGCTTCTGCACGGTGCTCAACATAGGCTTGATGAACGTCCTTGTAAAAATCTAGCGTCCAGTTATCCTGCGGTGTAATGCCTTCTTTTATTTGCCAAATACTGTTGGCAATGTCGCCAACGACTTCAAGCTGTGGGAAATAAACCGGGTCGACAGCTGCGGCATCAAAGTTAACGTGAATAACTTTTTTGTCGTTGTGATGCATAAAAAACGGTGGTTTTTCTACTACATCATGGCCAACGTTAATAATAAGGTCAGCCCGTTCTATAGCTCGGTGAACAAAGTCGCCGTCAGATAACGCCGTATTTCCGGCAAAGCGGGGGTCACTTTCATTCAGCACGCCCTTACCCATTTGAGTAGTGACAAATGGAATACAGGTTTTATCAACAAATTCCCTAAGCATTTTGGCAGTGAGCTTTCTATTGGCGCCTGCGCCAATCAACAACAAGGGTGACTGAGCTTCTTCAATCATGGTGATAGCCGAGGAAATAGCTTTGTACTCAGCAATAGGCCTGCGCGTCTTGCTTGGTGTTAAAAGCTGCGCACTGGTTTGCTCAGCCGCAATATCCTCTGGTAACTCTATGTGCACTGCGCCAGGGCGTTCTTCTGACGCCAAGCGAAAGGCCTCTCGAACGGTAGAGGGAATTCGGTCTCCACTCACTATCTGATTGGTGAATTTGGTGATGGGACGCATCATATCCACGATATCGATAACTTGGAAACGGCCTTGCTTGCTGGTTTTGATTGGCTTTTGCCCCGTAATCATAAGCATGGGCATTGCACCTAGCTGAGCGTAGGCAGCAGGAGTCACTAAGTTAGTAGCGCCAGGCCCTAAGGTGGACAGACAAACGCCTACTTTCCCCGTTAGCCTGCCATAGGTGGCGGCCATAAAACCGGCCCCTTGTTCATGGCGAGTGAGGACCAACTTAATGGATGACTCACGCAATGACTCTAATAAATCGAGGTTTTCTTCGCCGGGAATACCAAACACGTATTCCACACCTTCAGCTTCTAACGCTTTCACAAATAAGTCGGACGCTTTCATGTACTGCACGCTCCTTGTAAAGAGGTATTTCTATGTATTTAGACTGATTGCTACGACTTCAGCATAAAAAACGATTGGTATTTTATGACTTACTTAAGTTACAGGGACGGTTTTATGAATGCCAACTTTTATTGACGGATGGGTAGCAGTGGGCGCCTAGCTATTTTCCCGCTCCCACTGTGCTAGTTTAGCCTGTGTAGCAGCGTCAACGTTCGCTTTATTTTCTGTTATCCACCAGCGTTCCATAATGCGGACATTTTTTTGATTCGCTTTGTAAAAGACGTCGACAATATCACCAACAAAGGGAATAAAACCTAATCCAAAATCGATGGCAGAGTTTTTCACCATTTGCGCAACAAGGGCTTTCGGCATGCCCAACGATTTTCCAAGCCAAACGATGCGTAGTGAAACAAATAACATAAGGGCGTCACCTGCCCCAGGGATAAGCCCGACAATAGAGTCTAGACCTATCCTAATTGGAATAAGGGGGAGCTTAACCGCGGTGTCGAGCAAATTCGCCAGCTTTTGCGCTTTTAGTAATGCCTTTGGTGCTTTAACGTCCACGTTGTTATCTCCCTTTATCTAATTGCTCAAAACCCTTTAGCAGAGTGAACACTCAATCTAATAATATGCCTATTGCTTTGGCCCTTTACAAAAGCGTGGGATGCAGCAGCCTCGGCAGCTACTTTTCTGCGCCGAGCGCTCTTGCGAGTCCTGCACGCAAACCGTTGTCCGATTCTACCGTCCAACCATGTAAATTTTCTTGCACTATGTCAAACAACACATCAATGTGTTCTTTATCACTGTTTAATGCCGCGATGTATTCATAGCGTTCCCCCCCCGCTTCCATGAAGTATTCACGATTCTCTTCACCAATTTCTTCAATGGTTTCCAAGCAGTCGGCTGAAAAACCAGGACACATAACCTGAATCGATTTAACACCTTTTTCAGGCAATGATTTCAGTGTTTCATCCGTATACGGCTTCAACCATTCTTCTCGACCAAAGCGGGATTGGAAGGTTGTCATGTATTCGTCGTGAGAAAGCCCAAGTTTCTCTGCGAGTAGCCGCGATGTTTTATGGCATTCACAGTGATAAGGGTCGCCGTTCATCAAGTAGCGCTTCGGAATACCGTGGTAAGACAAAACAAGTTTATCTGCGCGGCCATGTTCTTCCCAATGGGCTTTTACTTTGTTGGCAAGCGCAGTAATAAAGTTGTCGCGGTCGTGATAATGATTAACGAAACGAAGTTCAGGAAGCCAGCGACGCGAGGTAAAATCTTTTGCGATAGCATCGAAGGTAGAGCCAGTTGTCGACGCGCTGTACTGCGGATAAAGCGGAAGTACTACAAGCTTGCGCACGCCTTTTGCCAACATGGTATCAATGGTGTCGCTTATCGCTGGCTTTCCGTAGCGCATAGCAAAATCAACAATGACATCATCGCCGTATTGGGCTTTACAGCGCTGTGCGATTGCCGAAGCTTGCGCTTTAGTTATTGCCATAAGCGGTGAACCTTCTTCGGTCCACACAGTAGAATACGCCTCTGCTGAGCGCTTGGGGCGAAAGTTTAGAATGATACCGTTTAATACAAACCACCATATTGCTTTTGGTACTTCCACTACGCGGGGGTCTGAAAGAAACTCTTTTAAGTAAGGACGTAGCGCCTGCTTTGTTGGCGCTTCTGGCGTACCTAAATTCGTTACCAGCACACCAATTTTATCTGATTGCCCGTGAGTAAAGCCTTTATTTGGTTTGTAATTCATTTATTCATCGTCCGAGAAGTACTGCGCTATATCCGTATTATACTGAATTACCTTAGATTATGATCTGCCATAACGCCAAAAAAGTGCGATTGCACTAATAGATTTTAGGCATTAAAAAAGCGGAATACATTCAAGAATACAACTCCAGAACATAAACCGCTTTTTTAGTTGCCATCGAATGAGTCGAATGGCAACGAGCCATGTTGATTATTTACGGCTGATAATACGTGGCTGCACCAGGTCCTACCGGCATGCCGAGCAGAAAGACCCATATGTAGAACAACACAGTCCAACCCACAATAAAGACCATAGAATAAGGTAGCATCATGGCGATGAGTGTCCCCATCCCTAAGTCTTTTTTATATCTAGCAGCCATTGCCAAGATAAGTCCAAAGTAACTCATCATAGGTGCAATAACGTTTGTGACTGAGTCGCCAATTCGATAGGCTGCTTGAATAACTTCTGGCGCGTAGCCAATGAGCATAAGCATGGGGACAAAAATGGGTGCTGTTACAGCCCACTGCGCAGATGCACTTCCCAATGAAAGGTTTACTATGCCACACATTAAAATAAACAGGATAAACACGGCTGGGCCATCTAATCCTGCCGCTTGCAATAGTGCAGCACCTTTAACGGCTAATACTGTGCCTAAGTTCGTCCATTTGAAAAACGCAACAAATTGCGCGGCAAAGAATACCAGCGTTATATAAAGCCCCATCGCTCCCATGCTTTTAGACATGGCATCAATGACGTCTTTGTCGTTTTTCATTGACTTAGTCACTTTACCGTAAACAAAACCTGGAATAGCAAAAGTAATAAAAATGAAAGCAACAATCCCTTTGAGAAACGGAGAGCCAGCCACTTCGCCTGTTTCTGGGTGACGCAAAATACCGTTTTCTGGCACAACTGTCAGCGCTAGTATCGCGCAAACAACAACAAAAGATACGCCGGCCCAGCGCAAACCTTTCTTCTCCAGATCGGTTGGTGCATCCATTGACTGCTTGCCTAAATCCACCGAAGCATCAGCCGGATCGAACTTCCCAAGTCTAGGCTCGACCACTTTTTCCGTAACGACGGCGCCCATTGTTGCTACCACAAAGGTACTAATAAACATAAAGTACCAGTTCACCTCTGGGCCTACCATATAGTCAGGGTCAATCATGTGCGCTGCGGCTTCTGTAATACCCGACAACAGTGGGTCGACAGTTCCAAGCAGTAGGTTGGCACTATAGCCAGCCGATACTCCAGCAAACGCAGCTGCCAACCCCGCTAACGGGTGGCGACCTAGCGAATGGAAAATCATGGCTGCCAGCGGAATAAGCACCACATAGCCCAGTTCCGAGGCTGTGTTTGATATAATTCCTGCAAAAACGATCGCAAAGGTAACAGCGCGCTTAGACGCATTCATCACCAATGCGCGCATTGCCGCCGATAAAAGGCCTGAATGTTCTGCTACTGACACACCAAGAAGCGCGACAAGTACGGTTCCAAGCGGGGCGAAACCGGTAAAGTTTGTTACCAAACCTGTCACTATTCGCTGCAACCCTTCAGCACTCATTAACGATATGACTTCGATCATGCCGTCTTCTTCACGCCCTTTCGCGCCGACAGGGCGAGGATCAGCAACTGCGATGTCGAAGTACCCTAATATGCCGCTTAACACTACGATAAAGAGTGAGAGCAGAGCAAATAAGGTTACGGGGTGAGGAAGAAGATTCCCTAACCATTCTACGGTTGTAAGAAACCGAGAGAATAACCCGCCTTGCCCGCTACTGTTGTTCGCGGACATTTTATTGGTATTTTCCGTTGTCAAAATGTTCCCTCTGTCGTTTTTAAACGCCTACTACATCAAAGCTTCCGCTGGGAGGGCATCAGCTATGTACTTTTTCGTGGCGTGTTTTAGTTGTAATCAGGCCGTATTTTACCCGATTTAGTGAATTTTTGGCAGTAAAAGGGATAAATGAAGCAATAATGCGTGTACACATGGCCTGGTGTAATGTCCGAGGACACCCTACATAGAATATTTCGTAGTTGCGCGACAGGTCAGCAATAAAAAACCAGCCTGTTTAGGCTGGTTTTTGAGTAGCTTCATGGCAAAAGCAATTATTTGCCGCTTGACTGATTCATATATTTGAAAAAATCACTGTCTGGCGCAATAACCATTACATCCTGCTTACTGTTAAAGCTTTGTCTGTATGCATCCATACTGCGTAAGAAGCTATAAAAGTCTGCGTTTTGAGAGTAAGCATCAGCGTAAATTTGTGCAGCAATCGCGTCACCTTCACCTCTAAGTTGACGTGCGTTTCGTTCTGCATCGGCGAGCATTACTGTCACCTTCGCATCAATGTTTGCCTTGATGACTTCAGCTTGCTCCTGACCTTCCGAACGGTGTTCACGAGCAACGGCAGCACGTTCAGCGCGCATGCGCTGGAAAATCGAGTTGCTCACTTCCGTGGGTAGGTTAATTTGCTTCACGCGTACGTCAACAATTTCGATACCTAGCTCGTCAGACGACGTTGACGCCTGCTCCATTGCTTGGTTCATCAGTGCTGAACGCTCTCCAGAAACGATTTGTGCAATAGTACGTGTACCAAACTCAGAGCGAAGACCATTATTCACTTTCTGCTTAAGAAGTGCCTCTGCTTGCAGCTTGTTACCACCTGTTGAAAGGTAGTAGCGTGCAAAATCTTCAATTCGCCACTTTACATATGAATCGACAATAAGGTCTTTCTTTTCGCTGGTAACAAAACGGTCAGGTGTACCATCAAGCGTCTGGATACGCGCATCTAAGTGACGTACTGAGTCGATAAATGGAAGCTTAAAGTGTAAACCTGGTTCAAACACTTTGGTATCACCAGTGGTATCTTCACGCTGAACTTTACCAAACTGGATTACGATTGCTCGCTCACCTTCTTTAACCACAAAAAGGGCGCCCGAAGCAAGTAATACAAGCAGTACAAACGCGGCAATTAGCAAGTTCTTCATTTCTTATCTCCCCTCTCTATAGCTGTCACCGCGTAAGCCTGACGACGGCGAAGTATTGCGACTGCGACCAGCTGAGTCTGTAACAGGAGCCTGTAGACCTTCTAGTGTGTTACGCGAACGAGTAGAAGACGTTGATTGTTGTCTTTCCATTATTTTATCAAGCGGGAGGTACATCATATTATTTCCGCCTTTACTGTCCACCATGATTTTACTGGTGTTACCTAGCACTTCTTCCATAGTCTCAAGGTATATCCGCTCACGCGTGACTTTCGGCGCTTTCTCATATTGTGGTAGAAGCTCGTTAAATCTCGCAACCTCACCTTGCGCCTCTAGCGTTACTCGCTCTTTGTACGCCTGTGCTTCTTCATTCATACGGTTAACTTGTCCGCGCGCTCGAGGTTCAATCTCTCTTGCATAAGCCTCTGCTTCACGGATAAAGCGCTGTTCATCTTCCTGTGCAGCAATGGCATCATCAAAGGCGTCTTTAACCTGCTCCGGTGGGCGGGCATCGCGGAAGTTCATATCAATAATTGACACCCCCATATTGTAAGGTTCAATGATTGCTTGAAGCTCTTCCCACACTCGCTGACGCGTCACTTCACGACCGTCAGTTAATACATCGTCCATCGTTGAATGACCAACAACATAGCGGATAGCGCTATCTAGAGATTGGCTTAAACTCTGCTCAGGGCTCTCTACTGCGAAGGTCCATCGGTAAGGGTCAACTACGCGGAACTGCATTTCCATCTGGACACTTACTACGTTTTCATCTTCAGTAAGCATTGAACCAGAAGAAGACTGATCACGAATAGACTGAACATCAACCGGAATTACCGTGTCAATAAACGTTGGCGCCCATCGTAAACCTGGCTCTACTTGCTGATGGTATTCGCCAAAACGCAATACCACGCCTCGCTCGGCCTCGCGGATGGTATAAAAGCCGCTGATGAACCAAATTACTACAAGTAAACCAACGAGAATACCAGCACCGATACCGCCCAAGCTTTTGCCCGAACCACCGCCGTTGCCGCCTGACTTCCCAAACTTACCAAATAAGTTTTTAAACACATCGTCTAAATCTGGGGGACCTTGATCTTTCCCACCGCGATTTTTCCACGGGTCGTTATTATTGCCACCCGGCTCATTCCAAGCCATGCTGATACTCCGTAATTACTGTTATATTTTTTAAAAATTCGTAGGCACTGTTGATGAAAGTTATCAACTAATGTCGCACAACATACTCTGATATTCCGTTTTCCAAACGCTTTTCAAGCCTATTCCAGTCGGCAGCGGGCATTCTTACATCAACCACCCAGTCTCCCTGACTGTCGTATTCTTCACTAGAAATACAGTTTAGCTCGTACAACACGCCGCGCAATCGACTTTGAGCAGGCGGAATTTTCAACGTGTAATTCACCATACTTTTACCTAAGCATTCGGTTAAAGCTTGGCTTAACAATTCCGTTCCTTCGCCTGTTTGTGCAGATAACCACACCCTAACAGGCACGCCTTCATCGTTTCTTTCTATACGCGGTTGAACGTCGTCTAGTTTATCAATCTTATTACAGATTAGTAATTGTTGAATGTCGCCTGCTTCAATTTCTTCAAGAACATCGTTTACTTCGTCCATAGTTTCACGATATTTTGCATCAGCAATATCAACAACATGAAGCAACAAGTCTGCTTCTTGCGTTTCTTGAAGCGTTGCTTTAAATGCGGCGACGAGATCATGAGGAAGGTGGCGAATAAATCCGACGGTATCGGCCAAAATTGCAGGGCCAACGTCCTTTAACTCAATTTTGCGCAGCGTTGGGTCTAACGTAGCAAATAGCTGATCAGCAGCGTAAACGTGAGAGTCAGTAATTGTGTTAAACAGCGTCGATTTACCCGCGTTTGTATAGCCAACTAAGGATACCGTAGGAATTTCAGCGCGTTTACGCGAGCGACGTCCCTGCTCACGTTGCTTCTGCACTTTTTCCAGACGACGAAGAATGGCTTTTATACGCCCACGCAGTAATCGACGATCTGTTTCCAGCTGGGTCTCACCAGGCCCCCGAAGACCAATACCACCTTTCTGACGCTCAAGGTGAGTCCAGCCCCGGATCAGGCGCGTTGAAATATGCCTAAGTTGAGCAAGTTCCACCTGAAGCTTACCTTCATGCGTTCTTGCTCTTTGAGCAAAGATATCGAGTATCAACCCTGTTCTGTCTAACACTCTGCATTTACACACGGCCTCTAAATTACGCTCCTGTGAAGGAGAAAGCGCGTGGTTAAAAATAACAACATTAGCGTCGTGCGCTTTCACTGCAGCTGCTATTTCTTCTGCTTTACCAGATCCAACAAAAAACTTAGCATGTGGCGCACTGCGAGAGGTCGTTATAACCTCCACAGCGTCTACCCCCGCTGAAGACACAAGCAATTCTAATTCGCTTAAGTCCTCTTTGCTGTTTTCGTCAGAAAAATTTACATGAACAAGTACAGCCTGTTCACCGGCTTCATAACGGTCAAACAAGCGCGTTACCTTTTAATTTATTCACCTTTAGTATTTTCAGACTCTCCTGAACTGGGCATTGTGATAGCACGAGCAGGCACAACTGTTGAAATTGCGTGCTTATACACCATTTGGCTTACTGTATTTTTCAGCAGGATGACGAACTGGTCGAAAGACTCAACCTGTCCCTGTAGTTTTATTCCGTTTACCAGATAAATAGATACTGGAATACGTTCCTTACGCAAAGCGTTTAAGAATGGGTCTTGTAAAGATTGCCCTTTAGCCATTTGATATCCTTAGTTTTTATTATTCGCAGTAGCAAAAAAACTACTGCTGCACGTCTAATGTATACCACACTCATACGCTCAAAGTGTGACTTCTGCTCTAATTTTAGTCAAATTATCGTTAGCAAATGTGTCTAGCCAAGTAACTCGCTCCCAGCCGCGTAACCACGTTAACTGACGTTTCGCAAGTTGACGCGTTGCGATAATACCGCGTTCACGCATTTCAGCCTTCGACAATTGGCCATCTAAGTATTGCCACATTTGCCTGTAACCTACTGAACGAATAGACGGTAAATTTTCGTTTAAATCGTCTCGTTCATAAAGTCCCGACACTTCCTGCTCAAAGTCTTGTGCTAACATCAAGTCAAAGCGGGTAGCAATTCTTTGATGCAACACTGCTCTATCGGCCGGTGCAATAGCAAACTGCAAAAAATTGTAAGGGCAACGGGCCCCTTTTTGCTGTTGCCAGTGTGTCAAGGTTTTACCTGTACTTCGATACACTTCCAACGCGCGCGTGATACGTTGTGGGTCGTTCGGGTGAATTCTTTCACCACTTGTTGGGTCTATATTACGCAATTCGTCATGAAGCGCTGCCCACCCTACACGCTCTGCCTGCTGCGCTATTTCATTTCTTACTTTTTCATCTGACTTAGGTAGTGACGAAATTCCATTTATCAAGGCATTAAAGTACATCATTGTACCCCCTGCCAAAATTGGCAGTTTGCCTCGCGCCAGTATTTCACCAATCAAACGTTCAGTATCGTATACGAATTGCGACACTGAATAACTTTGTGATGGGTCAATGATGTCAATAAGGTGATGCACTACACCCGCTCGCTCCTCCATTGAAGGCTTCGCGGTGCCTATGTCCATACCCTTATAAACAAGGGCTGAATCAACACTAATTATTTCACCGCCAATCTGTTGTGCCAGAGAAATCGCCAGCGCAGTTTTTCCAGATGCCGTAGGCCCCATGATTGCAACCACAGGAGATGCAGTATTTATGCCACCGGACACCTTATTTCTCCCATACATTAAGCACTAATTCTAACGGGCGCACTTTACCAAATTGTTCAATAATTTCCCATTGTTTAGAGTGACTTTGGTGATCCAACCAGTACCATATAGCGCCGGCTACCTCATCATCTAAATCATGTTCCGATAAACTCATATCTTTAATTACAACATCGATGGCGTTGTGTTGTGCATTCGACTTAACGCCTAACAGGTGCTCAAACCACTTAATCCATGGCAAATGACGCGTCCCAGCAGGCACCTGCTGTAATCTGTATTTGCCTGCGGTTTTATTTATTTCAAAATGAGACGAATTCAAAAATTCGAGTATTTTCTCATCGACGTCATCACATTGTAACGCAACCGGCATCAGCAATGGTTGACTATGTTTAGCATTTAAAAATAGTTCGCCTAGCCAAATAGTTGCAAACTTTTCCAAAGGTAAAAGGTAAATAGTTTCTTTCAGGGGGTAAATCCTACAGCGCGGTGAAAGGTGACAATGTTCTATACCAACGTTGGAAGCCGTGGCATCTCTATCGCTATTACCCATAGGCGTCATGAGTGCAGAGAAGTTTGCCTGATAAGCAGCACTCGGTCCCTTCGATTGGCGCTGGGAACCGACACTGAATACGCCTGTACTAGGTTTAGAACGCGCTCCAGTTGCATCTAATGGCACAGATCTTTCTGCCACGTTGTCAGAGGGACTATCATTGTATTGTGATTTATAAGCACTAAACGACGTCGACTTTTCCTCGCTGCGTTGCTCTTGAAGTGGACGAATATAGTCGTGATTAACACCCGTTTCCAGCGACCGTAATGGCCTCTCACCAGTGTTTGTCGCTTCATTTAACGCATCGCATACTGACTTACAAATAAAATCGTGGACGAGTCTGCTCTGTTGAAACCGCACTTCATGTTTTGCCGGATGCACGTTTACGTCAACATCTTTAGGGTCAACAGTTAAATATACGACAAAGCTCGGTTGCTCAATGACACCCCAAACCGTTTCATAGGCCTGTCGAATAGCGTGCATAATAAGTTTATCGCGCATGCCCCGGCCGTTGACGAAGCTAAATTGGCAATCATTGCTGCTTCGCAGCATCAACTCGTTGCCCAACCACGCATTGATAGTTAATCCATCGTACTCTGCGCTGATATGAACCGCATTTTGCACAAATTTTTGTCCTACCACCGCACCAATACGAGTCTCAAGTTTACCCGCTTTATCAGACATATAGCGTTTGATGACTTTATGATTGTGCGATAGCACAAAGGAAACGTTAGGGTGACTCAACGCTATCCGTTTTACTACGTCTTCTATATGCTGAAATTCGGTTTTTTCTGTTCGCAGGAATTTACGTCGCGCCGGCGTATTATAAAACAGATCGGCTACATCTATGGTCGTTCCTGTCGGATGCGCTGCAGGCTTAACATTCACCGCCATTTCACGACCTTCACAGTATGCTTGCCACGCTTCATTTTGCTCAGCGGTTTTAGACGTTAACGTAAGCCTAGTGACAGAGCTAATACTTGCTAATGCCTCTCCCCGAAAACCTAATGATAAAATCTGTTCTAAATCATCAAGCGTAGTGATTTTACTTGTTGCATGGCGACTCAATGCAAGCTGAAGTTCATGCTTTGCTATCCCGCAGCCGTTATCTTTGATTTTTATTCTTTTATGGCCGCCCTTTTCAATATCAATCTCTATTTTTGACGCGCCAGCATCAAGGCTATTCTCCAATAGCTCTTTAACCACAGAAGCCGGGCGCTCAACCACCTCACCTGCGGCAATTTGGTTTGCTAATTGAGGAGACAAAAGTTGTATAGGCACAATACTACCCTGTGGAAATATTAAAATTATGAGTATAGAAATTCGTTACCCACTGAGAATTACACATTTAATGTGTGTACATTTTTCAATGGTTTGAGACAAGTTGTGCCATTTAGCAAACAACACTTTTCGTCGGATTAGTCTATGTTCTCGGAATATTTAAAACCTGGCCGACCCGCACAACATCACTGGACAAATCATTAGCAGCCTTAATGCTACTTATTTTAACGTTGTAGCGCTGCGCCAAAAGTGAAAGTGACTCGCCACTGCGGACTTTATGGGTTCGATTTTTCGCTTTTTCTGACGCCCAAAGTGTACCATCTGGAGGAACTTGCTTAAAATATCGTTTTGTCGCTTCAAACATAGCTTTAGCCAAACGCTCGCGATGCTTACCCCAATTGAGGTTTTTTTCCTCTTGCGGATTCGATATAAAACCAACCTCGACGAGAATAGAGGGTATATCGGGTGCGGTCAAAACCGCAAAGCTGGCTGCCTGAGGCTTTCTTTTGTGAAGGCTGGTTACTTGCTTTAGTTCCTCAACCACTTTGTTGCCGAGATCGTGGCTTGCAGCCATACTGTGATCCATAGAGAGCCCTAAAATTGTTTCGGTAAGATAGCGCTCGCTAGATTTATCGCTTATTACTTCAGCTGCACCACCCAGCAATTCTGAATGTCGCTCTGACTTTTCCAACCAACGGCCCAATTCTGTATCTGCTCTGCGCATTGACAGAACCCAAACTGACCCACCGCGTGGTTGAGGCTGACTAAACGCATCGGCGTGTATAGAGATTAACAAATCAGCTTTTCTTTCGCGTGCTATCTCGGGCCGTCTGTTTGGTGATACGTAATTATCTCCGCTGCGCGTCATTATTGCTCTCATGCCTAATTCAGCATTAATCATGTTCTCTAATTTTTTGGCGATACTGAGAGTAATATGTTTTTCAAATGTTCCAGACGGACCCACTGAGCCAGGATCATGCCCTCCGTGGCCGGCATCAATAGCAACGATGATGTCTCGGTCGCGGGCGCTGGAAGAATCATCAATAACGACAGTGCCGACTGATGTCGACGCTGATAACGTTGGCGACGGCTGCGGCGCGCTATCCGGTAGGTCGATCACCAACCTGTGCCCGTAAGCACCGTCGGGGGTTACTGCAAATAACGAAGGCTTTGTATTTCTATTGAGCTCAACAACTACTCTGGCAGATGATTTGTTTTTCGGTGTGGAGTAGCGCAACTTTTTAATCAAATCACCGCTGTTTTCTATACCAGAAAGCTTAGCGGTGTCGCTGGTGTTGTTGAGATCGATGACAAGCCGAAGCGGATTTTTAAGCGTAAAATAGGTGAACTCTGGCGCTGATTTCATATCGAAAACAACACGGGTATTGTCTGGCGACGGCCATATTCTCACCCCGTCGATGTTATTTTGCGCGCCGTATGCAAACTGCACCACGAAACACAATAATAATATCGAAACTACACTGCGCACCATAATTAGCCTTTGAGTTATTATTGATTTGCTCTTGTGAACTACAGAGCAACTACTTATTCGTTTTTTCTTTCATTTTGCATTTGCGCTACACGCGCTTGCATTGTTGAAGCAATTTCGCACCGTGGGCACTTTTTGCTTCCAGAGTAAACTGCCTACCCGATGGCATAATATTTATACTAATCACTAAGTCCGGGGATGCCAAGTATTCGCCCCCTTTTTCCGACCATTCAACAAGCGCAATGGCACCCGAGCCAAAATAATCGCGAATTCCCATGAACTCTAACTCTTCTGGGTCGGCTAGGCGGTAAAGGTCAAAGTGATAAATATTGACGTCGTCCAGCTCATAAGGTTCAACCAATGTATAGGTTGGACTTTTAACGCTACCTGAATGACCTAGTGATTGAATGAAATAACGGCTAAACGTCGTTTTCCCTGCACCTAAATCGCCGTTTAAATAAATAACAGCATCGGTGGGGAGTTGACTTGAAACAGCTTGCGCTAAGTCTTTGGCAAGCTGCGCGGTATCATCTACTTCATTAGCAAAAAAAGAGGTGTGCGGGTAAGACATCAACAATATTCCACAGTAATACAAAGAAACACAGTAGATGCCTGCCCGTTTAAGACAAAACCAACCTATTTAGTGGTTGATAAGCGCACGTACTGCGTCGAACAAATCACTCGCTATCATACCACGTTGACCATATAGTTGGGCAATATCATCACCTGCCTTAGCATGAAGCACTACACCATATTTTGCCGCGATATCCGTTTCTACACCTTGCGCCAGCAGTGCACCTAAAATTCCGCTCAGCACGTCACCGCTTCCAGCGGTAGCCATTCCAGGATTACCGTGACGGCAAACCCAGGTTTTCTTTTCATTGTCGATAAGCGTGCCCGCTCCTTTTAGTACACAGACTGCGTGGTATCGCTGTGAGCACTGTCTTGCGTAGTTAAAACGGTCACTTTCTACATCATCAATAGAAACACCAAGTAAACGCGCGGCCTCACCTGCGTGAGGGGTTAAAATACTGTCCGACAACGTGTAAGCGGTTGACTGCTTACACAACAAATTCAGCGCGTCGGCATCGATGACCACTGGCTTATTCTGGCTTTGACAGTGTTTCATGGTGGTTTCAAATGTGCTTTCTGCCCATTCGTCTTGCCCAAGACCCGGTCCAATGACCACACAGGTCGCCCACGCTAGTGCATCTTCTAAGTTGAAGTCGGTGACCATGAGTTCGGGTCTACCTGCACTGACCTGAACAACTGAAGATTCATGGGTATATACGCGTACCATTCCCGCACCACTTCGTAGTGCGGCTTCACTGGCTAGGCGAATAGCGCCTGCCGTTCCGCGATTACCGCCAATGCACAGCAGTCGTCCATACGTCCCTTTATGACTGTTAATCTCCCGTGGCCCCATCCCTTTAAAATGGTCAATATTCAGCATGGTCGCACTGGCTTTGGCGAGCGCTTGAAAGGCTTTACCAATACCTAAATCTGCATAAACTAATTTACCGCAAGACTGTTTACCCGCGCCGGTTACAAGCCCAGGCTTTATACCGACAAATGTCACCGTGATATCGGCCTGCACACAGCGGCCTAAGCTTTGCCCAGTGTTAGCATCAAGGCCAGAAGGAACATCGACACTTACTACAGGTGTTGATGACGCATTTACCGCATCGATTACATCGGCAAACTCGTTACGAATATAGCTATTAATACCTGTACCAAGGAGTGCATCAATTACTACGTCAGACTTCTCAAGTAGTGCAGCGTCAAAGCCATTGATACTTCCTCCGGCATCAAGCCAACGCTGCTGAGCTTTGCCTGCATCACCCTCGAGGGTACGTTCAGGCTCTACCGCGCATAAATGTACTTGCTTACCCGCAAGTTTTGCATTGATTGCCGCTATGTAGCCATCGCCCGCATTATTACCTTGGCCCACTAATACTAAATAAACATCTGAATTTGGCATTAGCTCTAAACATTGTTTGAACACCACATCACCGGCTCGTTGCATCAACGTAAACAAATCACAGCCCGAGTCAGCGGCGGCTTGCCCCTCATTTTCTCTAACCTGATCGGCCCGAAATAGTTTGTATGATAAACTTGATGTTAATTGAGTATCTAGCATGAGCAAATGTCCGAAATTAGTTCTATCGACCTTGTTGAATTGGCCAACAATATCAAGGCTTGGGGTACAGCGCTAGGCTTTCAGCAGGTTGGCATCAGCGATATTGATTTACATCAGCACGAGTCACACCTTCAGGAATGGTTAGACAATGGCTATCACGGTGACATGGCCTTTATGGAGAACCATGGGATGAAGCGTGCCCGGCCAAATGAGCTGGTACCCGGTACGTTGCGGGTGATCAGCGTTCGCATGAATTACTTACCGCCGGACGCCTCGTTTGCCAAGCATTTAAACATGCCTGAAGTAGGGTATATTAGTCGCTATGCGCTGGGCCGTGACTATCATAAAGTGTTGCGCAAACGTTTGAAGCAACTGGGTGAGAAAATTACCGCCTCTCTGGCTCATACCCAATATCGCCCCTTTGTAGACTCGGCCCCCGTGTTGGAACACGCCATTGCCGAAAAAGCCGGTATCGGTTGGACGGGGAAGCACAGCCTGACATTAAATAAAGAAGCCGGTTCTTGGTTCTTCTTAGGTGAGCTCTTTATCAATTTGCCGTTACCCGTTGATGCACCAATTGAAGAAGGCTGCGGTAGCTGCACAGCGTGTTTAACCATTTGCCCGACAAACGCCATTATCGCACCTTATAAAGTAGATGCCCGTCGCTGCATTTCCTACCTCACCATTGAGTCAGACAAAGATATTCCCGAAGATTTGCGGCCTATGATGGGTAATCGCATTTATGGTTGCGACGACTGCCAGTTGGTCTGCCCTTGGAATCGATTCGCTGATATAACCAGTGAACAAGATTTTCATCCAAGGCAGGTACTTCACGGTCAAAGCCTGAATGCACTTTTCAGCTGGTCAGAGGAAACCTTCTTACGCAACACCGAGGGGTCTCCCATTAGACGGATTGGCTTTGAGAAGTGGCAGCGAAATATTGCCGTTGCGTTAGGAAACGCCCCATATAATGAACAAAGCATTCTACTTTTAAAAGAAAGGCGAGGTTGCGTAAGTGACTTGGTGGACAGACACATTGATTGGGCGCTCAAACAGCAGCAAGAAAAACAACAGGTATCTGACGCTCAAAACAGGCAACAATCGCGACTTATTCGCGTCATTGAAAAAGGTTTACCGAGAGACGCCTAGCGCTAGTTAGCGCTCAAACCAGATATTCCGCAAGGTACATGTGGTTCAGCAGATTAACCTGTTGAAGCTAACTGATTGTTTAAATCGGTTTGGATGTTATTACGATAACGCACGCGGGCATTTGGCGAATGGGAAGCGGCGAAAGAAACGTTAAGTTTTAACCCCCGCTGTGCCACTTGAGTAGTGATAACAGGCGAGCCAAATTGCCACCAAGGCTCTTGCTCCAATGCTTCAATAACTCGCGATAGCTCAGTCTCAGAGCCGTCATATTCTCCGGTTATTTCGCAATGCCCGTTCTCACACTTTACGGAATCTAATACGAAGCGTTCGTTGTTGGGAGGCAGTGCAAAAAACGTATTGAGTGAGCCTTCAGTTTTCGTGTAGAAAACATCCGGTGCTATCATCTGCGTATTCTTAGCGGTGGGGGCAGAATCCATCTCCCCCTTATTCGCATTGCGAGAGTCTGAAGGCGTTGCGCTGGTTTCATTAGAAATGAGCTTGGCAGCGGGCTTAATAACTTTCAGTTCACTCGTTTCCGTGGCGCGAGAGCGCGCTAACACGTTAGTTAGTCGCTCTTTCTCTGCATTGGATTCACTGAGTTGGTGTTGATAGCCGGAAAATTTATACCCCGCTATCAATGCAAACGCTATCAGCAACAACACAAACCACGTTTTCATTCCACTTCCTTTATTGAAGTCGCTTACTTGTGATATTGCTTACTAAGTTCGTGTACCGCATTAACGAAAACACCGGCATTCTCAGGTGGTACGTCTAGGTGAATACCATGGCCTAAATTAAATACGTGACCGCTTCCTTCGCCGTAACCTTCTAAAATAGACGCCACTTCTTGCTCGATTCTTTGCGGCTGAGCATACAACATTGAAGGGTCCATGTTACCCTGAAGCGCTACCTTATCGCCAATGCGCGCACGCGCCTCTTTGATGTCGATAGTCCAATCTAAACCTACTGCGTCACAGCCTGTTGCCGCAATCGATTCAAGCCACATGCCCCCGTTTTTTGTAAACAAGGTAACAGGCACTTTTCTACCTTCGTTTTCGCGGGTCAGTCCATTTACGATGCGCTCCATGTATTGAAGCGAGAACGCTTTGTAGTCGCGAGGAGATAACACGCCGCCCCAGGTATCAAATACCATGACTGACTGCGCGCCCGCAGCGATTTGAGCATTTAAGTACTCGGTAACAGAATCAGCCAGTTTTGCTAGTAACGCATGAAGCGTTGCTGGCTCAGCAAAGGCCATTTTTTTAATTTTAGTAAAGGCTTTACTTGAACCACCTTCAACCATGTATGTCGCTAGCGTCCAAGGGCTTCCAGAAAAACCAATTAACGGCACTTCACCTTTAAGCTCACGGCGAATGGTACGGACGGCGTTCATTACGTACTGTAATTCGCCTTCTGGATCAGGAAGGCCAATTTTATCCACATCTGCTTTACACGTGATTGGATTTTTAAAGCGTGGGCCTTCACCTGTTTCAAAGTAAAGACCGAGGCCCATCGCATCTGGAATGGTCAAAATATCCGAAAAGAGAATTGCAGCGTCGAGAGGGAAACGACGTAAAGGTTGCAATGTAACTTCACACGCAAGCTCGGCGTTTTTGCACAGAGACATAAAGTCGCCAGCTTCTGCCCGCGTTGCCTTATATTCTGGAAGGTAACGCCCTGCTTGTCGCATCATCCATACAGGTGTGACATCAACCGGCTGCTTAAGTAACGCACGTAAATAACGATCGTTCTTCAACGCGGGCTTATCAACACTGGGGAAATTTTGCGACATATAACTCACCTAAATAACTGAAGACAATTAAGCGCTCAAGTATACCAGTATTCTTGAGCAAGGTGTGTTAAAACCTATGTAAAAAACAAGGCCTGTAAAAACTTGCGACGTAACCACAAAAATAAAAGATGAAACATACTCCCAATTTCTGCTTGCACTGCGTAAGCGGGTTTGCTATTACTAAATGTAGAAAAATAAAGAAGCCCTGAAAGGGACCGTGCAACCTATTGAGACCCTGCTTTCGCAGGGTTTTTTATTTGTCGGCGATTAGAGACAGTGTCTTTTCAATCAGCTTACCTGCTATCGATAATCGGGGCGGTATGTTCGGAAGACATTCTGCATCAAACCACTGAGCATCATCAATTTCATTTTCTTGGCATTTAATATCACCGCTATCATATTCCGCAATGAAGCCTATCATCAAAGAGTGCGGAAAAGGCCAAGGTTGACTGCCAAAATATTGTAAATTTTTCACCTTAACACCCACCTCTTCAAATACCTCTCGATGGACAGCTTGCTCTAGGTCTTCCCCACTCTCAACAAAACCAGCTAACGTCGAATACATGTTAGCCTCTTTGTGACGTACACCTCTCGCTAGCAGTATTTGTTTTCTGTTGTGAATTGAAACAATGATACACGGTGAAACTCGAGGGTAGCTTCGGTGTTGACATTGGTGACAGTGCACGGCCATTTCCCAGCTAACTAATTCGGTTTTCGCTCCACATTGGCCGCAAAATTGATGGGTACGGATAAAATGAACGTATTGCCACGCTCTCCCGAAAATAGAAAACGCAGCGCCTGGTTCACTGTAAAGCAACTGTCGTAAAGATGCTCTCTCCCAGCCAGGCTCGTCAAAGCGCTGTGAACCGAGATCAACGACAAAAACCGGCATCTCTTTATGTGCAGTCTCATTAAGCGGCGGTAATTGATGAATGCTGTCACTGTATGCAGCAAGAAAAGGAAAATCTGAGATCAAACCGATAGGAACTGTTTTATCCTGCTCTCGAACGAGAATTTTAGAACGGCTAAACACAACCCAAATTGCGCGTTTGGTTGCCATCTTTTCTTCGTGTAGTTTTATCATCATCTTGCATTACCCCTTATGCTTATTAGAGCGTATTGATCTCTGCTGTAAGAATCTAGTATGAGATAAACGCATTTTGATCAAGGCGCGCCACGTGTGGTTTAGTAATCTAGATAAATATGGCGGTACAGAGATCAACAATCGCTAAACATTAACACAAAATACTTGAACGCTAGAGCCCGAATATGGTGACCAAAATTTGTGTCGCAAGAACACAGTGTTATACTGAAGCTAACATCGCGTGAAGGGTCATTAACTGTTCAAGTAATGGCATTGAGAACGCGTTGAGTGAGTGGAACACCTAATGCCAACTTGATAAAAAGAGGGCGCTAGGTGCTAGCTCATATCAGAGATAAAAAATTACAGCGCACGCTCACGAAAACGTGATCCTAAAGTGACGCTTTATTATAACAATGAAAGTCGAGATTACGGTTGTCGTCCATGAATAAATCAACGCTGATCCATAAAGCACGAGCGTTTTGCGAACAACGAGGAGCCAGATTCACTCCTTTACGAGAAAAGGTATACGAAATTCTGGTTGCAAAGCACGGCCCGATGGGTGCTTATGAGTTGCTTGATGAACTAAAAGAAACTGAGTCCAGCGCCAAGCCAGCAACCGTGTATCGCGCATTAGATTTTCTTTTGGATTTCGGACTTATTCATCGCTTAGAATCCACCAACGCTTTTGTAGCTTGCTATCACTTCGGATGTAATCACCCGGTGCAATTTTTGATTTGCGATAGCTGTGGTGATGTTGTAGAGATACAGTCAGAGGGCTTACAGGAAACACTTCAAAACCAAGCTGAGCAGCACGGCTTTAAGGTTTTTAAGCAGACGATAGAAGCACATGGCTTATGTTCTGATTGTAAGCAATCAGAAAAAGCGTCTATGGAGGAGAAACAACATGAATGCTGATTTCGTTAACCCTTTCATCGCAGGTCTGTTAAACGTTATGGAAACCATGGCGCAAACAAAACTTACACCCGGCAAACCAAAGCGCAAGCAAAGCGATATAGCCAAAGGTGATGTATCTGGTCTTATTGGCATGGTTGGACCTGACGTAAGGGGCTCTATGTCAATAACGTTCGATGAAAATTTGGCGTTAACAATCATGGAAAGAATGGTGGGCGAGCGTCCAGAGAAATTAGACGCTGAAGTCGGCGATATGGTTGGGGAAGTTACCAACATGATATGTGGTAACGCAAAACGAGACCTTGCAGAACGCGGGTACGAGTTTGGAATGGCCACCCCTATTGTGGTATCAGGAAGGCAACATACCATAAGTCACCAAGTTGACGGTGCTAAAATTATCCTTCCTTTTATGTGCGACGAAGGGCTTGCTCATTTGGAAATTTGTTTTGACAAATAATATATGGCAGTCTGAAAAAATTACACTCGAGCGTTTCCCAAGGGGCTTCCATCTCATCACTCAACGGATTGAATCGTCGCTGCCATCGATAAAAAGGGTTGAAGTTGGGTTATTGCACCTTTTTCTTCAACACACGAGTGCAAGTCTTACAATCAATGAAAATGCTGACCCTACGGTGCGTCAAGACTTAGAAGCATATTTCAACCATAGTGTAAAAGAAGAGCTTTCTTTTTTCAGGCATACTTATGAAGGTAAAGATGATATGCCTGCTCATATAAAATCGAGTATACTAGGGTGTCAGCTTACGATTCCTGTCCAACAAGGCAAGCTTATGCTAGGAACATGGCAAGGAATAATACTCGGCGAACACCGAGACAACGGTGGAAGACGAACAATAGTTGCCACATTACAAGGGATAGCAGCATAACCCACATTATAAATGGCACACATCGTGCTTACTAATTTTCTAAGCACGATACAAAATTATCAAAAATCGATAATCACTCAACGTTTAACAGGATGTGACTATGAAACAACATTTTAAAATGGCAGCGCTGTCTCTTGCAGTACTATCATCAACACACGCATTTGCTCAAGAATCAGAAGAACCGGCATACAAAAGCTGGGGTGCTGTTTCTGGCATGTATTACAACACGGACGAATCTCGCCCAAATGACCTAACCGGCAACAGAGTTACTGATGACGGTCAAGGCATGACATTCGAATACGGTTTTAGATTCACGCAAAGCTGGGCGGCGCGTATCGAATTTACCGCTTTAGATTTAGATTACACTGACTCTAGTGATGACAGTGGTGAAATGACTGGCGTTGACGCTATGTACTTTATGCCAGATGACGCTTGGTTCCTATTTGGTGGTATCAAGCGCCAGTCGGTTGGTGAGTCTACTACTCTTGGAAACATCGGTATTGGTAAACATTGGAATGTAAGCGAATCGTACAAACTAGTTACCGAAATTGCTGCATATCATGACTTCGGTGAAAGCTATAATGATTATAGCGTTAAACTTGGTCTGGCTATTCCGTTTGGAAAATCAACGCCATCTGCTCCGAAAGACAGTGACAACGATGGTGTTGTAGACAGCAAAGATCAGTGCCCTATGACGCCTGCTGGTGTTCGCGTGGACGCAACAGGTTGTAGCATTGATGACGACAACGATGGCGTATTGAACAGCGTTGACAAATGTCCAAACACACCTGCCGGCACAAAGGTAGATGCGACTGGATGTGCAATTAAAGATAGCGATAACGATGGCGTTGTAGACAGCAAAGACATGTGCCCTGATACACCTGCTGGTGTTAAAGTAGATGCTAAAGGCTGTACAGTGTTTGACGAAGAAACGGTAGAAATTACACTACGCGTTCTTTTCGATAACGAAAGTGCTGTAGTTAAAATGCCAAAAGATCCAGAAATCTCTGAATTCGCTGAGTTCATGAAGCAGTATCCTTCAACAACTGCGGTAATCGAAGGTCACACTTCTGCACCAGGTACAGAGGCATACAACATGGACCTTTCTAAGCGCCGCGCTGCTAACTTTAAAGAAGTTATGGTAGATATGTACGGTATTGATAGCGCTCGCCTAGATACTGTTGGCTACGGCGAAACTCAGCTTCTAGACGAAGGTAACAATGCTGAAGCTCACCGTATTAACCGTCGCATTTCAGTGACAGTTAAAGATACAGTGAAAGTAGCTGAAGAAAAATAATTCATTCGATATGAATTGAGAAAAGGCGCCGGAAGGCGCCTTTTTTATGTCTATCGATTTTTATTAATGAGCGCAATATTGAAACCGCTACCTCTCATTTATCTGTAAAAGCTAGCGAGCTTATTAGCAAGTTAGCCACAGGAAAACATTAATACTCGTCGGCAATGGCTGGCCCCGCGTAGTTATCAAAGCGTGAAAATTGACCCTGGAATGTTAATCGGCAAGTGCCTATTGGCCCGTTACGCTGTTTACCGATAATGATTTCTGCAATACCCTTGTATTCACTGTTTTCGTGATATACCTCGTCGCGGTAGATGAACATGATAAGGTCGGCGTCCTGCTCGATTGAGCCAGATTCACGAAGGTCAGAGTTTACCGGTCGTTTATCGGCACGCTGCTCTAGCGTACGGTTTAGCTGCGACAGTGCAACTACTGGCACTTCAAGTTCTTTCGCCAACGCCTTTAATGAACGAGAAATTTCCGCAATTTCTAACGTACGATTATCACTTAATGAAGGCACACGCATTAATTGAAGGTAGTCCACCATAATAAGGCTTATTCCACCTCGCTCTCGCGCTAGCTTGCGGGCTCGGCTTCGCACATCCATAGGAGTAAGGCCTGACGAATCGTCAACGAAAAGACTGTCTTTATCTTTCAGCATGGCCATTGTATTAGATATGCGCGCCCAGTCTTCATCGTCTAGCTGAGCGGTACGAATTTTCGTTTGATCAACCCGGCTTAATGATGCCAACATACGCATCATGATTTGTTCTGAAGGCATTTCAAGACTGAAAACCAATACCGGTTTATCTTCTGCCATCATGGCGTTTTCAATCAAGTTCATGGCGAAGGTCGTTTTACCCATCGATGGACGCGCCGCCACAATGATGAGGTCCGACGGCTGCATACCACTGGTCATTTTATCTAAATCGGTAAAGCCAGTTGTGACACCCGTTACTTCTTTATTAGTTTTCACCAACTCTTCTAGGCGGTCGATGGTCTTGCCGAGAATAGACTCGACATCACGGGGACCTTCATTTTCACCGGTTCTTCGCTCGGCGATTTCAAAGACTTTACTTTCCGCAAGATCAAGAATATCGGCACTGTCTCGGCCTTCAGGGTTGTAGCCTACTTCAGCAATTTCATGGGCTACGCCGATTAGCTCCCGTGTTATGGCCCGTTCGCTGATAATTTGCGCATAAGACACCACATTTGCAGAGCTTGGCGTGTTTTTAGCTAGCTCACCTAAATACGCAAAGCCGCCGGCATCTTCTAACTCATCGTGTTTTTCGAGTTCTTCTGAAACGGTAATTAGGTCAATAGGCTGACTGCTATTAAGCAAGCGGGTAATAGCACGATAGATAATTTGGTGAGAACGGTTGTAAAAGTCGTTATCAGTAACGAGTTCCGCGACTTTGTCCCAGCTTTCAGGGTCGATAAGCATGCTGCCTAAAACAGACTGCTCGGCCTCAATACTATGAGGTGGAACCTTCAATTTATCAACATTTTTATCGCTTTTAGACGCAGACGCCACAAGTCAAACCTATTCCAATGCAAAAAAGTCAGTTGGTTATTATGCGCTTTTAGCGCACATCTCTCAACAAAGTAAGCAGGTCTTTTATCGCGACAGTTCAAAAACACGGCGGAGCTAAAGGGTTTTCTCTAACTTTAAAAAAGTACCGTCTATCAAGGTATAAGTGCGGCCTTGTTCCTGAAAAATAAGGGTAGAACCAATGGTTTGATAATTATCTACACAAGACAAACTTACTTGAGTGATAGTATCGTCGCTGAAGCCTAGGGAAGCCGGATAGGCGTTAAAAGCAGCGTAAAAATCGTTATGACTGATGTCTTTTGTTGAATACTGTGGCGTTTCACATGATGTCTGATCGAGTTTAGCCGAGTCTGAAGCATACGTTACCGAGCGCCCCAAGAATTTTTCTGACTCTATAGAAGAGTGAGCTGAGACACCTACATTATAGGCCTTAGTTACAACCCAAGTACTTTCATAATAAGCGGGTTCCTGAACAGCACAGCCTAGCGTAAATGCGCATATTCCAAACGCACCGAGAATTAGACCATGAAATCGCCAAAACCTTTTGACGTGTCCAACAATACTCAATTTTACCTCCAATGAAAAAATAACGAACCATGTGATGACGTGGGTGAAGCGTTAAGGTTAGCTGCTTTGTTACTAAGAACTATAAAAAAGTACTTTTGTTACTTAGAAACGCTCAGCCACGCATTTTTAGCGACCAAACAAAAAAAGCTGCAATTACTCGCAGCTTTTCAACAATAACCACATATCTAATTAATAAATGTGGACTAAATTCATTTTTTCAACCTAAAGTATCAATTGCGTTGTCTATAGCTTATTCACTTTTGGTCTATTTCAATTCGCCCATGTACCGTAGAGATGTCTACATTTGCCGCGCCACCGTTGTGGATAAAGCGCAGCCAGCTACCCGGACCATACTTTGGCTTTTGAGACTTGTCATCACTGAGATTGTTTACAATATTGCCACCAGCATGCGTCTCAATATCGAATTGTGCCGATAAGCCATCTTGAAAAACAAATTCCATCGCACCGCCTACAGAATTCGCTTTTACGCTACCGTTCTTATTAAGACCTAAACTTGCATAAGTCCTTCCATTGACCGTATTTATTTGCAGTGCGTCCACCGCTTGAAGTGATGCATCAATTCGGCCATTCACTGTTTCTATAGATACATCAGGGCTATCAGAGGTGATGTCAAGTTTACCGTTCACAGAGGCAAAGCTCACTGACGTGTTTCCTGAGTGTGACGCTTCAATTTCGCCATTCACTGTTTCCGCTTCTAAACGGCCTCTCACATTCTCAAGCACGATATCGCCATTGACCGAGTCAACTTCAACCCGCTCACCTATGTTTTTAAGGGTTACGTCGCCGTTTACAACCTCTATGTCTACGGCTTTTGTTATACCTTCTGCAATAAGGTCTGCATTGACGGCGGTGTAATGAAGGTCGCTTGCCGAAGGTATATAGATTACAAGGTCGTCGCCATCTTTTTCTTTATTGAACCAGCTTTTTGAATGGCGCTCCACTTCAACGTGTATCACCACAACATCTCCGCGTCGTTCAAAGATAAACTCCTCGGTTTGATCGCCAAGTTCACCGGTAACACGAACCTGAGCCTTGTCCCATACTCGAATATCAGCTTTTCCGTTAATGTGCTCAACATCGACCTTCGGCGAAGACGATGTGTCGATGGTCTTATCTACTTTTTCACCTGCATATGCTGCAGTTGCGACACTGAGCAGCGCTGTAGTGAAGAGCACCTTAGCCACAACAGGCGTTTTAAACGTGTGCAACAATGCGTTTTTCGTATTCATAGTCATCTTTAAACCCTTTTTATATATGCTGCCACTTTGGCGCGTGCACTCGCTCAATTAAGGCAATTTGCTGTTGATATACGTGATGCAGCATTTTGATTAATGCTGAGTTGTCTGGATCGTCCTTTAATGCCGCTTTAATAACATCTGCAGCATCGTCCAATTCTTTTAATTGCTCTTGCCAATCTTCCGTTAGCGCTGTTGTACTTTCATAACTAGCAAGAAGACTATTCACTTGTTGTTGCTGCTGCATACTCATTGCGTCAATCAGGGCATAGCCATCGCGTCGACTTTCATCAGCTTTAAACGCAAAAGAAGCAGCGAACCACAATAAAGAAACTAAACAAGCGCTTGCGGCGATTGCCATCCACTGTTTTGATGAGACCGCAGATGATAAAGCGTCATCTTGTGAAGCGTCGTCTTGCTGCGATGTGATGCCGAGTTCAATACCTCGCCACAAATCTCGTTCTGGCTGCTTCTCTTTCGATATCTCACAAATATGCTGAGCAAGCTTGTCGTCAAAATTACTCATCATCGACTCCCATAAAACCTCTCAATAAGTGCTTAGCACGAAAAAACTGTGCTTTGCTAGAGCCCACTGCCATGTTCAACATGTTGGCAATGTCTTCGTGTCTGTAACCTTCAAGTGCATGGAGTACAAAAACCATTCTGGCTCGCTCGGGTAGGCGAATGACTAATGCTTCTAAATCCACATTGGCGCAGTTTTCTTCAGCCGGCATCTCGTTAATACCGCTGCTTTCCAAATTGAGCATTCGCTGTACCCAGCCTTTCTGCTTGCGCATATAGGAAATGGTAATGTTTGCTGTAACGCTGTGTAACCACGTAGAAAATTGGCTTTGCCCATCAAAATTACCAAGCTTTTTCCATAGCTGAATAAAGACTTCTTGTGACGCATCTTCTGCCAGCCCCTTTTCACCTGTAAGCCGGTAACAAAGGGCGTAGACTCGCCCAATATGTTCTTCGTAAAGGGACCGAAACGCCTGCTTATCGCCCTTTTTCGCTTTAGATATCAGCGCGCTTTCGCTTTGATTACCAAACACCACATTGGCGTGTACAACACGTTGTTGTGTGTGTTCCATTAATTTCTCTTTGTTATTTGTGGAAAATACCAATCCGTATAGATAATTGCCCACTCAGAAGATGCAGGTAATTATCTATGCGGACTGGTATAAGCACTTGTTAGTGTTATAAGGTTAGTCGTACCCTATAGTAGAAAGGTTTAAATGCACAAAAATAATTTTTGGAGATGCCATGTCTACCTCATTTTCTGTTAACGCTCTGTTTGCTGGAAAGCCTCAGCCGCTAGGCCCTCGTGGGGCACCAAGCAGTATTGTTAAAGCCCCCGTCGACGCGTTAACGGTACATATGGACAGAACCGATGAAGACGAACAGGCCAACAAACGCCTTCACGGTGGACCGGAGAAAGTGCTGCATCAGTTCAACCCGACCAACTATCTGACATTAAGAAAGCATTTTCCTGAAGGCGAATTTTCGCTGGGCAGCATTGGCGAAAACATCAGTGTAGAGGGCATGGACGATGCTACCGTTTATATCGGCGATATATGGAAGTTCGGCGAGGTAGAACTGCAAGTAAGTGCACCCCGTGCCCCTTGCAATAAAATCTCGCAACGCTTCGAAATTCCCAATTTAGACAGATTTGTTGGTGAACGAGGTATCACTGGCTGGTATTACCGGGTTATTAAAACCGGAACCATCAATGTTGGCGACGAAGTAACACTGCTGCACCGTGAGGAAGATACCGTTAATGTTCACACCCTAATGCAATGCGTCCATACCAAAGCCGACAAAGCCCTGGCCCAAAAGCTAGCGAAACTTGAACCGCTTGATGATGAATGGCGGGGAAAATGCCAAAAAATTGCAGATAAGATTGCGGATAAATAGGCCATTTATCCCTAGCTTAAATTAAAAAGACGCTCGCTCACCTTCATTCAAAATAACCCAAGGCATTGCAGGGTTTAGCTGCTGCTTCATTTTCATCAGTCGAAATAGCGCAGAATGTGACGTCTTGTCACCCATCATCCAGCTGGCATTTCCATAGCCCCAAGGCACTACGGCTTTACAGCCTAGGTCTTGGGCGGCAACAATGGCATCTTCTGGCGTTGTATGTACCTTGCGATACCATTTAGGCGAGGTTTCGCTAAAATAAGACGCTATAGGTAACAGGCAAACATCTATTTCACCAAAGCGCGCTTTAATATCCTTGAAGTGCGGTGAATATCCCGTATCCCCCGCAAAGAACAATGTTTTGCCTTCACTCTCAAATACCCAACCACCCCACAGTGTCGCATTGTCGTCCTCGTACAAATACGGCACCCAAATTCGGTTACTGAAATGGTGGGCAGGCACGAAGTGAATAGAGGTTTTGCCTACGTTTTTGCTGGTATACCACGCCATCTCGTTAATGGTGTAGCCTCTATTAGGGAAGTGCTCTGCGAAACCTAACGGAACAAGATATTCGGGCTTTGTGCCTAATTCGGCTATATCGGCTTTATTGAAATGATCATAGTGAATATGGGAATAAACCACAGCATCGGTTTGTGCGAGTTTGTCTCCACCTACTTTAGCGGGTTCGTTGCGGTTAAACCCCTCTGCCAATCGAAAAGCCCAGTTAACAGGCCAATCAAACTGACCAAACACGGGGTCGATAAGTATTTGCTCACCACTTGCGGTGTTAAGTATAAAACTTGCGTGCCCTAACCAGGTGACATTAAAGCCGGTGTGCGAGTTCACTGTCGGGTTGTTGCCAACAAACTGACAATTCTGCATGTCGCTTTCGCACTCAATGTCAGTAGATGCCGGATAACAATCATTAGTACAGGTAACAGGGTATGCTTTAAAACCGCCGTAGATATTGCGGAATCTGTCCTCGAAGCCAGGTTCATTAGAGTATTTAATTACCGCCTCGTCACTGTCTACTTGGGTAACCTTATTAGTCGTAGCACACCCTGTCACAACTAGTGAAACCGTAGCCATAATTGGCGTTAAAAACGTCCACTGTTTTGATAGTTTCTTTAAACAACTTGTCATTTTTAATATCTCGTCCTTGTAATTCCAGTCTTGCAGATAAACATGAATTTTGTGTCTATGTTCGTCGCTTTTATCAAAGGCGTTTTTGGAACAGCTCACGTTAGTACGCAACAAGAAGATGAGCATCATTGTAAGGCGAGAAAGTATTCGCTTAACAGTAAATTTGTAACAAGATGAAAGTGAGAGAAGAACAAGAACGACAAGTTGCAAATGATAATGATTATTAATAATATAAAATGAAATTTATTTCCAAAATCGTTATGTGTAAACCCCGAATACTCATCATTGAAGATGACGCGACGTTAAGTGAACAAATTACACAGCTGCTACAGGCTCGAGGGTTTGTTACTCGCCACGAGAGCGATGGCCATGCGGGTTTACACGCTGCGCTTGAAGAAGACTTTGACCTAATACTGCTCGACATACGCATTCCTTCGCTGAATGGCCTTTCATTACTACATCAACTCAGACAAATAAAGCAAACTCCTGTCATGATGATCACCGCGTCAGGTGCCGAACAAGAAAGGATTGAAGGCTATCGCAAGGGCGCTGATGACTACTTACCCAAGCCCTTTAATTTCACTGAAATGATGCTTCGCATCAACGCACTGCTGCGACGCAGCAAAACACTAAACGACTCAGGCGCGCAAAAGTCGGAAATCATTGTTGATGTGCTTTATTTAAATCGCATTCAGCAAGTTACCAAATACCACTCTAGATTACTCGAATTCACACCAATACAATTTAAGCTTCTTTGGATGTTAGTAGATAACAAAGGGGAAACGTTGAGCAAAGCATTTCTTTATCACAGCGTGCTTAACAAACCCTTTTCGAGGTACGACCGAAGCTTAGATATGCACCTGTCTAGAGTACGCAAAAAGCTCGTTGAGACTGGCATGCCCCCTGAACGCCTTGCCACTGTCCACGGTCAAGGATATCGCTTTTCGTGAAAAATAAACTGCTATGGCGACTGTGCGCATTTATTGCCGTTGGTACTGTTCTGTTATTTTGGGCCATCGCGTGGCTTACCAATCATACCGAGACCAGCATGAGTTTTATCGATAAAGCTCATCAAGAAACCCTTTATTCCTATGGGCAAGAAGCGGAGAAAATCTACCTGGAAGATGGAGAACAAGCGTTAGCTGCTTTTTTAAAAGAAGTGAGAACCAAGGAGGACACGTGGCTTGCCGTAGTTAACTCCCAAATGACCACATTCGCTGACACCCAAATGTTAGATGAGTTTGTTGACCGATTTCAAATAGGCCGCAGCCCCGAATGGAAAATACATTTGTACTTTTCTGAAAACCCTGTGATGGAAGTCCCGTTCGTCGATGACAACACGCACTTTTTAATTCAACTTCCACAGCGTATGCGTCCAGGTTCGTTATTGCTAGCCACGCGCTTAACGCTTCAAATTGCATTGCCGTTGGTAATATTGAGCCTATTAAGTTTTATGCTGTATCGACACCTAATGACGCCACTAAAGCAATTAGAAAATGCCACAAAAGATTTCGCAAATGGCAATTTAGAAGCCCGTGCAATGGCTGCAATGCCCAAGCGAAATGACGAGCTTACTGGGCTTGCCCAAACGTTCGACAAGATGGCACAAAGAACCAGCAGTCTCATTTATAATCAAAGAAGTTTGCTTGCTGATCTCTCTCACGAGCTTCGCACGCCTCTTGCTCGCATTGATATGGCGATAGACTTTGTAGAGCAAGATATTAATCGTGAACAAGCGCTTTCACGCCTGCGTTATGAAGCCAACACGATGAGAGAGCTTGTAGAAGATACCCTAACCTTTGCATGGCTAAATACAGAATCACCACAATTGAACAGCGATGACTTTGATTTGGTGGAACTTATCAATGTTATTTGTGAAGATGCGCGCTTTGAATACCCTGATAGAACCTTGTATGTCGACACACCTGAATGCGCGAATATTGAAAAGAGCAGCCAGCTTGCTTTGGGGCAGGCGCTGGAAAATATTATTCGCAATGCCCTTCGCCATACCCCTGAGCAAAGCAAGGTGAGTTTAACGCTTATCAGCGATAACAATAACTATGTTATTACTGTTACAGACGAGGGCACAGGCGTTCCTGAATCAATGCTAGACGCCATATTCGAACCTTTTTTCAGGGTAGACAAGGCACGTGCGGCCAAAAACTATGTACATGCCGCAAAGCGCTCTGGCTTTGGTCTTGGGCTTGCACTGGCAAAGCGTCAGATTGCCGCTATCGGCGGCGACATATCAGCAAAAAATGGCGCGCATAATGATACTCATACAACAAAACAGGCAGGGCTAATGATTACCATTATCCTGCCTAAGTTTTCTAACGCTGCTTGCGCAAATTGAGAAGTCTCTTCACACCAAGTAATGTACCAGTATAAACCAAGATACAGCAAAGCAAGCTAACCAGCCCTGCAATAGTCTGTCCTACAAAGCCGAAATATTCTCCCGTATGTAAAAAACGAGAAGTCCCCCAAGCCTGACTCCCTTTAGGCCAATCTTTTTTGTGCAGTACTCTAGCAATATCACCACTTGTTGTGTCGAAGTACAGTGAATACGCGAGCTCTTGTCGGTGCCCTATACTTTTATCGATATAAAATCGTGCGACCCCTTCCAATTTTCCAATTTCCATCCACATCGAATACCAATTCTGATAGCCATTCTCATTAGCATGTTGCTGAGCTTGGTTAAATAACGTGTGATAGCTAACAACATCGGCATCTAGCGTTTCAGGCATTGCTTTTTTCTCGCGAGCAGGTACTTGTTCACCGTACACCCCATAGAGCGCTTTGTTAGCCCATTCAAAATAAAACAGCGTTGCAGTTAGCCCAATCACAAGTAAAAATGGCAGCGACCATATGCCAAAAACAAAATGCCAATGTCTGCGGCGGTGTTGTTTACTCGTGTACTTTTGCCTTAACCACATTTGCTGCTTTAAGGACTTTTTCGATATGTGTTTTGGCAACCAAATGATGACACCCGACAACAGCAAAAAAATGAAAATAAGATTGCTGTAAGCCGTTATGGTTTTGCCAATTAATTTATAATCCCCTTCCATTAACAGGTATCGATGAAGGTCAGTTATGACATGAAATGCCTCTTCAACAAGCCCTTCACCCTCTCGTAATACCTCACCAGTATAGGGGTGAATAAGATAGCTATGTTCGCCGGCCCATGCCGGAATTGCCGTTCCCTCGCTATTGACCCATCGAACAAAAATATGCGCTTCGTCAGGGTGCATTTCACGAAGTATTGAAACAACATGATCGGTTGAGATAGCCGACTTTTCGATATCAATCGTTTGTGCATATGCCATTTCACTCAGTTCTTTAAACTGGCGTTCATAAGTCAGCAACACGCCAGTAAAAGCCATAATAAAAACAACAACGCTAGCTAGCAGTCCGGCGAAGAGATGGGTCCAAAAGACCCATCGTTTAAATGAAGAAAATATCATCTGAAAAGACCACTTAGAAATCGAAGGTCACTGACAAACGAATATCTCTCCCAGCTTCTTGCGGACCAACAACGCTTGGGAATACTTCGCTGTAGTCACCC
Organism: Alteromonas sp. V450; assembly: GCF_001885075.1. Lineage (NCBI taxonomy): Bacteria > Pseudomonadati > Pseudomonadota > Gammaproteobacteria > Alteromonadales > Alteromonadaceae > Alteromonas > Alteromonas sp. V450. The sequence continues at coordinate 3,035,348 of NZ_MODU01000004.1, forward strand.
ACACTTGAATGGTCGATATACGCTTCATCAAACAAGTTCGTTACCGCCAGATTTAAGCGAAGGTCGTTTGTGACTTCCCACTCGCCATAAATATCCACTAGGGTATAGTCTGCTTTGTTAAGTGAATAAAGCGAGGCGGTCCAACCGTTTTCCACGGCCTGATGTAGCGTATCTATGTTGATGTCGTCAACCATAGTGATGTTAAAGCCAACGCTAATGTCTGCAGTAACGGTGTAATCTGCACCTAGTACCCACGTATCACCGCGACTGTTGCCTAAGCCAACAAACTCGTATCCGTTAATATCGATGCTGTTATAGGGTACGCTGTACAGACCTTCACGAGGCATCAATTCAACATCTACGCTTGAAAACCCAAAGTACACGTCAACAGAGTCCCAGCGATACGCAAGGTTAAACTCTACGCCAGATGATTCTAGGTCACCGATATTATTAAATACCGAGTTGCCTTGATAACCGCTAAATAGCACATCATCAATAGTAGATTCATAGGCGCTAAGGCGCGCATTAAGGTTATTCGCGCTGTATTCGATTGACGCTTCAATATTGGTGACAGTTTCAGGCACCACGTCACTGGCTACAACGGGAACGTCCTCACCATCATATAAATATTCGTCGAGCGTGAAGCCATCACCAATTTGCTTACCGCGCGCCGCTTCTGCGTAACCAAGACCAAGGGTCCAAGCTTCGGTAAGCTGATATTCAAGACCGACGTTAAAGCTAAGTTCATTGTCGTCGAGTCCAGATGGCTCATCGGTAACGGGTGTGCCGTAATAGTCATCGATCAAGATTTGTTGCTGAAAATCAAAGTCGTCATAACGAACACCGTAGCTCAACAACAACTCTGGTGTGATATTGCTATGAGCTTGCGCGTAAATACCCATTACGCTGCCTTCTTCTGCGTTCTGCACAGGACCTACACCAGGGCCACTTTCTACCTCATCTTTACGGTAGTCGATTCCGTAGGTGAATACATGGTTTGAAATGTCGGTGGTGTTTCTAATATCAAAACCATAGGTATCGATATCAGACAAGAAATCGAAACGACCACCGCGGAACGATGATGAAGTTTGGTATGCAGTGGCCTCTAAGAAAACCAGTGCACTGTGGTCAAAACGGTAGTTTGCTACGTAAGTATCACGCTCTGCTTCACTTGGATAAAGCGGAGCACCTTCTAGTACTACCCAGTTAGGTCTTGCCGAAAACTCACCCTCTTCATCGCGCTGCTCTGCACTTATTGAAAGGTATTGATTATCAGCAATGTAACCACTGGCTTTAAGGAACATGAGATCTTGATCTGCGGCAGTACCCAGCACTTCGTTGCCGTCGCCGTCTTCAAAGTTATCTCTGTCAACCGTACTGTAATAACCTAGCAAACCCCATGAATCACTTAGCTTTCCATAAAGGCTGCCGCTATATCGGGTGCCTTCGTTTGAGAAATAACTCGCTTTTACTCGGCCACCAAATTGTTCGTCGCCTCTCAATAAATCTTGCGCATCTTTGGTTTTAAAGCGGATTGAACCACCAATAGCACCTGGACCACTGGTTGCTTCACCTGCTCCAGCCTGCACATCGATTTGCTTCAGAAGATCGGGATCTAGCGTTACGCGGCCAATGTGGTGAAATAGGGTTGAGGTTTGCTGCGCGCCATCTACGGTTACATTCAGGTAGGCATCTTCTAGTCCACGGATAAAGATTTTCTGTGCTACACCTACTGAACCGCCAACGCTGACCGACGGCGACTCTCTAAAAACGTCAGCTAAATCGTTTGCCTGGAACTGCTCAATATCCTCGGCAGTAATGCTTAAGTTAGTTGCTGCGCCTACCACAGCAACTCGCTCTATAGACTTGGCTTCTTCATTCTGGTCTTCTAGGGATTGCGCAAATAATACCGGACTGGATAGCGTGCATACTGCACTGACTAAAACTAACGTTTTCAAGGATGTCTCCATTTGATAATCAACAATTACAAATAAGAAACATTCTCATTAACTTTAGTCTAAATGGATAGCACTTTTACATTTGTTACAACTTTCTACCTAACTTACAAGAATACAGCGATAAAAGGGTATCGGTTTCTTGGCGTTTTAGTATTTGCAAAAGAAAATCCTGCGAAAGCAAAGCTACTTTCACAGGTTGACGAGAAATTATACGCAAAAAAAAGCCGCTCTAAGAGCGGCTTTTTTCAAATACGTCAGCGATTACGCTTCAGCAATGATGATCACTTTGATTGAAGTGATAACGTCAGAGTGAAGTTGTAAGTCGATGTCATACTCACCAGTCTCACGAAGAGTACCAGTAGGTAGTTTAACTTCTGCTTTTTGTACTTCAACGCCAGCTGCAGTGATTGCATCAGCGATGTCACGAGTACCAACAGAGCCAAATAGTTTACCTTCGTCACCAGCAGGCGCTGCGATTGTAACTTCAGCAAGCTCAGCAACTTTTTCAGCGCGTGCGTTAGCAGCAGCTAGTTGCTCAGCAATTTTCGCTTCAAGTTCAGCACGACGTGCTTCGAACTTTTCAACGTTGTCTTTAGTTGCAGGAACCGCTTTACCCTGTGGGAAAAGGAAGTTACGAGCGTAACCAGACTTAACAGTCACTTGGTCGCCCAGGCCGCCAAGGTTGGCGATTTTATCTAGTAGGATGATATTCATCTTAGCTAACCCTTATATTCGCCAAATTACTTGTGTGAATCAGTGTACGGAAGCAACGCAAGGAAACGTGCGCGCTTGATCGCAGAAGACAGCTGACGCTGATATTTTGCGCTTGTACCAGTAATACGGCTAGGGACAATTTTACCGCTCTCAGTGATGTAGTTCTTAAGAGTAGCGATATCTTTGTAATCAATCTCAGTCACACCTTCTGCAGTGAAACGGCAGAACTTACGACGTCTGAAAAAACGAGCCATGGGTAATCTCCTTAAGCGTTGTCTTCAGTGGTTTCAGTTTTCTTTTCCGCGCGATCTTGGCGAGGAGCAGAATCGTCACGACGCTCACGACGAGGCTCTTCTTTCATCATTGGAGAAGGCTCAGTCACAGCAGTCTTAGTGCGCATAACCATGTTACGTAGGATCACGTCGTTGAAACGGAAAGCATTTTCCAATTCATCAACAGCTTCTGCAGACGCTTCAGCATTGATTAGTACGTAGTGGGCTTTGTGCAGCTTTTCAATTGGGTAAGCCAGTTGACGACGGCCCCAATCTTCTAAACGATGAATCTGACCACCGTCTTGCTTTAGGATTGTGGTATAACGCTCGATCATACCAGGTACTTGTTCACTCTGATCAGGGTGAACCATAAATACGATTTCGTAATGACGCATTATAGCTCCTTACGGTTGTAGCCTCGACAGTACAGCCGACTGTATGGAGACAAGGAACGAATTGGGATGGCTGTAAGGGCGCGCATTATACGCAGCAGTTACTAATTGCACAAGCATTAATCACCTCTAGAACAATCATTTGTCTTTTGTAATAAACACCGAGCTAAAACATTTAATAAAATACTGTTTATTTATACAGTAAAATACTGTACAGTTTTTGTGTCTTTAATAAACAGGGGACCTACCATGGCCATTACCACACAGTATGTTGTTACGCACAAAGGGGTAGAAAAATTGGTAACTACCGACAAAAAAGAAGCCGATCAGTATGACAAAATGCTTGATGCAGCAGATAACCTTGCTGACTACATTCATGCGAAGGGGATCAAGCTAGACGATAGCGTAGTGGAAGAGCTCACTATTATGCTGTCTAAAAACAAAGATAAAATCAGCAAGATTTTTAAAGGCGCAACGGCTGAAAGCGTATTAGAAGATGAAAGCGCAGAAGTTGTAAAGCTACAAGCTAACGGCTGATAATTTAGGCGCGCCTCTCCTTTGCGTCGTTATGATGAGCAATTAATAAGAGCAATTGCCGCTTTAGGCTGATGAGATCTGATAGCATAGCTATACGCAAAAATGTTATTTGATAACATTACCTCAACGCGGCAATGTGTTTTCTCTGGTTTTCAACTGGGTGAACAGACGTGTCGCTTTTGCTAATGTGAACATAAGACGTAAATACAGGTCGGGCTTAGCGTGAATACCATCAATAAAAACAATAGCACTCACTTCCAGCGCAACGCAGTGATAAAAGAGCGCAACACAGCGATTGAAGTTAGCAATTTACAGTTTTCGTACACCAAAGAAAGCACGCCTATCATCGACATTAAAGCGTGGCAAGTTTCGCAAGGTGAGCACGTTTTTCTCTCAGGGCCTTCGGGTAGCGGGAAGAGCACATTGCTCAATTTGCTGTGCGGAACATTAACTCCAACTCAGGGCGACATCGCCTTATTAGCACAGCCGTTCTCCGCATTATCGAATCGACAGCGGGACAAGTTTAGAGCACGCAATATCGGCGTTGTTTTTCAACAGTTTAATCTTATTCCCTACCTTTCTGTGGCACAGAACATTAATGCGGCGGTGTATTTTGCAAGTACAAACGTCAGCAAGACAGCATCAGACGCAAAGCTTCGTCATTTACTGGACAAGCTACAGCTGCCTTCTCACGTGCTGCATGCGAAAGCTGACGCATTGAGTATTGGTCAGCAGCAGCGCGTTGCCATTGCCAGAGCACTGATTAACGACCCACAATTATTAATTGTCGATGAACCTACCTCTGCCCTAGATACCGATGCCAGAGATAGTTTTATGTCGCTGCTAAAAGACGTTGCAGGTGAAAGCACCATGATTTTTGTTAGTCACGATAAAGCCATGGAGAGTTATTTTGACCGCCACTGCAGCATCAGTGAATTAAGCCCTAGTACAAACCACATAAAAACGCTAGGCGATGAGGCCCCAAAAGCACAGGAGCGTGCGTAATGCTAAGTACCATTGCTATTGAAAGCTTAAAGCGCAGAAAAACCACGGCAATCCTCACACTGTTAAGTATTACCATCAGCATTAGTTTACTTTTGTGCGTGGACATTATTCGTACCCAAGTTAAAACCAGTTTTACGCGCACCGTTTCCGGTGTTGATCTTATTGTTGGCGCACCAAGTGGACAGCTTAATTTACTCCTGTCGTCAGTGTTTAATATAGGTGCGCCCACCAAAGGTATTGAATATAAAAGTATTGCTGCTCTTCAATCTAACAAGCAGGTATCGTGGCTTATCCCGCTATCTTTGGGTGATACCCACCGAGGTTTTAGGGTGGTAGGCACAACCAACAGCTTTTTCGACCACTTTAAATATGGTGACATGCAGTCACTTGAAATGACTTCGGGCTCAGCATTTACGCAGCCACTGTCTACCGTTGTTGGCGCGGACATTGCCCAATCATTGGGGTACAAAGTAGGGGATAAGATTATTATTTCCCATGGTTTGGGTAACGTATCGTTCAACAACCATGACGATCACCCTTTCACTGTCTCAGGTATTCTTAAGAAAACCGGTACGCCCGTAGATAAAGCGGTATACGTTACCCTTCAGGGACTCGAAGAAGCCCACACAGGGCCTAAACGTTCGCCCGCCTTAATGTTAGGCCGTAAATCTGCTGACAAGGCGAACGAGCATGAGCATGAGCATGAGCATGAGCATGAGCATGAGCCGAGCATACAAAAGAACATGCAGCTTACAATAGCGAAGCGTTTACGCCTGAGTCAGTATCTGTGGTGATGCTGGGGCTTAAACATCGAGTAACTGCACTGCAGCTTCAGTATCAAATTAATCAAAGTAAAAAAGAGCCGCTAATGGCTATTCTACCGGGCATGGCACTCGCAGAACTTTGGCAAATTATGGGAAATGTAGAATCGCTATTGCTTGGTCTTTCCGGTCTTATCGTCATCTGTGCGCTTATTGGGCTTGCCACTATGCTACTGGCCACGATGCGAGAACGTTACCAGGAAATTGCCGTTTTACGAACCATAGGCGCAGGGCCATTTACCTTACTGCTACTCATACAGATTGAAGCTATGCTGCTGACGATTGTGAGTGCCGCACTGAGTTTAGGCTTGGTAGCCGGGCTTATGAGCACACTTAAGCCATGGTTAAGCAGTACTTATGGCTTGTTTTTAAGCAGCCCGCTGTTTGGACAAAGTAGTGTTATTATCATTTTACTGATACTGGGGTCTACCTATTTGGTTTCGCTATTCCCCGCTGTGGCCGCCTACAGACGTGGCCTACACGCAGGACTAAACGCGAACTCATAAATACCCATGCCTACAGCGTTGTTTCGGGTTTTACAGCCTTCTATGTAGCCCCGCATCGGTGCGCCAATAGGCAATAGGTCTTTTAATGGAGTTAGCTTAAGAGAGCTGGAGAGAGTCTTACTCTCCTACTCGCTTATCTGTGCTGAAACGCAATATTAGCTCGTGAACCTGATTAACCGTTGCGCGCAAATCGTGACTTGCGGCAAGCGATGCTTCAGATGAACGCTGGGTTTCAGACGCGCCGTCAGCAACCTCTACTAACTGCTGGTTAATATGCTCTGCCACCGTGCTTTGTTCTTCCACAGCTGAAGACATCTCTACCGTGGCATCGGCGATACCTTTCACGGCATTGTTAATTTCAAACAATGCTCCTCGGGTTTCTTCTACTATCGCGCTGCCGTGCTCTGCTGAAGCTAGCCCTTCCGTCGATACCCTTACAGCTCGGTCAGAACGCTCTGCTAACTCATTAATAATGTTGTGGATTTTATCGGTCGATTCGCGAGTTTTCGAAGCTAAAGTACGGACCTCGTCGGCAACAACCGCAAAACCTCTTCCCTGCTCGCCCGCTCTTGCGGCCTCAATTGCAGCGTTAAGCGCTAGCAGGTTAGTTTGTTCAGCGATGGTTGAGATGATATTGGCCGCTTCGCCAATATCGCTGGTTGACTGAGCAAGCTCAGTCACGGTTGTCGATATTGACTCTACCGCCTCGCGCAACGCAACTATCGCCTGCATGGCCTGTTCAGCTTTTTGGTTGCCTGTTTCTACGTTAGCTGCTGCAGTTTTTGCGCTTTTGGCATTACCCTCAACTCGCTCAGCAACTTCTTGAATAGCCTGACTCATTTGCGTGACCGCAGACGCAATTTGCTGTGTAGCTTGATTTTGCTGCACAACCGCCGAACTGGTGCTTTCCGCTTGTTGATGTGTTGTGTGAGCTATTGACTCAAGGCCCGCTGATGCATCTTTAATTCGGGTTAACGCCGTGCGATTTCTGGCAAGTTCACACCCCAGTGCAAGTTTAGCTTGGCTTATATGAGGAGGGTCTGGAAAGTAGGTTTGGGCCACCGTTTCATTAGCATAGCTTTCTGGACTAAGAGAAAGCAGCGCACCCCAGTCTTTTCTTGTCTTGGCTTCCTGAGCAGTTACTAACACGGCCAATCCAATCAACGTGATACCAGCCGCTGCCCAACCATGGGTAAATGCGAGTACTAAAATAAGTAAGGCACCTATGAGCAATGTCGGCGCCATGTGCATTAAGTTTTGCGCCACTCGCGACATCGGTGATACCGCAGACTTTCCTTGCTGCATTCTGGCATATACATTCGATGCACGCTCAATCTCGTCTTTTAATGCTGGTACCCGAACAGACTCATACCCTGTGATAGTTTTGCCTTCATAGACGGGGGTAACAAACGCTGATACCCAATAGTGATCGCCGTTTTTTCTTCTATTCTTAACCAGCCCTAGCCAGCTTTGTCCAGACTCAAGCGTCCTCCACATCTCTTTAAAAACAGGCGCTGGCATATCAGGATGACGAATAAGGTTGTGGTTTTTACCAATTAACTCTTCACGAGTGAACCCGCTCGCTTCCACAAATTCACTGTTACAGTGTTGGATCACGCCACGCTTATCAGTTGAAGAGATGAGCCGGTGATGAGAGGGAAATTTATACTCTTTTTGCGTTACAGGCTGGTTATTTCTCATTTAATACTTTCTCCATTTGGCAAAGCACTCATCCATAAAACCAGACCGTCTTTGCTATCTTTTAAGACTAGAACAAAAACGCAAGCTGTCTAGCCTTCAAAAATAATTTGGGAAATATTAACTTTTATCAATGAGTTAGAAAAGAAATTTATACTTTAGGCTAAAGGTAAAACAACCTTTACTGTCGTCCCTTCTCCCTCGACGCTCCTAATATCTATACTGCCATTGTGCTCTTCCACTATTGTCAAAGAAATGGACATCCCCAGCCCCGTGCCTTCACCGGGTGGTTTAGTAGTAAAAAAAGGGGTGAATATCTTACCTAACGTTTCTTTCGACATACCTACGCCTTCGTCTTCAATTATTAGCGACACACTTTTTTCGCCTTCCATAATTTTAAGCGTAATTCCTTTTCCCTGAGGGGTTGCGTGAATTGCGTTGGTGAGAAAATTTACAAGAACCTGTTGTATTTGACCGGCATTCCCAATAAAAAAAGCATCTTTTTCAGGTACTGAAAATTGCACGGCATTGCGATACCGATGTAAATTATTCGTGAGTTTGATCGCGGTATTCATGGCCTCGATGGCACTAATTTCTACATGCTTACCCGACCCAGGATAAGAAAAACTTCTTAATGCTTTTACAATCTCGATGATCCGCTCAATACCTTCGTGAGATTCATCAAACATTTCCGCGATTTCTATGGCGCTGTCTTTAAGCGAAAATCGCTTCTCTAGCGCCTTAAAATGCGCTTCTAATTCGCCACCTGCTTGGCAACACAGGTTCTCTATTTCTTCGAGCGCTCGCTGATAATCACTGAAGATTTCTTTTGCCACAACGGTGTTACTTCGTACATAACCTATAGGATTGTTAATTTCATGAGCTATACCTGCAGCAAGCTGCCCTAACATCGCCATTTTATCTGCACTGACCAACTTTTCCTCGAGGGAATCGCGATCCTTTTTGACATTTCGAAGCTCTCGCTGCCTGCGATTCAGTTCAGTTTTCTTCCTTTGATACCTAGACGCTATATTTAGATAGTGTTTCGTAGTATCTAAAATATAAAGCATTTCCTCTTTTAGGTTGTCGTCTTTGGTGAGCAGCACAAGCCACGTGAATTCTTCCTTCGACATTTCATGCATAAAGTGTAGTAAACGCGATTCTTTTTCTGTACCAGGCGGTGTTACAGCACTAACACACCAGTGAGAATAGCTTTCGATCATATGTAGTGGCGTTTCAGCGCGGAGAAAGTCTGCAAGTATCGGGGAGTCTATCCAGCCCCCCTCTTGAAGTAGTACCCTACTATCGTTACCAACAATGACTTCACCATTTTTAACAGAGAAAGCTTTACCGCAAAACGCATCGCTGAACTCAACCGCAGATTCTAAAGCCGAAAATACATATCCTTCATTGGTGTTTGATAGGGTTAACTGGGAGGCTGTACGATTTAAATAGAGGAGTTCTCGCTCTCGTTGTTTCGAGTCTTTGAGTGCTTTTCGTAACGCCTGGTTAGCAAGGTAAGCATCCTGAGAATAGGTTTCTAAAAACGATTCTGCGTTTTTACGTGCAATTTTTTGACGTTTGAGCTGCCGCTCTAGCGAATTAACACGGGCTTCAAGTGCTCGAATGCGATCGTTTTCGGTGGAATACGACGTTTCACTCATCCCAAAGCCCTCCATTGTCCGTCCGCTTGTTACTAAGCGCTCGTTATATTTATTAGTGCCCCATCACACAATAGCTCAACCAGCTAGGCGGTCAAGAAGCATCATAACGCGTTCACTTGCTTGTTCCATTTCTATTAGTTTCGCATCTGCCTCTACAATGTTACCCGCGAGTTTAGCTTTAACCGCTTCCACACCACTGCTATGCACTTTCGCGTGAGGTGTTTCAATTTCCCTAAAAGCAGTAGTCTGGCCAATGGGGCCGCTCGCATTTTCGCGGAACCACTGCCCCAAACGACAATTCATGTGATCACTAAATTCAGACGGCGATTTGCTGCTGAAGCCGCAGAAAACTTCATAAACCCCAGATTTCCACACTACGTGGTCTAACTTCACAGTTTGGATAAACGTAGCGATTGCTCCTTCACTAATCGTCGCTTTCATGCTGTCGCAATGCTGCACCATTGTTTCGTAGCTACTGTTAAGCTGATTGATCCCTGTTTCTAACTGTTCATTGTTCCCACGCAGTTCATTAACGCCTGATACCGCTTTCGATGTGGATTGAATGATACCATTGACAAGTTCTGACACTTCCGTCGCAGATTTATTCGTTTCTGTTGCCAACGCTCGAACTTCATCGGCAACAACGCTGAATCCACGCCCCGCGTCGCCTGCGCGGGCAGCTTCAATAGCTGCATTCAGTGCCAGCAAGTTAGTTTGGTCGGAAATACTGGTGATAGTGGTTACAAATTTATTAATGTTGTCAGCTGTAGTAGAAAGACCTGATATGCGCTCGCTCATACTGCCCATTTGTACATTAAGGCCACTCATGTCAGATACGATTTTACTGAGTGTGGATGCCGACTCACTAAACAAATCATTAATATTTACAATAGATTGGCTTTCTGCATTAATTCTCTCATAAGAACGTAAAACCGTTTCACGAACGCCTTCAACTTGCGACAGAGAATCCACTAAACACTTTATCACAGTCGAATTAGCGGTGGACGTTTCATCATTGTTTGCAGTTTCGAGAGCCGCGGTCAGTTCAAGGTTTTCAGCTTCAAGTGAGGACACTCTATCTAGCGCCTCTTGAAGGCGTTTTTCTAATAGGACAACCTGAGCTTCTTTTTCTTCGAATTTACTGCGTGATACAAACATGTGGAGATACCGATTGTTGTTATAGGATTATTTTACTCAGACTAACAGAGGTTACATCGTCTTAGCCATTAGTCTGAAGTAGCGTTATTGTTTGATTATCGGCAGAAAATTATAAAACTGAGGGGATAAATTAAACTATTATCTCTGTTTTTAGTTTGCAGGCAGTAAATGTGGTGGTAGAGGTGCACGACGAGCGCTTTTTTTAGGTCCATACCAGGTTGATAGGTAATCTAATATCATTGGTTCTGCGTCACCCAATGGCCACAGTTTCTGCGTTTCTTGCATCCAGCGAATAGTCTCAAGCCACCTTTCACGGCTCATGGCATTTTGAGTAATAAGAGAAGTCGAGTGACAGGCACTGCAATGGGCTAACACTAAGTTGAAGCCTTTTGCTTTTACAAGACCTGACTGAGGATCGACTTCATGCAGCACGTGCTCTTTTGATGAACTTGCCATGCTCATCGTTTTATTGGTCTCGGTATCGGCTGCTGCTACGGATATGTGAAGCCCCCCTACTAAGGCTAAAAGTCGAACGGCTATGCAAACCATACCCAGTGCCCCATTCCCCTTAATAAACATAAAATCTTGCACTACTCTACCTACACCACACGCACAGCTATACGATGACAGGCATTGTTTAAATACCCTTTTGGATTCCATCCAGGTAGCACCATAGGCTGAGACTTTCCATGCTCATCTTGTGCTTTAGCCCATACCTCGTAATAGCCCTGCTGAGGGAAGTTTATCTGAGTACTAAACTGCTGCCATGCGTGTCTGTTTGCCGGTGCGTTCAGCTGAGCAAGATGCCACGTTTGGCCAAAATCGATAGAGGTAAACACCTTGGCAATTTTGCCCTCACCACTCCATGCATGTCCCCGAACGGTTAGCTTTTCTTTAAGAGAGTGGTCGCTGCCAGACTTTGGAAAGGTAATAAGCGACTTAACTGGCATGGCTTCAATAATACACATGTCTTCGTCGGCAACTTTCGCGCCAGGCGCTACAGGTTTACACGGCATTCTATAGGCTTTACCCAGCATTTTTGCACCGTCGTGCACACGGTCTCGAATTACAATTTTCTTAAGCCACTTGCCTGACGTTGATGCAGGCCAGCCACCAAATACAAGCCGCAGCGGGTAGCCGTTCATTAAGGGAAGCGGTTCATCATTCATTGCCCACGCGATTAACGACTCGTCCTCCATCGCTTTGTCGATGGGCACGCCACGAGAAATAGCCGCTTTGCCCGGTGTTCGGCTTAAATGCTGATCATCACCGTAATAGCCAATGTAAACCGCGTCTTCCTTTACGCCCACTGCTTTTAGCACGTCTTTTAGCCTCACTCCTGTCCAGCGTGGGCAGCCTACTGCTCCTGTCGTCCACTGGTTACCGGTAGCGGCCGGTGAGAACTCAGCACGCCCATTTCCACCACACTCTAACGTTAACTGATAGGTGTAATGCTTAAATTGAGCTTTTAGTTCTTCAAGGGTAAAGGTTTTTGACTGTGCTGCAGACTCCCCTTCAATAGTAAGCGTCCAGCTGCTTGCATCGGGCGCTTGCGGGGGAATACCGTTATTTCTTACAAACAAGCGCGAAGCAGGTGTGACTGCATCATCCAATAGGTGTGCTGGTGTTTCTGCGTTTAATGGTCTGTCATTGAGTATGGTTAAACCGTCTTTACCTTTAACAGAAAAAGGCGTGTCGGCCTGCGCAAATGCTGCAGGAATGAGGCCCGCTGGCATAAATTGCCCGTACACCACTTCGGCACCGAGTAACAAAGACAGTGACTTTAACCCTTTGATAAAACCTCGGCGAGTCAGTGTATTGCTGGTTCTTTGAAAAACCTGTTCGTCGGCTTTTACAGGATCTTTGGCATAAAGTTCGTGAAGACCGCGTTTTTTCACTGAGACCACCTTATCAGTACAAAAGATTTTGTATTTAAAACATGTTGCAAAATGATGAACGGCTTTTACATAGCGTAAAGAAAACCAAGAATAAGCAGTGCAATCCAAAGGGTTTCAACAACTATCATGACAATAGGCAACACGCCCACTTCGGCAAGCTTGCCCAGGTTTGACTTCATGCCAATCGCGGTAATGGAAACAACCAGAAAAAAACGAGAAACCTGCGTACCTGCTTCAATCACAAATTCAGGTAACGATACAAAGCTATTGAGCAACATGAGTGCAATAAAACCGATAAGAAACAGAGGCATTTTAGGTACTTCACCGCCCTCTGCTTGGGTACTGGCTTTATAGAATCTCTTAATAACGAGCATCATGATCAGTACTACCGGCATCAGCATGGCTACGCGCACCAATTTGGTAAGGGTCGCCATATCACCCGCACTTTCTGACACCGAGTAACCAGCCCCTACCACCTGCGCCACGTCATGAATTGTGCCGCCTAGAAAGATACCCGCTTCAGTGTCGGTCATGCCTAGTTGCCCCGCGATTATGGGATAAAGCACCATCGCAATAGTGGACATGGCCGTTACGCCTATAACGGTAAGCAGGGTGTCTCGCTCGTGGTTTTCACCTTTTGGTAGTATGGTAGAAATGGCTAACGCAGCAGAAGCACCGCAAATAGCCACGGAGCCGCCAGTAAGTGCACCAAAGCGCTTTTGAAGTCCCAACGCTTTTGCCAAGCCTACGCCCAATACAATGGTCGTAAAAATGGCGCCAGCAAGCATGAGCGCTGTTTGCCAACCTAGCACTGCCAAGTCACCTAGCGCTATTCTTAAGCCCAGTAAAACCACACCCGCGCGAAGCAAGGTACTTGCGGTAAAATCGATACCGCACGCGCATGGCGTATCGTTTTGGTACAAAAACGAAACTGCCATGCCTAACAGTAAAGCGAACAACATAGCAGGGGCATTGTAGTGCTCACTTAAAAACAAGGCCGCCATGCCTGTGATAGTAGCAATACCCAGCCCAGGCCAAATGTTTTTACATTTTACTGCTATGTCATTCATTGCATTAACGCTCTGAAGCAACCAATGCCACAAGCACTACACGCTTGCGATCGCCAGAGTAGGGACGACGGCCGTGCATTGCACGATAGTTATCGACAATTGCCACGTCCCCGTCTTGCCACTCTAAATCAAACGTGAAGTCTTCAGAAAGCTCAGCAATACGCTCTAGCCCTTCTTTCGGGATAGCGCTACCGTCACCAAACGAAATGGCTGAAGATGGGTTCTCGCGAACGCCTTTCCAGCCCATGTAAGCTGCAATAAGCTGGTTGTAGAACACTTCAGAACCGTCAGCTAACTCAATGACTGCTGGAAGTACAGGCGTAATCGCTTTTAAGCTACCATCTTCCATCCACTCCCAGCTGTAACCTAATTCTTTAAGCTTAGCTTCACCCTCTTCTACGGTTTCAACACTCAATGTGCTTTTCCAGCTACGCCCTTGACCTGAATTGATGTCATTTGCTGCAGGCATGGTAGTGGTGTACTTCAGACCTTTTTCTTTAAAGTCCCTTGCCAGTTCGGGGCTTTCCGCTTTCAATGCTTCAAACAGTTTGTCTGAACGACACAACGGCGTAGCACCGCCCTCATCTGCTGCAGTTTTACAAAAGAAGAAAAGCTTACTTGGAGAAATAGGTGTTTGAGCCATTTCGTGATGAAGAAAAATCTCTACATCTTTAGGTGCTTCGTTAGCGGTAAATACACGTTCGGTGTAGTTAATACGCACCGCGTTAGACAGAGACTCTTGATAAGTAAAGTTAGGATAGCCGAAGCCTGCTGAAAAAACGTCAAAGGTCTCTGCTGAATCAAGAGGGAACCCTCTAAACAGCAGCGCACCTGATTTAGCTAGTCTTGCTTCAAGTTCTGCCTGATTCGCTTTAACAAACGCAACCGTTTCTTCTACAGTGGAACAGCTTTCATTGTTCACGACAATTTCAGGGAACACGCCGCCGTTGTAGTTGTGCTGAGTAGGTACGCTTGCATACGCTACCGCAGAGCTGTCATTGACGTTTTTCATAGTTTACTCCTAGTCGTAAATGGGGTGAAAACGATTAAAGGCCGCTTCACAGAAGTGACCCGGATCGTTAAATCGACGATTCATGTTTAATGCAGAAATAGCCTGCATTTCACTTTCACTCAATGAAAAATCGAAAAGCGCCAGGTTCTCTTTCATGCGTTCTACTTTTGACGTTTTCGGAATAATCGCGTTGCCGCGCTGAATGCCCCAACGCAATACGATTTGCGCTGGCGTTTTACCGTGGGCTTTTGCAGCAGCTTTCACTACATCCTGCTGGAGTACTGATTCAGTTTGGTCAGCCATTTCAAGCTCGAGGTATGAAAGCGCACCTAAAGGTGAGAACGCGGTAACGTTTAAGCCATAGTCTTTTGCCAAGCGAATTAAACGCTCTTGGGTAAGGTAAGGGTGAGATTCAATTTGCAGCATTGCCGGCTTAATGCGCGCGTAGCTCATTAGGTCGTTAAGCAACCCTGTGTTGTAGTTACACACACCGATTTGTTTTACTTTGCCACTATCCGCTAGCGCTTCCATGGCTTCCCATGTTTTATGAAGCGGTACTGGAGCAAGCTCCATTTTAGGCTCGGCTGCATCGGGCTCATAAAACCATTCAGGTGGATATCGCGTTTCGATTGGTACGAACTTTTGCGCGATAGGGAAATGGATAAGGTATAAGTCTAGGTAGTCTAGCTGTAAATCAGATAGCGTTTTTTCAAGCGCCAGCGCTACATGCTCAGGGGCGTGAAAGGTATTCCAAAGTTTCGATGTTACCCACAACTCTGCTCTGGTACATAGGCCTTCATCAATAGCGCGCTTTATGCCTTCGCCCACTTCTTTTTCGTTACCATAATCTGCGGCGCAGTCTAAATGGCGATAGCCAGCCTTAATTGCTTGGTACGTGGTTTCGGCACAAATGGCTGTATCTACTTTCCAAAAGCCAAAACCTACCTCAGGTATCTTATTCATTGTTTCATTCACCTTAGAATTTGTTGCATTAAGCTAATTCGTTTTACTTTAACAGCATGCTCTTGTATAACTTCAGCTTCAAACTTTAGTCTTGTATAAGACATAAGTTATTACACAGCCATTATGATGTCAACAAAGTGTTAACAGGTCGTTCTGCATGGTTGTTGAAAAAGTGAAATGATCGCGACTAGTGTGCTAAGCAGTGTTCAACCTATACGCTATCGGCTGGACTGTTTTTTGAAAGCGCAGATGAAGAGGAACTGTAACGCGATCGATCAAACTTAAGACGTGAGCAATTAACCTTGGAAATTTGAAAGGTCGGCCTGATTAAAAAAGCCGCAACCACTTAGACAGAGCGCAGCAAAAATCAACGCGAACTAATCTAGCTCCACTTGATAATGATAATGGTCGCTTCTGCATTTACTTTCGCGATACTCGATAAGTTTGCCATCTATGGATTCAGTGACACGAGTGACCAAAAGCAACGGTGTACCCTTTTCAACACCTAGATTTTTTGCATCACTTTTTGACGCAAGGACAGCTTTGATACTATCTCGAGTTTTAAATACGGTTTGATTGTAGTCTGTTTGATAAAAGTGATACAACGTGTGGGGAATGTCTTCGCGCTTTTCGATATCAGAGAACATTTTGGATGGTAGAAATATGGTTTCTAACATACAGAATTCATTTTCTAATATACGTCTACGTTTGATCTTTACTGTTTTATCCTTGGCGGCAAGTGCAAGCGCAAGTTGAACCGTTTCGCTCGGCTCTACCAACTCTTTACTAATGAGCTCGGCCTTAGGCAAATCGGCACCTTTGCCGTCAGCTTGTAATGGAAAGAAGCGAAACAAGGCATCTTGAGCAGTATGTTCAGAAACGAATGTACCAACACCTTGTCTACGGGTTACAATTTTAGTGTCGGTAAGCAACGTGAGAGCTTTACGAACAGTTCCTTGGCTCACCTTGAACTCATCTGCAAGTTTAAACTCACTAGGTAGCATCTCACCAGGTTGCCATCGACGCTCGACAATAAGTTGCTTTATGTATTCAGCGACCTGTTGATACAAAGGCTGAAAAGCAAGACTTGGACCGCTGAGTTTGTGATCGAATTGAGATGAAGACATGAACCCTAACCTAAACGCTTAATTATTCTTTTTATATCATACACAAGAGTTATAGCGCATTTTTGATTTAAATCACATATATCATAGGAATAACGTACATGCTTTTGGAAACACTGCTGCCCATGTTCGTCCTTTTAGGGCTTGCGACGCTTCTTCAAACATTAAGCGGGTTTGGTTTTGGGCTGATGGTCGTTTCAAGCTTTACTCTGTTTAATATAATGCCCCTTACCGCTACAACCTTCTTAGTCTGCTTTTTAAGCTTGTTTAACTCTATTAGCCTTGTGATAAAAAGCAGAGAACATATCAACACGCGCGCATTTAGAATTATTGTAATTAGCGGCATACCATTCATGATTTTAGGCTATGCTCTGCTAGAGTATTTGTCAGAGCAAACAGCAAGTTGGCTGAACATTATTTTAGGCTTCGCAATTTTGAGTTGTTGCGCTTTGTTGCTGATAAAGCGAAAACACACTGCGCCGTCGGGAAAAGCCTACGGCTTTAGCATTGCCGGTGCACTAGGAGGGTTGCTTGGAGGACTGTTTTCAACATTTGGCCCCCCGGTGGTATTTCAATGTTATCGACAACAGTGGCCAATAAATCAAATTCGAATAACACTTCTTGCGGTATTCAGCGTGACCGCGGCCATACGGTTAGCTATCATTCCTTTTGGCACACTTCCAAGCCAAGGAACGTTACTATTAACTGTATGTGCCATTCCTGTCGTTCTTATTTTTACTCGGATTGGACGTCTACTTGCTGCGAAAGTTGATGCTTCGTTCGTGCGACTTTTGGCTCTGCTAATGTTAACCGCTAGTGGTGCCACGTTGATTATTAAAAGTTTGCCTGTGTAACTTTTATCATCATTCATCAAATCCAGATTGACACCTAAGTTACATTTCATTAACTTATGTCTTATATAAGACATGTAGAGTAGTGAAAATATGAGTAACGCATTTTGTGTGACTGAGCCAGACTGGAACGACATTAAAGCGGCTGACATCACTGAACAGCCCTTTTTGTCAGACGATAAAACACTCATCGTCCCTACCCAATACGGTGAGTTGAGTTTAAGTATTAGTCAGTTTGGGTTGCGTATTCAAAGTGACGTGAATGCTACTGATAAATTCGGCATGCTCACCCAGGCGCCCGATAAGCAAGTGTTAGTGCTCTCAGGTGATAAATCGCACAGCACGCTAGCGGCGGGCGACTATCGACTGGAAATTTTTGCCTCACCACTGCATTTCAAACTTTACAAAAATGATGTACTTGTTCAACAAAGCGCCACTGACGGACACTTTGTGCGCCAACATCGCTTGCCACCGTTCGCCAAAACCGACAAAGGTTGGTTGGTCAGCTTAGAACTCAACTACGACGAGGCCGTTTATGGTCTTGGTGAAAAATGGGGCAAACTCGACAAGCGTGGCCAACTTATTCGTTCATTCAATCACGACGCTTTGGGCGTAAATGCCGAAAAATCTTACAAAAATACGCCTTACGCGTGGAGTCCAGAAGGCTGGAACCTTTTTGTACACACACCAGCTCCAGTTACCCATGGCATCGGCTACGCACCATGGTCACAACGAGCCTATGTATGTTTTGTAGAAGACAATCTACTCGATTTATTTTTGTTCCATCAAGACTCGCCAGCTAAAAGCCTTCAAACCTACAGTGAGTTAACAGGGTTTGCCCCTACGCCTCCTACGTGGAGCTTAGGCGTGATCCTGTCTAAAGCGTATTATAAAGATGCGGATGAGCTGCTCGCCGTCGCCCGCGAAGTGCGTGAAAAGAATATGCCTTGCGATGTAATTACTCTAGACGGGCGCGCATGGCAAGACACTGATACCCGTTTTGCTTTTGAATGGGACCCTAAGCGCTACGCCGATCCACAGCCAGTTATCGATGAGCTAAAGGCATTGGGCTTTAAAATCTGTGTGTGGGAATACCCCATGATTTCAGTGAAAAACCCGCTTTACAAAAAAGCCGCTGAAAAAGGCTGGCTAATAAAAGACAAACGGACCGGAGAAGCTTACCGGTATGAGTGGGATTTAAGCCCTTTTGGCGAAGTGCTTACGCCACTACCAGACTCGGGTATTTTAGACTTTACTAATCCAGACGCTTACGAATTTTGGAAAACCTCGCACAAGCCTCTATTTGACCTTGGCGTGGACATGATAAAAGCTGATTTTGGTGAACAACTTGAAGACGACAACATGCTGTCGTACAGCGGTGATTCAGGCAATCGCCTGCATAACGTGTACAGTATGCTCTACAACCGTTGTGTTTACGAAGCCGCAGAAGCTTACTGTAAAACAGGTCCTTTCTTATTCAGTCGCTCAGCTTGGACGGGAAGTCAGCGTTATCCATCGCAGTGGGGCGGCGATCCTCAAGCAGACTGGCACGGCCTTGCAGCCAGTATTCGCGGCAGTTTGTCGTGGGGTATGTCAGGCGGCCCCTTTTTCGCTACCGATATAGGCGGTTTCTACAAAGACACCCGAGATGCAGAACTTTACGTGAGATGGGCACAAGCGTCAGTGTTTAGTGCCCACATGCGATTGCACGGTATTGGCCCTCGTGAACCATGGTCATATGGTGAAGCTGCCTCTGATGCTGTATTTAAGGCGCTAAGACTAAGATACAAACTTATTCCATATCTAAAGGAAACTGCCGAAAAAGCATCACAAACAGGGCTTCCAGTTCAACGCGCAATGGCATTAGCCTTTCCAGAACAGCCGCTTTCTCACGGTTTTGAGCAGCAATTTATGTGTGGTGATGACCTACTTGTTGTTCCCTGTGTGGTGCCCGGTGGAAAAATTAAGTACTACTTACCAAAAGGAGAATGGATACGGTTTGGAACCGACGACGTAGTACAGGGAGAGCAATACAAAGAAGAAATACTTGCGCTAAACGAAGTGGCGGTGTTCATACAAAAAGGCAGTCGCATAGCAATGGGTCCAGATGTTCAACATACCGATATGGATATGTCGAACACAACATTTTGGCCAGCGTAGCGCTTAGGAGCAGTTCATGGATATCACCCTTACCCTATTGTCATGCATGGCATTTATGGCACTGGTTGCCGTTATTTCTTACGCGAAAACAAAAGGGGAAGTTAACACACAAGACGGTTACTTCCTCGCAGGAAGAGGGCTTACCGGCACATTTATTGCCGGGTCCATGATCCTTACCAATCTCTCCGCAGAGCAGCTTATTGGTTTAAATGGCTCTGCGTTTGGCTACAATTTAAGCGCCATGGCATGGGAGGTTACCGCCGGTATTTCCACTATCATCATGGCATTGATTTTCCTACCGCGATACTTAGCTGGCGCCTTCTCTACCTTACCTGAATTCCTGCGTAATCGCTTTGATGACAGCGTTCGCAGAATGACAGTTGTCCTTTTTATGGTCGGCTACTCATTAATAACCATTCCGTCGGTGCTTTACTCAGGCTCTATTGCCGTACTGCGGCTTTTCGATGTACCAGGCCTTTTCAACATAAGCTATGAAGTTGGTTTAGTGCTCACCATCATTGTTGTCGGTACAATTGGAGCACTATACGCCATCTTCGGAGGCCTTAAAGCGGTTGCTGTATCAGATACAATAAATGGTATAGGACTTTTGATTATAGGTCTGCTGGTACCTATTTTGGGATTAATCGCATTGGGCGACGGCAGTTTTAGTCAAGGCCTTTCAACGATTGCTACAACAGATACCGAAAAGCTTAATGCGATAGGCGGCGCAGACGATCCCGTCCCCTTCGGCACTATCTTTACCGGTATGATTTTAGCTAATCTGTTCTATTGGGGTACTAATCAATACGTTATCCAACGAACGCTTGGGGCAAAGAATCTGGTTGAAGGCCAAAAGGGCGTGCTGTTCTCGGGTTACTTCAAAGTGCTAGTGCCTTTTATGATGATGTTGCCTGGCGTAATCGCTTATCACTTGTACCAAGACGAAAACCTTCAAACTATCGATCTTGCCTATCCTCATCTAGTCAAAGATGTTTTGCCGCAATATCTGTCGGGGTTCTTCTTAGCAGTATTACTCGGAGCAGTGTTCAGCTCGTTCAATTCGCTACTCAATAGCGCTGCAACCCTATTTTGCCTTGATGTTTACAAACCTTTCAAAAAAGATAGGGTGAGCGATGAAAAACTCATTCGCGTAGCCAAAATCACCAGCATTGTCATTGCAGTGCTTTCTTTTATCACTGCCCCCCTGCTAATGTTCGCACCAGAGGGACTGTGGCAAATTATTCGTATTTTTACCGGGTTCTACAATATTCCCGTCATTACTATCGTGCTCGTTGGCTTATTTACCAAACGCGTTCCGGCGCTTGCAGCAAAAGTCGCGATTATCTTTCACGTCATTGCTTATGGATTATTAAAGTTCGTTTGGGAAGTAGATATTAATTTCATTCATATCTATGCCATCTTGTTCGCCATAGAACTTGCAATAATGCTGGTTATTGGCAGGCTTTACCCAATGGCAAAACCTTGGCAATTTTCACCAAAGGCGGAAGTGAATATGACCCCTTGGCGCTACGCAATACCCTGCGCCATAACCTTAGTTGGCCTAATTGCAACGCTTTATGCCATGTTTTCGCCCATTGGCTTTGTAGGTGGCCTGAGCAGTAGCTTTATTCCTCTGTTACTTATTATCTGGACAATTTGTGTTATTGCGATAAGTATGAGCTTAAGGTGGTGGCGCAATAAATACGAGCAAAGTATCAAGCGCCTTGCAAACGTTTAAGAAATTATTTATCGACGATAAAAGCGACAGGTTTGGTTTGAACTGTGGATCTTGTTTCTAATACATTAACGAGATTTCACATTTCAAGCCGAAATATTTTGTTAAACGTTGTTAATATCCACTCATGACATATGTAAAAACGCGGTAAAGACAGAGAAGCAGCGCTTATCCTTTCGTACAAAAAACACACTCAAACCCTTGTTTTAATTGATAATTATAACAATAACACTCGAGCCACACGCCCCTAAAAATGTTAAAATATTGAGAACAATGTTGATCTTTAAGTGGGGTTAGCTTAAATTAATGTAAGCGCTTTCAAATGGGCCTTTTTATTTGTTGAAAATTGTAAGCGCTTACATGAGCTTTTTAAAGTGGGCAATTTCCACTATATAAAACCCAATTTCTTTTGAGCAGGGCTGAAAAAAATGACCAAAAAAGCATCTCAACTTACGCGGATTGCAGCCGCCTTATCAGTGACAACACTTATTGGGTGTGGTGGCGGCTCCACTACATCTACTGATATCGACGCTGTGGACGCCTCTGTACCTGTTTCTGACTGGACATTAGTATGGAGCGATGAGTTCGAAGGCAACAGCATCGACGAAGATAGCTGGACGCACGAAGTTAACTGTGACGGTGGCGGAAACAACGAGGCACAGTGTTATACAGACAGTACAAGCAACGCGTTTGTATCCGACGGCAGTTTAAAGATCGTTGCACTCCCTGCTGAAGATGGTGCGCCAAAACCCTATACATCAGCTCGTCTCAATACGCGCTACAAAGCAGACTTTAAATATGGTCGCATTGAAATGCGCGCAAAGATGCCCGAGGGCCAAGGAAGTTGGCCAGCGTTTTGGATGATGCCTACCGACGAAGTGTACGGCGGCTGGCCGCGCTCTGGAGAAATTGACATTGTTGAGGCAGTGAATTTAAAAGCTGCAGACGCTGACGGCAACCCTGAAAATCATATTTATGGCACATTGCACTACGGTCGCGAATGGCCTAACAATGACAATTCGGGTAAAGCCTATTCTCTACCGTCGGGTGCAAACCCAGCTGACGACTTCCATACGTATGCTATTGAGTGGCAAGAAGGTGAAATACGTTGGTACATGGATGATTATCTGTATGCAACGCAGCGTCGTTCAGAAGTTCGATACAACGCAAACGGCGACGCGACGGGCCTTTCGCATCGTGGATGGTACGCTGAATATTTTGAACAGGGTACTGGCGAGCTTACGACGTTTTGGGATAACGCTCCATTTGACCAAGAATTTTATCTAATACTCAATTTAGCTGTGGGCGGCAACTGGCCTGAAGCAGTAAACGAAACGGGCATCAATGCCGATGCGTTTGCGAATGGCCAAACCTTTGAAATTGACTACGTGCGTGTTTATGAGTGTGCATCCGATCCAGATACCGGCAAAGGTTGTGAGACAGTACGTCCTGGCTATGACTCTCTTGAAGACGCTCTCGTCGAAGGCGCAGCCCCCATCCCTTCACCACCATCAACGGGGATCCCTCAAAATTTAACTATTTTTGATGGAACGCCAAATCCAAACTGGCCAGCGTGGGACTGCTGTGGCGGCACTACTCCGGCACTAGTAGAAGACTCAGAATTCGGCCAAGTCTACGAATTTAGCATTAGCGAAGCACCCACAGTGATGGGCTTTATAAGTCGCTCTGCCTTTATCACAGACCCTGATGGCGAGGCTACACCGTTCGATGCATCGCCAATAGAAGAAACTGGCAGCGTAAAATTTGATTTAAAAGTGACATCATTACCATTTAATTCATCGACTAATTGGCTGTTTAAAATCGAAAGTTCCGAAGGCTCTACCGCGGTTGAACTTCCACTTTCAAGTGGTTACGTAGGCCCCGCTGATATCGCAGGCGCAACGCCAGAACAAGGCGTATGGGAATCTTATTCGTTTCCGTTGAGCATGCTTGCTCAGGCAGGGTTAGACACAAGCGCGATTGACGTCATTATGGTGTTTCCAGCTTGGGATACTGGTAACGGCGCTGTCTATCGCCTGGCTAACGTAGAAATATCTCAAGAAGGCGGCGTTAGCTATCCAGAACTCGTAATTTTTGAAGATGGTCAAAATCCAAATTGGCCTATGTGGGACTGTTGCGGTGGCTCAACGCCGACTGAAGAAATGGACGATGAAGCACATGGTTTAACCGCAGAGTTCCGCATCGGTGCTGAGCCAACTGTAATGGGCTTTATAACTCGTCCGGGCGCAGGTGGCGGTAACACACCGTTTGATGCAACGGCATTAACCGATGGCGGCCTTCTTCAGTTTGAAATGCGTGTTTTGAACGCACCAAATAATCCTGACTCTACTTGGTTGTTCAAAATAGAGTCCAATGATGCGTCTACAGCAGTGGAAATACCACTTACCGAAAGTGTTGAGGGGCAAGCGCCTGTTACAGGCGAGTGGCAGACATACACTTTCCCTATCTCAGACCTTCAGGCGCGAGGATTAGATGTAAGTGCTATCGACGTCATTATGGTTTTCCCAGCGTGGGGTACAGGTGAAGGTGCTGTCTATCGTATGGACAACGTGAAGTTCTTCCACCCAGACAGCGGCGAAGAAATGGGCGCTTCGGGTATAACGTTGTTTGCAGACACTGCGGCTGAACAGTGGAGAATATGGGACTGCTGTGGTGGTTCAATGCCTACAGAAGAAGTAGATGACGCTGACCATGGCACTGTTGCGGAATTTCGCATAGGCGCAACACCGACGGTTATGGGAATTATTGCCGACGATGGACATGCCTATGACGCATCTGCACTTCATTTAGACGGTGTGGTGCGCTTTGAGATGAAAGTAAGTGCAATGCCAAATAATGCAGATGCACCATGGCTATTTAAAATTGAATCGATAGGCGCATCTACGGCGGTTGAGCTTGGCCTTGCAGATAGCCTAGAAGGGGCGACCCCAGTTCAAGGCGAATGGCAAACTTATACCTTCCCACTTCAAACACTCTTCGATGCGGGGCTGGATATCAGTGCTATCAACGTCATCATGATGTTTCCAGCATGGGGACAAGGCGAAGGCGCCGTTTATCGCGTTGACAATGTAGAAATTGCAGCACAGTAACAAAGCATATGCTGTCTGAGAAAGACTTGGACGGCATAGAAAAGTGATAAGAATTAGTAGGTCAACTATGAAAAATACACCGTTTAAAAAGACCCAACTTGCCACATCAATGGCTTTGTTGATGGGTTCTAGCATCGCACTATCTACCCACGCTCAAGAAACAGAATCTGTTGCACCAGTCGAAGGTGAAGTCGAAGTTATACAAGTCAGCGGTATTCGCGGAAGCATGATCCGCTCGATGGATTTGAAACGCAGTTCTAACGGCGTAGTGGATGCAATTTCAGCAGAAGAGTTAGGTAAATTTCCAGACACAAACCTAGCTGAAGCGCTACAACGTATTACAGGCGTTACGATCAGCCGCTCTAACGGGGAAGGTAGCCAAATAACCGTACGTGGCTTTGGCCCAGACTTTAACTTAATTACGTTAAACGGACGCCAAATGCCAGGCACGGGGTTTACCCGTTCTTTTGATTTAGCAAACCTTTCAGCTGAAGGCGTTAGTACGCTAGAGCTACATAAAACAGCACGTGCAGAAAACCCCAGTGGTGGATTGGGCGCCACCGTTAATATAATTACTATGAAACCGCTGGCTCAGCCGGGCCAAAATGCCACTATATCGGTCAAGGGCATTCACGATACCTCTAATGAAGAAGGCGATGATGTTACGCCTGAAATTGCCGGGGTTTATACCAATACCTTTGCTGATGATATGTTCGGATTTGGCGTGTCATTTTCTCATCAAGAGCGTGATTTTCAGCAGCAATCTGCAAATATCCAAGGCTGGCAGAGACAGTTAAACGATGCCCTTCCCGACCTTGATCCATCGAAGGTGGTTGATAATCGCACCAAGATTACCGATGCTGCATTTTTCCCCAAAGACATGAACTACGGTATCAGTGACGTACAGCGTGAACGCCAGAATGGTCAAGTTACATTTCAATTTCGACCTATCGACGCTTTTACTGCCACTGTTGACTACACGGCAAGTAGAGCAACCACCGGAACCAATGCGGTGGGCTGGGGAATTTGGAACAACTTTGGTGCCAACATAAATGCTTACGAACTCGACGAGAACGGTACCGCTGTTTATGCAGATATCAGCGGTGATGATGGTTCATTCACCGCAAGCAGAAATACCACGCGAGTAGATGCGCGCTCTCTCGGCGTAAATTTTGATTGGATGATTAACGATGATTGGCACGTGAGCCTCGACTATCATGATTCATACAACAAGATAGACAATGGGTATGACGACGGCCTTGGAAGCGCAGGCCAAATCATTCTGGGGTCGAACCAACTAAAATCAAAAGTGTACGACTATCGAGAGGGTGACATACCTCAGGTCTTCGTTAACTGGAACAACGGCACTAATGAAATTCTTCCCAGCGAGATTGACTCGAACTTCAGTCAATTCATTTACTCACCTGGCCGTTCGGACATTGAACAACTTCAGCTAGATGGTACTTGGTATAACTCTGCATTTGACATCCCATTGGTTAAAATAGACTTTGGCTACGCGCGTACAGAGCAGTCGCTTTCGGGCTTTACTGCATGGAGCGGACTACGTGGTGGCCCCGGATTCAACCCTTCGTTTACCGAAATATTTCCTGACAGCATGTTTACTCGCAACGATACATCAGGCTTCCTTGATGCATTCAGCAGTGGCGGCGCCAATATGAATCCAGGCTATTACTACACGTTTGACTTTGATGAAGCACTTGCTCGACAACTTCAGTTCATTACTGCTGACGTGGTCGGTGAAGCTAATGCATACTCTATCGATCCATATTTCATGGGCGCGCCTTCAGTAAGCAATGTTGAAGAGACTACTGACTCAATTTATGTTCAATCTGAGTGGGATTTTGAGATTGGTGACTACTATGTTCAAATCAATGCAGGCTTGCGTTACGAAGAAACCGAAGTGCCAAGCTCGGCTGAAGTACTCGTTCCAATTCAGGTAAATTGGGTCGCCGCGTCAGAGTGGATCACCGACTTTGAGGCAGAGCCACAGCTGCAGGATTTTACCGGTGAATACGATATTTTACTGCCCATGTTCGATATTAAAGTTGACGTTACAGACGACATAGTCGCTCGATTCTCATGGGGTAAATCGATCACTCGTGCACCTATTGGCTTATTGCAAGGCGGGCTCTCTTTTACCGGTAGTCCAAAAATTGGGGCGCGTACCGCCACAGCAGGTAACACAAGCCTATTACCTTTTGAGTCGTCAAACTTAGACCTGTCGTTTGAATGGTATTACGATGAAGCAAGCTACGCTTCTATTGGCTTGTTCAGAAAATCAGTCGAAAATTATATTATAACTTCGGCACGCGATAGACAATTTGAAGGCCTTCGTGACATTTATCAAGGGCCTCGTTGGAACGAAGCCGTTGCAGCGCTAGAGGGAGCAGGTGTTCAAGCAACCGACAGTGCAATCTACGACTATTTTGTTGAAAATGGTTACGCCGACGAAAATGGCGTTGTTGAACCTAACGCAGACGACCCACTGATTACATGGCGTACAAGACAACCAGACAATTCAAGTACGCCAAGAACCGTAGAGGGTGTAGAAATCGCGGTACAGCATACGTTTGGGGACACAGGCTTTGGTTTTGGTGCTAATGCGACGTTAGTAGACGGCGATGTAACTTACGACCCGTATTATTTCGGTGATGAAGAAGTTAACCCGCTCGTTGGTATTAGCGATTCAGCCAACTTTCAAGTGTTTTACGAAAAAGAAGGCTTGTCGGTAAAAGTAACGTATGCATGGCGTTCTGATTACGTTGTAGGTATTGGTCAAGCCCAAGGGTCATCTGATAACCCAGCAACGCAATTCGACACTTTCGGTCAGGTTGATGCAAGCATCAACTACGATGTAAATGAGAACTTAACGGTGTTCCTAGAAGGTGTAAATATTAACGACGAAACCGAACGTGGCTATGGCCGCTTTGAAGAGCAATTCTTGTTTGCTCGCCAATATGGCCCGCGCTACACGCTGGGTGCAAGGTATACATTTTAATTAGCCCAGCTAATAATGTCTGAATAGCCGCAGCAGTTACTGCGGCTTTTTTATTGTAAGTTTTGAAAAACTTTGTGTATGATGCTCAACCCTGCAACTACGGCAGGACAGTTTTAAGCAGTACACTACGGACATTAAGCAATTCATGGAAGGAATTAGTCGTTTCCTTGTCGTTTCCATACTTTTGTTGTCGCACGCTTTTTCTATTGCAAGCGCTCAATCTTCGGTAGAAACCGCAGCACATCAACCTCAGTGGTTGTCGTTGTTACATTATGAAAAAACGTTTCTTGGCGAATTTACATCTGCTATAGATACGCCAGCGTTTTTCTTTTCGCCCCGCGGGAAAAACGATCCGCTTGCAGAGCTTCAAGCCACAATATCTTCGTTCATAGAAGAACCTCATTCACAATGCACTTTTCCAGCACGGGCTATGTTTGTGTCACAGAATGTTGCAACGCTTCCTGATGTGCAGTGCGACGCGTTCAATTCATTTCTTTCAAACATAAATGCTACTGGGGTAAGCCTAATTTATGCATCGGGGTATTTAGGAAATCCCGCAAGCATGTATGGCCATGTGTTTTTGAAATTTAACAACACATCGCAAAGCGAATTGCTGGACAATACGTATAACTACGGCGCTCGTTATCCAGATAATGAAAACCCTATCGCCTATATACTAAATGGTATTTTCGGAGGCTATGACGGTTATTTTGCGAATCAAAAATACCATCATCAAACACTCACCTACACTGAAAGTGAACTGAGAGACTTGTGGGAATATTCGCTTTCATTAACCTCAAAAGAAATTTCTATCTTACTGGCACACCTTTGGGAACTCGAGCAGATCCCAATGACCTATTATTTTTTTAAACAAAACTGTGCGTATCAGATTTCACAGCTTCTCTCTCTGGCTACGGGCACATCATATATGCCCAACGATAAAGCGTGGATAATGCCATTTGATATCGTTACCGCAATTAAAAAGCGTCACCCAAGCCTTATCGAAGCAGTGAAATATCACCCTTCGCGCCAAGAGGCGCTTTACAAGAAATTCGCTCAACTGACTGACAAAGAAAAAACGCGACTGACAGTGGCATTGAGCGCCGAGGAAATGACCGCTAAAACGCTGACTGAACTTCTTGAACCGTTAAACGAAGACCAAATGAAAAGGGTGATTGATACAGCATTTGATTACTTTTCATACTTGTCGCAGTCGCAGTCGCAGTCAGAAAACGATATGTCAGTTTTGCTGCAGCAAAGAAAAGCATTTGTGGATGTGCGGTTCAAGTTACCTCCTGGTAACAGTAGGTTTGAACCAATAACGCCCGCTCCACCGGATACAGCGCAGGATACAACGCTTTTACAAGTGAGTATGATGCACAACAATGACGCTGATACCGGAGTAAGTGTCAGGTTTCGCGCAAACTATTACGACTTGCTTACGGTTAACCCTGCGCGTATCCCCTTTTCAGAACTCTCTACGTTTGACGTAAGAATCAATATCTTTGAAGGCACAAAGCCTAACCTTGCTGAGCTTACAGCGCTTCGCATTACAAACTTAAATGCAGCGAGTACGGGTCTGCCTGGCGACGACAAAATCGCGTGGAAATTTGCAAGTGGATACCGTGACCTATCAGTTAACAACGATATCGGCGCATTCTACATAGACGGGTTTCTAGGTAAGAGCTATTCGCCGGCATTCGATATCGCACTTTACGGCGGTTTATCTTCAACCGCGACGAGTAAGAACAATCTCGGCGGCTACCTTGCGGTAGGGGCTGAGTTTGGTGGCGTTTTTAATATTTCGCCACATTATGCAATGTCCTTTAGCGTGGGACATCAGAGGTATGCCAATGCACTAGAGGAAAAGCGAACCTACGCAACGTGGGAGCACCGCTTTTTGCACCATCAACAATATGATGTCAGAGCATTGTTACGCTACGACGAGGCGTTTGAGTACTCTATCGCTTTGTCACACTATTTTTAATAAAACAATAAAACCAAAATGGAGTTTTAAAATGAAAAAAATCGCATCTATTGCACTAGCAGTTGCAGCTTTATCTTCAAACGCTTTCGCACAAAGCGAGACAGATAAAATTAATCCATGGAAACACTGTGGTATCGGCGCTGCAATTTTTGATGACAATGGCACTGCTGCAGCGATTTCTAATATCATTTGGGATCTTGGTACCACTGCTATCTCTTCTAAAATCTCTTCAGAAGACTCTTGTGAAGGTCAGCGCACGAAAGCTGCCATGTTCATTCAAGATAATTTTGACGCCGTTCTTGAACAAACAGCAATGGGTGAAGGCGAGCACGTTAATGCTATGCTAGAAATCCTTGAAGTAAATGACGAAAGCAAGGCAGACGTTATTGCTGCTATTCGTACTTCAGTAAACGCACAAACGCAGCCTGAAGCATACTACCACGCGGTTATCGCAGCTATTTAATAGCATTTTAAATAAGCAACGTCGCGAAAGTTGTTCTAACGCGACGTTGTTTTTATAAAAATACAGCGTTTACTGACACGTAATGTCTGCTGTATCTGCCGTATTTGGCGAAAGCGCAATATCTGCCACACTAAAACTCATGGCGCCCGCGGTTCCTATTTCAAACGGCACAACTAGTCCTGCGAAATTAATTCCTTTGTCCACAAAACACTGTAAGTCAATACTTACCGAAGACCAGGTATCCATAGGAAGTGCTTTCATCCGTTCGCTAATGTCTACCGCTGCTGAACAACTTCCCGGGGTGTCACCTTCCCCCTCACAATTCATGCTAAGTAATACAGGGGACGGGATGGATGAATGACGATTGACGCTAAATGTCAGTGCTGACCCGTTTACAAGCTGCGCACTTAAATCTTCACGGAAGAAGCTCTTGCTTGCGAAACGCATGGCGGCAAACTCAGTTCCATCAAAAGTAACTTTGCGCGCGTCTTCCTGTACTTCCTTATCTACAGTACGATAAGTGATGGCCCCCACTTTATGCGTACTTGCATTCACAGCATGAGAATTGTTACCCGAGTAGAGCCAAAGCTCCCATGGTGGCACAACTGAACCATCAAGAATTGCTATGGTGTGGCTCTTACCGGTGCTTATCTTGATTTCCGTGTTAAGCGTGTCGCTAAGTATATTTTCATCATCAAACGTTAAGCCGAAACCATACGGCAGCAAAGGTTGGTAAGACTCATCACCTTTGTTAACGATTTGCTGAGGCTCTGATGGCCAAGAGAAAGACAGTTTGCCTTTGAAATCAAACTCGCCAAACAGGACATCGGCTACCGCAGCGCCTTCAGAGCCCGGAAGCCATGCAGCAACGAAAGCATCAGATGCATTAAGTTCCGCGTTGACCCACATAGGGCGGCCGCTGATAAATACCGATATCACCGGAATGCCCTGTGACTTAAGCTTCTCAAGTAGCGCTAAGTCTGTCTTACTACCATTTTGATAAATAAGGGTTTCTCTATCGCCATGGCCTTCTGCATATGGTTCTTCACCGAACACGACAATGGCCACGTCGGGCTTTGTTTCAAAGCTCCCGTCAACTGACAACTGAACATTTCCGCCGGCGTTTTCAACATGCGATTTAATGCCATCATAAATTGAACTACCGCCTGGGAAGTCATTATTAGTATTATTTGTACCTTGCCACGTAATACTCCAACCACCCGATTGCTTACCGATGTTGTCGGCCCCATCGCCCGCGACTAATATATTTTTATTCGCAGAAAGAGGTAGTGTCCTGTTCTTGTTTTTGAGAAGTACCAAAGACTCGCGCACGGCTTGCGCAGCTACTTCGCGATGGGCTTCTTTACCTATGAGCGAACGGTCACCAGATAATGGGCGGTGTGCTGGACTTGGCTTTTCGAAAAGGCCTGCACGCACTTTCACTCGAAGTATTCTGCGCACTGCATCATCAATCCGAGACATTGGTATAGTGCCGTTATCCACTTGAGTAAGTGTGTTGTTATACAACGCTTTCCAATCGTTAGGCACCATAAAGATGTCTAGACCAGCGTTAATGGCTTGAGCACAATCTTCATTGTTGCAGCCTTCAACTTGTCCGTGGCCATTCCAGTCGCCAACCACAAAACCGTCGAAGCCCATTTGATCTTTAAGCACATCCGTTAGCAAGTATTTGTGGCCGTGAAGTTTCTCACCGTTCCAGCTATTAAATGATGCCATGACCGACTGTGCGCCTGCGGTTAAGCCTCCTACATAGCCTTGAGCATGAATATCAAACAACGCTTTTTCGCTGGCAATATTGTCGCCTTGGTCGTCGCCTCCAACTGTACCGCCGTCACCAACAAAATGTTTAACTGTGCTGATAACGCGCTGATCACTTAAAAAGTCTTTATCAGCAGCGCCTTGAAGACCTTTAACCACCGCAGCTGCGTATTCTCTAACAATGGTTGGATCTTCAGAATAGCTCTCGTAAGTTCTGCCCCAACGATCATCGCGTACCACCGCAACGGTAGGCGCAAATACCCAATCGATACCTGTCGCCATAACCTCTTTTGCCGTAATGTGCGCAATTTTCTCAACAAGCTCAGGATTGTTCGCGGCACCTAGGCCAATATTATGAGGAAATAAGGTTGCCCCTATAACATTGTTATGACCATGAACAGCATCGGTTCCCCACATTGTCGGGATCGTTGAGCCGTCTAGGCTATCGTCAATAGAAGCTTGGTAGAGCTTTTCGGCAAGCGCAACCCAGTCTTCTGGTGTAGCGTGCTTGTCGTTGTTAGGGAATGCCCCACCCCCATTAAGGTAAGAACCAAACCCGTATTCACGCATATCTTCTACGGTGATATTGCGAATTTCAGGCTGGATCATTTGTGCAATTTTTTGCTCAACCGTCATGGTAGATAGAATTTCTTCTACCTTTTGTTCAACCGCAGTGTCTCTTTTGACCTCTATATTTAGCTTAGGCCACACCGCACTCGCTTTGCTCGGCTTCGATTCAATGTTATTCACTGACGGCGCCGTTTTTTCAGCTGAGCATGCACTAATTAAAACGCCAACCAATGTACTAGTAACAACTTTCGCGATTAGACTTTTTCGCATTTTAAATCCTCGTTACTTTTCAGTGGAATTAGTTTGAGAGACACGGCACCCTATAAAGCCATAGTAAGCAATGTAGAGATAGCAAGAAGCGGGTAGCAAAAACGATAATGTAATGCCAACTGCATCGGCAAGCATACCCTGAAACAGGGGTATGATGGCGCCGCCCACAATGGCCAAACACAAGATCCCTGAGCCCTGAGGTGTGTCTTTGCCAAGTTGCTGTAGTGCAAGGCTGAAAATAGTTGGAAACATAATCGAGTTAAATAAACCCACGCCTAAAATACTCCACAGCGCTATATCGCCAGAACTTGAAAGCGATAGCAAGATAAGTGCTATGGCCATCAGCGCATTGAAAGTGAGTACATAGCCACCCGATATTTTCTGCATCACGACCGCGCCTATGAAGCGGCCGACCATTGCACCACCCCAGTAATAGGCAAGCAGCTTTGCCGCCCCCGCTTCGGTTAACCCACCCACAGCAGGGCTTGCCAGATAGTTTACTAACATGCTGCCAATGGCCACTTCGGCACCAACATACATAAAAATGCCAACCGCTCCTAAAACAAGGTGTTTGTGATGCCATGCACCACCCTTAAACACCCCTCTACCTTCACTGGTGTGATTAAGCTTCGGCAGTTTTAAATACATAAATACTAGCGCTAGTAAAAAAAGCGACGCTGCCAGAATTAAATAAGGTACCTGAACGTCTGACGCACTCGGCGAGCCGCCGCCATGTTCGCCCGTTGCGCCGTAGATAAGATAAGATCCGAAGAAAGGGGCGACCGTAGTGCCAAATGCGTTAAACGCTTGGGTCATTGTTAGTCGTGAAGAGGCTGTTTTTGGGTCTCCAAGTGCAGTCACGTAGGGGTTAGCCGATACCTGAAGCACGGTTATTCCAGAAGCCAAAACGAAAAGTGCTAGTAGGAAAACCCCATATATTCGACTTGAAGCAGCAGGAAAAAACAACAGGCAACCCACGCAGGCTATAGCCAGTCCTAGCACGATACCTTTTTGATAGCCAATGCGTGACACCACCATTCCAGCAGGCAATGACACAATAAAGTAAGCACTAAAAAAGCAAAACTGTATAAGCATCGCTTGAGTAAAACTAAGGTTAAATGCTCCTTTCAGATAAGGAATAAGAATGTCGTTTAGACACGTTATAAATCCCCACATGAAAAATAACGTAGTCAGCGAGATTAGAGCAAAACGGTATGCACCCTTTGCTTGTCCCTCTGGGGCGGATGGAATATTGGCCTGCACTGGTGTGTCCACAAGTAACCTCTATTGCTATTTTTTTAATTAATGATAAATTTACATTTGAAAGCGCTTACATTTAACCGAAAGCAAAATTGTAAGCGCTTACATTACGTGAATAATTACATGAAGCGAATTCGAATTCAATGTAAATATGATGTTATTTACTACGCAATTAGCGTGGTAAATATGAAAAAATTGTTATTGCTAGGACATTTCCACGATGAAAGATATTAACCTTCCATCTAATTCCAAGATGCTTGCACAGGACTTTTTGTTTGGTGTAGCCACATCCAGTTTTCAAATAGAAGGCGATAGAAAAGGAAGGTTAGATAACATATGGGACACCTTCTGTGAAAAGGAAGGAACGATTTCTGATTCCACCAACGGCGATGTAGCCTGCGACCACATAGCATTGTGGAGAGAGGATGTAGCGCTTATAGAGGCATTAGGTGTAGATGCTTATCGATTATCTATTTCGTGGCCGCGCGTAATGAAACAAGATGGCACTGTGAATGAAGTGGGTATGCAGTTTTATGTCAATTTGGTTAATGACGTAATAAAACGCGGCATGAAAGTATTTGTTACCCTTTACCATTGGGATTTGCCGCAATATCTGGAGGACAACGGCGGCTGGCTAAATCGGGATACTGCCTACGCTTTTGCAAAATACGCCGAGGCCGTAGCGAAAGTTTTGGGCGATAAAGTGTACTCATTCGCCACGTTAAACGAACCATTTTGCTCAGCGTATTTGGGGTATGAAGCTGGTATTCATGCGCCAGGAAAAACAGGTATGGCGAATGGACGACAAGCAGCTCACCACCTACTACTTGCCCATGGGTTAGCGCTCAAGGTCATTAATCGCCTAAGTCCAACAAGCCAAAATGGCATTGTGCTTAACTTTAGCAATTGCCATACAACAACGAATTCTGAAGAAGATAAGCGCGCTGCCAAATTAGCCGACGACTACCACAATCAGTGGTACTTACAGCCAATAATCGAAGGTAAGTATCCTGATGTTATTGATATGCTTGATGCTGACAGCAAACCAGAAATACTTGAGGGTGACATGGAAATTATCTCTCAACCCATCGATTACTTAGGGATTAACTACTACACCCGCACGCTATATCAGAGTGATGGAAAAGGCTGGTTTGAGATTGTGCCACCTTCTAACAAAGTGCTAACAGCTATGGGCTGGGAAATAACCCCAGATGCATTTACCGATTTGCTCGTAGAACTTAACGAGCGCTACGATTTACCGCCTATTTATATCACTGAAAACGGAGCGGCGATGGATGATACGCTTGATAATAGTGAAGTCATAGACGACGCGCGTACGGCTTATTTTCACACTCATCTAAATGCGGTAAACGACGCGATTGAAAAAGGAGTCGACGTTCGCGGGTATTTTGCATGGAGTCTCATGGACAACTTTGAATGGGCGCTGGGTTATTCAAAGCGCTTCGGCATAGTATACGTTGACTACGACACCCAAAAACGCACCTTAAAGCAGAGTGCCTTGGCGTATTCAAAACTGGTTAAGAGCCGGATAAATAGGTACATTAGCGGTATCAAATAAGGATAATTTTTAGAAACCGTATGGCAACAATTTACCAAGTATCAGAAGCAGCAGGAGTTTCACTTGCTACCGTTTCTCGCGTTATGAATGGAAATGCGAAAGTAAGCGAACGCACGCGCAAAAAAGTAGAAGATGCTATGGCTTCGCTGGGCTATCAGCCTAATGCCATAGCTCAATCTCTGGCATCAAATCGCACGAACAGTGTAGGTTTGCTTGTGTCAGAACTGCATGGTTCATACTTTGGTGACTTAATGAGCACCGTAGAACATGTATTAAAGAAAAACGGTAAGCATGTGATTATTACCGCGGGTCACGTAGATGAAAAGCGTGAACACGAAGCCATCGAGTTTTTAAAAAGCCGCCGTTGTGACGCGCTTATCCTTCACGCTGAGGCGGTATCTGATGACTATTTAAAGAAACTGGTCGACAGCAAAGTTCCGGTGGTAGTAATAAACCGAAAAGTAGATGAACTTGAGCAAAACTGCTTCGTTGTCGACAATGTAAAAGGCGGCTACTTAGCAACAAAAGCAGCTATTGACGCTGGCCACAAAAAAATTGCTTACATTAGTGGCCCTTTATTCAAAAAAGATGCTAGCGACCGTCTTGCAGGTCACAAAAAAGCTCTTGAAGAAGCCGGGCTTCCATTCGATAGCGCAAGTACCTTCGAAGGCGACTTTCATGAGTCGACTGGACAAGAGGGCATGCAGCACCTTCATGCCACTTTCGCGGACTTTACTGCACTGGTATGTGCAAATGACGAAATGGCATCTGGTGCTATGACGGCTGCACGAGAAGCTGGGTTTGATATTCCAGGTCAATTGTCCATTATTGGTTTCGATAACGTCCTCTTTTCGCGCTATCTTTATCCTAAGTTAACAACAATTAATAACCCTATTCATGCAATGGGAGAAATGGCTGCTCATTGGGTTCTGGAACATGTTTACGACATAAAAAGTCCCATCCCAATTGAGCACTTATTTGTTCCCGAAGTTGTTGATAGGGACACTCTAGGCAAATTATAAAATGAATAATGCCCTGTCTCCGTCGCTATTTTACACGCTTATCGTTTCCCTTGGCGGGTTCATATTTGGTTTTGATGCCAGTGTAATAGCCGGAGCCAATGGCTTTATCGATGCTGAGTTTAATTTAAACGACTGGCAGCAAGGCTTCGTTGTAAGCTCTCCCACCTTAGGTGCTCTGATAGCTATGCTATTTGCTGGCGGCGTGAGCGACGCTATTGGTAGAAGAAAAGCGCTTATATTCGTCGCTTTCTTGTATTTACTTTCATCTATAACTTCGGCACTCGCTCCAACTTTCGAGCTGCTAGTACTTTCTCGCTTTATTGGTGGCATTGCGTTTTGCTCGCTTATCATTGCCCCGCTGTATATTTCAGAGATAAGTGCCCCAGAGAATCGGGGCAAAATGGTGTCGGTGAACCAACTAAACATTGTATTTGGTTTCGCTCTATCCTATTTCACAAACTACTACTTGCTGCAGCTAAGTAACAGCGGTGCACCTTGGGTAACCAATTGGCATATAGATACGCATGTATGGCGCTATATGCTGGGCCTTGAAGCTATTCCAGCTGTGCTCTGGTTTATCTTATTGTTCGCTATTCCGCGCAGTCCTCGCTGGCTGGTTCTAAAAGGGAGGCAAAAAGAAGCTGAGCTGGTGATGAACCGTCTTTTCGATAAAGTTCAGGCACGCGCGCTCGTCGATGATATTGCATCTTCACTTAAAGAAAAGTCATGGACATTTAAAGAGCGTTGTCGTTTTCTAACAGCGAAAACCATGCGCTATCCTCTTATGGTGGGCGTGATCATCGCTATTGCCCAGCAAATAACGGGAATTAACGTTATCTTTTTTTATGCGCCCACTATTTTTGAACAAAGTGGTGTCGGTACCAATGCCGCTTTCATGCAAGCAGTTTGGATTGGCTTAGTAAATGTGGCATTTACCGTAGTAGCCATGTTGACCATTGATAAATGGGGTAGAAAACCGCTACTCATCATGGGCTTAGCTGGTGTGGTAATCAGTATGTCTATCTGCACTTATGGATTTAGCAAAGCCACGTACCAAATAGGCTCCTCGAGCTTAACTGAAATGCGTGTAAATGATAGTGCCGCAGCAAGCAAACTTTTGCCTTTAGAGAACCAATTATTTCATTCGGATGTCGTATTTAAAAATGCATTAAAAGACACACTTTCAAGCACAGAGTATGATAAATATCAGCAGGAACTGCTCACTGAAAGCATTACTATGAATGCCCCACTTATTCTTGTGGGTATAATCGGATTTGTTGCGTCGTTTGCAATGTCCTTAGGGCCCGTAATGTGGGCAATGCTAGCAGAAATTTTTCCGAATCAATCTCGTGCACTTGCCATCTCACTTGTGGGCGTGGTTAACTCCCTTACCAGTTTTCTGGTCCAAATTATCTTTCCATGGGAATTAGCTACTATCGGCGCTGCAGCTACATTTGCGATATATGGTAGCTTTGCCTTGGTCAGCTTGTTGTTGGTAGTCAAGCTTTTTCCAGAGACTAAAGGAAAGTCATTAGAAGCGTTAACTGAAGAATTTTCTTCTACCGCTTCTTAAAAAGCACGCCCTTGTAATGGCGTGCTTTTTCTAAACGGCCTTGTTTATTGGTATTTATAGTTAAGCGTTACACCACTGTAATCATTATAACCGCGAACGCCTATGTGCCATGTGCCTTCGATCGGGTTTGAAAACCTACATACTTCATTATTCCCGTACCGATAAGGGCGACAGTCCCATGTTCTTGTACTGGTTTGCGTGCCTTGATTCACATATAAGTCGGCGTCTCCGCTACCACCTTCTATTGAAACCTCAAGCGAAGATGTGTTGGCAGGAATAGTAATTTCAAAGCGCTGCCAGCTCCCACGATCGCCATTTAAGTTAGTTACCGTCACATCTTCAGATTTAACCTCTTCTATCGGCGGCGCTGGAGGCGTTGGCGGTGTCACAGGTTCAGCAGTGTTAGCACAACCGTCGTTAGCAAGCGATGTAATAGCGTCCTTTATTTGAATTAATCCGTAGCCATAATTAACATCGCGTCCTGGAGCACCTAAGTCCTTTGCACTTGTAGCCATGACAGCACGAATTTCATTGGCCGTGCAACTTGGATAAAAACTCCACACGAGTGCCATTGCACCTGCGACATGAGGTGACGCCATAGACGTGCCGCTAAGCGATGCATAGCGCGATGACGGATAGGTTGAGAGTACGGATGTACCTGGCGCTGCAAGTTCAACTTGGTTATTAAATTGCGAGTAGTCAGCTACCGTTTGATTGCTGTTAAGTGCGGCAACAGACACCACTGCGTCATAAGAGGCCGGATAGGACTTGCTGCTGTTACCATCATTGCCCGCAGCGGCCACCAGCAGTAAACCTTCATCATAAAATTGCTGCATTGCATTAGCTTCAGATTGTGAAGAACCACTTCCACCAAGGCTCATGTTGACAATGTCAGCGCCAGCTTGCTGACACTGATTAATACCGTCAATCAAATCAGAAGCGAAAGTCCATTGTCCCAAATCGTTAAAGATTTTAACGATATGTAAGTTTACTCCCGGGTATACTCCTACGACTCCCTCTTGATTGTCGAGCGCGGCGATAGTGCCTGCTACGTGGGTACCGTGCCCGTTGCCATCTCGGCTCCAACTGCCAACCGCAAAGTTATTAGACTCGCCGGAAAGACCATCGTTTTCATCCGGTAAGTCAGGGTGTCCCAGGTTGTACCCTGAATCAATAACACACACCTTCTTCGCGGACGTATCCGCTTGGTTCACTTGATTTGCCTGTACCATAGGGATCCCGTATGGCTCGGTCTGCGCCTTCAAGTAGCGTTTTACATCCCTTTCCACGGTTTCAACAAAAGGGTGGGCTCTCAATAGATTTAACGTCTTTTTGTTTAATGTGATTGCTATCAGCTGTTGCTTATTCAGCGTTCGATGAACCGCACCATAACCCGATAGCGAAAAGTTCTTAGCTATGGCTTCTAACGTCATTGCCTTGAGTGCTGAAGATCTAATTTTGATCACGTACCGTTCGTCAGCATCAGAAGAGGCAACAAAGTTTGTGTTATCAGAAACCTTGTATGAAGTTAAAAGCGACTGCGCATCTGCGGGCGCCGCTAAACCAAATGAAGCAACCGTTGCACAATAAATAAGAGAGTAAGCAGAGGATTTTATTGACATGACACAACCTTTTTTATTTTCTCTATCGTGGTGATATTCAAGTTTTTGATTGCAACGTTTTACCCAGCGCGTCCCTAGCAAAAGTAAAAATACCGTTGTATTTACGCTGTAAAAATATATCTACACTTTAACTAAAGGTATTCAGCGCTCTTAAAGATTGGGCGTACAAGACAAATAATGAAATAGGGGATTGCCCTTAGCTATGATCTGGTTTAATTCATCAACGAGTCAGGGCTTTTAGATTGCTTACCTAAATGCCCTCCTAGCACGTGACTTTTGCTTCATCGTTTTTTAGCTGTTACTGGGGCCTTTAACATGCAGTTGTGTGCTTGTCTTTAGCTTCACAGGTAATTGTATCCTCCAGCAGCATTAGGCGATTCACATTGAGCTGGGGAGGCATAACATGCGAGGCAATAATGACAAGTTTATTCAAAGCGACACGGTTGAGAACATTGCAAACAAACTGCTGAGTATGAATATCTAAGCCCTCAAAGGGCTCATCAATAAGTAAGACATTTGCGTTAGATAAAATAGCGCGTGCCAACGCTATCCGCTTGCGCTCTCCCCCAGAGAGCGCCCTTCCCGCCTTGCCAATCCATATCGACAGTGGCATCAGTGCATCTAGGCCCAATTGCGTCAATAAGTTAGACATCTCACCATGATGAATACCCTCTCCTGCAGGGTCCAAATTTAATGACACACTGCCTGAGAGCACTATGGGCTCTTGTTCCACATAGCGCCAGTTTGTAATTAAGCCATCAGGTATACGCGTGCCATCCACTTCTTTAAGTCCAGTAGAAGGCACAACCCCCGCAATTGACTGAAGCAAGGATGACTTACCACAACCTGACGGCCCGGATATACATACAATGCCAGCGGCTGGAAATGTAGCGCTAACCAAAGGTAAGTGTCTATTTTTGGCAGTATAACCAGATAATGTAAGTGAATACCGCAGTTCGGTGTGTTCAAGTACTTTAATGGGTGAAGTTTTAAGCTTTTTAAGGGCGTTCGCACTTTGCTTGTGCTGTGCAAACTTGGAAATACTGTGAAAAGCCGCACCAGCCCAATCAGGTGCAGCCATCAGTATCATGGGCACCACAATAGCAATAGGCATATATGAAAAGTCAGATATTGGGCCAACCGCACCCGACATAACTAACACTACAGCAAAAAATGCCGCGCCTTGAAACCACCAGCTCGCCCGTTGCGCTTTGTCTTTCTGCGTAGTTTGTTGTTGCCACACCCTGTCAGCACTCGGCACATCATTGAATACATTCCCCTCCTCTTTCTGTGACTTATCATTCATTGCTTTATTTAAGTGCCATAAAGCGCTGCAGTTAAGAAAGTCGGCTGACTCTTGGCGAAACACTTTATTTTCCTTTGTCGCTTTTTTCGCAACGTTTAAACCACTAAAGCCTTGCAGCACAACAATGACGAGCCAAATAGCAAAAAGTACAAGTAAAAACGAGGAGCCGGGAAGGTCAAACCATACCGCAGCAACGCAAAGGTTAGTGAATATAAATGTGATGTTAGAAAGCGGAGCTATCCAAGCAATCCACCGACTGGCAAGCGTTTCGGTATGCTGCGCTAATGCTTCTGTTGTGAACGCTTTGTCAGTAATTTTACTGTTTTCAAGTTGACTGAATACAAGCAAGCGACCCTCTGCGATACGGGTAAGCAAATCGTTATGACCCACCCACATACTTGCATAGCCAGATGCTATGCGAAGTAGTGCTAGCGCGCGAATAACCACCGCGGGAATAACGTAATTAAAACCTACAGGTGCAATAGCGCTGATAGCAATAAACCACGAAGAAATAACAAGAATCGTTATTCCTGCCATACCATGTAAAAGAGCAAGCAGCAGCGTGAGGTAAGCCGGTTTACTTTTCATCAAGGCTACACTCCTTTTGAGTGGCATTCGCCTTAAAGCTCGTTGCAGTCACGCTGCTACAGCCTTGTGGGTGCCCGTCTTGTAATGCATCTATTTTACTTTTAAGCCCTACTTCTAATTTTGACTCTGATTTAGAAAGAGCGTCTTGTTCATTCGTACTTCGCGATACCGTCCAAAAGCGATTAAACCAGTTTGCAGGGAGTGCTTTGTGAGAAGCCCAAATCAAGGTTTTGTCCCTACCCAAACGTTCAATTAACTGTGCCAATCTTGCATGCTGGGAATCTGGCAAATGGGCTGTAGGCTCGTCTAGTAACCATATATTGTCGCTGCGCAACAGCGCTCTTGCTAGCGACAGCCGTTGCGCTTCTCCACCTGAAAGCAGCGGATAATCAGTCATTACCGTATCAAGCCCGCACGGCAATAACGACAGCCACGCGTCAAGTTCTACTGCATCGATTGCTTTCATAAGCGCGTCGTCTGTATAGGTGTCGTTTAAGCACAAATTTTCACGCACGGTACCTGGCGTGATCACGGGGTGCTGGGTAATCCAAATTACCGGTTCACTGAATTTATGTGTGCTAGGTCTTTGACCGCCCAAGGCTTCTAACAATAGTGTTTTACCTGAACCAGAGCGCCCGCTAATGAGTATTTTATCGCCCTTAAATACAGCAAGGGATTCAGCGTACAAAAGTGCAGGGGGATCATCATCAGTCGATGTAGTCTTAACGGTCGGGATATGAGTTTGCCCAGTGTTAATGTCGAAGACCTTAAAGTTAGTTGCCGTTAACTGCGCATCGGGCTCTGATAAATGATGGTGAGCTGAATCAGCGTTAGCCGGGTTTACTGCACTACCACTAAAATTTTGTGTAAAGCGCGAGAATAAGGGAGCAAGTTCAGTTTTGGCGGCTTCTGCTTGCGCCTTTTGATGATATATCTGCCCCAACTTTTTCATTTCACTGAGTAACAATGGCACAGTCAGCAATATCCATAAGCCCTGCTGGAGCGTTATCTCCGGCCCAATGCTCAATTCGCCCAACAGTGAAAAACCAATAAATACTGCCGCAAGTGCAACTGCGAGTGTTGCGAAGAAGTCGAGCACGCTGTTTGACAAAAACGCTACACTCACTACTTTCATAGTACGCGCATTCAAATTTTCACTGGCATCTTTAAGCAGGGCTGTTTGTTTTTGATGCGCTTGATAATTTGCCAGCATCGGCAGCGCGGCTAACCTATCAGTAAATAAACTTCCCAAACGTTCAAGGGCGATAAAATGCTTTCGATGTAGGGCAGCGGCTCCCTTGCCCACAATGATCATAAAAAGCGGCACTACCGGCAATGTTAGCAATAAGCCAATTCCTATAACGGGGTTCACATAAAAGATAACGGCTAAAGCAAACAAGGGGACAACAACTGCAATCATTTGCTGCACTCGATATTCAAGTGCCCAGTCAGCAAAAGCCTGTAAGTGGTGCAGCCACACCGTTTGCCAATAGTAAACCGAGTGCTGTCGAATAAGCGCATATTGACGCTCGATGAAAACCTGCTGCAAACACTGTTCTAGCTTATTTAATACCTGCATTTTTGCACTACTAGATGAGGCATTGAATGCGCCTTGAAGCAGCCAACTCATTCCCAAACAAACGGCAAGTCCCGTGACATCTCTCGCTGTTGCAGGAGTCTGGTTTACTACCCAGTCATGCGCAATATGTGAAAAATAATAGAACCCAATAATCAAAGAAAAAAGCGACAAACACTTAACCACTACTTGCGCCATAAGCGATGTGCGCAAGCCAAGCGACTGCGCCTTATCAATCTTATTGCACCACGCATTAAGCGTTTGCCGGTTGGGAACTTTTTCTTTGATCACTGTGGTTTTGACTCTTCTTTTGCGTTACTTAGTAATGAGAGCAAATTTCGCATTTCTTTTTCATTCTTTTCCAAGTGGTGGTGGGCTGGCTGCAAGAACCCTCAGCGGCAGGGACGCTGCTTAAGAGCCCCCATGGACGAGTTCACGACGTGTTCTTGCGGCCAACCTACCTTAACGTCTATTCTTGGTCTTCGGGCCTATCCATATTTTCCGTCGACTCCAACCACATGGCGTTGATAATGCCAAAAGAGCACGCCAGCAAAACTCCTAAAATCCAAGCGAAATACCACATAGCGTTCTCCTTAATAAATGGTGTGAGACTGGTCGAGGTCTTCGTTTTTAATGCGTCCGCGCATTACGTAAAAGCTATAGGCCGTGTAGCTAAGTACAATAGGCACAAAGATACAGGCAACGATAAACATTACGTTGAGCGTCATATGGCTAGACGTAGCGTCCCATACGGTTAAGCTCGCCTCTGGCATAGTGATGCTTGGCATTAAGAATGGGAACATAGAAAAGCCAGCCGTTAAGATAACGCCTGCTATAAATAGCGCACTCGAAACAAACGCCATGCCTGCATTACCTTTCTTAGAGAAAAGCGCACAGGCCAAACCCGCAATAATACCCAGCACAGGTGCTGCCATCATAAGAGGGT
Source organism: Alteromonas sp. V450 (assembly GCF_001885075.1). Classification (NCBI taxonomy): domain Bacteria; kingdom Pseudomonadati; phylum Pseudomonadota; class Gammaproteobacteria; order Alteromonadales; family Alteromonadaceae; genus Alteromonas; species Alteromonas sp. V450. The sequence goes on from NZ_MODU01000004.1 coordinate 3,079,556, forward strand.
ATTTGCTGTAGTTGCTCATCCAAGCGCCAGCCTCAATGGCAACCTCTTTCTTAAGTGGATTTGACGTTGCAATAGTGTCGACTGCCGACGTAATCACGAAGCCATCTAAACCAAATGCTACCCAAAAACCTGCAATAACAAACAAGGCTACGCCCACAAGGCTCAATATAACTGACACGGCTCGAGCGCGAACTTCAATAAAGCCATCGGTTTTCATTTGTAACCAAGTTGCGCCATGGTTAAGTAACATAGCCACCGACAGTAACCCACTCACTAAGGCAAAAGGTGTTAGCAGCCCGAAGAACGACCCTGTATAAGTAGATTTCAGAGTACTATCTAATTCGAAAGGCACCCCTAATAGCAGGTTACCGAACGCAACACCGAAGATGAGTGAAGGAATGATACCACCAGCAAATAAGGCCCAGTCCCAAGCTTTGCGCCACTGTGGGTTTGGTAATTTACTGCGGTAATCAAAACCTATCGGGCGCATCCATAGGGCGATTAGCGTTAACGCTAAAGCAAGATAAAAGCCGGAAAAGGCCGTAGCATAAATCATCGGCCATGCAGCAAAGATTGCGCCACCTGCTGTAATAAACCACACCTGATTACCATCCCAGTGAGGTCCAACAGTGTTAATCATCACGCGTCGCTCTTTATCGTTTTTACCGATAAGTGTAAGCAAAGCACCCACACCTAGATCGAAACCATCAGTAACCGCGAAGCCAATTAGCAGCACGCCAACTAAACACCACCAAATAACTCTCAGCAACTCATAATCAATCATGCTTTTGCTCCTTGCTGATCAAGGTCAATAAGATCAAGTTCGGTCTCAGTTTTGGTGTCTTCTGGAGGCACCGGACCTTTTTTCGCGAATTTCTTCATCAAGTAAAAGCCGATGATGAACATTATTGCGTAGAAGACGGTATAGGCCACAATAGTGGCTACCACATCACTAATAGCTAGATTAGACACAGAGGTATGCACTGGCAGCACTTCAGCTATAGACCACGGCTGACGACCATACTCTGCAACGAACCAGCCTGCTTCGCACGCTATCCAAGGAAGCGGCAGACCGTATAGTGCGCCTTTTAGCAGCCAGCGAGGCTTGGTGATTTTGTGTTTTGTGCTGTAGTAAAAAGCACATAAGAAAAGTGCTAGCATGATAAAGCCTGCAGCAACCATGATTCGGAAGCTCCAAAATAGCGGTGCTACCGGAGGAATGCTGTAGTCAACGGCTTGCTGAATGGCCGTTTCTGATGGGTTTGACACGTCGTCTGTGTATGGCTCAAGCAGCATCGCGTAACCAAGACTGTCTTTGTTCGCCTCAAAAGCAGCGCGCTGCTCAGCTGTCGCGGTACCGTTTCTTACATCATCAAGCACTTCATAGGCTTTAATTCCGCTTAAAATACGCTCGCGATTCTCTTCTTTTAAATCTTTTATACCTTTTACTTCTTCGGTCAATGAACGGGTAGCGATAATGCCCATTGCCCACGGAATTTGAAGGGCGTACTCGGTTTCCTGCTTCTCGTCGTTTGGAATGCCAAACACGGTAAACGGCGCAGGTGCAGGATGAGTTTCGTACTCAGCTTCAACCGCTGCCAGCTTCACTTTTTGTACATCACCAAGCTCATAACCACTTTCATCACCCAGCACGATCACTGAAAGCGTTGAGGCCAAGCCAAAGCTAGCAGCTATGGCGAACGAACGGCGCGCAAAGGCAATATGCTTATGATTAAGCAGGTAGTAACTTGAAATTGCCAAGACAAACATGGCACCGGTAACGTAACCTGCTGATACCGTATGAACAAATTTCACCTGTGCAACGGGGTTAAAAATAACTTCAGCAAAGCTGGTCATTTCCATACGCATGGCTTCAAAATTAAATTCAGCACCTACCGGGTATTGCATCCAGCCGTTAGCAATCAGGATCCATAATGCAGAGAAGTTTGAACCAATGGCCACCAGCCAGGTTGCCATAAGATGTTTCACCTTTGACATTTTGTCCCAGCCAAAGAAGAACAACCCTACAAAGGTAGATTCTAGGAAAAAGGCCATGAGCCCTTCGATGGCAAGTGGCGCACCGAAGATATCGCCTACATAGTGAGAATAATAAGACCAGTTCATTCCAAACTGAAATTCCATGGTTAAGCCTGTGGCTACACCAATGGCAAAGTTAATGCCAAACAGCTTTCCCCAGAACTGGGTCATTTGCTTATAAATCTCTTTACCCGTCATTACGTATACCGATTCCATAATGGCAAGTAAGAAACTAAGCCCCAAAGTTAAGGGTACAAATATAAAGTGGAACATTGCAGTTAATGCAAATTGCCACCGCGATAGTTCTATTAACGTATCGCTCATGGGTTATCTCCCTCGTCTCTCTTGCGCGATAAGCGCTTGACCTTAAATGAATTTTTTTGTTATTCAGTGGTTATCACATGAATATTCAACACAGCTAGAGCATGGTTTGTGCCATTCATCACTTTTCTCGTTAATCTGAACAAGCAACTGATGAATGACAGTCTATTCGTACTGTGCAGAACAATTATTCCATGGCGAAAAGTTGTGCACTTTGATCCATCGCAAGGATCTAATATGAATTCTGCGCCAATTTTGTCAGTATTAGCGACAAAATTGACACAAGAAGAAGATGGGGACGTGGTAGCGTGGTTTGAACTGGTTGAGAAGAGAGCTTTAGCTGATACAGAATTAATTTATGTTACTGCGGCGAATAGGTCAGTGTGAACGCGCCGCGCAATTCACCAAGTTCAAACCCAGTGGCCTCATCCTTAGGGTAATATTTTAAAATGGTCTCTTCTACTGAAGGTGCAACTTGGACGCCGTGGCAAGCCATACAAACTTGACCTTGTTGGATAGCCATCATGTATCGGAATTCGCCACTGTTACTGTCATATTTATAGGTATCCATAGGCGTAGGTGGCTGTTTACCCTTTAACTTAGTTCTTTCCAATAGAGAGGCGAAAAGCGCTAACTGCTCGCGCTCCCATTCGTCTGGCGCGTTATTCGGGTTTCTCACTTTTAGCGCAGTTCGCCCGACTTCCCACCCATTTTGGCTAAGACTTTCGGTGATAGGTTCGGCGGCCAACTGACACTCTTGTACACCCGCTTCCAATCCGCCAGACTGCATTGCCTGCTTTAGCCTAGATTTAAGCGCGCCACCAAGGGCTTTAGCGTGAACTCTTGCCTGCTTCACTTTTGCGTGTACTTCGCTATCAGCTGGCTCATTGTTTTGTACATTAGCGAGAGGGCATCCGGCGCTTACGGTTAACCCCAACGCGATTAAAAAGATGCGTTTTTTCATAGTGTAACTCTCCTATTGACGGACGTATTAGCTCTCAGGCATTGTGATTCAACAAAAACAATGAACAAGCTCTATGCCAATATGTTAAGTTGCCAAGATAAAAGTAGCACTCACTAATACGCTAACAATGAACATATCAATTGTACAAGCAATGATAGATGCAATAGACAAGCCCGCTATTTTCATCAATCAAAACTACATTATTGAGGCGGTCAATGCGCCTTACAGAAATACTTATCCTGTCGATATCAAGCTTGGTTATAGCACTTGTTATCAGGTGTCTCACCGAAACAATAAACCCTGTGACCAATGCGGCGAGCAGTGCCCTATGCAGGAAAGTAAAAAGTCGGGCCGAGCTGCAAGTGTGGTGCATATCCATACCACTAGCGAGGGCCAAAGCTACTGCGACATTCTGATGCGACCTATCTTCGATGGGAATGGCGATTTATTAGGGTATTTAGAGATTTTAGATAAGCTGGCATTTGCATCTAATCGCCCTGCAGCAGGCAAAATGATTGGCGAGTCTGAAGCATTCAAAACTATGCTTAACAAAATAAATCGCGCCGCAAATTCAGATATATCCGTTTTACTGTTTGGCGAAACCGGAACCGGAAAAGAACTGGTGTCTCAGGCTCTGCACTCAAGTAGCCATCGCGCTGAAAAACCGTTCGTCGTGATTGAATGTACCGGATTGTCTGATGCGTTACTTGAAAGTGAGTTATTCGGCTATGAAAAAGGCGCGTTTACCGGCGCAACCACCAACAAAAAAGGACTCGTAGAAGCGGCTGAAGGTGGCACCTTATTTTTTGACGAAGTAGGCGATATACCCCTTGCCATGCAGGTGAAGCTGCTAAGGCTTTTTGAAACCCAAACTTACCGCCCTGTGGGAAGCGTGGTCTCAAAGAAAGCCAATTTTCGATTGGTGTGTGCATCGCATAAGAATTTGAAACAAATGGTAGAAAGAGGCGAGTTTAGACGCGATCTTTATTACCGAATCGCGGGCTTCCCTATTAGCCTTCCATCCTTACGAGAGAGAAAGTCAGATATTGCACTGATTGCAGCGCATTTTTTGGCCCAGTCCCACGAGAAAAAGCGTTTCCATAAAAAAGCCCTCGAAAAATTAAGCAGCTACGCGTTTCCAGGTAATATTCGCGAGTTGCGCAATATCGTTGATCAAGCCGTATTACTTGCCGATGAGACCATAATCTACGAGTCGGACCTCCCCGTTTTAGACGATTTCACCGGCGAGGGCAAATATGATGAATACCCGCATACAAAAAGCGGGGTCAATTTTGGTCAGAGTATTATGACTCTTGACGAGGTAGAAGATACTTATCTTGCGCATGTAGCAAGCACCTTTAGAGGCGATATAAACAGCCTTGCAGACGCATTAGGCGTAAGTACCCGCACACTTTACCGAAAACTAAAAAAGGCCGGTGTTAAAGAACTTAATTAAAATGTGGAAATATCCATCCAACGCAGGCTATGATAAAACGCGCAATATAAAAAGATAAAAAATGTCGATTAAACGCCTAACAGCACTAACGCTTTGCCTTTGTATGCTTTTGCAAAATGCATTAGCACTTGGCCTTGCTTCGCATACTATGCAGCATGCGCGTAAAATGGTGGGCGACGATATTGAACTTATCTGTACTGGCAACACAATGCGATACATATCGCTTAGCGCTACAGAGCTTGAAGGGGAATTTGTTTTTATTAGCCCAGAGCTGCTAAAAGCACCTGTCGAGCACGTAGATTGCACCAACGGTACACTCGCGGACCTTCCGCACATTGATAATGTTTCGGCAGATTCAATGGCGATACTATCCCTTGTGCGCTATCGCGCGTTTGTATCTCGCATTGCGGCTGCGCCCTACACATCGTTTGCGTTTGCCGCCCCGCTTGGCCGCGCTCCACCAATTGCATAGCAAAACCTAAAAAACACACTTAACGCGCATGGTTTAACCATGCACATAGTTCGTTTATTTAATGGAATTGTTATGAAGTATTCTTTACTGGCATTCGCTATTTCAGCTGCCTGCACATCTGCACACGTTTATGCAAACACATCCGAGGTAATTGACAGCACTTCAACAGAAGTGATTACCGTTATTGGTTCTTCGCTTAATGATAATACCGTAAAAATTGAGCGAGAGACGGTGACCGCCACAACCAATATAGACGCTGATTTTGGCGATCAGTTAGCGCAACTGCCTGGCGTATCCGTTTCCCGAAACGGCCCGGTTACAGGTCTTATTCAATACCGAGGGCTTTTCGGTGATAGGGTCGGCGTATCCATCGACGGTGTCGATATAGCGGGCGCGGGGCCTAACTCTATGGACTCGCCATTATCCCACGTACTGCCAGAGCCAGGGCTTACTGCTACTTTGTATCGCGGTATTGTACCGGTGAGTGCTGGGGTGCAAACGCTAGGTGGTAAGCTTCGTATTAACGCCGATGCAGCATCTCTTTTTGCTTTAGAAAGCGGTATTGCTGGCAGTGTAAATGCCAGCTTAATTGGCCCGGGAAGCGGACAACAATACCAAGGCAATGTGCTTTACAAAACAGGCCAAGCTTTCATTAGCGGCGCCTTCATGCATCAGCAGCGTGACGAGCGAGAATCGGGCGATAACGCTGTTATACCTAAAAGCCACTACCAAAGAAATGGCGGCAAATTCAGATTTGGCTATGAATGGGGAAAACACCAATTCGATGCTAGCTATCAACAGCTAAATACGAATGAGAGCGGCACACCAGCGCTCGCCATGGATATAGGTTTTATTGATGCAGCATGGTACCGACTAGGTTATCGCTACAACGCAGGCGAAGCAGAGTACTTAGCCATAAATTGGTTTGGCAACAGTAACCAACACGCCATGGATAACTTTTCCCAGCGCATGGCAATGTCTGAGAATATGGCAAGGGAGAATAATGCAGACGCTATCGCTCAGGGGTTAGATGCCAAGTACGTTATGCCGTTAGATAGTGGCGAGTTGGAATTGGGCGCTTATCTACACCACAGCCGAAATAACTCTGTTATTACTAACCCTAATAACGGTATGTTCTTTGTAGATAACTTTACTAATGTACAAAGAGATACCGCGAGTATTTATGCCCAATGGACAGTAAACAAGCAAGATTATTCGTCTACGCTTGGTGCGCGATACACCCGCGTTAATATGGATGCCGGAGAAGCGGGATCTAACATGGTGATGATGAACCCCGCAGTAGCTACGTTAGTCAGTAATTTTAACGCTGCTGAGCGTAACGAAAACTACAACATGTTAGATATAGCCGCTACCACTCGATACCATGCGAGCGACTCGCTCGATATTATACTTGGTATATCTCAGAAAAATCGCGCTCCTATCTACTTCGAACGTTATACCTGGCTGCCACTTGGCATCTCGGGCGGCATGGCTGACGGTTTTAACTACATTGGTAACCTTGATTTAGACAATGAAACTGCGCGTAAATTAGATGTGGGCGTTGATTACACTTATAAAAATTGGGCTATCTCGCCCCGCCTTTTCTATCAGGATATAGAAGATTACATCACCGGATCACCTAGCACGAATATGGCGGCGAACATGGTGTCTACCATGATGGCTGGTACAGCGCCATTTCAGTGGACGAATACCCACGCTGTTATCAAAGGTGCGGATATGACGGTGCAAGGTCAGTTTAGTGAAAACTTAAGTGTGCGTGCAGTAGCAACCATTCAGCATGGTAACCGTGATGACATTGATGATGCTTTGTTCCGCATTGCGCCAGAGCAGTTAACAACCACAGTTCGATGGAATACTCAGGTATTTGAGGCGCCTCTTCAAATGCAGTTTACATCTGAGTTAGCAGGTGCACAAAACCATATCTCGGCACTGCAAAATGAGGCACCCACAGCAGGCTATGGTCTATTGCATATCTCGGGGCTGATAACGCTTTTTGAAAATGCGCAGTCGAATCTTCAGGTTACGGCAACTATTCACAACCTGTTCAACAAACAATATGCCCCGCACACAGCGGGCATTAATCGAGTAATGATTGCCGATGTTGAAGTAGGTGAGCGCGTGCCTGGTGCTGGGCGAGAGTGGCATTTTGGTTTGAGCTACCAATTCTAGTTATTGGCAAAGCGATTTATTGACAACGAAACTTAAAGGGGCTGGTTCGCTACAGCCCCTTTTCACTGCATTTAGTGTGGATTATCCGTAGCATTTAGCTTCTCAAAGTGCAGACCTTTGGCGGTCCTTTCCTTGAACCCATTCCAATATGTATGCTCCTCAAGCGCCTCTCCCTCTTTATCGAGCGCCCATACGCCGTCATTTGATGAGGGAATTAGCGAAAGATACGCTGACATGTCTTGACCCTTAAGGTATTGAGCTAACCACACCGTAGCAAAATGTTGTGCAATGTTGTTCATCCGCACATTGTCCCACACCGCATCGGTGTAATGCTCACTCACATTAAACCCCAAGTCTTCATCATAAAAGAAAGATTCTTCCGGTGCAGGCATTACCGCCCCGGCATTATGATTCGCATTATCGTAAGTAAGCAATACCCTATCTACGTTTACAGCTGTTTGCCACATTAATCTAACCCCGTTACTGTAGCCCGACACATCATCTTCGGAGCCTGCAACAAACAATATTGGCTTTTCAACTTTTCGCATAGTTTCAGCATTGAAAACACCATGGTTCATTCCCCATGGAGCAAAGGCTATGACCGTCTTGATACGGCTATCAACGGGTGTATCTGCATCTTTCGAATACACATCAAGGAGCTTGAAAGGCGGAGATATGGGACTTTCTATCGCAGCGTCTGTCAGTCTCGCCCCCGCATTAATAACAGCACCATAGCCCCCCATTGAATATCCAATGATTGCTGTATTGCCGGCATCAACTTTCTTATATAAAAACGAGGCTTTGTCCTCAGATAGCTTTTGCAGTTCATCTAAAACCAGAATTTGATCTTTTGGCCGATTGTAGAGCGTAGATGCGAACGCATCCTTCGTTCTGTACGTCGAATCTGTATGATCAACTGATATGACAACATAGCCCTTCGATGCTAAATTTTCAGCAAGATGCGCTAAGAGAAATCTGTTGCCGGGGTACCCGTGAGACACCAATACTAAAGGAAATGGCGTGTTCGTGTTGGCGACGGCCGCATTTCGAACAGCCTTTCCCAACAGCGACACTTGCGTTTTTCCATCGCGCAAATAGACATTCAAAGTACGCGCAGCCTCATCTTGATCAGTTGCGGTAGGTGAAGAGGCCGGATACCAAATTTCAGCTTTTAGCGCCCGCTGTGCGCGTGGAAACTCAGCTGTTTCGGGATTTGATTTTAATAGCGCTAAAACATCCACTTGGTTTTCGAAAATAAAATCCAGTGTTTTGACCCCAACATTATATTCGCCGTACGCTGAGAATAAGGGGGCGTCTGGCCTTTGAGTATCAATCGTATTTTTGGCCACACTTTCTTGTGTTAATAATGCTGTTAACACGCAGGTTATAATGCGCGTTATGTTTCTAAAGTTCATACTGCGTGTCATTGAAAAGCCCATTGAATATCATATACAAGACCTACCAAATTATCCTGTTAGACAATCTACTGGCAAGTGTTCATTCATTTACTTTTATTATAAATGTTAATTATTACCGTTATTGCACAATTGATTAAAAAAAATAAATAGATGTAATATAAGCAAAAATACTCGCTCAAATATCAATTTTCATCACCATTTAACAAATTAATTGCAATTGGTTTACTTTCTGGTTAAATTTTATCTATCTGATGTCTTATATAAGATAGCAGATAGAGATAGGTGTTCTGCGACATCGTCTCAATTAAAAACACGCACACAAAACTGAAACACAACAAATATAACAGTGGAGAACATCATGGCATTGAAATATAGCCCCATCCAAAAAGGCATAATTCAAGCGCTCGCACTAACGACTTGCGTAGGCCTAAGCGCAACGGCGAATGCCCAAGAAACTAATAGCGAGAAAGAAAAAAACCTGATTGAACAGATCACCGTTACCTCACAAAAACGTGTCGAAAGCCTTAATGAGGTGCCTGTTGCGGTTTCAGTTTTGCGCGAAGATCAAATTAATGCAGCATTTGCGAATAACATTGAGAGCTTGCAAGCACTGGTTCCATCGGTCAGTTTCAGAAAGGGGAACACAACACGTAACTCAGCTATTACGGTTCGTGGTATCGGTACTATTTCTTTCAGTGTGGCTGCAGAGCCAAGTGTTTCAACGGTAGTAGATGGCGTCGTTATGGGACGCTCTGGCCAAGCTTTCGTAGATCTGTATGACTTAGAACGAATTGAGGTTCTTCGTGGCCCCCAAGGAACGTTATTTGGTAAAAATGCATCAGCAGGTGTATTAAACATTACAACTAAACGCCCCACAGATGAATTTGAAGGTACTGCCGAACTATCGCTGTTTCAAGATAACGAGTACCGTTTAAAAACCAGCGTCTCAGGTGGTCTTTCTGATAATGTGAGTGGAAGCCTAACCGTTCTGAAGTCTCAGTTTGACGGTTATATAAAAAATGTTTTCACCAATGAAGATACCAATGGTTACGACAAAGAAGGTGTCCGCGCCAAGCTTAATATTGAAGCAAACAATGACACTGATATTCTGTTCATCTTTGAAAATATGAAGTCTGATGACAGCTGCTGCGCAGATTTAGCGCTCTCTCCTAGCGGCCGTAACCCTAATTCTCCCGCCGTTCCAGACAGTACGGGCACAGGTGACTTGGATTTAGAACAACGATTAATCGACCACGATTTCGAAACAAGAACATTAGATGAGACTACAGGTTTTTCCGTTCAAGTAGACACCATGCTAGGTGACCATGAATTTACCTCTATTACAGCTTACAGAAGCTGGGATAATACCGAGTTTAGAGAGGGCGACTTTACTTCAATTGCCGGTACCAGACCATTTCCTGTTTTTGGCGAACCTTTCCAGCTTCACGACATTGGTGCTCAAAATTGGAAGCAAACTTCGCAAGAATTTCGCATAGCGTCACCGCTAGGTAACGCGCTAGATTATCAATTTGGTGCGTTTTGGTGGACTCAGAAATCAGAACGAAACTTCACACGAGACGCAAGTTGTCAAAACAACGCGGGTCAATTCCCTGCCGCCATTAGCGCCTATCTAACAGATACTTTTGGCGTAGAAAACCCAACGGCTGAACAGGTTGATGAGTTCATCGCCAGCGAAGGACTGTCATGTAACTCAAACGATATTGTCAGTGCTACAGCCTATATGGAAACGCAGTTCGATAACTGGGCACTATTTGCCGACGGTAAGTATCACTTTACTGAAGACTTCCGCTTGCTGTTCGGACTTCGTTATACCGATGACGAAGTAAGTTATTCTCACGATCGTCGCAGTAATGACCAATACAAACGAACAGGCGTTGGTGTTCGTGGGTTTGAAACAGATTACAGTGGTACCACTAGTGAAACCGATCTCTCTGGCAAGTTAGGCGTTCAGTATGACCTTACAGAAAACAGCATGGCATATTTTACGTTCTCTCAAGGGTACAAAGGTCCAGCGTTCAACGTATTTTACAATATGTCGGAAAAAGACACCTTACCTATTGGTAAAGAGTCTTCAGATGCCTATGAAATTGGCTACAAGTATGCAAGTCGTAACATCGTATTCAATGCCGCAATATTCAGAACTGATATAGATGGTTTTCAAGCCAACAACTCTGAATTGCTGGATGGCGTCACAATCACACGCTTAACTAACGCGGGTTCTGTTACTACCGAGGGTTATGAGTTTGACTTCATGTGGCAGGTTAATGATAACTTTTCATTAACAGGGGGCCTATCTAAGGTTGACGCTGAAGTAGACAAATTTAATTGTCCAGATGTTGACTGCGACGGCGGCGCAGGTGCTGACCTTCCCTTTTCTCCAGACCTGAAATACTCGGTAACTGGTGAATACTTCTGGGAGTTCGACAATATGGATGTCATCTTAAACGGTTCGTATGTTTATACTGATGAAATGTTTGTTGGCGCACCTGGTGCTTTTGCAACAGAAAACGACCCAGCAGTGTTGCCTGACTACGGCATTATCAATGCAAGCCTAGCTTTCTCTTTCAATGATGATGCATATCGTATTAGCTTAATTGGTAAAAGCTTGACTGACGAAAGTTTTGTAACAACCTACAGCGGTGATAACTTCCGCTATCAAATACCTCGAGACGCAGACCGCTACTTCGGCGTTCAGCTTCGCGCTAGATTCTAACCGAGTCTCCCTAAAAGGCACTTTTTCACTGCGTGAAGAGTGCCTTTTCATACTATATCTTTTAGGGCTTCTACCACCAAGCGAAGTGCTAGGATTGTCACTACTACTTTAAAGATCACGGTAAACTTTTTTGCTGGAACACGCTTTAATACCTTCAAGCCGAAAAACGTACCGAGCGCACCACTGGCAATCATAATCATGATAAGTCCCGCCCACTGTGCAAATGAAAACCCTACAAAGGTAAAAACAAAGGCTTTAAGACCGTGCTGTAGTGTCATACAGCTGGCAAAGGTACCCGTGATCTGCATTTTGGTGTAGTTATTTCGGTGTACAAACGCAGCCACCAAGGGCCCCGTGGCGCCTACGAACATTGAAACCAAAGTGGTCACCAATCCCGCTAATGTTCTACCTGCTGGTTTCATTTCTTGTGCTTTAGGTTTACTGCCCCACACTAAAAACAAAATAAATGCGGCAACCGCAAACTGAATGATTACCAGCGGCAGCTGAACCACAATAAACGAGGCCAAAAAAGCCCCAACGACTGCACCTAAAGAAAAATACGTTAGCATACGCCAGTCGATATGCTTTGCCGTCATCAGTGCACGGTTGCCGTTCGAACCGAGCTGCACAAGACCGTGAACCGGGATCAGTGCACTAACCGGCACACTACCAGCCATCACCGCTAGTAATAGCACCCCGCCACCTATACCTAAAGTTGCTGTCATCATAGACGTAAAAAACGAGGTAACAACAAGTACCACTGAAGATGACATCGACAACGTATCGTTGGCCGTTAACCAGCTATAAAGTAAATTCAAGATTTAAACTCCACCATAATTTATGATGCCTTTACAACGTTTCAGTGATCACAACCCCACCTTCATTCGTTCAAATAACAAACAGCAATAAAGTATGGCACATGAGGCTTTTATCATGTCTTCAGTTAACTACTTAAACAAAGCACTTCAAATATTAAGTGACAGAAATAGTACAAAAGATGCCAAGCTTGTTGCTAAACAAATTCTCCATAACAGTGGCTTTACTGATGAAGACATCTATGAATGTTTGAAACAGGGCTCGACTATTCGCATTACCATATTTGAAGCCTAAACTAGCAACAAGTCCAATTATCAACGCTTATTCTCCAGACCATATGTGGCTAACTTGTTCGCCTAAAAAACCCATTGACTTTCTCTTTGGTGCACAGGATACTCGGGTAATTAAATACTCACTAGCAGCATTGTTTTTAAATACTATGCCTAAAAACACGAATACACATACTGCTTACTCAGCGTCTGCGCTGATTATTATTCTCGCTATTCTAAGGAATGGGCGGGTTAGCTAGTGCGTAAATAGAATTCACTAAACCCGCCGCAAAGGCGGGTTTTTTATTGGCTCGTCTTGCGGTAAAAATAACGGAACGACAGCCATGAACAATCCAATATCTCACGTGTTACAACAGTTGCATGACGCAGTAAACCGCGGCGATCAAGACGCCTTATCCCAATGTTATGCGAGCGATGCAACTGTGGTCGCTACCCCCATGTCCAGTTCAACGCAAAACCAAGCCGCTGAAGAACATGCCACGCAGCGCGACTGCGTTGACGCCCTGCTTAAATTTCAAAAGAAATTCATGCCCGATCATTTTGTTACAACTGGAGATGAACGGGTCATACAAGCCGGTGACGTAGCGCTAGTCGTCGCAAAGCTTTACCTTGTGCCCAAAGCAACACCCAACGCCCTACCCTGCGAGGGTAAGCGCGCCGTTTATGTTCTGCAAAGGGATGTAAGTGGTGAATGGCGCTGTGTCATCGATAACTTCTTCGGTACCGACCTGCTGGATTTTGCGTGATTTAATTGGGGGCATGATTTTATAAGGGCATAACACTATGCCCCAAATCTTCATCTAGCAAGGTTTGAATGCTTGTTAGCCTTTTACAAAACACTACGCATGATTAGTGGTCGTGCTCGTGTTCCTCAGCAATACCTAACCAAACCGCACCTGAACGCCCAAAATCCAGCTCAGGTAAAGTGATGAACATTGTTTCTATTTTTAAAATTTTTATGATATGTTATAGTATAACTTAAATTTGAAGAGCAAAATGAACACCTTTTCAGACAAGCTCGCTATGCTCTTTTCGTCTCTTTGCGTAATACATTGTTTATTAACACCTATTCTATTGATTTCTATACCCGCATTAGCAAGCGTATCTATTCTCAATGATGAAACCTTCCATCAAATACTGCTGTTCTTTGTGCTGCCTATTGGCGCCTTTGCGCTCTCAGTAGGCTACCTACATCACAGGAATAAATGGGTGGTACTAGCAGGCGCTACTGGTCTTACGTTGCTAGGCAGCCCACTGCTGGTTGAATGGGTAGGTTTAGGACATGAAGTACTTGGCGAATATGGAGAAGTTGTTATTACTGTAATCGCTTCGTTTATTATTGTCAGTGCGCATATTGCCAATTACCGCCTCAGAGAAACTACTCAGGGTTTGACTTGCGAAGAGCGAGAGACAGCACAATCGCACACCTATTAGTTTTATCACTTCCTCATATACGCGTGTTCTTTTGAGCTACACCTACGAGTATAGCGATGTAACAGTTTTTAAGGTTTTATTCAGAGGTAATTTTGTCTAGTTTCAATCATCGCGACACGGTACTACCCGATGTCACTACTGAGCAATCTTCTGCTCAAGTTCCTTTTATTGATAATGTTGGTATGCAGGGTATTGCAATACCGCTACACGTGTTAGGTAAACGTGGAGAGCGTTTAGTTGAGCAATAAGGACCTTCACAAATCTGCACTAACCACGTTAATGAACGCGCTTATCGAGTCGCAAGATGGGCTGAGTAAGAGCGCCCAGCTCAATTTAAATTTTGATCTAACCGTGTCGCGTCCAGCGCTTATTAGCAAAATGTCAGGGTATCAGTCCTACCCTGCTTCACTTTGTGTAATGCGTTCATCAGAGCATTATAAAGCGCAACTCAGGCTAAGAGTGCCTTATTCCAGTACGTGCCCGTGCTCAGCATCACTGTCACGCAAGGCTTTGGCAGAGGCCTTTGCGAAGCAATTTAAGAGCAAGCAATTTGCTGGAAGGCAATCTGAAGGGCAGCAACCAACTGTAGAAGAAATGGGCACTTGGCTTGCTTCTAAAGAAGCTAGCATCGCCACAGCTCATGCGCAGCGCTCGTTTGCCGACATAACTTTGGACTTAGCTAACAAAGATATTCCTGATTTTATTGGCATTATTGATCTAGTAGAGAACGCGCTGGGCACGCCGCTTCAAACCGCAGTTAAGCGAGAAGATGAGCAAGCGTTTGCGAAACGTAATGCCGAAAACCTAATGTTCGTTGAGGATTCGGTAAGACGTCTACATGCCGCGTTAAGTACGTATTACCAAGCAACTTATTTTCGTGTAAAAGTAGAACATCAAGAAAGTCTACATGCACACGACGCGATAGCTGAAATATCAGGCTCCATTCATCGATAAATTCAGGCATCATTTTGGTGTGGAAACGGGTAGACAAAAGAAATGATAAAAGGAAAATAACATTGTTATCTTTTAACAAACTCGCTGTTATCAGCAAAGTTGCATGCTTTAGCGCTGCCGTATCAGGCATAGCGGCGTGCTCATCTACATCATCAACCCCACTTGCCGGTATAAAGTCGCACACTCTGTCAAATGCTGTGATATACCAAACCAGCAGCAAAGAGTACCCTGTTCTTTCAAGCTTTGTGTATAACCAAGCTGTTGCGGCGCTGCCTGCACGTTTTGCCGATGGCGAGGTTGTGGTGATGGACGTTGATGAAACCGTGCTAGACAATAGTACCTATCAAAAAGAACGTGAAAGTGTTGGCTTGGGGTATTCTTCACAAAGTTGGGCTGATTGGGTAAAACGAGAAGAAGCCACATTGGTGCCTGGCGTCGCTGATTTTTTAAACGAGGTTGTAAAGCGAAATGGCAAGCTGGCGCTTGTTACCAATCGTGATAAAACACTTGATAAGCATACGTGGAGTAACCTTTTGGCGCAAGGTTTGCCGCTTACCACGAGTAATACCTGTGTTGTTGGCCGTACTGCTGAAGACAAAGAAGCGGTAGGCCAGGAAGGTATGATTAATGACAAAGACTTGCGCAGAATGCAGCTTACCCAGGGCAAAATCGCATGTTCGAATACGTCTAAAGACGCGATGTCTACGTGGGCTGTGCCTCACACTATTATCATGCAAATTGGCGACAACATTGAAGATGTGGGCGGCGTAACCCAAGAATCTGCCAACGTTGAGTTGCTCATGCCACGAGTGGGCACAGAGATTTTTATTCTGCCAAACCCCATGTATGGTTCTTGGTAGACCATTGATAAAGTAAAATCAACGAATGTCGCTTTCTATATGGAAAGCGCCGTTCGTTAATTCAGCGTTGTCATCGTTAATGCCATTTCCCAGCCCTGAATAGGGTTTTATTTCTACCACATCCAGTAAATAAGCGGATGTACCCTGAAGGTCTTCATACAGTCCGGTAGAAAACTCCCCCGAGAACATGTACGCCTGCTGGATATCTATTCCATTAATACCGCCTTGTTTATGGGCATTACTCAGCGAAACAAACACAATTTGATTTGGTGGCGGTGGTGGATAATGAATGCACGCGCCGAAGTAAGGCACAATGAAGAACGCTGTTATTTCTCTTTGCGCATTGGCCTCAACAGGCACAATAAATCCGCTAAGTTCAACGAACTTTCCGTTAAATGAATCAACCGTATTCACCGAGATAAGCGCTTGCTGGTATTCATCATCAAACGTGCGTTGAATAGACTGAAATACCTGCTCATGAAGGGGTAAATCCTGCGAAGGATTTTGAGTAGATTGGGCCGTACCCAACAATGCCTTTTCGGCCTTAGGCAACAGTGCATCCCAAGATAAGGCTACAAATTGTTGCCCCGCGTTTAATCTGGTTCTGTCTTGAAAAATCGCAGAATTATTCTCAAATAAGTACTCTTTAACGCTATTCAGTTTACCGCTCAGGCCCAGCCCCACCAGCGCGCCCATTGCAGTGAAACCAACAAGAGAAGCGAGTAAACCATACGTGGCGCGCTTCATACTTGCTCCCGACACTTAACTCGCTAGAATTTTAACTTTACGGGTATAAGTTACCGGCACATTCTTTTTAAGCGCATAAACTTTAAGTACGAGCTCATGCTTGCCTTCTTCTTGTGCCTGAAAGCTAATGGCTTGCTCACCTTTCGTAGAAGGTAAAGAAAAACGCTGCGGCGAAAGTAGCGCAACACCATTACTGGGTATTACGTCAACCGTGACATCTTTATAGTTTGAAGGAATATTAAATTTAAGCGGTACAGCTGACGCTTCATGTTTAACCACTTCTCGCTTCCTCTCAATATTGAGTGAAATGAGTGGCTCCTTAGCCGCCGCTAGATGCTGCTGCATCATGGGGTGCTGAAAGCCAAACTGCATATTTCCCATACCGGCGTGTAGTTCACACGCAGTACTACAAAATGCTATGAGGCTTGATAAAGCTATAGCGGCAACGACTGTCTTTTTCATATCAGTTACTCCTCGTAAAGCGCGAAGCTGTCTAGCACTAACGAATAGGCAGATGAACCTAGTGCACTTTCGTGGTTATCTATTTTTACTGTGCCTTCAAACCAATACGGGTCGTACAAGTTCTCAACTGCAATGCCTTCTTTATATTCAACATACAAGATTTGATTTGGAGGCGGCGGTGGCATGTGTAAACAAGCGCCAAAATAAGGAACAACGAAAAACGCCGTCGCTTTTTGCTCATCGTTTTGTTCTAAAGGCACAATAAACCCAGGAATACGAATGGCCTTTCCGTCAAACGCCTCTATTACTCGCGTCGACACTAACGCTTGTTGGTATCGCTGTGCTTGTTCATCTTCTAGCTGCTTTGAAGCAAAGTCATCGACAGAGTCGGCGGCAGAGCCATCGGCAATATCGTTTAAAAACTCGGGTCTGTTTAAAAGCGCACTTAAATCGTCTTCGGGCATCAGGGCTACCCAGTCAATTTCCTCGTAATCGGCGGCTTGGGTTGGATTTAACAAACTAATTAAAACCAATAGTGCAGCAATAAAACCCGACTTAACGCTAAAGTGCGCAGCAAAAAATTTCACAAACATGATCCAATAATCGTCCTACAATCACGTTATAACATATCACAAGATGTGTGTAACGTGATTAAGATTTATCTTTTCAAAATGTTAATTTAGCGCCAAAGCGAGCACAGTTTTCTGGGGCCTTCTGACTTTTTCTGTTCATTTTTAAGGCTTTCTGAAAACAACAGGGTAGTTAAAAACCTTGAGGCAAAAGCCCTCAGCTGTAGGTATTAGACACTGACAATAAACACTCAGTAAATGTCCATATCACTCCGCTCGAGGAAACGTAATTTATGGTTCTACACCATACAAAAGAGCTTGGTAGAGACAGACCCCGAATAGTTAACTGTTTGTAATTTAATACATGCTACCAGGAAAAAAATACACGTTGTTTCTTTATCTACATTTTCCCACTCTTCAAAAAAAGAAAATAAAATTTATAAATCAACGACTTAAAACAAAAAACCAAAGAACGCTTATTTGGCACAGATCACGCATACACTAGACTAACGGATAAACACAGAACGTAATTTGTAGCTAGGAAGCTTTAGCGACGGAGAGGCCAAATTGCGTAGATGACAAATACTGAAGGCGACAACATTGGAAGTACATGGAGAGGTCGCCAAGGATAAATGGAAACGTCGGTATTTGGAGTTAAGGGATGACTGTAGAAGATTCGTTAAACTGCTATTCGATGATGAGGTTAGGTAAAAGAAAACCTAAATAAACTCGCAGGATGCAAGGCTCTTGTTTCATAAGGAATGCAAGCAAGCGCTGAGTACCTACATCGTAAGCACTGACAGTGATGTCTTGTGCAGCAAGGGACTGTTGACCCAATTTGGCTCCGTTGAATGTACGTGTGTGTTGCTTCAGCGAGACCATTGTGAGGACACTGGTAATGTCGTCGATGTTGCTAGTGAGTCGTCAACCGACGACTTCCCTCTCCCCTCTAAGGCCCATCCCGGCCTTTACATACCTCTGATTTTGGCCCGCCTTTGGCGGGCATTTTTTTATCTGTAACTATGCTAGTATTAACGCGACGTTCGCCGCCTATACTATGAGATTCCTGAGTGATATTCGTTTGAGTTTTTACTCAGGCAGCGAGTTGGCCATTAACGCGAGCCCATCGGTTAAATTAACTATGCAAGCGCTTCTATACAGCACCATTTTACTAGAGTATGTCTATTTCACGCTTCAAGTAATCGCGCTTTCATTACATCTACACGTCTTTATTTACAAGAATATCCCTTGCAGTTCCGTTTTCAAAAACCGTGTTGATAAGTTAATCAGACCATAAAAAATAAGGCCCAGAACGAAAGTTGGGCCTCAATTTTATAAGGTTAAAATGGTAAAAAGTTAAATGCGTATTCAAGCTTCGTCTGAGCCACGTCAGCAGCACCAAAGTTGATCATACGAATGCGTGCTAGAAGCTTGTTCTCAAGCGCTTCATCCTCTAATTCACTACTTATCAGTAATACTGAAGAAAGACTACCATTGGGCTCGATAGTTAAGCTCACTGTCACTTTCCCTTCTAAGTCAGGATCCTGCCGCAGTGCTCTGCGATAAAGCGCGTAAACTGCACCTTTATTAGCATCCAACACCTTGCGGATTTGTTCAATATCCCTGTCACCTATTACTTGAGACTCTACTTCAATGCGCTTCGCTGCAAGAGACGCGGTGCCCTCTTCGGGCGCGGCAAACTCTGTCGTCCTGCGTCCTTCCAGCTCTCCTCTCGCTCCGATATTTTGGCTGATACTGGCATTCTTCAAGCTACCAGGCGCTGCAGATAATGCCTCTGCTCCAATGCGCTTTCTGCTGGTTTGCTCTTGTTTACCCGCACCTTCAATCGTCTTCGTATTGGCTACATTGGCCAAGTTCAAATCACTTCGCATACTGGCTAGATCGTCTGAAAATGCCAGTAATCCAGTTTGTTTTGCGTTTTCCCTCGCTTGTGCCACCTTTTCCTCCTTGGTCTTTTCAACTGGAACAGGTCGAGGTTTCTCAACGACAGGTTCAATGGTCTTCACCGGCTCTCGAGGTTTTACCTCCTGTTTTGGCGGTTCTATCTTAGGCTGTGGCTTAGGTTTAACCTCTGGAGGAGGTGGCAATGGCTTTGGCTTTAGAATACGAGCAAGTTGAGGCGGTAACGTCTCTTTTTCTTCACGGGTTTGCTCTGGTAATTGTATCCAATTAATAACTACCGCAAAAACAACAGCGACAATAAGACTCACATACGTAATTTTGCTGAAACGCTTATTTTCTTGCTCACTGGACGACCAAGGTAGCTGTGTTTGAAAGTAGATACTACTCATCACCGGCCTCCTTAGTCATCATTTGCTCAACGGCTAAAGATACGTCGGTGTAACCCGCCTCTGCACAGGTATACATGATTTTTTTCAATAACGCATATGGTACCGACTCATCGCCCATTACCGTTATCGCTCGGCCTATCAAGCCTTCATCATTTTCAGCCTCGGTTAAAGTTTTGGGCGCTTTTTCATCAGCTTTACTTGCTCGATAATGGAGCTCATCTAAGAGTGCTGTTATCGTATCTTCTGGTTTTTTCAACACATCTTCCACCGAAGCGACCTTATTTCCCTGCAGCACAATATCGTTGTTATTCACAAGAATAAGCAGTGTTTCTTTAGCAGGTTTTTCACTCATCGCTTCTGGCAAAGTTACCGACTTATGATTATCTAGTACTTGTACATCAGACGCATTTAGCATTAGAAAAAAAACAAGAATAGTGAATATGTCCATTAAAGAAACAAGACTAAGCTTGGCTTGCTGACTATGGCGTTTGTGGTTTCGAGCCATCCGTCTGGCTTGTACTGATTGCCTCACAACCCCTCCTTCGCGCTAGCAGATTGAGCGTTTTCACCTATTGCCCAGTCAAAACGGGGCATGCCCGCTGGTATCTCCGCAAATGAAACGTCTGGAAACAACGCAGCGTCAACGACCGACGCTGCCACAACGTCTTTGTAAGAGCGCGTCCTTTCTAATAGCGTAACAATGGTCTGGTAGTCTACATCGTCCTCTATCATTAACACGATGTCGTCTTTCTCAGTCCCCTTTGCCAATAAGGTTTGCTTTAATTGTTTCAGTACAAGCTGAATGCCATCCCAATCTTGGAGTACTTCCCCCTGCTCAGCATCGTCTAAGACCGGGAGTTGCTGTACTAAATAGCCGGATGGAAAGTAGATTGCGCTACCTTGTGAACTTACTACCAACTCAATTTGCTGACTTTCTATACTTTCTCCATCACCAAGTGCATCAAGCCCAGGTAATTTAAGTTCAACGACGGTAATGCGAGAAAACACCATCATCATGAGTAGAACGGGTACCAACACTATCATTAGGTTAAGAAATGAGGTTATATCCAACTCGGCGTCTGGCTTTCTCAGGCGTGTACGTTTGCCTAACATGATTGCTTACTCATCCGTTTCGCGACTAAGTGACGCTACTGCCTTTTTTGCCATTAGCGCGTTAAGGCACTTCACGCCAGCCATTTCCATACTATCTACAATTTCTGTGGTTTTAGATTGAAGTAAAGAATGGAAGCCCAACAGTGGAATAGCAGCTATCAAACCAAATGCTGTGGTATTCATTGCAATAGAAATACTTTGAGATAACAAACTCGCTTTTTCTGAAGGATCGGCGTTAGCCACAGCTGAAAAGGCGGCGATCAAGCCAATAATTGTACCCAGTAGACCGAGCAGTGTGGAAATATTCGCCAGCGTGCCTAAGTAGGGCGTACGTTTCTCGAGACGGGGAATGGTTTCCATTAACCCTTCTTCCATAGCGTACTCGATATCTTCTCGTCTAGGGCTTACTTGGAGGCGGGCAATACCTGCCCCAATAACACGGCTGATAGGTGCTTTTCCTTGCTCTCCCAAACGACGTACCTGATCGTATTGTTGGCTACTTAAAAGCGGCTCCAATTCTGCGAAAGCGCGCTTGTTCGTTCGCTTCGCTGCGCTTAAGAAAAAGTAACGCTCAAGCGCGATGGCAATACCTATCGCTAGGACAATGGCAATAGGGAACATAAATGGGCCACCTTCTTGAAAAAAGCGAATGATTACTTCGAAGACTTGCATGATTTTTCCTCTGTAAAAATGGCAGCGTTAAC
This sequence comes from Alteromonas sp. V450, assembly GCF_001885075.1. Lineage (NCBI taxonomy): Bacteria > Pseudomonadati > Pseudomonadota > Gammaproteobacteria > Alteromonadales > Alteromonadaceae > Alteromonas > Alteromonas sp. V450. The sequence goes on from NZ_MODU01000004.1 coordinate 3,101,409, forward strand.
ACAGCCGCTGCACTTGTCATTTTAAATTGTTCTGACACAAAATAACGTATCCCCACTCTCACACTTTTTATGGTATTGATACCTATTTTTCAGCCTGCTTTACCGGTACATTCTCGTGAGTTCGCGTTACGCCAAACTCATGTGATAATGCAACCTTGCGTAAAAATTGCTTCCGTTCTATCGGTTTTAGTTTGTTGCTTTGCGGCTTCCAAGACAGCGTACCTTCAATTTTTCGATGTTTGGGTAACTGCCAAGGTACAATACTGATCACGCGGGGCTGCTCTTTATCGCCGCGAATTGTGGCTTCTAATCGCAATGGTTCATTCTTCTGCTTTTCTTCTTGCTGAGCGCTAGTTGGTAAACTTGTAAACAACAAGGTGCATGCAATACTCAACAATACAAATAGCAATGTAAAAATCGACTTAATCATGTTGGCGTCCTTCATCAGTTGCAGGTAGCTGGCGTTTTACATCGGCTATCCAGCGTGCAATCTTTTTTGATTCCTTTTGGTTAACTTCACCAGTCACAGGTGAATTAACTAGCGCGGCATACTTTTCGTAATATTGCAGCGCCTTGTTTTTTTCGCCCATATATAAATCGTATAAAATGCCCAAGTTATAATATGTGGTGGGATTGCCAGGCCATGCATCGAGGGCGTCTAAATACAAACTCTCAGCCATGGTAAACTCGCCCTCTTCTCGTGCCATTATGCCCAGTCGGTTCAATGCAAAATAGTTGTTCTCATTATGCTTTCGTGCCGTTTCATAATGCACACGAGCCTCTTTGATTTGCGCATTATCTTGTGCAATGTCACCTAACAACACATAAATAGCGGAAGGTACGTCAGCAAAACTGGATTTTTTGATATCTGCGATAAGTGTCAAAAGCAGCGCTTTTGCTTGTTCATTTTTGCCTTGTCGATAAAGCGACAACGCGTCATGAAATTTTGTTTGGTGTTGAACTGAGAAAGCGTGTTTTGTCAATTCGTAACGATTTGTGCGCTGTCTAAGTGCCTGTGCGTTTTGTGGTTCTGTTGTGAGGTTACCTTGCGCTTTTCTAGCTCGCTCTGTCTTTTCTCCCGATAGCGTTTGAGGGTCTCTTTCTGGTTGCTCTACTGTTTCTGGCTCACCCTGTGTACTGGAGAATATGGGAAACGATAAGCTGCTACATCCTGACAGCATTAGCGCTGCTAGCACGCTACAAAAGCACGTTTTCAAAACTGTAATACGGTTAGAAATGTTCAATGGAAATCTCCTCTCGTATTTCGTTCTTCCGATAGCGATTTGGATATAATTCAGCCAGTTCGCTGAAGCTTTCCTTCACCCACTTATCAAAGACACCGTCCCAACTTCTTTTTATATTTATTTCGTAAACTTGAATGGCCTGCTCTTCAAAAGGGTACGCCTGTTCTTCTAACAATAAGTTGTATTGTTCTAGTTCAAGTGAATTCAGCTCAGCAGGCCGTTCTGACGCCATGAGATCTCTCGCAAGCCTGCGATACAGGCCACCGAGTTGATGGTTTGCGATAGTGACGTAATCCCGAACGCCATAGGCAAGCACCTTGTTGTGTGCGTCTACTGCTTTTACCAGCGCACGACGTTTTTTTGTAAGGCTTTGCTTTAATGGTTGAGTGAGCTTTTGCTGCTCAAAGACATATTTCGCATCATCGGCAAATACCATCGCTGCCATAGCAGCAAGTGTTTGCGAGCGCAGCGTGGCCTTCTCTCCTGCGTTGTCATGTGACTTTATAAGTTTGTCTAACCAGTAACGCCGTTTGTTGCTTTCTTTGCTCTGAGAATAAAACTCGCTCAGGGTAAAACGCGCCTCTGTTGCTAAATCGAAGGGCTCCGGGTAAGTATGAGCATAGGTGCGATAAGCGGATAAAGACGCAGAGCGGTTGCCTGCGTTCTCATAATACACCGCCGATTGATATAACGCTTCTTGGCCCGTTTGGCTTTGCTTATTTTCTTGCCACACTGCCTTTAGTATGTCGGCAGCGGCCTGCCACTGTTCAGTCTCTTCATAAACATACAGTCTTTTCTCGTCTATTGTCTTAGCAAGCTCATGGCCGGCAAAGCGAATGGCAAAATCATCTAAAAGTGCTTGTGCCTCATCAAAACGGGACGCTGCAATCAAATAATTTGCTGCGTCATATTGTGCGTTCACCCTTACATCTACATCAGGTGTTTTATCGATAATGCGATTTAAATGCTCAATAGCCGACGCTAAATCTCCTTGCCCAACTGCCTGTTCTGCTTGCTTGTAAATACTTATTGCATAATTGCGCGTAAGCGCATTAACGTTTGTATCTTGCGTGGCCATTCTCGACAAAATATTTGCATAAGCTTGCTCTGCAGATTTAAAGCGAGCAAGGCCGAACAAAGCGTGAGCTTCTACCAACTCTGCAGAATGTTGTATTGATAACGCAACCGCTTTATGTTGCGTTTCTGGCGGTGAAAGCAGCCATTCGCTGAATTTCAACGCATGCTCAAAATCACCTTCTTCAAAGTAAGCCTGCATAACGGTTTGCGTTACTTTTACTGCTCTTGGATCACCTTCAAACGTGTCGATAAAACGCAATTGACTCTTTCGTTGTTGTTCTAGCAGCGCGTGCCTTTCATCGTTACTTTTTTCATTATGAGAGGCTAGCAAGTTAATGTATGACAGCAGCGCCGTGTAGGCGCCGTCTCCGGCCATGGGATGGGTTGGAAAGTCATACGCAAAGCGCTCATAGTGAAAAATCGCTTTGTCGTATTGTTTTGACTCAAAGTAACTTTCAGCCAAGTTGAATTCCACCTGAGGTCGCAGTTTGTCATCAGGAAAGGTATTGATAAATTCTGTATAAAACCGCGCGGCTTTATCAAACGCAAGGTTAGCTTGTTCATTTAGCGAGGCATCGTCATAACCTTGCAGTATTTCTGGAAGCGAGGTGCGCCTGTTTGGTGCTGTTAATCGTTGGGCTAAACTATGTTCTGTTTGCGCGAGCTCTTGCAGATAATCGTACAAGTAGGGCTTCGCATTTTCTTTGCATTGGTGGCACAACTCGTCAAACACCCCCTGCTCTTTTCCGAAAGCAGCAACGAAACCCGCCTTAGCATCAAGCACTTCACTCGGAAAGTCTCCAAGAATGAAAGCATCAATATGCTTAACGTAGAACGACACTGCCTCTCTATGCATTGGGTAAGCGGATGCAAATGCCAAGTACGCTTCACTGGCATCAATAAATCTATCATTATCGAGATGCTGTTGGGCCAATTCATCAAACACCAAATGGCGATAAGGCGCTGCGCTTTTAGATTCATAAAAAGCCACCACTGCTTTGCCATTTCCGCGATAAGAAAACAGTGAAGCCATCAGTCTCAAGCTATCTTTAACTAATCTTTGCTGTCCTTTCGACAACAAGGTTAAGTTTACCGATTGCTCTTGTTCAATTTCCTCAAGTTCGAGATACAGAAAGCTGGCAGAGAGCATATTATCAAAGGCAACTAAGGCAGCATCATAGTCTTCTACGTTGTAGTAAGCCCATCCCTGCATGTAAGAGGACATGACGTAAAATGGATTATCTTTGCCGTACTCGATAACGCGGTTGTAAACCACAGCAGCCTCACTGTAGTTCCCTTCACTGTAAAAAACCTCACCCAACCTAAACCAGGCCTCAGGCGCATGTATCGATTCCGGAAATATTGTTAGTAATGCACGCAAAGTTTCTACACTTTTTTCTCCCTGCGCATTCAGGTCATATGCACGAGATAGCTGGTACATCATCGCTTCTTTTGTTGGGTCGTCAGGATAACTAGCGAGTACCTTTTCATATGCTTTTATCGCCGCTTCATACCCAGTCGTATCAGAAAACGTATCGCCCGTAGACTGCTTTTCTTCAGCCAGTAACATTTCAACGTCCGCGAGCCTGAAGTCTAGATGACGAGATAAGCCTTTATCGTCAAGCTTATCAACGAGCTGCGCATAGCCGTTGCGAATTTCACTTAACTCTAGCGGCTTGAGCTTAGTTGGCGTCACGGTAATAGGTTTGATAGATAAATCGGCAAGTAACGTACTTTTTGTTTCTTTTACCGGCATTACCTTTTTCTGCTCATCAAACGTAAAAGAACATCCGCAGAGTGACAGTGCAAGTAGGCTCACCCAATATTTTTTAGGAAAGCGTAAAAAGGTATTTTTCGACAACCAGTTTACCTTCATTGGTCTTTTCCTACTTTATTCGAACGGCTTGAAGGCGAAGGAGCATCAACATTTATGTCTCGCAATTGCAGCATGGCTAACTTGCTCTGCGCGCTCTGCTGTTCTAGATATGCCTTTCTTTGTGCGATGACGTTATGAGATGTCAATGTAAGCGAGTCTTCTATGGCGACGATTAGACCACGCGTAGCATTTAAATGTTTCTCTATACGAGCCTTTATGAAAGCGACACGCTCCCTTTGCGTTTCAGTTACACTGGGTTTATTGAGAAGCACATCGAAGTTTTGCTGTGCTTCCGTTGCCTGATTTAGCAACGTCTCAACGTCCTGTAATGCTCGCTGACTCTGCCAATGCGCTTTAGGGTACTGTTCAGTTAATTGCCAAATTAAGATACCTGTAAGACGCTCGAGACGCTTGCGATAACTAAGGCGCATTTTTCGCTCTTTTGCTAATCTTGTTAGACGCGCTTCGCTGCGTTCTAGTCTGGTATACCATTGGAGCTGCTGTGCACTGGCAAAAGTAAGCAATGCACGCAACCATTCGTCATCGCGCGTTGAGTGAAGTTGTCCGTCTATTTGAATTCGTTTTTTCAGCTCATGAAAAGTAGCAGCAAGCGAATTCAGATGTGCTTGTGTGTCACTAGCATGTGTACTTTGCGAGCGTGTAAGGTGGGTCCTGTCACGCTCCTCTAACAAGTTGGCGTATATTTCAGCATCCGCTAATTGTAGCGTTAACTCACGCTCAATGTTATACAGCACTAAAAGCTGCTCAAGCTTGTCTTGTTCGCCACCCTCGTTATTTACAATAATGTCGGCCAACAAATCATGGTGTGACAGTGGCCATAACGTTTCCCAATTTATCTCTTTAGTCGCAGCCCTGCGTTTATTTGCATCTATTTCTCTACTCAGGTTTTTCGCCCCTATTGCAACTGCTTTCCAATAACCATCTTCAGATACTTTTTGCGTTAATCTATCAAGTTGGTTAACGCCGTCTTCTAATTGGCTTACCAAACGTTCTAGCGTGTTGTAGGCTTGGATTTCACCGCCTTCCTGCGCATAGCCGTAGGCAAGGGCATGGGTCGCTTGGAGCGTAAATAAATTGGTCGATTGTGCAGCTAGATAATCCCAAACACCCAAAGCAAGTGGCCAATTGTTGCTTTGAGCTAACCCCCAGCCATAGTGCAAGAGCGCTTCATCTCTAAGTAGAACTTGCCCATTTTCAAAAAATGTTCGCTGAGTATCGGGCGAGCCCTCTGTGTTCACTTCTGTTTTTTGTGCAAGGGCGCTGGTGTTTATATTGCTAAAGGCCAGAAGCGCTTCATCTCGTCGCTCTAAATTCAACAGAATTTGACCTTCAGCAAAGAGAACTTGATTAAGCAAAGCTTGGACTTCACGTTGTTCATTATTGTTGAAGGTTGTTAAGCGCTGCATCACTTTTCTCACCAAGCGCTCGTTTTAGTGCTTCTAAAATATGGTGCGCTTCAAGCAAATTACCTGTCTGATAGGCATCTATCGCGCGATTATATTGCAGATAACGTCGCGTAATGTGTTCTTGCGGTATCGCATCCATGAAGGTGGCAATGTCGCTATTGCCGATGCTAAGCACACCTTGTGCTGCTTCATAATTCAATTCAAACCACTGCTCTGGCGTAATCAAATCATATTTATCGGCATCCGCAGACGCCACCGCATTAGAAAAGGCGCGGTAGGCCTTCAGGCCCTCGCTCACCCGCTGGTGCGAAAAATTTAAACGCGCTAACCAATACCACGCTAAAGGACGATTATTTTCCAGTAATGAACTGGCTTGTTTAGCAAGATTTTCTTGGGCTGACTTAGGCATGCCATAGCCTAACTGTACCCCACCTTCAAGCAGCGCTATGGTTTGCAACTGCGCGTCGTCCACACCTTTACGCTTCGCAACCGCCATGCGGCCTAACGCCGTGAGCGGCTCATCTACATAAAGTGAATAAACAGCTTCACCAAAATACACATCATTTAAACGTTCTCGATGTGCTTCCTGTGTTTGGTTACGCTGTTCACTGTTATCCGTCGCGAGGGCCCCCTTAGGGGGAACCCCTAACAGTGAAGCCAATATTAATCCGCAGAAAAGCCCCTTCATACATTCAAGCCTTACAATACACTTGCCATAAATTCAGGCTGATGTTTTGAAGATGAATCGGAGATGGTTAGTTCGATGGCTTGTGGCTCTTCGCTTTTATCAAAAGTCAGTGAAACAGCTCTTTTGTAGGGCCTATTCTCGGGGCCAATACCAACAAAGAATGCCGTTAATTGATGCTTACCCTGATTAATATTGCCCAAATACAAGCGTTGGACCCCACCTCTTTCTAGCGCATTCACCTGTCGCTCGGTATACAAATAATGCGTAGCCAGTTCGTCATCAATGCGTAGCTCCACCGAATCGAGCCCGAAGTAGGTACCAACGTCTAAAGATAGGTATACCGCAACTTGAGTGCTCGAGGGAAAAAGCAAATCTTCTTCAAGAATAAATAGATCACGATTCAGGCCAATCAACGCTTTTTTAAGGTCTTCAATTTGCTCAGATATAGGCGCATCTAACGCCTTTTCATCAGCTAACACGACGCCGCTTATCGACGTGATTAACACAAGCGCGCAGACCAAGCTGCGAAGTGCCGGTGAAACAAGCGAAAATAGCGGGTGATTATTTGCTAAATGGTAAATTGTCATTGTTATTTTCCTAATACCATATAGACACATAGGCGCGGATCACATTGGCAGAAAAGCTAAACAAAGCTTCTTCACCGACAGGACCTCCGGCCGTTGCATCACGAAAGTCATCGTAATTGAACTGCATGTAATCAAATTCGAAGTTAAACGTACTTTTCTCTAAAAATGCGTCTGATGAAAACTGCCATTGATAGGTAACACCTATGCCGCCAGACACACCTGAGTAGGTAGAAAGTTCCTTATCACGAGCCATAAAAGTGAACTCGTCAGGCCTATTAAAAAGATCTTGATAAAAGTTTGCTTTGTCCTGCTGATAAAACCGAATGTGAGCGTCTAATATCCACGCCTTACCAAAGGTATGTATGTAGCCAAGTTTTGCATTTGTGGCTTCAATTCCCCACGTATCTGAGTAGTACCTTATATCGCCATAAATACTCGCACGGTAAGGCAGGTAATAATTTGCGTTAATAGAAAATGCATTACTTACCCGTGTATTTGGATACACCTCAGTCACAAAAGAAAAGCCCCGTGCGCTATTTTGATCACGATAACGAATAGCGCGATAGGGGTTATTTAGATAACCTTCATCTGATACGTTTTCTGCGTTAAAGCCCACTATCATGTTTTTGGAAACAACCTGTGTCAGGCCCACGCCAAACTTCTGTCGTGATGCTTCTTCCAAAAAACTTTCGTCGCCAACACGACGAATTTCATCATCCCCTCTAGAATAACTTACGGCAAGTGTGGTTAAGTCTCCGAAAAAGTCTTGGCTAAAGCTAAGGTGGTATGAATTGGCTTCAAAATCATTTTCACTTGAATTGGTGTAACTTAAATTCATCAATGTTTTATTGTGAAGAAAGTCAGCGCCAATGGTTGTCTCGGTACGCTCTTCTTGATACTTACTTGCTTGTGCACGCACATCAATGGAAGCCCCAGAAATGGCATCTACATAATAATTTGCGGACAAGGAGACTTTATTACCGATTTTTTTACGTAACAACACAGACGGGCCATCAATGGATACACCGTCGCCAGAGTAGCTATGGTACATAACATCTGACCGGTCTTGTGGCAGAACCGCCGCAGTTGCACTTTGGCTCGCCAAGATCGCAATTGCGGCTAGCCAGCGCTTAGTTGCACCCACAACCACCTCCCGCTCCACCATCTGCGCCTCTCGCTCCCTCTCGGGCCTCAAAAACGTGTTTCATATAAGCCGTCGCTACAGGATTGCGGTTCATACTCATAATGGGGTCAGCAAGATTACTGCGTTCATAGGGTTTGACCCAAGGCTCGATTTGAGTAATTTCATCAAATGTACTCACACAGCCAGAGGTGGCAAAAATAGAGGCCAAAAATAGCAAAGAAGTCCGAATATTTTTTTGCATGTTTATTCCCTTAGCAACGCTTTGATGACTTTTTCGTATCGTTTTTCATCGCCCGATTTATAGCCCTTGTGAATCAAGCGCGTATTGCCGTCCCGATCGACCATTACCGTTGTAGGCATAGCAGAAACCTCATAAAGCTTACTCACTTCGCCATTGGTGTCATACAGCACAGGGAAACTCACCTTAATATCTTTCAACAACACATTGGCTTTTTCCGGCGCGTCATCGACATTCACACCGTATATCGTCACACCTAAATCAGCATATTCTTGATGCAGTGCCTCAAATGCCGGTAACTCTTCTCGACACGGGCCACACCACGATGCCCAGAAATTTACGATTACGATATTGCCTATTTCTTCACTCAGTCGATGGTTGGCACCGTCTCGCCCTTTGAGGGTAAAGTCTGATGCTGGTGTATTTTTGGTTGCAGCGTTAGCCTCAGCGCCTGTTAACAAGGCAGCGCTCAACAAAAGCGCAACACACACAATAAGGCCGATAATGGGATCTAAACTCTTAACTTTCATAAGGCATTACTCAAAAAAAGAACGTAGCACCAAGGGTGTACTGAATGTTGTGGGTATTTTTTTCTTCGCCTATCAACTCGCTGTTGAAAATGCGATCTCGCACATCCAGACGAAGGGCAAAAAAGTCGGTAAATAACACACGATAGCCAGCACCCACACTGACGGTAAACTGACTATCTCCGCCAAAATCTGTGTTGCCTCCACCTATCGTGAAATACAAATCGGTGTTGAAAACCGTGTTATCAGTGATAAACAGTTCTCCATTTGCGTTGTATCCAACAGATAAGTCGTAATAACGGTATTCACGCTCATCATCGGTTAGAAATGGTGCGCCACCTGACAGTATTTCAAAGCTGGTTTCTCCCGCATCTGCTTGGGCATAGCTCGCTTCCGCGAAGATATTCTCAGTAATATGGTAACCAAGCGTTACGCCTACTATCGCAGAGGATGAAAAGTCTTCAATGCTCACTTGACCCGCAAAGAGGCCTATTTCCATATTTTCGCTATCGATGTCGGCTTCTCGTATCTCGCGGCGATCCAAATCTGGTTCGATCACAGGGGTTTGCTGTGCATTTGTATACGCACTGACTAAAAGCGCACCTACACCACTTAAAAGAACACAGAAAGACCTAACGTCCATTGATTCAACTCCTCTAATTCATCGCGTTCAGTTAACGCCGTCAATCGCTTATATTCAGCCCTAAACACGAAGTTTTTGGTTAGGTAATACCTCGCACCGGCCCCCACTTCTAGTAGGTCATTGGTTCTTGCTTCCGCCCCACTTTGCACCAATGTTGCACTAGGCTCCGTCCGGATTTGCCCTGCGCCCAGCGTAAAGTATGGCGACAATTGCCATTCGGGAAACGTATAATGTTGTAGCCTGACCAGCCATAACTTGTTATCTGAAAAGTCACCTAATGCTTGTCCGGCGCTGATCTCTACAGCAATATTCTCGGTAAGCACCCAAGCTGCGCTGACTGTCATGAGGCTGACGTTTTCTAGCTGCCCCCCATGTACACCAAATTCCCACGTGCGGTCGGTATAACTTGAGAAGTTGCGCTCGGGTAATTGGAGCTGGCGGTCGTCTATGCCAAGCGTTGCAGCCATCGCACTTTTGGCAATCCACCCAAGCTTCTCATCGGCAGTACGTATTTTGTACCAACCTGTGTGTGACTTTAAAACCGATACGATCTCGCCCTTTTTAATCACGTGGAATACGGGAAATTCCGAAGCAGGACCTGTATGCATATCTACATATTGCTCAACCACTTTAACGTTCAACTCGTCGGCAGCGCGAGCTTCATCAAAACAGCTCACACCTAGCATCAGCAAGACAAAACCAATAAACAACGAAACTTTATTCATTTCTTAGTCCTGAGGCGTATCGAAAGGATTGTTGTAGTACTGTGCACCAACGTCTAACCATTCGGCAATGAGACGTAATTCGGCTTTGCTTAACCAACCTTGATGTGAGCCAGTGGTAAATGGAGAAAAGAAAGCGGAACTGGCCGCAGCGCTTCCAGCACGTGCAGTTGCTCTTACTCTGATGGTCGTTAACACTGGAATTGGGTTGCCTTCTGTATCCAAAATGAGTTCACCCTCGTCATCCGTTTCAAAAATGGGGTTGCCATTACCGTCAATCGCTTGAACTAATTTATCAAGTAAAACCCCTTCTACAACCTCCACCTCCACGTCATTAAAAAGCAATTCGCGAAAGCCCATGAGTTGATCAGCATTATCTAATGACGGTTGGTTGGTCAAGTCCAGCTGAGCCGCGGGGACACGTGTTAATCCATCAGTATCGCTTGATGAGTGGCAACTTACACAAGTGTGATCGCTCACTAACATTCCTTGTTCATCACGCGTTTGGCGAGAAAGCTCGAATAGTGGTTGTATGTGGTCAGGGTAGTTCACTACGATTCGACATAAGTTGGTCCACGTTTGTGCACAACTCTGCGAAATAGGGATGGTGGTCATCATATCGCCATAGGCATAAGAAAAAGACTCAGCCACTTCATCTGACGCCGGATTGGTCCAGACATCTTCAAATATGATGTCAGCGCTAGGATAAGCACTCCCAGCGATACGCGCTCTTGTTTGCGCCATTGTTTCCCCTAAATCGGCGAATAATGAAGGGTTTGCACCAGGGTGGGGACCGCCGGTACTCGGCGCGCCGCTGTTAATCGACGGGTATTCAGCATCTAATCTGCCGTGGGGTAACCTGCTATCTCTTGTATGACAACCATTACACGTTTTTATTTCACCAGGTACTAGTTGGATCCAGTTGTTATGACGAGGCGTGACGCGCATGCCTGCTTCATTTAAAAAGCTTAACGACAGAGGCACGTTTGCGGGCAAGTCCAGCATAACAGAGCCGTCTGGCTCAACCATTGCGTATCCTATCATTTCACGCATGAGTAGGTTACGGGATGGCCCAAAGTCGCTTCTCTCAACGTCAATTATGTCGTCGTCCGGTATCGATACACTTTTAACAACTCGCACAAAACGAATGGGTCTCTGCTGTGGCGACGTTAGCGCTGGATTTGCCATCACTTCAATCCCCATGGGCGTGATATCTTCACCCGAGACATCGTAGATACTTCTAATATGGATCCTACCTAAACCTTGTTCTGCAAGTTCGTTACTGTAATTTTCATCTTGCACATAGTCTTGGGGAAAGATGCGTTGCTCCATAGACACGACTTCAGTATAGGCAAAGCCTTCCTGAGGCGGCGCTATTACCTGCTGTGTATTGCTAGCGGGGTCGTACATCCATAACCCATATAATTCAGGGGCGGCTTCGATACCCTCTTCTGCAAGTAGCGCTTGCGAACAGGGAAGGATCTTCCGTTCTTCAGGATTGTCATCAGCGCTTGCTGGTGCATAAACTCTGCATTGGCTCCAAGTAAAAAGCTGCCTTCCACTGCCATCGAATAACGGGTATAAAGATGACACATACCCCCCAGGAGAGAGTGGAGACTGGGTATCAATAGTGTTAAAGAGCGCCGGTATTTGTCCTGGCCCAGTGGCACTATCATTCGCCGCTACGGGTGCCTCGTTGTCAATAAAATCGTTTATATTTAATCGATAGAAGTTTCCACCTAGGCGGGTGCGCTGGTACTCGCTTACAGCTACGATAACCTGCTCATCCGGCGTTGTTCGGCTTTTTATGAAATGTTGATTACTCCCATCAAAATCATGACTGTGACGGCCATACATGATTTCTAACTGGCTACCGTCAGGATTCATTTGATAAAGGTGCATGCCCTTGTCGCCTACTGCCTGATCCCATCGAGTGAATAATACTTTGCCGTTTGGAAGTACCAGCGGGTCAAGGTCATGACTTTGATTAAATGAAATTTGGGTTATGTCTGTACCATTAGGGTTCATAACGTGAAGCACTGAAGCAGGTACGCGAAGACTTTCTTCTAAGCCTGAATATTGGGCTTTTCCTTCATCAATCAAAATTGCTTGGTTGGTACGCTGACGCGTTGAGCTAAAAACAATGCGGCCGTCTGGTAAGTATACTGGGCTGATGTCTTCTCCCGCTTCAGCAACAATATCTGATGCAATAATTCGACGCAGTGTGTCGCTTGGCAAGTCGTACTCCCAAATATTCCACGTCGGCTGCTCGTCATCATCAGCATTTTCAATTTCCGGTGCGCGCATAGCAAAAAGTAACCGCGTGCCATCGTAGGAGACTTCTAAATCTTTCACATCGTACTGCAGCGATGCAAAATCTGTTGGGTCTTGCGTGTCTGAATCAGATGCTAAAAACACACGATCAGTGATATTAATTTCTTCACTACTAACAGCGGCTCGCTTTTTTATGAAAAGCGCTGCGCCTGGAATAAATTGAGAGGGTCTGCGAAGATCTGTTTGAACTCGGTTCCCATCATCGTCAACAGGGAGTGCTCGTTTGATAAATGCGATGGGGATATCGACAACAACAGGATCTGGCTCTTCATTACTTTGAGAAACAACAGATTCACCACAGCCTGCAAACAAGGTCAATGCAATCAACATACTCGCGCTACGCAGCGCCAAATAAATCTTATTTTTATGACCTATTAAACGTTTCATGGTCCCTGAACCTCTAACTGAAGACATCTTTCCTACAACATTTATATCAGTGAGGTGACAACCAATACTTATTATTAAACGGCGATAAGCTATGCTGCGGCTTTAATTACAAGGTATTCACTAAGTGGCTATTTACTTACCACTGACATCGGCAAATGTTTTTCTATCATTCCATTGACTGAGAAATGACTCAAGCGGTAAAAGTATAAAAGCGGATATTTTTCCATACCATTTCACGCGAAAATTACACGTTTCGCCTAAAAATACAGAAAGCATTTTATTGCCCAACTAACTGTAAATATTGAACTTTTACAGAATTTATCGCAGTAACTTGGCGTTGTTATAACTGGTACAAGCGAAAACGTTAGTTATTAGAATTTAAACGTTACTTATGATTTGACTCTTTACATGTTTGCTTCTGATTGGTTTCATGGCAAGTAATTGTGGAAATTAGGACAGTACAAAGTGCACGAAGCAACTCGTTCGCAAAGAGTAAAGCACCGTGGGTATCGACATGCGCTCAAGTTGTCGATAAACGCTCTCACACTATTATCCCTCTCAGTGGTTTTTGCAACTAATGCGTATTGTGGTGCACGTGAACAAGCCATGCGCATGCATGAGAGACTGGCGGGCGTTCCGCCTTCGTCTGACGCATTGGCAGAAATGCAGTTATTAATAGAGCAAGGTGATATTAATGAAGCCGCGTATATCGCTATGGAGCACCCCGCGTTCTACAACGCTACGCTAAAAACATGGGTGGCCCCTTGGACCAACGAGGCATTCGATAAGTTTGTACCACTCAATGACTACATTGCAACTGTGATCGGTATGATAAGGGATGACGTCGATTTCAGAGAGGTATTAAGTGCAGATATTCTTTACGTTGGCGATAGCGAGCTTTCGCTTCCAGCTTATAGTACTAACAACAACAATCACTACCTTGCTATGGAAGATGCGGTAGTCGACCTGAAAGCAAATCTGATTCGAACCACGCAATCTGCAGTGACAAACCTCCCTAGTGAAGCGACTGCGGGTATTATGACCACGCGCGCTGCGGCTAAAGCGTTTTTTAAAGATGGGACTAACCGAGCGATGTTTCGCTTCACTTTGATGAATCATATGTGTACTGACCTTGAAGGGGTTGCAGACATCAGCAGACCACCTGACAGAATAAGACAAGACGTAAGTAGAAGCCCAGGCGGAGATAGCCGGTTATTCCACAATAACTGTGTAAGCTGTCACTCTGGAATGGACCCCCTTGCACAAGCATTTGCTTACTACAATTATCGCTATGATGTGGACAGCGATCCTGAGGGTGAGCGGGGTGCAATTGAATATAACGATAGCGACGCTGTCGACCCTGTCACGGGCACGCGCGTTCAGGAGAAATATTTAATAAACGGCAATAACTTTGTACATGGCTTCGTCACCGAGGATGATAGTTGGGATAATTATTGGCGAGAAGGAGTGAACTTTAACCTTGGATGGTCTTCTGCGCTGCCAGGTTCTGGTCAAGGCGCTAAATCAATGGGGCAAGAATTAGCAAATAGTCAGCAGTTTGCGCATTGCCAAGTCACCAAAGTATTCAAAGAGGTATGTCTTCGCGCACCACAAAACAATGCAGATCGCGAGCAAATATCGAGCATGCAAGCCGGCTTTGCTGCGTCGGGGTATAAGATGAAGTCAGTGTTTGCAGACGCTGCAAATTATTGTAAGGGAGAATAACATGCCCCAAAATATAACGCGCGCGTCAGCGTTTCGCTGCCTAACTATTATCAGCTTCATCATTGCCCTTTTTGCGTGTGGAGGCAGCGACACAGTTGTAGAGCCGAATCCGCTTCCGCCCCCCACTGAACAGCCCGTAGTGAATTACACAGGCCCCGCACCAAGCACTGACGATGTTGCTAATTTCAAGCAAGCATTATGGGATAATATAGCGACTGTAGAGCGCTGTGGTGCTTGCCATACGCAAGGAGCGCAGTCTCCAACATTTGCTCGTAATGACGATATTAACCTTGCTTATGCCGATACCGGTAACTTAGTTGAACTAAGTCAGCCCAGTGAGTCTAGACTCGTTAGCAAAGTTGCTGGTGGACACAACTGCTGGCTTACTAGCGGCACCGCTTGTGCAGATATAATGACCGCATGGATAACTGAATGGGCAAGTTCATCAGAGCAGCTGAACCAGGCGACAGAGATTGAATTGCAAGCGCCTCCTATCAACATACCAGGCGCGACGAAAAACTTTCCCGAAAGCCCTGCGCTTTTTGAGTCTACCGTCTATCCACTATTGCAAACCTACTGTGCTAGTTGCCACACAAATAGTGCCACTATTCCTATCTCACCGTATTTCTCTTCAAGTGATATCAATGAAGCGTATGAAGCAGCAAAAGACAGAATTAACCTAGACGCGCCGGCTAATTCTCGTTTTGTCGTTCGTCTTCGTGACGAATTCCATAATTGCTGGAGCGATTGCGAGTCGGATGGAACAACGTTACAAGAGGCAATTGAGAGCCTGGCTGACGGGATTGAACTTACCGAGTTAGACCCAAATTTAATCAGCTCTAACGCCCTGTCATTATTCGAAGGTACGCTGGCGAGTGGAGGGGGTAGATATGAGCAAAATACCATAGCCAAATGGGAGTTTAAAACGGGTTCAGGTAACACGGCTTTTGATACATCAGGTATAGACCCTGCCCTAGACCTCACCTTATCTGGAACCTATAACTGGGTTGGCGGCTACGGCATCCAGTTGAATGGTGGTAAAGCCCAAGGGAGTACATCAAACAGTAAAAAACTTTACGACCTTATCTTGGGTAGCGGCGAGTTTGCCATTGAAGCCTGGGTGGCCCCTGCCAATGTGACACAAGAGGGACCTGCTCGAATTGTGAGCTATTCAGGCGGACGAGACAGACGCAACTTTACTTTGGGACAGACACTTTATAATTACGACATGTTGTTGCGCTCTGCGAACACTGACATCAATGGTGAGCCTGCGCTTTCAACTGAAGATGCTGCAGAAGTGCTACAAGCCGCACTACAGCATGTGGTGGTTAACTATGATGCTAATAATCGCCGTCGCATTTACGTTAACGGTGAATACACGGGTGATGTTGACCCGATAGAAGGCGGCAACCTACTCGATTGGGACGACAGTTTCGCATTCGTGCTTGGGAGCGAAGTGTCAGGTGAGAGCGAGTGGGCTGGCACCATTAGAATGGTGGCCATTCACAACCGTACCTTGTCTGACGATGAAATAATTAAAAACTTCGACGCGGGGGTCGGTCAACAATATTATCTTTTATTTGGCGTAAGCGATTTGATTGACGTACCTGACAGCTATATTGTCTTTGAGGTAAGCCAATTTGATTCATTTAGCTACCTTTTTGCTGAACCGTTTTTCATCTCTCTTGATAGTAGCCCAACCATCCCTGATATCTCTGTACAAGGAATGCGAATTGGCATAAACGGTAGAGAGTCGTTTGCTGGCCAGGTGTTCTCTACCTTAGATACTCGTATTAGCGCTGACAGCTACAGTCCTATATCGGGTACCGCACTCTCTCGCCAAGGCACAATTATTCCGTTAGAAAAAGGGCCAGAGTTGGATGAGTTCTTTCTAACTTTTGAAGTACTCGGCAACAATCGAAATGTTAGAGTGGCAGCGACCCCTCCTGCACCTGCAGAGCAATCAGATCTTACGCCTCAGCCAGACATTGGTACAAAACATTTTTCTGAAATCAATGCGTCTATGTCAGTGTTAACAACGGTACCAATGAATACACCGTCGGTTCATAATACGTTTGTTCAACTTAAACAGCAGCTGCCATCGGTAACCGATATAACAAGCTTTTTGGCTTCCAATCAAATGGCTGTCACACAGTTAGCTATTCGCTATTGCGATACTTTGGTTGAAACAGATAGCTTGAGAAATGCCTATTTCCCCGATTTTGACTTCAATCAACCAGCCAATACTGCATTTAGCGGGGAAGCTCGAAATAACATGCTCGACCCTATCATAAGCACTATGTTGCAAAGCAATATTGAGACCCAAGCAGACAGCATGCTGGTACGCGGTGAAATAAACCAACTTGTCGACCGACTTACTTCATGTGGTACGGGTAGCAATTGCAACGCCCAATATACAAGAACCGTAGTGAAAGCGAGTTGTGCCGCCGTGCTAGGTAGCGCCACTATGTTGATACAATAGGACAGAAGCCATGGCCAAACTAACGTCACATTTTTTTAAAAAACGTCCTAAGCAAGCTGCCAGCCCTGATGCACCGCTTTATCACCTCGATCATAGCAAGCCTATGACCAGGCGAGAATTTATCGCACAAGGCTTTTGCACTGGTGCAGCCACCGTAATGGGTGGCTCGGTATTAAGCTTGTTTGCCCCCCCCCACAAAGCCCATGCTACGCTATCTCCCGATTTAGAAGCACTAAAAGCCAGCTGTGGAATTGCGTCTCAGGGGGCGGGTAAAATTCCCTTTATCACTTTTGACCTTGCAGGCGGTGCAAATATAGCCGGCTCAAACGTACTTGTTGGTGGTCGCGGCGGGCAGCTAGACTTTTTGAGCACGGCTGGTTACAGCCGGCAAGGTTTGCCCGGAGATATGGTACCTTCAATAGCCAATCCAGACACGGGGCTTTCCGATTTTGTTAACTCAGAGTTGGGCTTGGCATTTCACAGTGACAGTGCCTTTCTACATGGAATTCTAGACAAGGTTAGCGTAACTAACCGGGCTAATATCAATGGTGCTGTTATCCCTGCACGTTCTGAAAATGACACAGGCAACAATCCCCATAATCCAATGTATGGCATAAACAGAGCTGGAGCAGACGGCTCATTACTAACCCTCATTGGCTCTCGCAATAGCGATTCAGGGGGAAATTCTATGGCTCCGGCAGCAATGATTGATGCGGCTGTGCGTCCCACAAAAATAGATAGACCCTCAGACGTAACAGGGCTTGTTGATACTGGCGATCTCGTTGGCTTGCTCAGTCAGGAAGATTCGGTTGCAGTGATGGAGTCTATTCAGCGCATTAGCGATATGAAGCTTAACAAGGTCAATACCCAGATTACCGCTGACGACGTCATTAAAGACATGGTCCGCTGTGGCTATGTTAAAAGCGCAGACATAACTGATCGCTTCGGCGACCCGACTACTCTAAGCCCAGAATTAGATCCAGTTATCGTGGGTGAATCGGGTATTTTCAGTCAGGATGAATTTAATGGCGACAGCGAATTTAGAAAAACCGCATCGGTGATGAAACTGGTAATGAATGGTTTCGCGGGTGCAGGAACGATAACCATGGGTGGTTATGATTATCACGATGGAAGCAGAGCTACTGGCGAAGTGCGTGATAGACGAGCAGGACGATGCATGGGCGCATGTTTAGAATATGCAGCACGCTTAGGTACACCATTAATGATGTATGTTTGTAGCGATGGCTCGGTATTCAGCAACGGCATGATTGACGATTCAGAAAATGGACGTGGAAAAGGAGTGTGGACTGGCGATAATTCATCGACGTCCGCCTCTTTTTTCCTTGTATATAATCCAAATGGCGCTCCTCAGTTATTGGGCGCCAATGCTGATACAAAGGCACAGCATCAACAATTGGGGTACATGCGCAACGATGGTTCGGTAGAAACTGCGTCTACGCCTGCGGCAAATAACGTGAACTTGCTCGTTGAGACCGTCATACTAAATTACTTGGCGTTACATGGCGAGCAAGGGCAGTTTGCTCAACTATTTCCGGGGCATGGCCTAGGCAGTTCTGCCCTTATGGATAGCTTAACCGCGTTTGAACCGATAGTAAGCGGCACAATATAACATCGATTAAAAAAACGAGAAAAAGCACAGCTAGCGTGTGCTTTTTCAACGATTTGCTATTGGGTTAGCCCGTTTGAGTAATGCAATCTTCGCGTGTTGTCTAATACGATAGCTTCATAATCAGGCAATGTGTTAATCAGTGAGATCCCCGCTTTCACGCCCATAACAAATACGGTGGTAGACAATGCATCATTCGTGAGGCTGGAGGGGCCTATAATAGAGACCGACTGTACTTCATAAGCCGACTTACCCGTCTTTGGCGACAAGATATGATGATAGCGCTCACCGTCCTCTTCAAAAAAACGCTCGTAGTCACCTGACGTTGATATCGCGATGTTTTCCAAAGGTAATGTAACCGCCTGGCGATCTTCATTTCTCGGGTCTCGTATCCCTACAATCCATGGGCGACCTCGTCTATCACCTAATAATCGCGTATCGCCTCCGGCCGTGACAAGGGCGTGCTTGATGCCCATCTTAGCCAGCGCTTCAATAGCGGCATCCACCGCATACCCTTTAGCAATACCACCTAAATCAATTTTGACATCAGGGTGAAGGAAGCTGATAGAACGCGACGTGCTGTCTAAGACAATGTGACGGTAATTAATTGCGTCTAGCGCACCGTCTATACTTTCTTGTGATGGTTTTGCGCGTGCTCTGTAGTCATACATGAACCCAACACTCGCAAACGTTATATCGAAGGCCCCCTCACTTAATTCACTGAATGCAACGGCGTTTTCAATGACGTTAAATAGTGCTTCATCAACCACTACCGGTCTGGTTGCCGCATGGGTGTTAATGGCATAAAGTTGGCTTGACGCTAAATAGGGACTCATCAGCTGATTTACAGCGTTCATTTGCTCAAAAACAATCTCAATCGCCGCTGTGCCTTTGTCACGCTCCTCTGCCCACACTTGGACCTCAATGTTCGTTCCCATAATATTTTCTTCCCCATAATGCCATTTACCAGTGGCATTCGGGTGCGCAAAAAAAGCGTAAAGGCATGTCAGCAGTGCGAGCTTTCTCATTTGGTCTTAACCTGTATTTATTACATTGCCACCTTATCACAGATAGCTAACTTTTATGCGCCGCATTAACGTTATCGAGCTTCGATATTGCATTATCCTCTGCCTGTTCTTCTCTCTTGTCATCTGTTTGATAATCACTACACAGAACTAGGAAAAAAATACAGGCCTGATGACGCCAGGAAGTTTCACTTAACGTTCAGAACACAAACAAAATATTTTAAAGCCTTAATTTCAATAACTTAAAACAAAGCATTTGAAAAATACTCACTTGGCACAGATTACGCATATATTAGACTAACGAATAAGTGCAGCGCGCAGTTTGTAGCTAGGATAGCTTTAGCGACGGAGAGGCCAAGCCGCGTAGATGATAAATACTGAAGGTGACGACATAGGAAGTAAATGGAGTGGTCGCCAAGGACAAATGGACGAGACAGTATTTGGCATTAAGGGACGACTGTAGGAGATTCGTTGAACTGCTATTCGATGGTGAGGTTAGGTAATAGATAACCTAAATAAACTCGCAGGACGCACGGCTCTTGTTTCATAAGGAATGCAAGCAAGCGCTGAGTACCTACATCGTAAGCACTGACAGTGATGTCTTGTGCAGCAAGGGACTGTTGACCCAATTTGGCTCCGTTGAATGTACGTGTGTGTTGCTTCAGCGAGACCATTGTGAGGACACTGGTAATGTCGTCGATGTTGCTAGTGAGTCGTCAACCGACGACTTCCCTCTCCCCTCTAAGGCCCATCCCGGCCTTTACATACCTCTGATTTTGGCCCGCCTTTGGCGGGCATTTTTTTACACTCAACTATGGTAACATCACTTAGACTTTTGCCGCTTATATAACGAGCTACCCGCGTGATATCGCCTTCTGCATCTACTGTTGTTTTTAAAGTTCTTTTTTGTGCACTGCTTGCTACGTCTGTGGGCCAAAGCGTTATGCTGACCACGCTCCCCTCTATGGGCCGCGAGGCAAACCTGTCTGAATTTCACATAGCAACAATCATGTCTAGTTCGGCGCTTATTTTCGCATTTGGTACCAATGTTTGGAGTAAGGTAGCAAAGCGGGCCGGGTTTAAGCGTATTCTTATGGTGGGACTTACCGGCTATAGTATAGGAACATTGGCCTTTGCAAGCGCATGGATGGCGGGATTTTCGGGTTTCATTAGCGGCACCAATTTGTTTCTGGCGCTTCTAATAAGTCGCAGTTTACAATCTACAATTATGTCTGCAACGCCTCCCTCGGCCGTGGGTTATGCTGTAGCTATAAGTTCGCCGCAAGCTAGGGTGAGCGCAATTAGCAAAGTAACCTCAGCAAGTAATGTCGGGCAAATTGTTGGGCCCGCATACGCGGGCCTTTTAGTAGGATTTGGTTTACTCGTGCCCTTGTACAGCATTGTTGTGTTGACACTTTTAGCACTGGCATTGGTGTTTTTTAAACTTCCAGTGTTGGCGCCGTCATTACAGCATCATACCCCTTCACATCCAGGCCAGAATACGCAACCATCTACTAAAATGCCTTATATTTTTGTTACCGCATGCGTATGTGTATTTTGCGCTATGGCAATGATGCAGCAATCTTTAGGCTTCTTTTTTATCGACTTTTATCATTACACCCCAGTTGAAGCTGCTAGACAGGTAGGTTTCGCGATGATGATAAGCGCCGCTGCTTCGCTCACTGCGCAATTTGGGTGGGTACAAAAAGGGCGCATGAGTAAAGAAACAATGATCTCATTAGCACTTCCGCTTCTCGGGTTAGCGTACTTATTACTCTTTATTCAACATTCAATATTTGTGCTTTATATCGCAATGATATTGATGGGTTTAGGCATGGGCATGGCGTACCCTTCATTAGCAGCTGCCGCTACCACCTATTGTACACCATCCCAGCAGGCATCAATAACGGGGTTGATTACGGCCACCACCGCCATGGGCTATGTGATAGGGCCTCCTGTCGCTGCACTTCTCTATCAATTAAATATCGCATTGCCTTTTGCTGTGGCGTCGGCATTAATTGCAACTACTGCATGTGTTGTCTTTTTAGCGCTGCGCAAATCAAATGGGCAAAGTTAGACGAAGGCAACGATAAACCTAATATCAACCTGTATAAATAGTAATAATTGGTTTTCCTTGCGCCTTTAAAAGGTATTTAATTTTTTACCTTTTATTTTTAAAAAGGCGGAACCTTTTTGAAATTTGGTTATCTTACTAATACATGAAGTCGTTGAGTGTTCGTCTTTATGGTGTGTAAATGTGTTTTCCAAGTTATGTTGTGGTTTTTTAAGGGGCTTTTTAGCCCCTTTTCTTTTGCCTGCTTTTTCCCACATCAGCCCACGTCTAAAACGACGCTTCTGTATACTTTCCCACAATGGTAACCACTGTTTTTCAGAGCCTGCCTTTAATCTAAAAAATAGGATTAAAAAAACTAAGTTGTTTCATTCTAACAGATGCAAATGATAACTATTATCATGTAGTATTTCTTTAGATTTCTAAGGAGAAGCTAATGTCTAAACCCCAAACTCGCCAGGCTGTTGTGACGCACTCTGTTCGTATAACCCCTACTATGCAGCGCGTCTTTCTAAGTGGTGAAGACCTCCGTACTTTCCCTGCTATGACCGCTGGTGCTTACGTAAAGCTTATGTTTGATAAAGACGGAAACCCGCTTACCAAACCTACAGATATGGGCCAAGTGGCAATGCGTACTTACACGGTTGCTCACTTTGATGCAGATAAACCTGAAATGGTTTTGGATATGGTTATTCATTCAGATAACGGAAAAACAGGGCCAGCTTCCGCTTGGGCTACAAGTACTAAACCTGGTGACGTTATTACATTAGCAGGTCCAGGTTCGAGCAAAGGCTTAAATGAACATTACAGCTGGGTACTCCTAGCAGGCGATATGACTGCTCTTCCCACTATTAGAAATCACCTTGCGGCACTTCCCTCTCGTGCCAAAGGTTATGCAGTAATTAAAATTGAAGATAAGCAAGATGCGGTTTCGCTGGAAAGGCCCGATGGGGTTAGAGTGATATGGGAGCATGAGAAGTCTTTGCCCTACCGCCTTTCACAGCTAGATTGGTTAGAAGGTGATCCTACCGTTTGGGTTGCGTGTGAATTCTCCGATATGCGGGCGATACGTACATGGCTTGGGAGTGAAAAAAAAGTGGCTCACGAAAGACTGTATATCAGTAGCTACTGGAAAAAAGGTTGTAGCGAAGATCAACACAAAATAGAGAAAAGGCAGGATAGTGAAGCCTTCGCCAAAACCTTAGCTTAACGCCTTGTTCAATTTTTTGTAGCGTTTGCAACTGATTGTAAATTGTGCATGAAAAATGCTGCCTCAATATCTACGCTTTATATAATATCCATTATTATCAGCAACCTATATCATGGAATACGTTTTGCTCTCACTTGTACAACTGGCAATTTTTTTCGTCAGTTTTCTCAACCAATTGTTTAAGTAAGGAGCGCAAGTTATGAACAGTGATCGTATTGAAGGTAATTGGAAAGAAATGAAAGGTAAGGTTCAACAGAAGTGGGGGAAACTTACCGACGACGACTTAGATGTGATAGACGGCCGCCGTGAAGAACTAGTGGGAAAAATTCAGCAGGAGTACGGCAAAACCCGTGATGAGGCTGAAAAAGAGGTAGACGCATACTTCAATTAATGCCTTTACCGGCGTAACACGAAAAGCGAAAGCCTTCTGCTTATTCAAGGCTTTCCCGCAACTGACTAGTCCTGAAATAGGTTGACACTTATTTCGGTTAAAACGCCCGATGTATTTCATCGGGCGTTTTGTATTTAAGGGCCTGATGTGGCCGCCTACCATTATAGATTGCTATTGACTCTGCAACCATCTTTCTCGCTTCTTCTAAATCTCGTGGCTTATGGAGTAAGTATTCATTTTTAAGAATACCGTTTATTCGCTCTGCAAGGGCGTTTTGATAGCAGTCGTAGCCATCTGTCATCGAGCACTGTACATCATGTTTTCTATGGAGTTTTTGATACTCTTCTGAACAATACTGTATACCTCTGTCTGAGTGATGCACGAGCTTTTCTTTTGTACTTTTTTGTTTAAGCGCTCGAGTAAATGCTTGCTTTACTGACTGCGTTCGCATGTTATCGTCAACCTGATAGCCCACAATCTTCCGCGAATAAGCATCTGTAATGAGACTTACATAACTCTCTCCACTTCGCGTCGGTAAGTACGTGATATCCGCTACCCAAAGCTGATTGGGCTTCTCTGCTTTGAAACCCGCTTTAATGAGATTAGGGTGACGACGGAACCGATGATGGCTGTTGGTTGTTTTGTGATACGCGCGCTTTGTCGGCACCAATAGCCGCTTTTCTCTCAGTAAATTAAAGAGATGGTCTCTCCCGATATCCATTTTTTCGAGCGCAAGCAGATACTGTAGTTTCCGAGTGCCGATGCGAGGTTGCATCATTCGCTCCTGACGGACGAACTGAATGACTTGACCTTCAAGCGCTTCGCGCTTGAGTGAGCGAGCGCAGTATTGGTAGTAAGCCTGACGAGAAATCTTCAGGTAACGACAGGCTTTGGCAACGGACACTCCGCCTATCACTTTTTCTTGGATGACTTTCTTTTGCGCTTTTTTACAACGCTTACTCCATAGTCACTTTCAAGGACATTTACAACGGCTTCAAAGAAATCAGCTTTCATTTTTGTATCAGCAAGCTCTTTCTCTAGCGCTTTAATTCGCTGTTCGGGGGTGAGTTCTGCTTTGGGTTTATCCACGACGTGGCCTCGCGTTAGAAACTTCGGTGTTCCATCCGTCCAATCTAAACGACCGTGCTTACGAAGCCAAACTAAAACAGTTGAGCAACCTTGTATTCCGTAGTGATCTTGAGCCTGCCTGTAGGTGAACTCGCCTTTTTCAACTTGGTCTACAACAGCCAATTTAAAAGCGAGGGAATAATCACGTTGAGTTCTTCTGCTATTTGATTTCATTACACTCTCCAAAATAAGTTTGAAAAGTGTCAACGCTATTTAGGATGGGTCAAACCAAAGAAAAAAGGGCAGTATTCTGATGATACGGCCCTTTTTTCTTGCTTAATCATCTATTTTGGGCTGCAGATTTTCACGTACTTCTCTTGCGTCAAAACTGGTTATCGATGTAGGCCTTGTTCCCTTACCTATTTCAATGTTTAAGATACTCTCAATCTCACTTTGCTGAGACCCACCTATAAACACCCCAGTTTCAAGTTGCGTTGTCGGGTGATAAGACGTACGGCATGTGAGCACGCCACAGTCAGTAACCCTTGCGTAGCGTCGGCTAAATCCAGCTGTAGGTGAAGTTTGAACCGTTTCCTTGTCTACAAGCGTTTCGCGATCGGTTACGACAAACCAATCGTAACCTCCTAGCAGCGTAAGTTCGGCGGCGCGCAGCATGGCATAGTCCATCGCTTTACCTTTATCAGACCCTCGCGCTTTAAAATGCACGCGATATTGCGTTTCACTTAATTTGCTTTCGGTGTAGCCGAAGCCACCTTTTTTGGCCTGTTTATAGTCCGATTGACTCGCACAGCCTGTCATTATCAGAATTGCAATAGCTAACATAAATTTAGTTTTCATCATTTACTCCTTTGACCGCATTAACTTGCCACAATGACGCAATTGCGCGTTCTTCTTGCTCTCGGTTTAACGGCGCAGACGCCATCATGTTATCTAATTCATCTTCCAACAACTTAGCACTTGTGGCAGTTCGATACTCGCCCGTGCTTTCAGTTAGCTTATGCACTTTGCTAGCGGCAAGCTGCCATGTACCTTGATTATTTTTACAAGCAATCATCACGTTAAGTTCGCTCTGCGATCCAACTTGTGCTTGCCGGCAAAAACTATGTTCCGTATTTAAAAAAGATAGCTGTGGCGTCACTGTGACACCACTTGCCAATGTGGTAGCTTCACCCGTTAAGTTGTTATCTAATACAGACGATACACTAGCCCAATGTGACGGCTCGGTCGCTTCACTCCCCTGTTGATTTAGAAACACCAGTCCTGCTAGCGCAGCTACACTTGCTGCCACCGCAAATGGCGTCTGCCAAGCTGCACGTGTGCTGCGCTCGGCACTTTGCATCTTGTCTTTTGACGATATGGGTACAACATTCTCTGCAGCGGGTGCTTTAAGCGCCGATACTATGTTTTTATCATCCAGTAGACTAATAATTTCTTTAGGTAGCGCACCTGCTGTTGCCTTTTCAGCAGCGACTTTAACAACCCTATCTACTTCAGCAAGAGCAGCAAGTCTGTCTGAAATTGTCATGTCCAGCGCTATTGCTTCGCGGATCTCATCCATTTGCGCAGGCTCTAGCTCTCCATCTAAAAAAGCTGACAGTTTTTCATCGGTGAACATCACGATAGCACCTCGTTTTGACTATTTAACAAGTTAGAAATCTTCGCTCTTGCTCGAGCAAGACGGCTCATGATGGTACCCTTTGGCACTTGTAAAACGTCAGAGGCTTCGGCATAGCTCATTCCTTGTACAGCAACTAATGAGAGGGTTTCTCTTTGCTCGCAGGGCAAGTCATCCATCGCACTTGAAACCTGCTTTAGCGTGACAGCTTGTGTTATTACTTCATCCATATCAGCGTGGCAGCTCGCAGAATTCGCCTCATAAGAAAGCGTATCGTTCGCATGAACTCGTACTTTCTTTGCTCTATACTCATCTATCCAGCAGTTGCGACATACTCTGAATGCCCATGCCATGAGTGTAACTTGGTCAGGAAGTGGTTTGCTTAATAATCGTTCAATTGTGGTTTGGAGTAAATCATCGGCGTCGTGCAAATTACCCGTCAATGAATACGCAAACTTTCGCAAAGACGGAACAAGTTCAATCAACTCTTCTCTCATTTTCATGTACCTTTTCGAAGAATTCCGTTATTTATACCCTGTTAACGAGCCACTTAACTTTTTATTCCATGAAATTCGTATTTTTTTAAAAAAGATAAAAGGCGCGTAAGCGGAATTTTTTTTCTATTTATTCGTCACTACAAGACAATGGTCATACTCAGAAGCCGCTTTTTGCTTCGCTATCGAGTACAAAGAGCTTGGCACATTTTATGCCACTCTCACATGATGCGTTGATTCAATTAAACAATGGCGTAAGGTAACAAGATGAAGAATGCACTCATTGTGGGTATTGTAAGTTTGCTTGCAACATCGATATCACAAGCTCAACTTACAGGTACGTTAGATCAAGTGATATCTCCCGTGCGTCCCATCATTGATAGAGCACCTTCAGATTTAAATACCATTCGCGAGCAAGCACGACAAAAATTACAATCTTCTGTAAAAGACGCAGGCGAGTTATCTACGCTGTCTGTAGACATACTCGATAGCATTCCCACCCCTCGCTTTACTGTACCCGCCGCAAAAACGATTCTGTCTGCATCAGGACAGAAAATCATTGATGAGATTGTCGTTGAGAATGGCTTTCTTGCAGTAGAAAAGGAGTGGCTTTTTTTGGGTGAGGAAGCGGACAAAGTTCATTTTCATAATATGCATTTCACGATTGTAAAAGCCCAATATTTACCTGCATTCTCTCAATGGCTTTTTAAAGTTAAGGTGACAGGTAATGAGGATGAAGTGTTGCATATTCGCAACAGCTTACCTGAGAAACTACAGTCTCAAATCGGAAGAAACCACATTTACTTGTCGCAAAGCGGTAACGAAATCAACGAACGAGAGACAAAGCTTAAGCAGCAGATAACAGCACCAACACATAAATTAAGATCTCAAGTTTGCTCAATACCGCTGCGTATCGGTATGGTGGATACGCATGTATCGCCAACACATCCGTCACTTTCACATCTTACCCTCTCGCAAGCCTCCTTCATCAAAGGTCAGCAATTGGATAGCAACATCCCTGGAAATGTTGACGATAGTAAAGCGCTCATCAACACATCGAATACACAGTATGAGAGCGCCCCTTTTTCCTCTGAACACGGAACAGCTGTCGCCAGCTTGTTGGCCGCATCATTACCCCAATCCAGTCAGTTGTTTAATGCCAGTGTTTTTTATTCACGTAACAGTATTTCTCAAGGTGCGACATTAATGTCATTGATTGAAGGGCTTAACTATTTAGCATCGCAGCATGTAGATGCGATAAACATGAGCCTTGCTGGCCCAGACAACCCCATCCTGGCGCGCATAATAAAGCAATTGGATAAACAAGGTATTCAAATAGTAGCAGCGGTAGGAAATGAGGGGCCCGCGTCATTGCCCTTGTATCCTGCTGCCTACCCCGAAACGCTTGGCATTACGGCCGTCGACAACGCACATGTGATATACAGGTGGGCAAATCAAGGTGATCATGTGGATTTTGCTGCACTGGGTGTTTCGGTAGATGTCGCACATCCAAATGGAAAAACGGTTAGACAAACAGGTACCTCGATGGCCTCGCCTCGCGCCACAGCGCTATATGCCTGCTTTTTACGAGAAAAAAAAGGAAGAAATAGCGCCTTAGTAGCACTCAAGCAGTCGGCGTTTGATGCGGGCTCACCAGGACGAGATCGTGTGTTTGGTTTTGGTATATTACCTTGAACCCAAAAAGTACCGTCAGTATAGCTGGCTCACTAGAAATGAACATTAATGCCAACCTCTGCGATGGTTTCTTTATAATTTGCGCCTTCCACACTAGAAGCGAAGTCTCCATATTGGGTAGAAAGCCTGATATCAACGTTCTCATGAACTGCATAATCTGCACGCATTTTAACCACGTGTCTGTCATCTTCTCTGCCGATACCACCACTTTTTCTTGAAGCGTAATCTCTTACATCCAATTGATAAGCAAAGGTTATATCCAACGGTTTACTAAATATCGCGAACGGATACGTATACGCAAGGTCAATACCCCTACCTGAGTAGTCGAACACTGTATTTTGGGCCTTTTCATTTTGATACTTAAGTGCAATTTGAAAAAAGTCTTGCCCTTCAAAAAAGTAAAACAAGTCACTACGTACAGCAATGGCCTCGCTGTCTCGGTTTGGCTCATTCTCGGGTATATTTTCAAACTGCTTATCTATAATGTCGCTACTTATGCGTAAATAAGTGCGTTGTCCAAATAGTTTCCCTGCTGACATTCCGTATTGTTGGTAGGTTAAAAAGTCACGGCCATCAAGCTTTGCACCCGCGTGGTAGTAGTGTAAGCCTAATTTCGCAAAATCAAATGCATAGCTGGTGCTTGCAGACAATGTAGTGAGCGCAAGGTCAAACGCACTTAACGTTTGATACTGCGTGTTGGCCTGACTTATCGATAAAGCAGTTTCCCACTTGTCATTCGGTTTCACTGTTACCTTAAGCTGTGCATCCAATTGCGTTGCACCGTCGGCCACATCAGAATTCGTGTCTAATTCGCTAACGCTTACGTTACTGTCATGACGATAGCCGAAATAACCAGAGCCTGAAAAAGATAGCACGTTTTGTTCAGAACGTTCTTCGTTGGTCTCTTTTGTATTCGTTGGTTGGCTATCGGCAGCGCCAAAGCACGCGCAGCTCCCTAATAGAGCGGCAGCTCCGATGTATAATATAAGCGTGTTCCCGCGCTCAGCAGATAGCGGCTTTATTTGAAAAAAGGGCGAAGTTTGCATATTCATTGTTATTACCTTAAGCAGGAAAGAGGGGTAACGATTGCTTTATTGGTCTGTTCAACGCAGTGATTTTGCACATATCAATCTGTGTTGTGATTTAGTGATAAGCATGCCGATAATGGGTCAGAAATCACGTATCTTTATCCATCCCTTTAGGGGGATGGATAAAGATTGTGAAGAGCAATAATCATTCGTTGTGTAAGCAGTCTCTTCGTTTGAACATTATTGGTATGAACCAATACGCTATAGACCTAAAACGCCGGTAATATTTGCAGTAACGCTTTCGTTGACCGTACTTGTAACTGCGTCTTCAACCGTTGCAGAAACCGATTTCTCAACAGTAGTTGAAACGGCTCCTTCAACCGAGCCCATCACTGCGTTAGCAAGCGCTCCTTCAACAGCAGTGACTGCCGTTCCTGAAACCGCGCCTGCCACAGCACTACCCACAGTATTACTTACTGAGCCACCTACCGCGTTTTCAACCGTTCCAGAAACCATTCCCTGTGAAGTACCCACTTCTTCGGCACCAAGAACATCTAAGGCTCCCACTGATGACAACGCAGATAAAGAACCTGACGCACTATTGTTCAGCGTTCCCGTTAACGATGTTGCCACAGAACTTGTTGTTTCAGAGGCCAAAGACGCGGCGTCATTAAGCGATGCTTGCGACGCTACGAGCACAGAGGAGGTTGCTGTAGACGATAGCTGCTGAGCGCCATTCGCCACTAAGTTTACGTTGGACATCGAGGTTTGTATTGCTTCCGTAGACGCTGTCTGCTCTGAACCACCTTCGCTTGTTTGCTCAGACATCGCCTCAGGAGACTGGTCTGCTTGTTGGTCAGCCGACAAGTCATTATCCACTTCAGGTACAGATAATTGCCCATTTGTGTTGGCTGCTCCTGCTACAGACACCGCACCCTGCGAAGAAGCTACGGCATTGACTTGATTAGAAGATTGGGCATTTTCACTGTTCGCAAATGAAAATGACGCTGACGTTGAAGCACTTGCTGACATGTTAGTAGAAACCGCCGCTTCTTGAGCGAACCCTGACATTGACGCCACACCTAAAGCCAGTGCTAGTGCAGTATTTAACTTTTTCATCCGATTATCTCCGTTTTTCATAAAGGACACAGAGATAACGTATAAATGCGGGCGTATATTCCCCACGCCGATAAAAAATTTTCGGCGAAGTGAGGAAGTGATAGTGAAATAAGGAAGTGCGGAGGAGTTAATTTGCCGTTGCGTTTACGCTTTTTTCCCACCAAGGCAAAGAAAAATCAATATTATCTTGGTCGAGCGTGTTGGCGTATTTCATCTTCACGGAGCTCCAGAATGCCGCTTTAAAGATGGGATCATAAATAACAAACTCGCCTTTCTCGCGATACTGTTCAAAAAGCTTTTGGTACGCGCCGACAGGCGTTAGTGGGTTGTCCTGTCGAAACACAACATCGCCGCCATACGTTTCAAAAAGGGCTTTAGACACTTTCCAACTTTTCGCCATACCCTGAGCCATAGCCAAGCGATATCGCTCTAGCTCGTCCTCTTTTAAGCTCGCATTATCATCGAGCTCTACCGTCCACATTTTAATAACGGTATAGGCAGATTGGATTTCACTTTCGCTCGGCTCAATGGCATTTTTATTTGCAAAATCGGCTAATACGGATTCAGTGATTTTGTCGCCAAGTGCTCGCTGAGCCAAAATACGGCGCACTTCCTTTTCCGACTTATCGCTGAGGATCGATTGAAAGCGTTCTACATCTTTTTGATTAGGCTGAAGATCGCTATTTGATACAGGTTTATCGAATAAACGCGCTATTATTTCATTTGCTGCTTGAGGCGTATTTATTCCTAGCGAAACAACTATGGCGGCAAAAAGTACCATAGGAATTACGTCTGAACGAGTCACTTTTATATGCTTCCTTTAGTCCAATATTTAGCACAAACACAAGACACATTACTTGTTGATTAAAGAACTTTCCGTTGTCTTGAGAAATGACATCTTTATTAGACGATAGTCTAGGCTATTGTTGTTTAGAATTCCACTTTCTTGCGCATAGATTTTTTCACACTTTGCTGCTTTTTTACTTCACCACGCCGCACTTTTACTGCCTTACTTGGTTTTGTCTCGCGACGCGCTTTTTGCACAAGTGTAGCTTCGCGTATCCAAGCGACTAACCGTTTTATTGCATCTTCGCGATTTTGTTCTTGAGTGCGATAATTCTGTGCTTTGAGTACGAACACGCCTTCATTGGTAACTCTATTATCTTTAGCGAGTAACAGGCGCTCCTTGAGTGCGTTGGGAAGCGAAGAGGCATTAACGTCAAATCGCAGATGAATAGCACTACTCACTTTATTCACATTTTGACCACCACTGCCTTGAGCGCGGATAGCCTGCATTTCTATTTCACTATCATCAAATGTTATTGATGACGTCACTCTTATTTCCATGACAACTCTCTATTTAACGTTTTAACACTCATCACATCATCAATGTGAATAATAACGCATACTCGCTACTTAGTTGACCTATCTAGATTCAATCGATAACTTAGCGTTATACATCTAAGGATTAACTTATATGATTGTCGCGTTCTTCATTATTACTGGTTGTATCGTTGTATGTATCAGCTTTACTGCCAAAATTGACCGAAGCATAGCATCGAATTTCAATGCAAAAGGAAAGTTAACCCCTGTAAGTGGCGGACGTGTGCATTGGACTGTGCAAGGAAACGGCAACGGCCCCTCACTTATATGCATTCATGGCCTGCTTGGCAACAGCGACAACTTTTACGCGCTCACCAAACATCTTGAGAAGACTTACACCGTTTACTGTGTTGATCGCCCAGGTAGCGGGTTTTCTCGCCGCGCACCAGAAACATCGGCTTCATTTGAAACGCAAAGCGCGATGCTTTTGGAATGGATGTCAAAAGAAGGAATTGATTCTGCGTTTTTAGTTGGGCACTCGATGGGGGGCGGCGTTGCACTTAGAATGGCAATTGATGCTCCCAACAAAATTAAATCCGTGTCATTGCTATGCCCATTAACTACACCGCTCAAAAAAGGTGCAGGCCCATTATCCATGCTCTATATTCCCAACGAGATAGTACGCAACGTGTTGTCTAAGACTATTGCCAGTCCACTAAGAGTAAAGGTTGGTAAAAAACAGACGAGGGAAATTTTTTCACCAGAACCCGTGCCACCATCATTTGCTATAGCGGGTGGCGGGCTTTTAGGGATACATTCTCGCAGCTTTTATGAGGGCAGCAAAGATACCGTATCTGCACAAGGCAGTTTGTTTAGACAAGAAAAGCGCTATAGCGAAATACGATGTCCTGTGGGAATACTTTACGGGGAAAAAGACCGGATATTAGACCCTACACAGCACAGTAGCGCAGTAACGAGCAAAATACCTCACGCAAAAAGTAAGTTAATAAATAACGCAGGACATATGATCCCCATCACACAGCCGTTAGTGTGTGCTGAATTTATCAATGTTATAAACAAGTCTAACGCACTGCTAAACGATTAATGTAGCGCTACATTACGGTAACTAAGCGCATGATGTTGACTTGGGGCAGTAAAGGCAAACAATGACTGATTATGCCCGGTTTGCTTTAAACTGCGCAGCAAATCAGTCACACTATCTATACCGTCTTGCGTTTTGCACATCGCGTATGGGCTTGTATTTAAATCTATTTGGAAGCCATTAAACCATCCTCTCATTGCGTCAGTGTTCCCTTCTGACACGGTAATGAGTAAATGATACATACGAATAAACGCGAGCTGTTTTCGATACTCTGGGGAGCCACTCTCAAAGCCTAACAAAGTAGACTCTGCTAAATTCGAAGAAGAAATGCCTAATATTTCAGAAGCTTGCTTAATGCTGAGCCCTAACTCTTGATAGGCCCAAGTAAAGGCCTTTGTCACTACGCTAGTTGGAAATAGTGTATTTTTCACGCGCGTACCTCGCATATTTATGTTTGTTTTTTACGACTTCACATAAAGCGTTGCGAAATACATACCAAATTAACGCTTTGCGGCCACTGCGTTTTGATGAAGTGCTAGTGCTTCCATATCAATGTCATAAGCGAAACCTCGAAGCCACTCGAGGCCCTCTTCTAAGGTTTCAAAAAATGAAAATTCAACGCCTGTTTTTCGATATGAACGCTTGAGCTGCGCTTTCGTCATGGCCTTTGCAGTAGACTGCCCCATGACAAATGCTATATGACTTAACCCCAACTGCTTTACCGCCGCTACTCTTTCACTGATGAAACTCTCTGCATCTGGCACTAACAGTGACTCTCCCATTACTGCAACCACATCTCCCCATAAACGGGAATGCAAACATTCAGATTTGGGCCGATAGTCAGCAACAAATTCATTAACACATTCTATATTCCATGGCCCGTAGGCTTGTGTAACCATTATCCCACCACAACGCGTAGTGATAAATTCACCATGTGCATACTGCATTTCATTCCCCGCATAGTTACAGAAGTAAAAAGCCCCCCTTACACACCAAGCATATTCAGGGTATGTAAGGAGTATGGCTCAATTTTCACCCACATTGAAATTATGCGCTTAAAA